>JBBILN010000009.1:0-151378 GCA_037444905.1 bacterium | reverse complement strand
TGCCCGCACGCGAAAAAGCCCGAAAAAATTCTTTTCCTGCGGAAGTTGGGCTAGCCTGAAAAGACAAAGCTGAGATAAACAAGCAAAGATGACACCTCGGTGCAGCAGCGACACAACATGAAGAAACTTCTCACGGCACTTCACGCGGCGGCAAATTTTAACTCGAAACAGTGCATCCAAAATTTAAAGTCCTTTGGGCTACGTTATAGAATTCAACCACAGGAGGTCATATGAAACTCACCTTCTATGGCCATTCGTGCTTCCTGTTTGAAACCGGCACGCATCGTCTCGTCATCGACCCGTTTATCACCGGCAACCCCAAAGCGCCGCTCACCGCCGATCAAGTGAAGTGCGATTTTATTCTCGTTTCGCACGGCCACGGCGATCACGTGGGCGACGCGGTGGCAATCGCGACGCGCAACAATGCCACCGTGATTGCGAATTATGAGATCGCAACGCACTGCGCTTCGCAAGGCGCAAAAAGCCACGCGATGCACATCGGCGGCGCGCACAAATTCCCCTTCGGAAAAGTCAAGCTCACCATTGCGCATCACGGCTCGGGCTTGCAAACGGACCAGGGGTTTCTCTATCTCGGCAATCCCGCCGGCTTTTTAATTCAAGCCGGAGGCAAAACGGTTTATCATTCCGGCGACACGGGCTTGTTCATGGACATGCAGCTCATTGGCCAAATGAACAAAATCGACGTGGCGTTGCTGCCCATCGGCGACAACTTCACCATGGGCGTTGAGGATGCGGTGAAAGCCGTGGAATTTTTGAAGCCGCGCGTCGTCATTCCCATGCATTACAAAACGTGGGAGCTGATCGACGCCGATCCGCAGGAATTCCGCAGCAAAGTGGCGGCTCTGGGCGTGGAGGCGAAGATCGTGCAGCCGGGTGAGAGTTATGAATTCTGAGCCATGCCGCACTTTCCTTTGAACGTTCGCATAATTGCCGTTGGCAAAATCAAAGGCTCGCACTTCGCGGCGGCAAGCGACGATTATGTTGAACGATTGCGCCATTATCTCGAGGTCGAAGTTATAGAAGTGCGCACGATGCTCGGCAAAGGCAAGTCGGGCCCGCTAGCGCTTCTTGCAGAAGGCCGTGAGTTGCTCCGGCATGTGCGCCAGGACGCCAAGCTCGTCACTTTGCAAAGCGAGGGCGTGCAACAAACGAGTGAAGGTTTTGCGCAAGCATTGCAAAAACATCTTGCCGGCAACTCGCGCAAGATGGATTTCATCATCGGCGGCGCAATGGGATTGAGCGTGGAAGTTTTGCAACGGAGCCATGAACGGCTGTCGCTTTCCACCATGACGCTTCCGCACGAATTGGCGCGCGTCGTGTTTTTGGAACAGCTCTATCGCGCGTGCACCATCATGCGCGGCGAGAAGTATCACAAGTAAAGTCGAACGAATTTATCCGCCCCTCGACAAGGTCATTCCGAAGGAATCTTTTTGAGCACCGGGAAAGATTCTTCCAAGGACATTTAGAGGGGCGGCGAATTACGATATAAACTTTCCGAAAGGATTCGCATTGTCTTCCCTCCCCATCGTCGAAACCATCCAACCGCAACAGTACTTTCAAAAAGGGCTGGGGCTGAAAGCCGTGGCGCAGGAGCAGCTTTCCCGTCATTATCACAGCCGTTTGGTCGAATATCTGCGCACGCACGACCATAATCTGCGCGTGGGCAATTTGCACTTCTTTCTCGCCAAAGAATTTGGTTTTTGTTACGGCGTCGATCGCGCCGTGGAGTATGCCTATCAAGCGCGTGAAAAATTTCCCGAGCGCCGCATCTTCTTGACCGGCGAGATCATTCACAATCCCCACGTCAATCACCGCATGCTGGAAATGGGCATCGGTTTTCTTGGCGGGCAATACAGCAAGGGCGTGCGCTTCGAAAATCTCCGCAAAGAGGACGTCGTGATTTTGCCGGCGTTCGGCGTGACGACCGCGGAGTTTCAGCGGCTCTCAGACATCGGCTGCATCATGATCGACACGACCTGCGGTTCGGTGTTGAATGTGTGGAAGCGTGTCGAGCAATATGCGCGCGACGGTTTTACTTCCGTGATTCACGGCAAATACTCGCATGAGGAAACCCGCGCCACCAGCAGCCAAGCAACGAAATACGCGCAAGGCCACTTTCTCGTGGTGCGAGATATGGAAGAGACGGAAATGGTTTGCGCCTTTATCGCCGGCAGCCTTGCGCGCGAAACGTTTTTGCTCCATTTCAAAAATGCACTCTCCCCGGGATTTGCGCCGGAGCGACACTTGCAAAAGATCGGCGTGGCGAATCAAACCACCATGCTCTCCAGCGAATCTTTGGCGATTGCCGATCGCCTCAAACAGGCGATGCTCGCCCGCTACGGCTATGACAATATCGCGGATCACTTCCGGAATTTCGACACGATTTGCAGCGCGACGCAAGACCGGCAAGACGCGGTGTTGGCGCTTGTGAAGCAACAGAGTTTGGATCTCATGCTCGTGATTGGCGGATACAACAGTAGCAACACGAACCATCTCGTCGAATTGGCTTCGACCTACACCAAAGCCTATCATATCGACGATCCTTCCTGCCTCGAAAGCGTCGATTGCATACGCCACAAGCCTTGCGGCCAAGCCGTAGAAATCACCTCGCGTGAGTGGTTGCCGCAAGGCGGCGCAAAAATCGGATTGACCGCGGGCGCCTCCACTCCCAACAACAAAGTCGGTGAAGTATTGGAGCGCTTGACACAGTTGCGCGGTTACAACGTTGAAGATTGGATGATGAGTTGAGTGGTGGCCGAGTATTTCACCATTGCTGCGGCGTGTGAAGCCGAGACGCGCGTGAAAGATTCGCGCTTCATTGCTTGGCTCGTTCCGGCGCAATCCCGCGAGCAGGCGGAAGCCCGCATTGCCGCGCGTGCCAAGCAGTTTGCTGATGCGACGCACAATTGCTGTGCTTTTCGCGTCGGCATGGAGGCGCGCTTGGTTGCATATGCGAACGATGCTCATGAACCCGCGGGCACGGCCGGCCGGCCCATGCTGCAAGTTTTGGAAGCGCGCAAGCTCACCAATCTCGCGGCCGTAGTGACGCGATACTTCGGCGGCACGAAGCTCGGCATCGGCGGCTTGATTCGCGCATACAGCGGCGCTGTGCAAGCCGCGGTCGAAGCCGCAGCTTTGCTTCCTCTCATTCCCATGCAAACGTTTCAGCTCTCTTATCAATACGCGGAATCAGCCAACGTCGAAAGAGCGTTGCGCAAATATGGCGCACATGCACTGCACGGCGAATTTGGCGGCGAAGTCAGCAGACTCGTGGAAGTAAAAGCGGAAAACGCCGAAGCATTCCGGCTCTATTTGGGAGAAACGAGTGCGGGGCGTGTGCTGATTACTGCAGTTACATGAGTGGATAGTTGCGCTCACTTTTCTTGTCATGCAGGAGAAATCTTTTAAGCCACATCCTTGTGCTAATGCTGAAAAAGATTTTTCGCATGACACCACCGAAGCACTGGTACAATCCTTCAAACAGTCATCTTCATGGCCGGCATTTTAGAAAACAAATCTCATTCAGAAAGCGAGCTGACCGTCGCGGCTTTGCAAGGCGAAGTCGAGATGACGACGTACAAAGCGAGCGGGCCGGGGGGACAGCATAAAAATAAAACCGAAACCGCAGTGCGCTTGAAGCATTTGCCCACAGGCCTCGTCGTCATCGCGCGTGAACATCGCTCGCAGCTCAAAAATCGTGAGCTGGCGTGGGAACGTTTGCTCGCAAAGCTTCGCGCCCGTCAGCGCAAGCCCAAACCGCGCATTCCCACAAAGACGCCGCGCGCCGCCAAAGAGAAGCGGCTGCAAACGAAGGCCGCAAAATCCACGAAGAAATCCGAGCGCGCGAAAACGCGCAGATGGAAAGAAGACTCGTAACGACCTGAGCAGACCTCGAAAGGCAAAACGATTGCCGACAAAACTATTTTTCATGAGACGAAGCTCTTTATAGTTTTGCCAGCAATTGTTTTGTCTTTGTCCAAATCGTTTCACCTTTCTTTCGTAGCCTCGTTGATTACCCTTTTCGGAGGAGGATGGTCATGCAACACAAGTTCTGCAAAGTCTGGTGCAGTCTCGTTTTGTTTGTGTTCGCACGGCAGCTTGCGGCGCAACCGGTGCTATTTCCGCAACCGCTTAGTCCGCGCATTGCAAACTATGATATCGAAGTCAAGCTGGCGCCGGACAAACGCATGCTCATCGGCAATGAGAAATTGACTTGGCACAACAAGTCGACCGATACGATCTCCGAGCTGCAGTTTCATCTCTATCTCAATGCCTTCCGCAACAGCCAATCGACCTTCATGAAAGAATCCCGCGGTTGGAGTCGCGGCCATGGCATCGAAAAAGATGGTTGGGGCTATATCGATGTGAATCGTCTCGCGCTCGCTTCGGGTGAAGAGTTGACGCACACACTGGCTTTCATACATCCCGACGACGACAATACCGAAGACCGAACCGTTTGCAGCCTACCTTTGCCTACGCCGCTCGCTCCGAATGATTCCATTGTCTTGCACATTGACTTTACCGCCAAGCTGCCGCAGCCCCCGCTCGCGCGCACCGGCGCGAAGGAAGAATATTTTTTCGTCGCGCAATGGTTTCCCAAAATCGGCGTGTACATTGACGGCAAATGGAACTGCCATCAATTTCACGCGAACTCGGAGTTCTTCGCAGACTATGGCGTGTATAACGTGCGCATGACCGTGCCCAAAGCCAACGTGCTCGGCGCCACCGGCGTGCAAGTGGAAGTGCTAGACAATGGTGATGGCACTGCCACGCATTTCTATCACGCCGAAGATGTGCACGACTTCGCGTGGACCACTAGCCCCGAGTTTCGCGTGCACACGGATTACATCAAAACGAAAGACGTCGAGATTCGCGTGCTCATGCAGCCGGATCACGATTATCAATGGCTGCGCCACATGGAAGCCGCGAAGGCCGCGGTGGAATATCATTAAGAATGGTATGGCGATTATCCTTATCCAAATTTAACTGTAGTCGATCCGCGGCGCGGCGCCGGCGGGTCCGGCGGCATGGAGTATCCCACGCTCATTACGGCCGGCACAACCTATGGGCTTCCCACGGGCGTGCGCGCAGTGGAAGTGGTCATCATTCATGAATTCGGCCACAACTTTTGGTATCATCTCCTGGCCTCGAACGAGTTTGAAGAAAGCTGGCTGGATGAAGGCGTCAACAGCTACACCGAAACGCAAATTCTGGAAGACAAATACGGGCCGAGTGGCGACGTCATCAATCTGTTCGGAATCAAGATCAACAACATTCAAATGCATCGTGGGCGTTATCTCACCGCGAAAGATTTCGATCCAACCGTGCGCCCGGCGTGGGGCTACTATAGCGGCGGAAGCTACGGCACGAATTCTTATTCCAAGCCCGCAGTGTTGCTGACGACGCTGCAGAATTATCTTGGTGAGGAAAAGATGCGGGAAGTCATGCGCACTTATGTCGCACGCTGGCGCTTCAAGCACCCCACCTCGCGCGACTTCATCAACGTCGTCAATGAGGTCAGCGGGCAGGATTTGAATTGGTATTTTGACCAAGCGCTCTATTCAAACGTCGTGCTCGATTACAGCGTCGACAAAGTTCTGACGCACGAAGTGCAAAGCAGCAAAGGGTATGATTTCGAATTCTCTGCCCCCGCCTCGCAAGACTCGAGTTTAACCAATGGACACGAGGCTTCGGCAAATGGCGCAGACACGGCCGCGGCGCAGGGCAAGCCCAAGCTTTACGCCAGCGAAGTGCACGTGCGGCGTCTCGGCCAATTCAAGTTTCCAGTGGAAATGGTCGCCACTTTTGCAAACGGTGAGAAGGTGCATGAGAGTTGGGACGGTCAGGAAACGTGGCGCAAATTCCATTACCTCAAACCTACGAAGCTCGTTTCCGCGGCGGTCGATCCCGACCACAAAATTGTGCTCGATGTCAATTACACCAACAACAGCAAATTGGTGAGCAGCGCAAGCCTCGGCACGAACAAATTGAGCGCGCGCTTTTTGTTTTGGATGCAATTCCTGCTCGAACAACCCGAGTGGCTCGTGCTGCCAAGCTTCGAGATGATTTTCTAATTCCAGAACGGACACACGTTACACCTTACACGTACACGTGTAAAGTGTAACGTGTAAAGTGTGCAACGAACAAGGAACGATAAAATGCTCATCGCCAGCCTCAAACACGGATTCGCTCAAATGCGCGCGAACAAGCGCATGGTGCTCGTGTTTTATCTCGCCAATTTTCTATTCGGTTTGATTTTGCTGCTGCCGATCCGCGCCATGCTTTCGAATTATATCGGCGACAGCTCAATGGGGGCAAAACTCGGCGGCGCATTGGATATGGACTTTGTTTTTGAATTTTTCGGCAGCAATGAAGCGGTGCTGACGACACAAAGGGCCATGCTGCTGGTTGTGCCCGGCCTCTACTGGCTCTTCGGGCTGTTTCTCTCCGGCGGCGCCTTCACGATTTTTGCAACACAGGAGCGTTATATGCCGCAACAGTTTTGGAGCGGCGCTGCGGCGCACTTTGGCAGATTCGTGCGTTTGGCGCTATATGCCATTCCCGTCCTCGGCATTTTGTTTTGCGTGCAATTTTTGGAGACCGGAGTGCAGCGCCTGATATGGGGCAAAGACGCCTATCAAAGCATCACGTACTGGGGCGGCTGGGTGCGCATTGCAATTACGGCACTCAGTGTGATTCTATTCGGCATGATCTTCGACTATGCACGCGTTCACGCCGTGCTGCATGAAGAGCGCAAAATGCGCGTCTCCATTTGGCAGGGCATCAAATTCGCCTTCGGCAATTTTCTCACCACCTTCGGCTTGGGGTTGTTCATGTTCATCGCCGGCGCATTGTTGCTGGCGCTCTACAACCCACTCGCCAACAGTTTTTCGGCCGCAAATATGTTCATCGTGCTGCTGCTCTTTCTCTTGCAACAGTTTTATATGCTTGCGCGCATGGCCCTCAAGCTCACGCTCTATGCCAGCGAGGTGCATCTCTATCAACAGCGTGCGACGGCCGCGGCGCCGGTCTCTTCCGAACCCGCACCGAATCTCGACCTCGAAGGCCTCGCGCCGGCGTTGGAATGATCTGTGACTTTCGAAATAGGAACCACGATGATCCATCTCCTTATGTTGCTCGTGACGGCTTTCACTGTGCCCGCACCCTCTACTGAAACGGGTTTTCTGCAACGCAAAGTGACGCTCGGCAACAACGAATACTGCTATCAAGTTTTCGTTCCGAAGCGGTATGCACCGAAACAAGAGTGGCCGGTGCTGCTCTTCTTGCACGGCGCAGGCGAACGCGGCAATGATTGCGCGATGCAAACCGGAACCGGACTGGGTCCGGCTTTGCGCCGGCAAATGGAAACGTTTCCGGGTCTCGTCGTGCTGCCGCAATGCCATTGGGGCGAAGTCTGGTTTGCCGACATGGAGCAACAAGCCTTGCAAGCGCTCGAACAAACGATCGCAGAGTTCCACGGCGACCGCAGTCGCGTGTATTTGACCGGGCTTTCCATGGGCGGGTATGGCACATTTTATATCGCCAGCCGCAACCCCGGAAAATTCGCCGCGCTCGTGCCGATTTGTGGCGGCGTGGTTCCGCCGCGCACTTTTCCCTTTCCGCCGCATGTCATTGCGCAAGTCCCAAAAGACAAGCCCTACGATACTATCGCACAGAAGATCGGCAAAACACCTGTGTGGATTTTTCACGGCAGCGCGGACCGCACAATTCCGGTTACTGAATCGCGCAACATGGTCGCAGCGTTGCGCGCGCTCAGCGGCAACGTCAAATACACCGAATATGAAGGCGTTGCGCACAACTCGTGGGACCGCGCTTATGCGGAAGAGGATTTGTGGCGCTGGCTCTTCGCGCAGAGGTTGAGGAAGTAAACTCTGCAGCTTGTCATTCTGAAAGAATCTTTTTCAGCACTGGGTAAAACTTCGAAATAACGAATCTTCATGCGTGAAAACAGATTCCTAAAACATTTGCGGCGCGAGTTGCCGCAATGGGTCGAGCGCGGCCTGCTCCATGCCGAACAACAGCAGCCCATTCTCGATTATGTCGGCGCACAAACCAGCGCGGCGCGCTATCCCATCTCCGCGTTCTCGATGCTGGGCGTGTTGCTGCTGGGCACGGGGGTCATCACCTTCTTCGCGGCCAATTGGAACGTGATGCCCAAACTCATCAGACTTCTCATTCTCTTCGGAGCGATGTGGAGCGCCTATGGCTTGGCGCATTACTTCGAGCATGACAAACATTCTCCCAGGCTCGGCCAAGCGCTGTTGTTGCTCGGCGTCATTCTCTTCGGCGCGAATATCATGCTCATCGCGCAAATCTATCACATCGACGAGCACTATCCCAATGGCGTGCTCATGTGGTCGCTTGGCGGTTTGCTAGTTGCGTATCTTTTGCGCTCACAGCCCGCACTGCTCGCCGCCCTCGCACTCGCGACGTTGTGGACGGGCATGGAAATTTTTGAGTTCGAAGACAAACTACACTGGCCTTTTCTCCTCGTGTGGGCGCTCTCAGCGCTCCTCATCTTCCAAAGAAAATGGCGGCCGGCTTGGCATTTGGCGTTGTTGTCGCTCATGCTGTGGAGCTTGTTTACTTATCTCAATCTCGCGTGGCATGCGGAAATACACCTGCGCGGCGCGAGCCTCTTTCTTTTGCAGATTTATTTTCTCGTCTATCTCGGATTGATGATCGTGGGCATGGTGATGGCAACCTATGACGCGGTGCAGGAATTCAGCGCGCCCGTGCAGCGTTATGCGGCGCTCGCGGCGTTGCTCGTCTTCTACGCTTTGACCTTTCCCGGCCTGCATGACTTGCCTCCGCAAGAAACGTACTCGCCGCGCCCCGCCGCGGCTTTTTGGAGGCTCACAACCGGCATTCTGCTTTTTGGTTTAATGGGTTTGGCAATTTGGCATCGCGAGCGCGTATCGCAACAGGCGCCGCGCACTTATCTAGTCTGGGGAAGAGCATTGCTCTTCGCCATTCTCGCTTTGCTTGCCGCCAATCTTTTCATTCCAAACCAATACAGCGACCTGGCGGCGATCGGCTGCAATCTGCTCTTCTTTGCAGGGCTAGTGTGGCTCATCTATTCAGGCATGGCACAACAGGATCGTTACCTCGTCAACACCGCGTTCGTCTGCTTCGCAGCGGGAATTGTCACGCGCTATTTCGACACGTTCTGGACGCTGCTGAATCGCTCCTTCTTTTTTATGGCGGGCGGAATGCTACTGCTCGGCGGCGGCTACTTGCTCGAAAAGCAGCGCCGCAAATTCACCGAACAAATTCTCGCTCAACGCGGCGAAGGCGGGCGGCCATGAAGCGCCAGCTTGCGCTCGTCGTGCTCCTGCAAACGCTGGTGTTGCTTGCGATGATCGCGAAGAAGCAATGGACGCTCGCCACCGGCACGCCCGTAGTTTTGGCCACCGCGCCCATTGACCCGCGCTCGCTCTTTCGCGGCGATTACGTGCGACTGAACTACAAAATCAGCACGCTGCGTTTGGACAGTGTTGCCGGCGAGCGCAATTTCAAAAAGCACGAGCACGTATATGTGCTCTTGCAACCCGGTGAAACCGATGCCAAGCCCATCTCCGTGCATCGCCAGCGTCCGGCGCACACGGCGCAGCAAGTCGTCATCAAAGGCGAAGTCGAATGGGTGATTGAAGAGGCATGGCTCGCGGCCTCCGAGCCGGATAGTCTTCCAAACGAAGCCTTGCTCGACACACTGCAACAACAGCACGAGAGCAAAACCGTGACGCAAATCAACGTGCGTTACGGCATTGAAAACTACTTTGTGCCTGAAGGCCAGGGTCGCGTTTTGGAACAACCGGGCGAAGACGAAACCATTGCCATGCGCGTCGCAATCGACAAATTCGGCAACGCCGGCATTCAAGCCGTGTTGGTGAATGGAAAAGAACAGTATCGCGAAAAGCTGTTTTGAACGCAACGGCAACACTCCGCATATGGAAAACTCCCGATGACAGTCATCGACATTCACGTTCATATTCAGCCATGGGAACAGCTCAAGCCCGGCGTGCGCGAGTTGATGCTGGCCGGCCGCAACGATCTGGCCGCCATCGAGAACTTCATGCAATCTCCCAAAGCGTTTTTAGAATTTCTCGATGCCAACGAAGTGGAGCGTGTGGGCTTAATCAATTATCCGAGCCCCGATCTCATGGGTTTTACTTCGGCCACGAACGACTTCGCCGCGCATTATTGCACAGCAGACCCGCAGCGGCTCATCGCGTTCGGCGGTGTGCATCCGCGTTTCTGCGACAACGTTGAAGCGGAAATGGCGCGCTTGCTCAAGCTCGGCATCCGCTGTTTGAAAGTGCATCCGCCGCATCAGAATATCGCCGCCAATGCCTATCGCTACGGCAACACGGCGCAGGAAGCGCTGTATCGCCGCGCCGAACAGGAGAACATGCTCGTCATGTTTCATGGCGGCACGAGCATTTTCCCGGGCGCGCGCAACGTGTTCGCGGATACCATGCCGATCGACGACGTCGCCGTCGACTTTCCGAATTTGAAGATCATCATTGCGCACGCGGGCCGGCCATTGCACACGGAAACGACTTTCTTTCTGCTGCGCCGCCACAAAAATGTTCACATCGACATCTCCGGTATTCCACCCAAAAAATTGTTGGAGTATGTGCCGCGCCTCGCTGAGATCGCAAACAAAACTTTATGGGGCACGGACTGGCCCAGCCCCGGCGTGAGGGACATGCGCAGGAATGTCGAAGATTTCCTCGCGCTGCCAATTCCACAAGAAACCAAAGCTGCCATCCTCTCTGAAAACGCTCTGCGCTTGTTGCATGCTTGTGGAGCCATTCCCACTTCATGATGCTATCGGCATTGCGCCGGCAAAATTCGCCTTGCGCTTCAAATTAAAATATTCTAAAATCCGCATGTTCTTAAAAGCTCAGGCTTGGGGATGCGCCCACCGCTTGAGCAACAACCGACGCCGCCGGCAATTGCCATTTAACCATCACCAAATGACGAGGGGGAGATGGAAGCAACATCTCCAGCACGGACCGATGAACGCCTTTTGCACGTGGCGCGTTTCATCAATAGTGCTTTGCATGCGAAGGTTTGTCTGCTTTCGATATGGCAGCGGCAAACCCTCCTTCCAGTAGCGATCGCGGGCGCGTCCGAGTGCGCGCTCCAGCAAGCCGGATTACAAGCCTTCCTGCAACAATGCGCGAGCTTGCAGCAGTTCAATCACATTATCGGCCTTTCCTTCGAGGGCGCCCCTCTCGGCATGCCGCTCCCCTTCGCTGCGGAATACCAGCATTCCCACCATTTGCAAATCGCTTGGGACGGTGACACGGATTTTCGCATCCTGATTTGCCTTTTCTATAAAGAGAACATCCAACTCGATCCTCAACAAGTCAAAGCAGTCGAGGCGTTCGTTCGGAGCCAGAAAGGCGTTTTTGCGTCTGCGGCGATTTCCGCACACTTCGCGCTTGAACCGAAGCCGTTGGGCTGTGAGGCGATTATCGGGCAGAGCCAACAAATTCGCAAAGTGCGCGCGATGATTATGCAAGTGGCCGGAACGAATTCCGACGTATTGATCGTGGGCGAAACCGGAACCGGCAAAGAGTTGGTGGCGCGCACGATTCACCTTCACAGTTTGCGCAAAGAGAGCGCGTTCATTCCGGTGGATTGCGTCGCGATCCCAGCGAATCTTTTGGAGAGCGAGCTGTTTGGGTTTGAAAAAGGGGCTTTCACCGGCGCCGCGACCATGAAGCACGGTTTGTTCGAATTGGCGCACAAGGGCACGCTGTTCCTCGATGAAATCTCCGAGCTGGAAGTGAATCTGCAAGCCAAGCTCTTGCGGGTGTTACAGGAGCGGCAATTCCGGCGCCTGGGCAGCGAGCGCTTAATCAGCGTCGATATGCGCGTGATTGCGGCGATGAACCAGCGGCCCGCAAAGGCCATGTCGCAAGGCAATCTGCGCAAAGATCTTTTTTATCGTTTGAATATTATTCCCATCCATCTGCCGCCGCTGCGCCATCGTCTGGAAGACCTCCCCCTGCTCGTGGAGCATTTTTTGGAGAAGGCCATCAAGAAAAATCATTTGAGCGCAAAAACCATATCGCCGGAAGCTCTTGCTTTGCTGCAAAATTATTACTGGCCGGGGAACGTGCGGCAACTGCAAAACGTGGTGGAGCGTTTGGTGGTCATGTCCGCCGGCGAAGAAATTTCCACGAAAGAAATTCCCGCAAAATACCAAACGGCCCGCCGCCGTCCGAATACCCATCTGCCTTTCAGCGAGGCCAAGAAGCGCCATCTTGCCACGTTTGAGAAGGATTATTTCACCAAGCTGCTGGTGGAAACGAAATTCAACATCACTGAAGCCGCACGGATTGCCGGCATCAGCGATCGCACGATTTATCGCATGTTGCAGCGTTACGGCAATTTGCGCAATTATGCCAACGGCGCGGAGAGCGCGAAATCAAATTTCGAGCAGAAATAAAACGAGGCCATTCGCCCTCTTCATCCGCAAAAATAGCAATAGGTCACCCAACGCGAACAGCCGCAACCAAACAGGCAGAACAATTTTTCGGCAGAATGATTAGGTCATTATTGTGCCGATGAATCTGAAGTCTTTGCTTTCTGTGCACAGATTTCACTTTTAATAGAATAACTGTTGAACCACGGCTAGCCCCGTGGTTTTTGTTTTTATGCACAGCCCGCAACTGACATCGCTGTCAATTTCGCGACGGCTTTGTCAATGACTGATTTTCTCGGTATCCTCACGGTATAATTCACACCCTTGCAAAGCAAGCTACGACATCGTTGTCAGTCCCTTACCTTATTCTTCCTGCGAAAATCCACCCGGCCCTGGGCATACAGTAAAGGAATAAGCTCCACTAATCGAGACGGTTAGAGTGCTTACTCTTGTATGCTGAATCCGCTTCATGCTGGCACCCCATGATTGGCGCAAGACTTGCCTATTGCAACGACAGTCTTTCAATCGCAAAATGATCTGCGCGTCCTCCTTCGCACTGCCTCTCCGATCATGGTTGTGGAATTGCCTCTTGAATTGCATTTAATGAATCAATCAACATGGACAATTCTCGTCGTGTCTGCGGATGCTGCGGTACAAAAGCTCGCAGCAAACGTTTTGACTGATGTGCAAACTCGCGTGGTCGCCATCGCAAATGTCAAGGCCTTGTTCGAGTACTTGCAGCAAAACGAAGTGAGTCTCATCATTTATGACCCCGACATTCAACCGCTATCCGGACTCGACGCGTTTACGATTGCGAAAAGTTATCATCCGAACATTCCTTCGATTTTTCTTTTTGAAGATGAACAATACGAAGCCGCGCAAGCCGCGGTCGCCAAAGGCGTGATCTATCGCATGCCGAAACCGCTAGACGAAAACACGCTCAAACAGATTTTTACGGCCGTGTGCAAAGTTAAAACGAGCCCAAATAATTGCGTTAGAAATTTGCCGGCTTGAGTTACGCGATTTTTTTGGCCCTGATTTCTGAATAAATTCTTATTACGCCTGCAGCGTTGCGATGAATACAAAAGCAATGAAAAGAGAGGCGCCGAATTATTCTTCTCTCGAGGAAGGACGGGGGAGTTTCCGCGGTTTGGAAAAGATAGTATTCGTTTTGGGAAATCGTTTGCGCAAGAACACTTCTTTCAAGCGGGGAATTATTGGATGCACTTTGAGTCTCTGCATTCTTTTCGGATGCTCAAACCGAGCGGCTCTGAAGAATGAATCCTCCACGCAAGCGCAGCCGGAAATCTTTCAACCTCCGCAAGCAGCGCAGTTTCCAGAATATCAATTAGGCTTCGGCGATGTGCTCGAAGTGAAGTTCTTCAACAATCCGCGCTTCGATGAGACCGTGGCCGTGCGGCCCGATGGCAGAATCTCGCTTGAAAAGATGAACGAAGTATTTGTGCTCGGCATGACGCCCGCGCAGCTCGATAGCCTGGTGAGCGCAGCCTATGCGCAATTCGTGCTGAATCCCGAAGTCACCGTGTTCGTGCGGCAATTTGGAGCGAGCCAAATCTATGTGCTCGGCGAAGTGAAATCGCCCGGTGGGCATCCCCTGCAGAAAGACATGACGCTGCTGCAAGCGCTGACGGCCGCAGGCGGACCCACGCAAACAGCAAAACTCAAAAGCGTGCTGTTGCTGCGGCCGGGCGCCAATCGTGAAATTCATGCCCTGCGCCTCGATTTGAGCGATGCTCTTCACATGAACAGCGGCGCGGTGAGGAGCCCTGCGCTGCATCTGCAAGCCCAAGATGTCGTTTATGTGCCGAGAACGGCAATTGGCAATGTGAGCGCATTTTTGAAACAAGTTTATGACGGTGTGCTGCCGCCGTTAAATGTTTATTTGCAGGCATTGTGGTGGAGCAATAGATGAACTCGAATGAAATAGTCGTGCGCGAGAACACCAGCCTGGCCCCTCTCAAGAGTGGAATTAAAAATGGCGGCGATGACGCATTTGCGTCGCGCTGGCATGCGCTCCTCGTTTTATTCAAACGCCGCCGTTTGATTTTGACCGTGTTCTTCGTGATCGTCCTCGGCGTCGCGCTCGGTAGTTTTCTCGTTGCGCCGATTTATGAAGCGACGGCAAAAATTGTGGTCGAGCGCAATCTGGAGGCGGAAAAGGCGATGCTCTTCAATATGAATCCGCTTTCGGCATTCGAGAATTTTGACTGGATCGATGCCGAGATCGAAATGCTCAAAAGCCGCCCGATTGCCGAGCGCGTGGTCACAGCATTCCGCCTCGATGAACTGGAACAGGACGAGCCGCCGAAATCGCCCGCGGAAAAGCAACTGCGCTTCGAGCGCGCCGTCGAGCTTTTCATGAAAACGCTGAATGTCGAGCGCGTGAAGAGCAGCAACGTCATTGCCATCGGTTATGAAGCAAAAGACTCCGCGCTCGTTGCCGCGGTCGTCGCAAGAGTCATCGACACGTACTCTGCTTATCGTTCCGAAATCTATAATGAAGCAACAGCATTGAACTTTTTTGAAGAACAAACTCGCCTTGCCGATGAACAGTTGCGCCAGTTGGAGCAAAAGCAGGCGGATTTCAAGCAAGCTGGCGGCATCTCTTCGCCGGAGGCGCAAAGCACGATCTTGCTGAACCGCCTTTCGGATTATGAAAAGAGCCTCACCGCCGTGCGCACAAAACGCCTCGGCAAAGAAGCGCGCCTGGCAGTGATGCAGGAGCAATTTCAAAAAGGCGAAGACTTCAACATTCCGGCCACGGAAACGAGCGACAGCCCGAGCCGTGAAAAACACATCGCCAAGCTGAAAGGCGAATGGCTGGACATGGAGCTGCTCAAACAGAAGTTGCTGCAGAAGTTCACGCCGCAATACGAAGAAGTCGTCGAGTTGGAACAGCAGATCGCCGCGACGCGCGGCAAAATCACCAACGAGATCAAACAAATTCTCGCGGAAGAAGCGACGGCAATCCGCGCGCTGCAAGCGGAAGAAGCGGTCTTGCAATCCTCCATCGCGCAAGTGACGCAAGAGATTTCGCAATTTGCACAGAAGGAGTATCAGTTTTCACAATTCAGCCGCGGCTTGAATGATCGCCGCGACGTGTATTCGATGTTGTTGCGGCAGCGCGAAGAAGCGCGCATCTCTCTGGCCAAATCGGAAAAAGGCGTGCAGATCAAAGTATTCAGTCCCGCCGTGGTTCCCAGCAAACCTGCAAAGCCGCGCAAAGTTTTGAACGTGGCCCTGGCCGCGATTTTGGGAATCATCGCGGGCGTGAGTCTGGCATTGTTTGTTGAGTATTTCGATCGTTCCATCAACTCGGCCTCGGAGCTGGAGCAGCTTTCGGGGCTGGCCCTGTTAGGTGCGGTGCGTGAAGTGAACATGCGGAGCTTGCTGGAGGGTGTAAAATAAGTCT
Source organism: bacterium (assembly GCA_037444905.1). Taxonomy (GTDB): domain Bacteria; phylum Zhuqueibacterota; class Zhuqueibacteria; order Zhuqueibacterales; family Zhuqueibacteraceae; genus JABWAN01. The sequence goes on along the minus strand of JBBILN010000009.1, from coordinate 135,461 downwards.
CAAGCGGAAGAGACCGTGATGAAAAATTTGCTAAAGCTCAGGCGTTGGGAAAAGGGTATCAAGCAATACGAGTTGGCGATCCAGTTGCAGTGCAGCGCGCCTTATCTTTCCATGGTCGAAGGCGGCCGCATTGATCCCCCCGACGAATTCAAAGAAAGAGTGGCGGCATTTTTTGGAATGTCGATCGAAGAAATTTTTCCCAAAACGCCGAAACCCGGCGAGTGATGCAACACTAGAAAACGATAAATCTTCCTCTTATGACGCTGGCACCACAAATCAAAACGAACGGCGAAGAAGCGAAACCGGTTCCGGCGCGGCGCTCCACCGAGGCGGGAGATACATTCCCATCGCGCGAGAGCGGCAAGTTGATCGCCCACATTACGCGCGAGGATTTCCACGGCTGGCCCGCGGAGTTCGCGCAATGGCGTGATGACCTGCAGCGCCTGGCGCACAATCTTCTCTTCGCCAGGAAAGACAAAACGCCGTGCGTGATCGGATTTGCCAGCGCGCAACCGGGCGAAGGCACCTCGACACTGGCGGTGGCGACGGCTCTGCTCGTGGCGCACAATCTGAGCGCAGCCGGAGAACGGTTTGCGCACAAGCATGCGCAGAGCAGCGCAAATGCGAAACACGACGGCCGGCGCGCAACGCAAACATTGATGATCGACGCACAGTTGCAGCATCCTTCATTGCACCAGCTCTTTGGCGTCAGTCTCGCAAGTGGAATTGCCGAATTGTTGCGCGAGGAGCTCGTTTGGTTGGAAGCCCTTAAAGACGTGCCGCGGTCGAGTTTGAAGCTCTTGACCGTGGGGCAGACCCATGCGAAATCATTGCACTATTATGAAATCGAAAGGCTCGGCGAGTTGTTGCGCGAGTTGAAAACGCAATTCGAATTCATCTTTCTGGACCTGCCACCCTTGCTGCGCGGCGTCGAGGCTGCGGAGCTGAGCAAGCTGTGCGACGGCGTGCTCTTGATCGTCAAAGCGCATAAAACGAAACGCGAAGCCGTGCATGCAGCACAGCGCATCTTGGAAAAGGCTCAAGTGCGCATGCTGGGCTGTGTGCTGAATCAACGGCGGTTCTTTGTTCCGAATTGGTTATATCAACGCCTCTGAAATTTCACATGCGAGAGCTTCTTTCCGCCAAACAACTATACCTGCTCATGGAACGCGAGCGTGGGCGCGCCGATCGCAATGACCACGAGTTTTCTGTGATCATCCTCGCGCTCGGCCAGAATGCCGCGCGCGGTGAATTCTCGCGCCGCGTTGCGCAAACACTGTTTCAGCGCGTGCGCTTCACGGATGACGCCGGTTGGTTGGATGAACGACATCTCGGTCTCGTTTTGCCGGATACCTCGGCTACGGGCGCGCAAAAATTGGCGAACGACCTTCGCATACTTTTCACCGAATTGCTTCCAGCCATGACCTGTGAGATTATAACCTATCCTTCTGATTGGTTTGATGAAGACGCATCGCGCCGCTCTGAAATTTTACCACATGAAGCATTCGCAAAGACTCATGCACATCGTAGCACAGACTTCCAATCTGCAAAAGCTTCTTTTGTGGAAGTGCGCAAGAGTCATATGACTCTTTCTTCTACAAAAGACTGGCAAGACGCGCCGGCTTCAAAAACCGAAACATCTGCCGCCGAGTTGCTGCCTTTCTTCGTTCGCCCGCTGCCGCTTTGGAAAAGATCGATGGATATTGCCGGCGGCCTCGTTGGAATAATCTTGCTGGCGCCTGCGCTATTGCTGATCGCCCTGGCCATCAAACTCAATTCACGCGGCCCGGTGTTCTTCATGCAAAAGCGTATTGGCCAGGGCAATAGCCCGTTTATGATGTATAAGTTCCGCTCCATGACCACCGGTGCGAGTGAGGAGCTGCACCGGCAACACCTCAATGACCTCGTTGCCGGAAAAAATTCCAACGGCGTTTTCAAGCTTACGAATGATCCGCGCACGACCGCCGTGGGCAAGTTTATTCGCAAGTGGAGCCTCGATGAGCTGCCGCAACTGCTCAACGTGCTCAAAAGCGAAATGACATTGGTTGGCCCGCGGCCCGAGCCGTGCTATGCGAGCGCGAATTATCAACGCTGGTATCATCGGCGCGCGTTGGAAATGAAACCGGGTATCACTGGCCTTTGGCAGATTGAAGGCCGCAGTCGCGTGCCCTACGAAGAAATGATTCGCATGGATTTGCGTTATTGCCAGTCGCTGTCTTTGTGGACTGACCTCAAGTTGCTGTGCCGAACTTTCAAAGCCGTTCTTTCTCATGCCGGAGCGTACTGACGTTTTGAGCTCGTACACGTTACACCTTAAACAGTGTAAAGTGGCCTAAATTTAAACGTGGCTTGTGTGGCGATGATGAAGTGGTGAGAGCGGTATCTCCACGTCTCATGTGATTCAAATGTGAGTGGAAAAGTATCATGGTTCGCATTGGCTTAGTTGGATTGGGTTATTGGGGCCCGAACCTCGCCCGCATTTTTGGCGACCTGCCGAATTCCCAAGTTACAATTTGCTGCGACCTCGACGAGGCGCGCTTACAACAAATGGCTGCACGCTTTCGCGATCTCCGTGTGACGAACAAAATTGAAGAAGTGTTGGACGCTGATCGCATTGACGCGATCGTCATTGCCACGCCCACGCGCACGCACCACGACCTCGCGCGGCGTGCTCTGGAGGCCGGCCTGCACACCTTCGTGGAAAAACCGCTCGCCACTTCGATTGACGAATGTGAAGACCTCATTGCTCTGGCTGAGGAGAAAGACGTAGTCTTGTTTGTCGGTCATGTTTTTCTCTACACCGCAGCCGTCAACAAGCTCAAACAGCTCGTGGCCAGCGGCGAATTGGGCGAGTTGTGTTATATCTCCTCGAACCGTTTGAATCTCGGACCGGTGCGCAGCGACGTGAATGCACTGTGGGATCTCGCGCCCCACGACATCTCCATCATCCTGCATTTGATGGGCCGCGCACCCGTGAGCGCAAGTTGTCAAGGCCTCGCCTTTCTGAACAAGAATCTGCACGACGTGGCCGTGCTCACCATGCACTTTGAAAATGACAAGATGGCCGTGGTGCATAGCAGTTGGCTCGACCCCAACAAAGTGCGGCGCATGACTTTGGTCGGCGACAAAAAAATGGCGGTCTATGACGACGTCGAGCCGTTGGAGAAAATCAAAATCTATGATAAAGGCGTGGAAGCGCCGTCCTATTACGACACGTTCGGCGAGTTTCATTTCAGCTATCGTTACGGCGACACGTACAGCCCTCGTCTTACAGAGATTGAGCCGCTGAAAACCGAGTGCCAGCACTTCCTCGAGTGCATCATAAAACACCAGCAGCCGCGCACCGACGGCTACAACGGCATGGAAGTCGTTCGCGTATTGGAAGCCGCCGACCTCTCTTTGCACAACGGCGGCGCGCGCGTGCCGCTCAAGCCGGTGAATGGCAATGGACATTTGAAAATTTTTCGTTGCTAGAATTTTTAGGAAAGCCCCGAACACATGAACCCAGAAATCAAATCTTCCACCAGTCCGCGCCGTGAAATTCCATTGGTCGATCTGGTGAGCCAGTATCGCAACCTGCGCGATGAGCTGATCCCGGCTGTCGAGCATGTGCTGGAATGCGGCAACTTCATTCTCGGAGAAGAAGTCGCGCTGTTTGAAAGAGAATTTGCGCGCTGCTGCGGCGTCGAGCATGGCATCGGCGTAGCCAGCGGAACTGAGGCCTTGCACCTCGCATTGCGCGCCTTGGGCATCGGGCCGGGCGATGAAGTCATCACTGCGGCCAACACTTTCATCGCCACCGCGTTCGCGATTTCCTACACGGGCGCGACGCCGGTCTTCGTTGATGTGCGTGCAGACGACTATAATATCGATGTCAACCTGCTCGAACAAGCGCTCACGAAGCGAACAAAAGCAATCATTCCAGTTCATCTTTACGGCCAGCCCGCGCACATGGATGCAATTATGCAATTCGCACACGCGCATCATTTGAAAGTAGTGGAAGATGCTTGTCAAGCGCACGGCGCGCGCTACGATGGAAAACCAGTTGGCGCCTTCGGCCATGCAGGTTGCTTCAGTTTCTATCCCGGCAAAAATCTGGGTGCATACGGCGACGGCGGCGCCATCGTCACGAATGATACGGAGTTGGCCGCTAAACTGCGCTTGCTGCGGCAATATGGGCAATCGGAAAAATACATTCACGCAATGTTGGGCTACAACAGCCGGCTCGATACATTGCAAGCCGCCATTCTCTTGACGAAGCTCAAGCATCTCGAAGCATGGAATGAAAAACGCCGCGCGGCCGCGCAACTCTATCATGAATTTCTCGCCGAGAGCAAGGCCGTGCTCCCGCGCGAGCAACAGAACGCGCGTCACGTTTATCATCTCTACGTCATTCAACATGAACGCCGCGATGCATTGCGCGTTGAGCTTCTGGCCAAAGGGATACAATGCGGCATTCACTATCCCGTGCCTTTGCACTTGCAAGCGCCGTATCGCGACGCACGTACGATTCCGCACGGCGTGCCCGTAACCACGCGTTTGGCACAACGCATTCTGTCTTTGCCGATCTATCCCGAAATCTCGCGCGTGCAAATCAAACGTATCGCGCAAGCCGCAAGAGCATTGGATTGATGAAGTGTTGGATTGTTGGAGTGCTGACACGCAACGCGGACTCTGCCGCAACCCAGAAGTTCGACAGGAGAAAACAGAGCAAACAGAGGAGACAATGATTGGGAAATTCTCTTTGACTTTTAATCTCTGTTTGCTCCGTTTTCTCCGTGTAAAGATCTTTGCATTTATTTGCACAGATTGGACGCTTTAGACACTAAAGCTCCACCACTCCAAGATTCCATCAATCCCAAAATCCATCACTTCAATGCTTCGAGCCTTCCACAAAGATGTGCTGAAATACCTGCCGTCCCGCATTCTACCCGCGCTTGTTTCCGTGCTCACCATTCCAGTGTTCACGCGGCTCTTTGCGCCCGGCGAATACGGCATGTACGTGTTGGTGATGACCACTGTGTACGTGCTCGGCGCGATGGTGGATTGGCTGGGCATGGCGATCATTCGGTTTTATCCCGCAAGCGAACGCGAAGGCGGTGTGCCGAAACTTTTCATCGCAGTGATCACGGCGATGATTTGCACAATGGCCCCGCTGCTGTTGATTAGCGTGGCAGCCTTGTCGCTTTTGCGCGAGCAACTTGATGCCACACTCCACAGGCTCATGTCGATCGGTGTATTGCTATTCGTCGTCGGCGCCGCTTCCGAGGTGGCATTAAACTTTATGCGCTCGCGCCGCGAGATTGGCTGGTACAGCGTTTTCGTTTTGTGGAAAAGTATTGCCGGTGTATTGCTCGGCGTTCTGCTCGTCATGTTTTTTGATTCTGGCGTCACCGGTTTATTATGGGGGCAGGTCGTCGCGAGCCTCATCATTTTGCCGTTTGTGTGGAAGCATGCTCTGAAAATTTCCCCCCTGAGGGGAACCAGGGAGGTGTTCTTTGATTTGGGCGTAAATGCCCAAACACCCCCCTGTCTCCCTCAAGGGGAGATTCGTGAGCGAACTAGGTGTGCATCAGATTTTTTTTCATTCAACACAATTCGTTCTTCACTGCCGCTGACCTTAAGCATGGCGAGATACAGCATGCCATTGGTCGCAGGAAATATCGCGCTGTGGGTTTTGAGCCTCTCGGATCGCTACCTCATCGAATTCTTCCATGGCAGCCATGCGGTTGGCATTTACTCAGTGAGCTATAGTCTGACTGAGAAGACCATTCTCTTTCTCGCGGCGCTTTTTCGTATGGCTGCTGGGCCGCTCGAAATGGCAACGTGGGAAGAAGAAGGCCGGCAAAAAAGCCAGGCGTTGGTGGAAAACGTGACGCGCACTTACCTTTTACTTGCCGTGCCTCTGGTCGTATTGCTGTGCGTCTTCGCTCAGCCGCTCATCGCAATGCTGACTACTGCGCCATTTCATGAAGGCTACCGCCTCGTGCCCTTCGTCGCGGTTGCAATTTTCTTAAGCGGCCTGGAAGAGCGGTTCGAGTCCGGGCTGCTCTATCAAAAAAAGACGAACATCATCATGTGGCTCGTTACGGCGGCAGGCTTGGCGAATATCGCGTTGAATCTCTTTTTTGTGCCGCGCTACGGTTACATGGCCGCGGCCCTCACCACGCTGGCTTGTTACGCTGCACTGTTCCTTGCAATCATGCTCATTTCGCTCAAACACTTCACGTGGAAGTTTCCGCTGCGGACGCTGGCGCGCAGCGCGGGCGCGGCGCTTGTCGCTGCGGTCGTCATCCTTAGCTTTTTTTCTTTCACAAATTCTTTCTCCGCTCTCGATTTATTTTTATCGCTCGCGCTGGCCGTGACGCTTTATGGCGCCGGCGTGCTGCTGCTCGGAGAAATCAGCCTCGCGCAAATTCGCGGCTTGCTGAGTTTGAAACGATGAACACGCTGCGCAGAAAAATTCGCCGCACCTACGAGTGGTCGCGCGATAAGCTCAACGGCGCCGCAATTTCGGACGACTACTTTTTCGCGCGCATCGGACAATCAAACCTCCCGGCGCTGCGCGAACAATTGGAAAAACTAGGACGGCTGTTCTGGCAAGCTTGCGAAGGTTCCGAATTTTCGCAGGGCGCTATCGCTGCCGCAAATGAAATCTGCCAGCACATTTTCGATTTGCTCGGTTCGGGCAAGGTAAAAGTCCATCACAACCTGCAAGCGCAGGGCTTTGCCGGCCATTGTTATCGTATGCCCATTTCAAAACATGGGCTGACAAAAAAATATCGCCGGCTTAAGCATTTTGTTGATTGCTCCATGTATTCCCCCCTTGAGGGGGGCCAGGGGGGTGTTGGTCGTGCAAAAAAGGATTTGATCGCCGCAGAGCGCACTTCCCTTGAGGGGCGGGTTGACGATTACGAACTCATCGACTGGTTCGTTGATTTCAAGTCCGGCTATCGGTGGAATGAAAAACTCTGGCATCAACGCGTCCCAACTGGGCACATGCCCGGCGCGGATATCAAAGTGCCGTGGGAGCTTTCACGCATGCAACATCTCTTCGTGTTGGGGCAGGCATATCATGCAACGCACGATGCGCAATACGCGCGCGAGTTTGCGCTGCAAATTCTGGATTGGATTTGCAGCAATCCCCAAAGCTCGGGGTTGAATTGGAGCCGCGCGATGGAGGTCGCGTTGCGCGCGATGAATTGGATTTTCAGTGCGCACTTCTTCATGGCCGCGCCGGAATTGCGCGAGCCGTTTTGGAAAGAGCTGCTGAAGAGTCTGTATCAACACGGCGAGTTTATCATGCGCCATCTCGAAATCAGCCGTGACCCACACGGCAACCGGCTCACCGCAAATCACTATCTCGCAAACGTTGCGGGCTTGGTGCTGCTCGGAATCTTATTTCGTGAAACGCGCGCCGGCAGCGAGTGGCTGGAGTTCGGCGTGCGCGAGCTGCACGCAGAGATGGAGTCACAGGTCTATGTCGATGGCGTGCATTTCGAAGCCTCGACACATTATCATCAATTGGCCACGGAGATTTTTCTCTGCGCCACGCTTGCAGCCTCGCGTGCGGGAATACAATTCACGCCGGCTTATTTCGATCGACTGATTAAGATGATCGAGTTCATCATTCACACAACAAAACCCGACGGCACGCGCCCTTTGCTCGGCGATAATGATGATAGTGGTTTGCCGATTTTCAGCGATGAGGATGTTTCAAGAATTCCCCCCTTTAGGGGGGCCAGGGGGCTGTCGCTCGCGAAATTGTTGTGGATGATTGTAGATCGTGAAGACTTGAAGCTTGACAAGGGAAATTCGAGCTGTAAGAGCGTTCTCGAAAACACCCCCCTAGCCCCCCTCAAGGGGGGAATCAAAGAATCAAAAGCCTTCCCCGCAAGCGGTCTCTACGTTTTGCGGCATCGCGATGATTTCATGATCGTGGACTGCGGGCCGTGCGGGCAAAACGGCAACGGCGGCCACGCGCACAATGACACTCTGAGTTTCGAATTGACGGCACGCGGCGTGAACTTCATTGTCGATCCCGGCACATTCACTTACACCGCGAGCGCGGAGTTGCGCAATCAATTTCGCAGCACGGCGTTTCACAACACCGTCGTTGTCGATCACGAAGAGATGAATGAATTTCAAAGCGGCGCACTTTTTTGTATGAAAGAAGAAAAGCCGCCGCAAGTACTCAAGTTCGAAACCAACTCGAAATATGATTTTCTCGACGCGCAGCATTTCGGCTATTCCCGTTTCGCCGATCCCGTTGTGCATCGCCGCCAAATTTTGTTCAACAAGATTGAGCGCTATTGGGTAATCAAAGACCTTTTGCTCGGCAATGCTCTGCACGAGTATGAATTGTTCTTTCACTTTGCGCCTCTCGACGTGCGCATCGTTGCCGAGGAGCTTATGGCAATGGCAGAGAGCAGCGGCGCGACGCTCGCCGTGTTTCCCTTTCATAAAAAAAACGTGCGCATGCAAAGTTTCCCAGGCTGGATCGCACCGCAATACGGCCGGCGCGTTGCAAATACGGTCGTGCAATATTCTGCAACGACGCGCGCGCCTTTTGCTTTCACGACGATATTCTTTTCGATGAAAGACGAACAGCTCAACCTTGCCTCCGCGCGCGCGCAAGTACAGGCGTTCTGTGCAAGCATAAACCAGACGGAGTTGCTACAAAGCGAGTAGCGGACTCTTTATTACTCCGCAACTCCATCACTCCAATACGCCAACGTGACCCAGTATTTTTTTGATGGACCTACTAGCGACACTCTTCGACGTGCGCGAGCCTTATTGGATGGGCTTGCTCGCCGTCGTTCCTTTGATTCTGCTCATGAGCATTCAGCCCAAGTTCGCGCTCTTCGTGCTCATGCTCGACATTTTTTTGCTCGAATGGCTGCACTCCATGTTCGGTTTGATTCCGCGGCCGGCAATTTGGGTGAAAGACCTCGTCATTCTCGTGCTGCTGACTAAATGCCTGTTTCAAATTTCCGCGCGGAAGAAGTGGCTGCGCACTCCGCTCGATATTGTCGTCATCTTGCTTTTCATACTGAGCTTCGTCACCACCGTCGGCAACGAAATTTCGGCGACCACCTCGTTGCTCGCGTTGCGCCGGCATTTGCGCTATATCGTCTTCTTCTACGTGTTCGTGCATTCGGATTTCGAGGAAGCCTTTCTGAAAAAAACTTTTTCATGGCTGCTCGTCATTGCGCTCGTGCAAGTGCCGGTGAGCATTGCAGAATATTTTCTCTGGTACCCCGGCATCGTCAGCGGCCTCGCTTCCGGCCGTTTTGATTTCGTCACCGGCACGCTGCCGCGCGGCGGCTCGGGATTGCTCTCACTATTCTTGTTGTCTATGGCGTGCCTGTGTTTGAGCTTCGGCATTTTCAAAGAGAAAGTGCGCGTGTTCCATTGGCAAGCCAATCCGTTCGTGCTCGCCGCGGTGCTGCTCGCGCCACTGCCGTTGGCCATGTCCCGCGCGACCTTTGTGTTTCTGCCATTCGTGCTCGGCTTCCTGCTGTTGCGCTGGACCTGGAAAACACAACACGGCCTCGTGCGCCGCAAGTTTCTCTTTGCCTATCTCGTGCTCTTTCTCGTGCTCATCGTGCTCGGCTCGCGCGCCACGGATTATGATTTGACGGCTTATCTACTCAATCCCAAACGCGCGATTGCCGAACAATTAGCCGCAAACTCGACCGAGGCCGGAACGCAAATCGGCAGGTTCGCGAGCTTGAAATTGATTTATCAATTGCAGCACACCGATTGGTTCAATCTGGTTTTCGGCTTCGGCACCGGCTCGTGGTCAGATAATTATTTTCAAGCTTACCGCGGCAAACTTTGGCGCTTGTACAGCGATTTGCAGGCAGCCAAGACCAGTCAGATCGCATACTATTTGAGCGAGCTTGGCTTTGCCGGCGTCGCGTTCTTGCTCGTTTTGCTTTTTCAACTTTTTAGAATGAATGAGGCTTTTCTCAAACACTGTTCGGACAAATACTGGAGCGCGAAGAGTTACGGCTTCAGCGCCGTGATTTTTCTCATGTCGCTCGCGCTGTTCTACGTGCCGATTTTGGATAGCGATTCCACCGGCTTTTTGTTGATGACGTTAAGCGCGATGATTTTTTGTATGAAGCAACAGCGTGTAAAGTGTAACGTGTAAGGTGTTCGTGAACACGTTACACGTTACACGAGACGGTTGCCATGTAAGGTGTTCATGAAGCGATAACCTACGTTACCGGTCGCCATGCAGCCCTTCACCCTCTCCTTCGTCCTTGTCGCGCGCAACGAAGCGAAGCACATCGCGCGCTGCATTGAGTCCGCGCTGGCGGCTGCGCGTGAGATTGAGACGAGCGAAATTATTTTGGTCGATTCCTTGTCGCAAGACGAAACCCTTGCGATTGCGCAGCGCTATCCGATCAAAATCTATCAGCTTCTTCCCGAACCGCGCATCTCTTCGTGGGCGGCGCGCTATCTTGGGATGAGTCAGTCGCACGGCGAATTGATTCAATTTCTTGACGGCGACATGATTCTGCAGCGAGATTGGATCGCGCAAGCCGCACCCTATCTTCTGGAAGATGAAAACGTGGTAGCCGTGTTGGGCCGGCTCGATGAAATTTATCTTTCGCGTGAAGGAAATGCGAGACGCGTGCACGACGTTCTTCGCCTCCCCGAACACGTGCAAGAAAATCCGCGTTGGATCGGCGGCGCGATGCTGTGTCATCGCGAGCGCTTGCAGCGCATCGGCGCGTTCAATCCGTTCCTATATGGCGAGGGTGAAGCGGAAATGTGCTTTCGCGCCGAGCTGCATCAACTCAAAATTTTGGCGCTGCCCGTTGCGATGGTGGAGCATTACTCCGCGCCGCGCGACGCTTGGGCCGAGTTGCGCAGAAAGTATCGCAACAAAATGTATCTCGGTTTCGGGCAGGCGCTGCGTTATCACTATAAGAAGCCGCAAGTCTACAAGCTGCTGCTGCGCCGCAGAAATCATTTGCTCGCGCTCGTGTTTTTAGGCTCTGCATTACTTGCAGTCGCAGCGGCATTTTTGTTTTCTTCGTTTTGGCCGTTGTTGCTCTGGCTGGTTTTGTTGGTTGGATATTTCACCGGCCTAGTGCTGCGTTACAAAAATTTGCAGCAAGCATTCTTCAATCTTGCCACCAAAATGCTGTTCATGGTCGGCACGCTCCGAGGTTTCTTTTGCACGCCGCAGCCGGTGCAGTCGTTTCCCATGTCGGTTGAAATCATTAAGTGAGCCATGACCGTTCTTCACGTATTACACTCTTCGCTGCCATTGCTCTCGGGCTATGCGATGCGCACGCAGCACATACTCAAACACCAGCAACCCTATTGCAATGTGATTGGCGTCACTTCGCCCTATCACGTTGCGGCGTGTGAGGTCGAAACGGTCGACGGCGTGACATACTATCACAGCGCGCGCTCGGCGCGCTCCGCATATTTGGAACAGCGCGATATTCCCGTGCTCAAACATTATGCTCTGCAAAAGGACTTTGCGCACGCAATCGACGAATTGAATCACAAAGTGCAGCCCGACCTCATTCACGGCCATTCGTCGCATCGCGTTTCATGGCCGGCCTATCGTGTGGCGCAACGCAACCATTTGCCCTTTGTTTATGAAATGCGCGGGTTGTGGGAAGAATCCGCGGTCGCAAAAGGATTTTACAGCCGCGGTTCATTACGCTATCGGTATCATCGCCACGCCGAGCTTGCGCTCGCGCATAACGCAGCGAGAGTCTTTGTGATTTCACAAACGCTGCGCGAAGAGCTCATTGCTCGAGGGGCACCGGAGTCCAAAATCGTTGTCGTGCCCAACGGCGTTGCGGTTCACGAGATTAACGAAGCACGTTATACGTTTTTGCGCAAGCAATATGGCTTTGAACACGCAATCGTGCTCGGTTACCTCGGTTCGCTCAACGGTTATGAATCGTTGGAACTGTTCCTCGCCGCGCTTGCGCTTCTCGTGCAAAAAGGCAAGCGCGTCAAAGGCTTGATCGTCGGCGACGGCCCGGAAAAAGAAAATTTGATCGAGCATGCGCGCCGGTTGGGCCTACGCGAGCACGTGATCTTCACCGGGCAAATTGCACCGCAAGAGATTCACGATTATCATGCTCTGCTGGACGTTTTCGTGCTCGCGCGTTCGCACAGCCGCGTGGCGCAATTGATCACGCCGCTCAAGCCTTATGAAGCGATGGCCGCAGGAAAATGTCTGCTCGTCAGTCGTCTGCCTGCGTTGCGGGAGATCGTGCAAGAAGAAGTCACGGGGTTATGTTTTCAACCCGGCGCAGCACACGATCTCGCACTGCAATGCGAACGCGTTATCGAGGATCATGCGCTACGACAAAGGCTCGGCTGCGCCGCGCGTGAATGGGTTTTGCAAAATCGGCAGTGGCAGGAACTCGTCAAGATTTATCTCGAGCATTACAGTGAGATTTTGCATGGTCAATCCGCCCGCTCAAAGCATGTCACTCAGAAGGAAACTTTTTCAGCGCTGGCAAGAAATCCGTTGGGAGTATTGATCCCGAGCACTAGAAAAGATTCCTCCGGAATGACATTGCGGAGGTGAAAGCGCCGACTTAACGCCATAGCACCCGCATCCATGATTCGCATTCTTTATCTAACCAAAACTTTACAATGGCATTCCATCAACAAAGTCATTTTCACGCTGGCGCACCAACTGAACGATGGAATGTTCGAGCCGCACGTTTGCGCACTCTCCGATGAAGAGGCGAAGGATTCGCCGCTGCGCACGTGTGGTTTGCCGGTGACAACGCTGGGCGTGCAATCACGTTTCAGCAGTGCGGCGCTTCACAAGTTGATCGCCTATTGCCGCGCGCAAAAGATTCAGCTTCTTCATGCGCATTATCCTCTGCTACACTTCTACGGCTTGGCTGCGGCGCGCGCATTGCGAATTCCGCTGTGCTTCACTTCGCACGACGATGACAATTGGAGTCTGCGCCTCAAACGCTTCGCGCCCACGCTGTTCATGTATGGCTCTTTGCCGTTCACTCGTCACGTCATTACGGTGTCGCAGGAATTGCAGCGCCATATCAAATGGCACCCCGGCCACAGAGTCACCACGATTTACAACGGCATCGATTTGTCCGCATATGAAAACGTGCGCGCGTGCGAGGTTGAAACGCTGCGGCAGGAGTTGAGCGAAAGTAAGGCCGTCCCTCTCATTGGAACCGTAACGCGGCTCTTTCAAAAAAAAGGTGTCGATGTTCTCATCAATGCCGTGCGCATATTAAAGGAACGCGGGCAAACTCTCTGCACGGTTATCGTCGGTGATGGGCCGTTGCACAGTGAGTATGAAAAGTTGGCCCGCACGAAGGGCGTCGAGGAGCAAATAAAATTTCTCGGCTATCGTAACGACGTGCCGTTAATCCTCGCGGCGCTCGACGTTTTCATTCTTCCATCTTTGTGGGAAGGAAATTCGATTGCGCTGCTCGAAGCCATGGCCGCGGCGAAACCCATCGTAGCAACGCGCGCCGGCGGCAATCCCGAAGCCATTACCGACAACGAAACCGGCTGGCTGGTTCCGCCGAATGATCCCGTCGCACTCGCAGAAAAAATTTCGGCTGTGCTCGGTGATGAAAATCGCGCGCAGATTGGCATGCATGCCCGCACACATTGGCGCGCGAATTTTTCCGTTGCCGCAATGGTGGAGAAATATCAAAAGCTATATTTGAGTTGCCTGAACGACCATGCCTAAAAAAGTCTGCTTCGTTTGCCACGCCTATTTTCCGCACCACAGTCCGCGCAAGCTGCGGCAAACTTTGGCGCTGGTGGAAAGCGGCTGCGAAGTTGATCTGCTCTGCTTGCGCAACGGCGCAGAGCCGCGCCGCGAATGCTTCGAAGGCGTGAACATTCATCGCGTGCCCGTGAGCAAAAAGCGCGGCTCAGCTTTGCGCTATCTTTTCGAATATGCCGCGTCTTTCTGCGCTTTCTTCGTGCTGCTTTCCTTTCTCCATCTGCGCAAACGCTATGACGTGATTCACGTGTACTCGCTGCCGGACTTCATGTGCTTCGCCGCGCTCATTCCGAAATGGTTCGGAGCCAAAATTGTTTTAGACAATCTCGATCCCATGCCCGAAATGTATGCGGCAAAATATCATTTGAGCATGGACGCGCGACTCATCAAACTGCTCAAAAAAATCGAGCGCGCCTCCGGCGCATTTGCAGATCTGGTCATCACACAAAATCATACCTACGCCGCCGTGTTGGAAAATCGCGGGCAATATCGCCGCCGCATTCTGCCGATTCTCAATCCGCCGGACCCGAGATATTTCGGCGAGATTGCGCCGCCACACGTTCGCGCGACCGGTGAAAAAATCAAATTGCTCTTTCACGGAACCATCAGCGAGCGTTACGGCCTCGACGTTGCGCTGCACGCCATGCCGTTGATTTTATCACAAGACGAACACGTGCAACTCGTCATTGCCGGCAGCGGCGATTATCTCGACGAGATCATGGATTTGATCGCAACGCTCAAGCTCGCCGCGCACGTTTCATATCTCGGCGAAAAAAAAGTCGAGGAGATTCCCGCGGTGATTCAATCCTGCACTTTCGGCGTGATCTCGCCGCGCGCCACGGTTTACAACGAAATCAACGTGCCCAATCGCGTGTTCGAATATCTCTGGCTCGGCAAAGCCGCCATCGTCTCGCGCACACACGCGCTGTTGCACTATTTTCCCGAAGGCGCCATGCTCTATTGCAATCCCGGTGATGCGGAAGATTTCGCCGCGAAAGTTTTATGGGCCATTGATCATCCCGAGCTTGCTCGCGAGCGCGTGCTCAAAGGCCAGGAAGTTTGCCGGAGATTTAGTTGGGAAGAGCAGAAAAGGATTTACTTGCAAGCGGTTGAAGAGTTGATCGGCAGTCGTGTTTTGAATTGTGAGGATATCAAATTCCATGAAGAAATTCCCCCCTTGAGGGGGGTGTTGGGTAACGCCGATGCAAGTGGGCGATGATTCTATTCGCCAAACAATGGCGATGGGTGTTTGCAACGCAGTTCTTTGATCTTTGAATTTGCGGTTCGTGCCGGGCGCAACACCCCCTGGCCCCCCTCGAGGGGGGGAATATCGAGGGTGCTATTTCAGCTTGATGTTCACGTACTCGATGGATTCGGATGCATTCAAATATTCGTGCAAGATGAAAACCTCCTACACCAAAAAATTTTTCCAATCCCTCGCGCACGGCTCGCAGCGCTCTGCGGAAGAGATCATGCCTTTGGTGTTGGAGTACTTGCAACCGCGCAGCGTGATCGACGTCGGCTGCGGCCTCGGCACGTGGCTGAAAGTTTTCAAACAACACGGCGTGCAAGCAGTAACGGGCATCGACGGCGCTTATGTTGCTCGCAGCATACTGCAGATTGCACAGCGTGAATTTGTTCCCGCCGATTTGCGCGAGCCACTACGTTTGAACAAAAAATTCGATTTGGTGCTCTCGCTCGAAGTCGCCGAACATTTGCCGCGAGAGTGCGCCGAAACCTTCGTTGCCTCGCTCGTCGGCTTAGGCCCGGTCATTCTTTTCTCCGCGGCGGTTCCTTTTCAAGGCGGCACGAATCACCTCAACGCGCAATGGCCGGATTATTGGGCGAGAAAATTTCAGAGTCACGGCTACGCGCCGATTGATTGCTTGCGCAAACGCATTTGGCAAAACGAAAACGTGGAATGGTGGTATGCGCAGAATCTTCTGCTCTACGTCGAGCGAAATTATCTTGTGGAACCTCCTCGCTTGTTGCAGGAGTACGAGAGCACGTGCCCGTCGCAACTCGCCATCGCGCATCCCAATTTGGTCGATCCGCAACACATGTCGCCGCGCAAGCTGTTGGAGGCTTTGCCGCAAGCCATGTGGCATGGCGTGCAGAGACGACTCGCGAGACTCAGACGCAAGTATAGAGACGACACACTATTGGCAAAGCCTCCCTCATCTGTCATTCTGAAAAAATCTGTTTAAGTACAGGCGCTAGTCTTCAAATGGACTCTATCACCAGTGCTTGAAAAGACTCCTTCTGCTGACACGATCAAGAACGGCGCTGATGAATCTCATAAAAAAAACTGCGCGGAAATTTTACTACGCGCTGCCAACGCATTATCGCATGGGCCGCAAGTATCGCGCGCTGCGCCAGTTTCTGCAAGAGGCGCAGTGGTGGCCCGCGGATCGCATTGCGACGTGGCAATTGCAACGTCTGCAAAACATCGTGCGCTATGCTTATGACAACGTTCCCGGCTATTGTGCGCTGCACAAAGAAGCCGGCCTCGCTCCAAATGACCTCCGCTCTTTCGCGGACTTCAAGTATTTGCCTTTGGTTGATAAAAACCTGCTGCGTGACAATCTCGCCGATTTCACTTCGCGTGCGATTCCACAATCGCAACGCATCTATGTCACCACCGGCGGCTCGACCGGCGAGCCGCTGGGCTTTTATCACACGCGCAGCAATGACGTGCGCGAGGCTGCGTTTCTGCACATGAGCTTTGCGCGTTGCGGTTGGAAACCGGACGAGAGTATGGCGATTTTGCGCGGCGCATTCATCGGCTCGGAACAACAGTTTTGGAAGTTTGATCGCGACAAAAGACATTTGCTGCTTTCGAGTTATTTTCTCACCGAAGGCAGTTATGAACGATACATTGAAAAAATTTTGAAGCACAAGCCGCAACATCTCTCGGCTTATCCTTCCTCCGCGGCAATGCTTGCGGCCCTGATGCTGTCACGCGGAGAAACCGGCAGAATCAACTTCAAAACCATTTTATTGGAATCCGAAAACTTGTACGACTGGCAAAAAGAGCAACTGCGCGCCGCGTTTCCTTCCGCGAAAATTTTCGGCGCGTATGGCCACACCGAGCAAGCCGTGCTCGCCGCAATGTGCGAGCGCTCCGACGCTTATCACGTGTGGCCGTTTTATGGCTATGCCGAAATCCTCAACGCAACGGGTTATGAGGCGGAAGCAGGCGAAAGCGGCGAAGTGATCGCAACTTCTTTTTGGAATGAAGCCACCCCGTTCATTCGCTATCGCACGACGGATTTGGTGCGCAAAGGCCCCTCGCATTGCGCGCACTGCGGCCGGCAATTTCATTTGTTCGATGCTATCGAGGGCCGTTTACAGGAATTCATTGTCACGAAAAACGGACGCTACATTTCGATGACCGCGCTCAATATGCACTCCGCAGTTTTCGACCACGTCCGGCAGTTTCAGTTCTATCAAGACGCCGCCGGCAAAGTCGTTTTCAAAGTGATTCGGAAAGAGGGCTATTCAGAAAATGATTCGCGCATGATTCAACGCGAGCTGCGCAAAAAATTGGGCGACGACGTGGAATTGAGTTTGGCATTCGTGGATGATATTCCGAAAACCGGGCGCGGCAAGCACAGATTTTTGGAGCAGAGGCTGGAGCTTGCGTATGGCGATTGAGCAATACTATCGCAATTTGCGTGTGGCGATTGCGCAAGGCGAGGCTTTCTATGCGCAACAGCCGCCGTTTCATCCGCACGCAGCTTATCCCGAATATTTTTTTCAAGAAGAGATTGCCTCGTCTGCAAATCCGGCTTATGAAGCAGTGCGAAATTGTCTGCGCCTGCTGGAATTCGATCGCGAGCATTTCGGCGCGAGAAATTGGAATCCATTGCGCGAAGTGATTCAACCCGGCGAGCGCGTCGTCATCAAACCAAATTTCGTTTTGAGCCGGCATTACAACGGCGGCGAGTTGTTTGCGATCATCACGCACCCTTCGGTGCTGCGCGCGTTGGTGGATTACGCTTATCTAGCGCTCAATGGCGAGGGCGAGATCATCATTGCCGATGCGCCGCAAGAAGATTGTAATTTCGCGGAGCTGTTGGAGCGCACGCATTTGTCCAATCTGCAAGAATTTTATTGGCAGAAACGCCGCTTCGAAATCAAAATACTCGATCTGCGCGATTGGTGGCTCGATCGGCAACCACACGATTCGGCGAACTACATGGCGCGCAGAAAAAAGTTGGCGGGCGACCCGGCCGGCGGCGTCACGGTGAATTTGGGTCGCGAGAGCAAGCTCTATGGTTTGCCGCAGCGCAAACAATTCTATGGCGCGGATTACAATCGCGCGGAAACCATTTCGCATCACGAAGGCGAGAGGCAGGAGTACGTAATTAGCCGCACGATCTTGCATGCCGACGTTGTGCTCTCTGCGCCGAAACTGAAGGTGCATAAAAAAGTCGGCGTCACGTTGAATGCGAAAGGACTGGTGGGCATCAATACGAACAAAAATTGCATCGTGCATTACACGCTCGGTTTGCCGCAACATGGCGGCGATCAATTCCCGCCCGCATTGCTGAACACCAAAGAAGAACTCATCAGCAAAACCAAACGACGATTGCACGATGTTCTGCTTGCGAAGCGAAGCCCGATAACGGATGCAATGTATGCCGCGCTCGCGAAATCGTGGCGCACAGTAGTAAAGCCAATGCTCGGTTCCGTTGCAGATGACAAAACGATTTTCGATGGCGGCAATTGGCACGGCAACGACAGCGCGTGGCGCATGGTTTCGGATTTGATGAAGGCGATTCTTTATGCGGATAAAAACGGCGTCTTGCGCGATACGCCGCAACGCAAAGTCTTCTCTGTGATTGACGGCATCATCGGCGGCGAGAACAACGGGCCCTTACTGCCCGACCCCAAACGCGCCGGAGTCGTCATCGCCGGTTGTAATTCTCTCGCAGTTGATATTGCCGCCACGCGGCTCATGGGTTTGCAGTGGCAAAAGCTGAAGTGGATCGAGGATTTGTTGCGCACGGAACGGCACGATTGTTTCGTGCGTGCAGTGAGTGAGATTGAAATTGCTTCTCCTCAAAAACGCTTTGAAAAAATGTTTGCGCACAATGAGCGTTTGCTGGGCTTCAGGCCGCATCCCGGCTGGCAGAATTTTTTGGAGATCGAATAGAACTAGCGCAACGCGCCTCGCACTGTCATCCCGTAGGGAACTTCCCTCGTGCTCGGAGCCAAATCCCGATTAAAAATTTTCTCGAGCACTAGAAAAGATTCTTCCAGAATGACCAGCGCGAAGGGGAGCTGCTTACGAAAAAATTTTAACAGAAGGAAACTGCATATGAATATTCTTGGCATTTCCGGCGGCGTGATGGCCGGCAATCAAGACGGGGCCGCGGCTCTGATGATGGACGGCAAGTTGATCGCGGCCGCGGAAGAAGAACGATTCGTCGGCGTCAAATTCGCGAATGGACTGCTGCCCAAGAACGCCACGCAATTCTGCTTGAAACAGGCGCGACTCTCGATTCACGACCTCGATGGCATCGTCTTCGTCGGCGCAACATACACTAACTTCGAAGAGATCTTGCGGCGCTATTTTGAATTTCATTTCGGCTATGCGCCACCGATTAAACTCGTTGATCATCACACCGCGCATGCAGCATCGACGTTTTATGGCTCCGGCTGGGAGCGCGCTTTGATCTTCACCATGGATTATTCCGGCGACCGCAAGTCCACGACGATCAGCGTCGGCGCGGAGGGCCGCATTGAAATGATCGAACAAATGCTCAAACCCAACTCGCTCGGCATTTACTATTCCGCGGTTACGCAGTATCTCGGTTTTCAAAAAGACAGCGATGAATATAAAGTCATGGGTATGGCGGCATACGGCAAACCGGTTTATGATTTGTCGAACATACTCGAAGTCACGCCCACGGGTTATCATTTTCATCATGAATTTATTCGCGGCGTTGCTTCGAACATGCCCGCGCCTTCCAAACAAGAGCGGCTCTTTGATGTCTTCCCTCTGCCTTTTCCAGCGCGGCTCCCCGGCTCGGCGATCACGCAAACGCATTTCGATCTCGCGGCTTCGGCGCAGGCGCAGTTGGAAAACGCGGTGGTGCAGATGATCAAACATTATGTGCGGCAAACCGGCATCGACAAAGTTTGTCTCGCCGGCGGTGTGGCTTTGAATTGTTTGATGAATCAGAAAATTCGCGAGAGCGGTGTCGTGCGCGAGCTTTACGTTCCGCCGGTGTGCAGTGATGCCGGGCTTGCGTTGGGCGCGGCCTATTTGCAGACAGCGCGCTCGGGCAAGACCCCGCAGCGCTTGGAGCACGCATATTGGGGGCCCGAATTTTCTGCCGATGAAATTCGCTTCGTGCTCGATCGCGCCGGCGTTGCCTATCGCGAGACCTCCGATCCCGTGGCCGTAGCCTTGCAAAAAATTCTCGGAGGAAAAATTATTGCGTGGTTTCAAGGCCGGATGGAATATGGCCCGCGTGCGTTGGGCAATCGCAGCATACTGGCCAATCCGCAAATTGCGGAGATGAAAGACACCATCAATCAAAAAGTAAAATTCCGCGAAGAGTTTCGGCCGCTCGCGCCCGCGGTTTTGCACGTGCAGGGCGCGCGCTACTTTCGCGGCTACGTTGATTCGCCGTACATGACGCAAACATTCGCAGCCAAAGCGCTCGCACAACAAAATGCACCGGCCATTGTGCACGCGGACGGCACGAGCCGTTTGCAATCCGTGCATGCGGCCACGAATCCGCTCTTTCATGAATTAATCACGCAAGTGGAAAAACACGCGGGCGTTCCGATGGTGCTCAACACCAGTCTAAATGCTTACAATGATCCCATGGCGTGCGAGCCGTATCAAGCGCTGCGCACGTTTTTCACGACGGGGTTGGAAGCTTTGATTATGGGGAATTTTCTTTTGGAGAAATGAAATGCGCATTCAACTTCTCCTCACCGATGATTGGGAGCTGCGCGGCGACGGCTCCGGCGACATGCGCGTGCTCCAATTTGAAAACATACGCAAACTCATCGACATCTATGAGCGCTACAGCATGCACGGAACGTTCATGGTGGAAGTGATGCAGCAGCTTCGTCATCTGGAGTTTGGCGAACGATACCCCGAGTTGAAAGCGCTCGCGCGGGAATGGGAACAAGTGGTGCGTGAAGTTTATCGCCGCGGACATGACGTGCAACTGCATGTGCATCCGCAATGGCTGGAGGCGCGTTATGTGGATGGTGTTTGGAAACTCGGCCGCCAATGGTCGATGCTGGATTATTCTGTAGAACAAATGCGCGCTATGCTGCGCGAGTGCAAAAGCTATTTGGAAGATTTGCTGCGCGCAGTGGCTCCGAACTACGAATGCGTTTTGTTTCGCAGCGGCTCGTGGTGCGCTGCGCCGCATGACGATCTCATGTCGTTGCTGGCTGAAGAGGGCATTCGCTTCGATTGCAGCCTCGTGAGCGGATTGCACTATGAATTGGATTCGGTGCGGTTGGATTATCGCGAAGTGGAAGAGCCGTTTCTGCCCTACTATCCCAATATGCGCGATGCGCGTCGCGTCGCAGATTCTAGCGAGCCGATCGTGTGTCTTCCCACGCACAGTGTACAACGAAATTTTGATTCCATGTTGGTGAATGGGATGAGTTATCTCGCCTCAAAAGTTCCTCTTGCATTGCTTCCGGAATTTGCGCGCGTCAATTTTCTTCCCCCTTCTGCCGTTCGCAGCGGCGCAGGCGGAGTCTCGCAGAACTATGCCGCACGTTGGAAGAGTTCGCGAAACCGAAGCTTGATAGAGAAAGTTGGGAGGTATTTTTCCTCGGTCGCTTATCGCAGTAATCCGGCATCAAGCCTCTCCGCCTTGAGTTATGTGCAAATGAAAAACGTGTTGCGCGATATTCGTCGCCGTGCGGCGGAGAGCGGCTGGCCGGTGGCGCCGGTCGTACTCGCCAATCACACCAAAGACCTTGGCGATTTCAAACCGATTGAAAGGTTTTGCGCACGTCTGCGTGAGTTGGACGCTGTAGAAGTGATCACTTCGAAAGAGCTGGTGCAGAACTTCACGAGCGGCCTTTATCCCATGAACATTCTCCTGCGCACTAACCCGCGTGTCGCACTCACGGCTCAATAATCACCTTCACCTCCTGCGGCGGCGAGAGGCTTTGGTACTCGAATGCGCCGATATCGACTTGCTGTCCTTGCGGCGCGAGGTTGCCATCGCAATCTTCCTTGAAGCCGAGCGCAACGCCCGCATCGATACAGGGCGAACGCGGCTGCAATCGAAAATCATGCAGATGGTCATTTATGAATAGTGGATCTTCGCTGAGATTACCTTCGCTTCCGGTCGCATCGGGCACGCCGGAATAGTTCGCACCGTTGCCAAAACAATTGTTGTGACTCACACGCAGCGCGCCGGAATAACGATAAAGCCCGAGATTGGCATTGCGGGCGATGATGTTGTTGATGATCTCGACGTTCTGCTGGTTTTGATGTTGCCCAAGGCCAATGTCGTTTCCAAAGATAACATTGTTGCTGATTTTTGCATTGCTCCCGCCCAACCACAACGAGATGCCCGAGAAGCCGCGCTGCGCATGCCCCCAGATTGCGTTGTAATAAATCTCCAAGCCGTCGTCCGCGGCTTGGCCGTTAATCAAAATGCCGTCTTGGGAATTGTCATAAATGCGGTTGCGAAAAATTTTGCAGTGCGCGGCTTTGACGACGATGCCCGCAACGTCGTGGCCGCTGATGTCGTTTTCATAGACTTCGTAATCGCTGCCGCCTTCGATGGCGATACCCATCGAGATGGAGCGCGAGGGTCCGAGTTTGTTTCGAAAAATTCTGTGGCCGCTGCCGCCTTCCAATGCAACATCATCTCCGCCATTAAAAGCAAAAACATTGTCGTGAATCTTCCACGCGTTACAGCCTTCATTCACATACAATCCATCGCGATCAAGCTCTCTGCCGCAATAGGTCACAGTGTTATTGCGCACGACCCAATCATCCGAGCCGGTTGGAGCGGAAATTCCCGTGCCCGCGCTTTTGGTGATAAAACAGTTTTCAACGATGACGTGGTCGCTGTCGTCGTCGTGCGTTTTGACCGCGTTGTTGTTGGAGTAAATGAGGGTCAGCCCGCTCAGCGTGATATAATCCTGATTGTTCAAATAAAACGCGCCGAATTGAATGGAGACTTCGAGGCCGGGGTTTTGATATTTCGTGGCGGGGTTTGCGCTGGAAAAAACGTAGAGCTGTTGGTCTGATAAATCATAAAACCATTCGTGCTCATTAGTCAAATCTGCCCGTGAAGTTTTACGCGCGCCATAAACTTGATCGAACACGACGATATTGACTTCTTCCACAAACACCGGCGGCGGATCGACCACGGCGCTCCACACATTGCCGCCGGCTTGCTTCCAAGATGTAAGTAGAATCGCGCCGTTGATGATAGGGTTGTTGCCCACGCCGTATGCGCTGAACGTGATAGGATGGTCCGGCGCGCCGGAAGAAGGCACATCGAGTCGCTCTCGCCATATCGCCCCGCGCTTGAGTAAAACGCTGTCGCCCGGATTAAAGTGAAAGGCATTGATTTTTGCCAGAGTGCGCCACGCGGTTTGGGGTGATAAGCCGTTGTTAGCGTCATTTCCGGAGGTGGCATCGAGGTAGTAAGTGGAAGCTTTCCCGGGAACCGTGATCGCCAAAAACATGAAAGCCATTCTCAGCACAATCGTTGCGGCGCGCGGCGCACAAAGGAGGTGGTGCTCGTTCATAAGCGGTCCTTGCTTTTTGCAGGTTCAAGCGGCATGAACAAACAAGAAGATTTGCTCATAAATGCAAGCCCTAAATCTTCAACCGGCGCGGCGCAAAATAAAAAGCGCGCGGCGCAAAATAAAAAGCGCGCGGCGCAAAATAAAAAGCGCGCGGCGCAGAATCGTTGTTGATTCTGCAGCGCACGCTTTGTCTTTGGCGCGAACAACATTCGCGGGCTTCACGCGCCGGGTTCGAGCGTTGCCAACGAGTATTATTGTTTCCCTACCTTGTCGTCGAATTCTCCCAATTTCCTCTCGTAGTACACGCGGCTTG
This sequence comes from bacterium, assembly GCA_037444905.1. Taxonomy (GTDB): domain Bacteria; phylum Zhuqueibacterota; class Zhuqueibacteria; order Zhuqueibacterales; family Zhuqueibacteraceae; genus JABWAN01. The sequence continues at coordinate 111,618 of JBBILN010000009.1, read as the reverse complement.
ACATGAGTTTTTCTTTGGCCTGCATCAGCTCCACCATCTTTTGCAGGGACTTGATTTTTTCCGTGACAAAGGCTGCATCCGATGAAGTTGCCGACGTCATGGCTTGCACGGGCGGTCGCGGTGAGGGCGACATCATCGGAGTTGGTGCGGGCGCAGGTGCTGCAGGCGCAGCTTCGACAGAGATCGCGTTCGCCGGAAAGAGCGGGTGTACTTCGGTGATCTCGGCGCCTTCTTCGGAGCGCGAATGAATTTGGCAGGGCAGGCCTGCTGCGAACAGTGCTTTCAACTCTGCCGGCGCGGCATTCTCGGATAATTGTTCTAGGGTCTCCAATCTTTCCAAAAGTGACAAGGCCGCTTCGGGTTGGGGTTCAACGTGCGTCACTGCTGTCGCGCTGTTCATGCTCGGCGGTGTAATCACGGCCAGCGCCAATTCTTGTGCAAAGTTCAAACGCGGAAAAAGGGCGGCAAAAACTAGTGGCGCGATACGCACGCAGCGGCGGCTCCCGGAAAAAAAGGTCGCGAACATAGATCACTCCTGCTTTTTTGAAATTCAGTCCTTGAATTGCTATGCGACGGCGAAGCGAAGATTGTGCTTCATTCGGTCCGTTGCTTTGCAAACACCCGGCCACACACTGAGACAATCGTGGCGCTTCTTCCTTCAAATGTGTAATGACATGCAGCGCTGCGCGCGATTACAAACTTGTGCGCGCGGAGTTAGCGCGCAGCAGTGATCACATGAAAAATTTGACGCTGGCCCTTGCGCGACAGCGGCGGATGAAGTTCAAACACGTGCGCGCCGCGAGAAATTTCCATTTCGGAATCGGAGCGAAGAGCTTGCAGGGGAGAAAGAAGAACGAGCGCGTGCGGAACTTGGAGGCAATGACAAGAATGTAGCCGAAGCGTGGGCGGGAATTGCAAGTTCGTAGCTCAATACTACCTCGACATTGTCATGCGCTGCGACACGCCCACTTCGGCAGAATAGTAGCGGGAACGTGTGAGAATCGAACTCACCTTCCTGCGCACGAGCGCCGGAACAACGGTTTTGAAGACCGCGGAGGCCACCAGGCTCCCATCCATTCCCGAAAGGGTGATAACGATGCGGCGGCGAATCTAGTGAATCGCGCCTCGATTTGCAAGCGCTAATCTGTGCGCTCGCGCGGCAGCCTCGGGCTTGCATTTTTCTCACGCCCTGCTATATTGTTTGCGGAGGATAACGCTTTCCAGCTACTCGAAAGAAAGGAGCCGTGCAAAATGAAGCGAACACTCATTCCAACTCATTTAATGCTGCTCACATTATTGCTTTGTGCTTGCACTGAGCGAACCGAGCAACAGCCGCGCGCGCCGGAAACGAGCGGCACGTTGCGCACTGCCGAAGGCGCCGCGACGCAAGCCGAGGCGCGCGTGCCCTCGGAAGCGGAGGTGCAAGCTCTACGCGAGTTGCAAGATCGCATCATGCTGCAGCCGCAAGAAGCTACGCTGCGTCGCGAGTTGGGAGGAAAGGCCATTGTTGCAAGTGCCGGCGTGGTATGGTCGGTCGGTCGCGCGAAGATTCCGGCTGCGGCTTCGCAAAGCGTGGCGCAAAGCCAGGCCGAATTGGCAGCGCGCATCGATGCGAGCCGTTGGGCGGCATATTTGCTCGAATGGCGCAAGAACGATTACGCCACGGCTTTCGGCTCCGTGCTGGCCAATGTTCCCGGCGGCGAGGTGGTGAGCAAGAACGTGACTGATTCGACTTGTGTGGTGTTGTTGAAAACGAGGCTGCAGTGATGCCGTTCGCCTGATTCCTCACGGCGCAAACTCCGCAAGGCGAAACGAGCCAAAAGATGATCGGGCACGGAAACGGAACAGGGCGCTGAAAACTTTTTGTGGTGTTCCGTTTTCTTGCCCGATTTCTTGCTTTGCTTCGCCTGCTGCTTCCGGCGCTAGGATGATTGGCTCGGCTGTAAGTCACCTCGCGCGAAGAGATCCCCCAGATAAACAAGCGAAGAACGCACCACGGTGAGGCAGCGACAAAACATAAGAAAATTGCCCAGTTTCATTGCCAGCTCTTTGTGCGCAACCCGAAAAGCGTGCGGAATTTTCGCTTGACTCTTCTGGCATTTTTTTATATCATGATCACGCTTTTGGAAGCTGATCTGATAAGTTCGGTTGGCTTTGCAGCTCTGAGCGAGGGAAGGAAGAATCATGCTTTTCGATTTTAGCACGGCTTTTACGTTTCTGCTGATCGCCGTCGGATTTGCCGGCGTCAATTTACTCATCTCCCGTTTGCTCCAACCTCGGCATCCCACTCCTGCCAAACTTACGACGTATGAATGCGGTGAACAACCCGTTGGCCAGTCATGGATTCAATTCAACAATCGTTTTTATGTCATCGCGCTCATCTTTTTGATCTTCGACGTCGAAGTTGCGTTCCTCTTTCCATGGGGAGTGGTCTTCAAAGAGCTGGGCCTTTTTGCGTTCGTGGAAATGGCCGTCTTCATTTTCATTTTGCTCGTCGGTCTTGCGTATGTGTGGCGTAAAGGCGACCTCGCATGGGACAAACCGATGACGGGCAAATACGCACGCGAAGCCGCACCGGAATTCTACACCGAATTGCCGCCGCCCGATGTCCACGTATCGAGACGTACTGAACCCGCCAACGAAATGCTGGTTTAGTGCGCCAGGCCGGATAAGTTGCAATCGGCAAGACGCAGTTCTCTAATCGCTCATGCATTCGAATTCCCGCGAATAAAAATACTTGCTTGCTGGGTGTTAGGCCGCGGCCCAAAAATTTTTGCCGGAAAAGCCGTGAAGGCGTTTTTCACCCGATCGAGATTGAACCAATGTTGCAGATGTGAGGAGAAGCCTGATGCAAGAGTTGGTCAACGTTCTGCAGAGCCTACCTATTTTTTCAAATTCCTCTCCGACATTTATTCGTGCTCTTATCATGATTACGGGCGGCGTGTTGGTTACGATTGTCATGGCGATCAACTCCTTGGTGTTGGTGTGGCTGGAACGGAAGATTTCGGCGTGGATGCAAGATCGCCTCGGGCCAATGGAAGTTGGGCCGCAAGGCATTTTGCAAACGCTGGCCGACGCCGTGAAGCTCTTGCTAAAGGAAGATATCGTTCCCAAGGCGGCGGACAAACGCCTGCACTTAATGGCGCCGCTGCTCGCGTTTGCCGCGCCGTGCGCCGCATTCGCTGCGTTTCCGTTTACGCGCTCGTTCGAATTTGCGGATTTCAACATCGGTGTGTTTTATGTCGCGGCGATCACTTCCTTGTCCGTTATCGCGATTCTAGTTGCGGGCTGGGCTTCGAACAACAAATGGGCGTTGCTCGGCGGCATGCGCGCCGCGGCGCAGATCGTGAGCTATGAAATCCCCGCGGGGCTTGCGATGCTCGTCGTCATCATGCAAGTCGGCTCGCTCAGCTTTCAAGAAATCAGCATGGCGCAAGACGGCGGCATTCATCGGTGGCTGATCTGGCATTACTTTCCTTTCAACCTCATCGCCTTTCTTATTCTGTTCATCGCCACGCTCGCCGAATGTAATCGCACGCCTTTTGATCTGCCCGAAGCCGAGTCCGAATTGGTCGCCGGTTTCCACACCGAATACAGCGGCTTCAAATGGTCGATCTTCATGCTCTCCGAATACGCCGAGATGTTGGTGGTTTCGTTGCTGGTTTCGGTGCTCTTTCTCGGCAGTTGGTCCAGCCCGATTCCCGGCTTCTTGAACAGCGGCTTGTGGGGGCTTTTCTGGCTCGGTTCAAAAGCGTTCGGGCTGATTTGTGTGCAAATGTGGCTGCGCTGGACGTTGCCGCGCTTGCGTGTTGATCAATTGATGTATCTCTCATGGAAAGTGCTCACGCCCTTTGCGTTTGGATGTATCTTCGCGGTGGGTCTTTGGATGCTTGTATGAAGCAAGGAGCCAAAAAAGAAAAGTAGCCAAAGAGCCGATTCCCCTCGAATGTCATTCTGAAATAATCTTTTCTAGTGCTCGGGATACACTCTGTTAATAAGAGGTGTGCCGAGTGCGAGCGAAGTTTCTTCCAGAGCGAAGTTTCTTCCAGAATGGCATCGAAGTGGAGGCTTGTAGAATATTCTAATAGCGACATGTTTTCAGCTAACAGGATTCCCTCATGACCACCTTCGACGTCATGTTCTACGTTTTCGCCGCATGGACGTTGGCCTCTGCAGCGATTATGGTTTTCGCGCGCAACATCATTTATAACGCCATCGGCCTGCTTTTCACGTTTGTCGGCGTGGCGGGCTTGTATGTCATGCTCGGCGCCGATTTTCTCGCGGCCACACAAATGCTGATCTACGTCGGCGGCATTCTCGTGCTGCTGCTCTTCGGCGTGATGCTCTCGCAGCGCTTCACGGGTTTGGAAATGCGCACGGACACGCTGCGCATGTGGCCCGCGCTGCTTGTATGCGCCGGCGTCGCGGCGATTATGATTCGCCTGATCATGAGCAATCCGTGGCAAGTGACGAACACTGCGGAGATGGCGCCCACCGTAAAGAATCTCGGCCTCTTATTGATGACCGATTATCTCATTCCGTTTGAAATCGTTTCCGTGCTGTTGCTCGCCGCGCTCGTGGGCGCAGCATTCATCGCGCGAAGGGAGGCCAGATGAGTCCAGTTGGCTTGCAACATTTCTTGATTCTCGCCGCCATTCTCTTTGCGCTCGGCTTAATTGCAGTCATTACCAAACGCAATGCCGTTACCGTGCTCATGGGCGTGGAGCTGATCATCAACGCGGCGAACATCAATTTCATCGCTTTCGCGCGTTATCTTGATAAAGATCTCGACGGCCAAGTCTTCGGAGTTTTTGTGATCATCGTCGCCGCGGCCAGCGCTGCGGTCGCCCTCGCCATTGTGCTCAATCTTTATCAGCGTATGCACTCGGTGGATTTGGACGAGGCGGATTCACTGGCGCGGTAAAATTTTAGCCACGGAAGCACGCGGAAATGCAGGGAAGTTTTTCTGGGGCAGGTGTGAGCAAGCTCCTGTGTGCTGAAATCACCGAGCAAATTTTAGGCGCAGCTTTCGAAGTTTGGAAGGTATTGGGCTATGGCTTCCTCGAAAAAGTCTATGAGAATGCCCTCAGCGAAGAACTACGCCGAAGAAATTGCAGCGTGCAATCACAATTTGGGATGGAAGTATTCTACAAAGGCGCGTCAGTTGAGCACTATGCAACAGATCTCTTAGTGGAAAACAAGATCATCGTCATGCTAAAAGCTGAAAAAGAATATAACCCCAAACATGAAGCGCAGGCGCTGAACTACTTAAAGGCAACGGGAAGAAAAGTTGGTCTGCTCATAAACTTCGGCGGACACAAATGTGAGTTCAAACGACTCGTGAAATGAACCATCTGGCTTTTTCCGTGCTTTTCCGTGTGCTTCTGTGGCCAATATAAAAGGAACCCCTCTTGGATACGATTATCACCTACGCGCTCATCATTCTGCTGCTGCCGTTGGCAGCGTATGTCATCCAAATTTTCTTCAGCAAGCGGCTGCCGCGTCAAGGCGATTGGCTGCCCACCGGCGCGATGTTCATCGGCCTCGCGCTTTCGCTTGTGATTCTGGGCCGCGTCTTTTCGGCTTATGACCCCGCCTTCAAAGTGCAGCACGCATTTCAATGGGTGAAGCTCGGGCCGTTCAACATCACCTTCGGCTTCGCGGTCGACAATCTCACCGCGGTCATGCTTTTCGTCGTCACGTTGATCAGCGCGTTGGTGCATTTGTACTCCATCGCCTACATGCACGACGACAAACTCTATCGGCGCTACTTTGCCAACCTCGCGCTCTTTTCATTTTCGATGTTGGGTCTCGTGCTCGTGGACGGCTTCTTCGGCATCTATGTGTTTTGGGAACTCGTCGGCGTGTGCTCGTATTTTTTGATCGGCCACTGGTATGAAAAAGATTCCGCCTCCGACGCCGGCAAAAAAGCGTTCATCGTCAATCGCATCGGCGACATTGGCATGTTCACGGGTATCATGATTATCTTCGCGCAGCTCGGCACGTTCAACTTCACCGAAGTCTTTCAGGGCATCGCCGACGGCAAACTCGCGGGGCCGTGGCTCACCGCTGCGGGGGTGCTCGTCTTCTGCGGCGCGATTGGCAAGTCCGCGCAATTTCCTCTGCACGTGTGGCTGCCCGACGCCATGGAAGGCCCGACCCCGGTTTCAGCCTTGATTCATGCGGCTACGATGGTCGCCGCGGGCGTGTACATGGTCGGCAGAACTTATGTGCTTTACACCGCGGACGCATTGATGGTCGTTGCCAGTATCGGCACGATTACGGCCTTCATCGCGGCCACGATTGCGCTCACGCAGATGGACATCAAGAAAGTGCTCGCGTATTCGACCGTGAGCCAGCTTGGCTACATGATCGCCGCGCTCGGCGTGGGCGGTTACAACGCCGGCCTCTTCCATCTCATGACGCACGCGTTCTTTAAAGCCTGCCTCTTTCTCTGCTCCGGCTCGGTCATTCACGCCATGCATCATGCGTTGCACCATTTGAAAGATCATCACACCGATGCGCAAGACATGCGGAACATGGGCGGCCTGCGCACGCAAATGCCGGTCACGTTTTGGACGATGACGATTGCGACCTGCGCGATTGCGGGCGTGCCGTTCTTCGCAGGCTTCTTCAGCAAAGACGCGATTCTCGCCGCGGCGCTGGAAAAATACATGACCGGCCATCATCCGCTGCACATGATCATTTTCGTGACTTTGGTGTTCTCCGCAGGCATGACCGCCTTCTACATGTTTCGCATGCTCTATCTCACTTTCTTTGGCGAACCCGCGCGCAAAGAAATCCATCATCATGTGCACGAATCACCGTTCGCGATCCGCCTGCCACTCATCGTGCTCGCCGCGCTTTCATTTATCGGAGGCTATGGCAAATGGTTCGAGCATCTCGTTGCCAAACCGGAATTGGCGAGCTTTGCGAGTGCAGGCATGGCGGCGTTGGGAGCAGCGAGCGAAGCCGCAGGCCACGGCGAAGCCGCGCACCAAGCGCATCTCATGGCCATGATTCTTTCCATCGGCATCGCCGCGCTCGGAATTTTGTTTGCCACTTCCGTGTATTTTTGGAAGCGCATCTCCGCAGATAAAATTACGGAACGCTTTAAAGGCGTTTACAACTTTCTCTGGAACAAATGGTACTTTGATGAGATTTACTCTGCGACCGTCATCTTTGGCACGTTGGCGATCAGCCGAGTCTCGGCATGGTTTGATCGTACGATCATCGACGGCATTGTCAACGGCGTTGCGCACGTCACTGTGCTCGGCTCGTGGGCCGCAGGCTGGAATGACAACAAGATCGTCGACGGCCTAGTGAATTGGGTCGCGCGCGTCATCGCTTGGTTCGGCGACACCTTGCGCGAAGTGCAAACCGGCAAAGTGCAAGCTTACATTTTGATGGCGCTCGGCGCGGTGGTACTGCTGTATGTGCTGCAACTGGCGTTTGCGTAGGCATCATCTTTAAGCGCCATTTCATATGCTGTCATTCTGGAAGAACCTTCCCTCGCACTCGTTACACCCCGTAATACAAGGTTTGTCCAAGCACTAGAAAAGATTCTTACAGAATGACAACGAAACCATCGGGCTTATAACTGAAAGCAAATCGCTAATAAGAGGAACCAATGATTCCGAACATTCTGAGTTGGATCATTTTCTTGCCGATCATCGGCGCAGTAGCCGTGCTGTGCGTGCCGAAACACGAACGGCGCGATGCGATCGTGAAATGGATCTCCGCGGTCTTCACAGGGCTGCAATTGATTCTCGCCGTGATGATCTTTATGAAATTCAACCGCTCCACCGCGAGCATGCAATTCGAAGAAAAGGTGAGCTGGATTGCCTCGTATAACATTTGGTATTACGTCGGCATCGACGGCCTTTCCGTGACCATGGTGCTGCTCACCGCGCTGCTCTCGTTCATTTGCATCTTCGCATCCTGGGGCATCACGAAAGCCGTGAAGGGCTACTTCGCGCTCTTCCTTTTGCTCGATGCGGGGATGATGGGCGTGTTCTCCGCGCTCGACTTTTTCCTCTTCTACATCTTTTGGGAAGTGATGCTCCTGCCCATGTACTTTCTCATCGGCATTTGGGGCGGCCCGCGGCGTGAATATGCGGCGATCAAATTCTTTCTCTACACTTTGTTCGGCTCTGTGTTGATGTTGATCGCCATGCTGGTGCTGTATTTCAATGTGAAAGATCCCGTGACCGGCGGGCACACGTTTAACATGCTGCACATGATGGAGCAGAGCAATCACATTGGCTTGCTGACGAACTTTACCGTGCGCGCTCTGCTTTATGTCGCGCTCTTCATCGGTTTCGCCATCAAAGTGCCGGCGTTCCCGTTCCACACGTGGTTACCCGATGCGCACGTCGAAGCGCCGACTGCGATCAGCGTGATTCTGGCCGGCGTGCTCTTGAAGATGGGAACCTACGGCATGCTGCGCATCAGCTTCCCCATGCTGCCCGATGCGGTGAAATACACGCCCTTCGCGTACGGCTTCGCGGCAATTGCAGTGATCAGCATCGTGTATGCGGCGCTGTGCGCGATGGCGCAAAAAGATTTGAAGAAGCTCGTGGCGTATTCCTCCATCGGGCATATGGGCGTCGTCATGCTCGGCATGATCGGCCTCACGCCGCTGGGCATGAACGGCGCGGTGCTGCAAATGTTCAATCACGGCACGGTCACCGCCATGCTCTTCCTTCTCGTCGGCGTGATTTATGATCGCGCGCATCATCGCGACGTGGACGGCTTCGGCGGCCTCGCCACGCAAATGCCGATTTACACCGGCATCATCACCATTGCCTTCTTTGCCAATCTCGGCTTGCCCGGGCTTTCGAGCTTCATCAGTGAAATGTTCAGCTTCCTCGGCGCGTTTAGCTCGACCGTGTTCAATTTGAAAGTCTATACCATGATTTCGACGCTCGCCATCGTGCTGGTCGCGGGCTATATGTTGTGGACGTTGCAGCGCATGTTTCTCGGCAAGCTCAATCCGAAATACGCAGACTTGCCCGAGATCGACCGCCGCGAATTATTCACGCTCGTGCCGCTCGCTGTGATTGTGATTTATCTCGGCATCTTCCCTTCCACAATTTTGAACATGATGGAAGTGACGCTGAATAATCTCGTCGTGGTGGTGAAAGAAGCGAACCCCGCGATGTGGGGAATGGGGCAGTGAGCAGTTTTAAGTGGGCAGCCAGCGCGTGGTCGTTTCATTTAAAATAGATTCTTTGCTTTTAAAGCAAACGCAGAGTGCAAAACTATTGCTGGCAAGACGATTAAAAGAATAGTTTTGCCGGAAATCGTTTTGCTTTGAGCGCAGTTGAAAGGAACGAAATGGATTTCTCCGCACGCATACAAGACAACATTGCAAGCCTCGGACATTTTTTGCCGGAGTTCGTGCTCGCTGGTTTAATGCTCGTCTTGATGATCATGGACATCACCATCAAACGCGAACAAACGCCGTGGCTCGGCATCGTGACGATCATCGGCGGCATCCTCGCCCTCATTGCAGTGATCGCGCAATACAATGAGCCGGCCACGGGCATCTTCAACAACATGATGGCCGTGGATCGCTTCGCGATCTTCTTCAAGCTCATCTTCCTCGCCAGCATGATCATGGTGGTGTTTCTGTCGTATTCTTCGCTCGAACTCGCGGGCCGCAACGTCGGCGAGTATTTCATTCTGCTCGTTGCCACCACGCTCGGCATGTTTTGGATGGCTTCGGCCACAAGCTTGCTCACCATCTTCATCGCGATTGAAACCGTGAGCATCACCTCGTTCGCGCTCGCCACCTATCTCAAAACCGTGAAGCGTTCGAGCGAGGCGGGCTTGAAGTATACAATTTATGGCGTGTTTTCCACGGGCTTGATGTTGTATGGCTTCTCGTTGCTCTACGGCCTCACCGGCACGCTCAACATTCACGAGATTGCGCAAAGTCTTGCCGCCAATCCGCCGAATCCGCTCACCCTGTTCGTGGCGTTCCTGCTCATTCTCGGCGGCTTTGGTTACAAGATCGCTTCGGTGCCCTTTCACTTTTGGGCGCCGGATGTTTATGAAGGCTCGCCCACGCCGGTCACCGCGTTCTTTAGCGTTGGCCCAAAGGCCGCGGGGTTCGCGCTGCTCATTCGTTTCGTGACCACCGGCCTTTCTACTTCGAACGGCGACGCGACAGCTTGGTCCGCTATTGCCGGCGTGAATTGGCAACAACTGCTCGCGGTGGTATCCGCCGCTACAATGACGCTCGGCAATCTCGTGGCGATCTCGCAGAACAATCTTAAACGTCTGCTCGCCTATTCAAGCATTGCGCACGCGGGCTATGCCTTGATGGGCGTCGTGCTGCTCACGCCCGAGGGCATCAACGCGACGATGTTTTATCTCGTGGCGTATTATCTCATGAACCTCGGCGCGTTTCTCGTGGTCATCGTCGTGCAGGAATTGATCGGCAGCGAGCGCATTCAAGATTACCGCGGCTTGGGCTTTCGCGCGCCAGTGGTGGCTGCGTGCATGACGCTGTTTCTCTTTTCACTCACGGGCTTGCCGGTGACGGTCGGCTTCGTTGGAAAGTTTTATCTGCTCGCGGCCATCATTCGCGGCAACGAGCAGTTCTATTGGCTCGCGATTGTCGCCATCTTCAACACCGTGATCTCGCTCTATTACTACGCGCGCATCTTCAAAGCCATGTACCTCGAAGCGCCCGCGCAACCCGCAACGACGAAACTTTCCGTCTCATGGGCCGCCACGATTTTGCTCGCCGTGTTCGCCATTCCGACCTTCATTCTCGGTATCGCCTTCGGCCCGCTGCTCGACCTCGCCACGGCTTCGGTCAAATTTTTCTCGGGGAGTTTATGAACGTGTAAAGAAGTTCTGAAACACAAAGGCCTTGCTGGTAGAGACAAGCAAGGCTTTTTCGTTTTATGAGGGTGCAAAACGGCTTGAGTCTTTATCCTCCACCCGAGGCCAAAAACAATTGCTCATTCTCAAACTTTTTCAGCGGATATGTGCAATTGATGCCCGATGGGCAAACACGTCGGAAAATGAATTCTAAAAAGCCCTTTCTGAAATCTTTGGTATTTTAGCCGCCACGGTTTCAATGCCGGGTGATTTTTAAATGATCGAATGTCCTCCTCACTCATGTGAAATTTTTCATTCGTTCTGTTTTGAAAAGCGGGCAATGCAAAATTCTGGGTTTCTTGTGGATATTTGAACCAGGGCAAAAAGCCGAAATCATTCAGAGAGTGGCTGAGGTCTTCGCAATAGGACTTTTGGATTTTGAATCCGCAGGCTTGAAAGATTTTCACCAACGTCTTGGGGTGATAATAAAAGAAATGGTTTTCCAGCAAATTGATCTTCAGGCCGCGGCGGTTGGCCGTCTTGAGCACGTGGCCGTCCTGAAAACCGTTTGGGGTGGAACAATAAATCTGCCCGGCTTTTTTTAGCAAGCGGTTGGCGTACTGCAAGAAGCATACGGGGTTCTGCACGTGTTCGATCACATTGTTCATTCTTATGAAATCATATCTCGCGCTCATGTGCGCCAATGCTTCCAGCGGCCCGTGATGAACCGCCAACCCCAACTGTGTTGTTGCAAATTCGACTGCGCCCTCCAATATCTCGATTCCTTCTGCTTTCCAATTTGAGTTTTCCGCGACTCCCAAAAGGAAAAAACCCTCGGCGCACCCCACGTCGAGCATGATTCCGTCGGGCTGGAGGGATTGCAGAAACATGGCAAATTCTTTTCCGCCGCGATATTGCGAGAAAGTGCCGCGCGATACATGATGAACATTCAGCGCACGATTGCCCTTAATCACGGTTTCAAGATCCGGTATCGGATTGGCGAAGATCAGCTTGCACTCGGCGCACTCTACAAAATCGAGATGGAACTCTTTCCAGTATGTGGCTTGGGAGTGCGGCTTTAAATCGCGGCCCGAACAAAAATAGCAATTCTCTACGCGAGGGTTGTATCCATTGTCTTGCACTCAAAAACCTCCGCTCCGGGGATCAGCCACGACCGCTCCATACAACTCCGGCCGGCGATGTTCGAGCAGCGGCAAATCTTTTCTGCGTTCATACAACGCTGCGGTATCAAACTCTACGATGATCATCCCTTCTTGCCCTTTCTCCGCCAATGCGAGCACGCTGCCATCGGGGCCAGCAATGATGCTCCCGCCGGCGCAATTGAAATGCTCGGCTTCTAAAACCGCATCGCTGCCGGCGACGAAGATACCGTTGTCAATCGCGCGGGAGCGAGCGCACAAGCGCCATTCTTCCACATGCGATGATCGCCACGCGCTGGCTACGAGCGCCACTTCCACGCCGCGCAACGCATGCACACGCGCGACTTCGGGAAAACGCGTGTCATAACACAGCCACATCCCGAAGTGCGCCAACTCAGTTTTGAAAGTCACATACTCGTCGCCAGCTTTGGCCCATTTGCTTTCCGCAGCCCAGAGGTGCATCTTGCGATAACGACCGAGCACTTCGCCGTTCGCGCCCATGGCGAACATCGTATTGAATGTCGCGTCGCCGTCGCGTTCCGGCATGCCGAAAGTGAAGAGCACGTTGTTCGCACGCGCGATTTGCGAGACACGTGTTTGCAGCTCGCCCACAAATGGCTGCGCCAACTCCGCCATTTGCCGCGGACGGCAATAGCCCGTGAGGCATGCTTCCGGAAAAACGACGACGGCAATCTTCTGTTCCGCGGCGCGTGCGCACCACTCCGCCATCTGCGCGAGATTGTCATCAATCTCTCCCAAACGCGAGCGGAATTGCACACAGGCAAGACGGAAATTCATGCATGCCTCTTTTCTCGTGGAGTGAGAACGCGAATTATACTGCTTTGGGATCATTTCGTAACTCTTCTTCAATTGTCATTCTGTAAGAATCTTCTCTAACACTGGGCGCGACTCTAAGAAAAAAGCGACGGTGCCAGCGCGAGGGAAGATTCTTTCAGAGTAACAATACTAGGGCGAGCTACAAGCCAACCCGCAATGAGTATATAACCTATTTCGCGCTCGGTGCAGTAAATGAAACACCGGCGAGACGCAATGCGATCTTTGCCGCGCGCATGCTCGCGCCCGGCGTGCCGAGGCGTTCGCGCACTTTCATCAACTCGGCGCTCATGCGCGCGCGCGCGGCTTGATCATCAAGAAAGGGCCAAAGCGCTGCGGCTGCGGCTGCGGGTGTGAAAGCGTTCTGCACAAACTCGGGCGCGATTTTGCGTCCGGCGACGACATTGACCAAACCGATGTGCGGCAGTTTCACCAAACGTTTGCCGATTTCATAGGAGAGCCGCGAGATGCGATAGACGATCACCAGCGGCGTGCCGAAGCAAGCGGTTTCGAGCGTGGCAGTGCCGGAGCACACGAGGCAAGCAGTGCTGTCGCGCATCAATTCATAGGTGGCATTTTCAATTAAGGCAATGGCAGAGTCGGAGAGATAACGTTGATACAAGTCGCGCGGCAGCGTCGGCGCTTGCGCAAGGCCGATTTGCAAGTGCGGCAGACGGGCTTTTAGCAGTTGCGCCGTGGCAATCATATCCGGCAAAAGCCGCGCGATTTCGTGTGCGCGGCTGCCGGGCAACAAACCGAGCACAGGGCGGCCTTCATGCAACGAGTAGCGTTGAAAAAAATCCGTGCGCGAAAGTTGCGGCGACAAACCTTCCAACAAAGGATGTCCGACAAAAGTCGTGGGCAATCCCGCCTTCTCAAACAACTCCACTTCGAAGGGAAACACAACGACCATTTCATCCAACACCTGCGCCATTTTCGGAATGCGCCCCGCGCCCCATGCCCACACTTGCGGCGCGATGTAGAAGAGCACTTTGATGCCGCGGTCACGGAGGCGTTTGGCAAGGCGTAAATTGAAGCCGGGGTAATCGATCAAAATCGCGACGCTCGGCTTGCGCTTTGCGATTTCTTCTTCCAACGTGCGCATCACGCGGCGCAGAAACGGCAAATGGCGAATGACTTCCGTAAATCCCACCACGGCCATGTCACGAATGTGGAAGAGCAGCTCCATACCGGCGCGCGCCATGTGCTCGCCGCCAATGCCGTAAACATTACACGCCGGCGCCAAAGCTTTGAGAGACTGCACGAGCCGTCCGCCGTGTAAATCACCACTGGCTTCGCCGGCAACAATGAGGATGTTGGACATGTCGTTCAATGGATTGCTGGATCTTTGGAAGGAAGGAGTACGGAAGTGGCGCGCTTTTCATGATTCCATTAATCCATCGCTCCACTACTCCAAATTATCAGGATGGCGGTCGCGACCGCGGTGAAACTAAAGAGCGTGTTCTTTTCAATCTTGAGCGCGCGCGCGAGCGGCATGACTTGCACCTCTTGTTTGCAAAAAGGCGTAAAGCGAGGGAGAAAGCGCGGAACGTCTCCCAAATATTCCGTATATGCTTGTCCGAAGCGTTGCTGGAGATGTTCTTCTTCAAGCGAGATAATGCTCCAATATTGCCAGCCAAAGAGTGCGACAAAGATGATGAGCATCCACGGCATCCAAGCCCATGACATGAGACAAAGTCCGAGGCTCAATAAGAAATTGCCGAGATACAGCGGATTGCGCACATATGCAAACGGCCCGTGCGTGATGAGCACTGCACCCGCGCCCACGCCGCTCGTCGTGCGCGTTGCGCCGCCGGCGTGACGGACTGCCCAAATACGCAAAGCTTCACCCAAAAGCGCGAGCGCAAAACCGCCGAGCAAACTTGCGGGAGTCGGTTCTGCTAGGATGAGAATGGCAATAAGAAGAGGGATGGGAGTATAGCTGCGATAGTTGAAGAGGAAAACACGGTGATCCATAAATGCGTTAGCTCGCTACTTTTTCTAATCCCACAAATAGATCCGCCACCGGCAACTCGAAGCCGGGCAGCAATTCCGGCGCAGTGAGAGTGTCGCGCACGATGTGTTTGCTTTGGTGGGTGCACACCAAGACTTCGCGCGTGCGCGAGATGACGATCCAAACAATTTTGACGCCTTGCGAAAGATACTCATCTACTTTCGCCATCACCTTTTCAAAGCTATCTTCCGGCGAAAGAATTTCGACAGCCAAATCCGGCGCCATGGCAGGATAGCGATACAAGTCTTCCGGAAGGCGCTCGTTCAAAATAAATGAAACGTCCGGCGCGCGCGACGAGGTGGCCCGCTCCGGCCAGAGACGAAAATTGGCGTCGCCGCCGACCAAGCCTATGGGGTTACCCTCCAAGTAGTTTCCAAGTTTTCTTCCAACATTATTTTGAATCACTGCATGTGCGAAATTCGGCATTTTGAAAACCACTTTCCCATTATAAAGTTCGGCAGGATAAGGCAGCGAGAGCTTCTCAAGCTCGTCAACCGTCACGTCGGTGCGCTGTTCAAGCGAGATCTCGTGAGGAGCGAGAGCAACTTCGGCGCTTTGTGCCGGCCCACGCGAGGCGACATTTGTTGTGTCAATAGCGTTCGCCATTGTATGAATCAGATTAAAGTTAAATGATGCGTACACCTCTGCGAATTGTGGCCGAATGTAACATATGAGCCTATGAAGCGCAAGCAACAATTTGAGCTTTCATGTCGAGCAATCCGCGCTTGCAGCAAGATTGTAACTCTCGGCTAACAAAATCCGCATCCGCATGATTTAGCCTCTATTCTATAGAGAACCGGAGTGTTCAAAACGACTGGCACGACTCCGACAGTTAGGCAAATCCCGATGAATTGCAGTGCGATACAAAGCGTCAAAAAAATAAGCTTCATGCTGACAGCGCTATGGGCGGCGGCTTCCGCGCTCGCGCAGGAGGTGGGAACACCATTGGAAGAAATGCGTGTGGCGTTTCAGCAATTGCATTACATGGCCGCGAAATCTGCGGGCGAACGCGCGTTGCGTGATTGGCGCCAGCTTGCGCCGCAAAGCGTCATCGAAATTCATCAAGTGCTCGGCATTATTGCTTATTCCGAGGGCAGCTTCTTCGAAGCCAAAGCGCAATTCGAAGCCGCGCTTTCGCTCGAACCGAATTTGCGTTTGGATTCGCTCTACGTCTCGCCCAAAATCCAGCAGTTCTTGCGCGAGGTCAAAGAAAATCTCGCCACAAATAACGGCCACAATCGCGAGCAGATGCGTTACTTGGTGATTCCAGACCCACGACCGACGGCGGCATTGCACTCGTTGCTATTCCCGGGGCTGGGGCAAATGCAAAAGCAGCAACACAAAAAAGCGCGCATTATGATGATCGCAGCCGGCGCAGGTCTTATCGCGACCGGCGCTTTGCATCTGCGCCGTGAAGCTGCGCGGAAGAACTACCTTTCCGCACAAACCATCTCCCGCGCCGTATCCACGTACAATCGCTATAACACGCTGACACGCGCGCGCAACGGCGCATCGTTGTTGACCGCCGGAATTTGGCTCTACTCGTTCTTCGATGCGCTTACGCTCATGCCGAATCAACCTCAGCCCCGCGTTGGTTTCATGCCCTCTGCCGATGGTGCCGGCTTCTTGCCTGCTTTGAGCTTGCAGGTATCGTTCTGAGAAATTTTGTTACTCCAGGTGAGAAAAATTTTCCCAAGTGATCGAACGGCGAGCCGCTCATGCCTTCCGGCTTTAAGCTGGCCTATACAATGAAACGCCGTGTTTCAAAATCTTATTGCTCCATTTCGAGCCGTAATTGGCGGAAAAACGTGGCGCGTAAAAAAATGTCGTCGATCCGCTGAATTGCGAAGCATTGCGTGTGTGACAGTGGCATCGGGTTTGCGAAAAGAGCAGGCATCTTAATTGTTGCCCAACTATTCATGAACATAAAAAGCTGCGGAAAGAGGTTTTGTAAGATGAAAATTCGATCAAGCTATGCAGTGTTAGCGTTGACTTCATTTGTGTTCACGCACGGGAACGTGCTGGCAGACAGCGTCAGCGTAGAATCAAAATTTGACACCAAAACCAAAGTGCGTTTGGTAAAAGGCGGAATCTGGCTGGAAGCAGAGATTTCACCGCGCGCAATATTGGAAGCGTTGCCGGCGTGTGATCACAATGCCGATCATCGCCTAGACGAAGACGAGCTTTCCCAAAGCCGGACAATGATTCTCGCATACTTCGCGACAAAAGTGCAGGTATCAGCTCAAGGCAAGACCTTGACTGCGGATAGCACCTACTTTGCGTTTCGCTCGCCCGCGGCGCTAAGCGCAATGCCAGATCGTTTTTATATCTATCACTGGTATGCAATGCTGCGACCGCCGGAACGCTTGCGCGTACGCAATGAGCTATTTAGTGAAATTCCCGCGGGCCATTATCATCAAGGCACTTTGGTGAGCGGCGAAAGATTGTTGCGGTTTGAATTTAACGGCGGAACCGAAGCGGCCGCGACGGCCCCAAACATTGTGGAATTTCAAATCGCTGAGAACGGCGAAGCGGCTTTGATCGCGCCGGATGACCACACGCTGCAAGCCAGTTACGTTTGGGCCGGCTTGGGTTTGTTTGGGTTGATATTTTTTCGCCTGGCTTCTGCGGCACGCAATAGATGGAGCCGGGAAGCGGAAACGGAAGACGAAGAAGAAGAAGAGATGACATTAACCAAAAGTCCGGTACTAAACTAGCGCACTCACGCAGAAGGCATCGAAACCGTGGTCTCTCATCTGTAACAGGGTTGCGCAGCAAGAATTGAAAATCTCCAGCTTCGAATTTGCAGCACGCCATTGAGATTATGGCAACAAGTGTAGTCGAATAGCAAAACCTATGGGTGGTTCTGCGGTTGATGGCAACAAGGAGTCAGCAGTGCTGGCCAAGGATGGTCTTGGCGCTCTGAAGCGGCCGCATGGTTGAGAGAGATTGGAGGCGATCTCCGTTCGCATAAGAACTCTCATTGCTCTCAATCCATGTTGGCAGTTTTCCTTGTTCCGGTGAGACGAGTCACTCACCACAGTCAACGACAAACGGCAGAGATGAAGCGATGCAATTCATCTCTGCCGTTTTGTTTTTGATGGGCCGCTTGACAATCATCATGTCTCGCGGTATCTTGCTCGCATGGAAAGAGCAAGCATTTTAGAAAACGAGGCCACTGCACGAGCAACTGAGCTCGATCTCCTCGCACGATCACGCCGGCATTCCGAACGCACAGCGATCGTTGCTACCGAAGGAACTTTCACCTATCGTGACTTGTGCGCAGCTTCGCGGAAAGTGGCTTCGGCTTTGTTGCATGGAACAGCCGACCTCGCAGAAAAGCGAGTTGCCTTTCTCATTCCCGCCAGCTTCAACTTCGTTGCCGTGCTCTGGGGAATATGGCAGGCCGGCGGTATTGCCGTGCCGTTGGCCGTGTCGCATCCCAGCGCGGAGTTGGAATATGTCATCGCCGATGCGGATGCAGATATTGTCGTCGCCTCTCTTGAGTTTGCCCCCGCGCTTCGCCCCTTCGCCGAAAAATTGGCGCGCCGCTTTTATCTCACCACTGAATTATTTTCATCGCTAGATGCAAGGTTGCCTCGCATTGCCGCACAACGCCGCGGCCTCATGCTCTACACCAGCGGCACCACAAACAAGCCCAAAGGCGTGGTCACCACGCATCACAACATTGCGGCACAAGTCACGATGCTCATTGCGGCGTGGGAATGGCGCGCGAATGATCGCATTCTGCTCGCACTGCCCTTGCACCATGTTCATGGTCTCCTCAATGTGCTCACTTGCGCTTTATGGGCCGGCGCGACTTGCGAGATGCTGCCGCAGTTTGATGCGAAAGCAGTGTGGGAAAAATTTCTCACGGGTCACTGCACTCTCTTTATGGCCGTGCCGACGATCTATGTCAAGTTGATTGCGGAATGGGAAAGCTCTTCCAAAGAAGAGCAAGCGGCCATGTCCGCGGCATGCGCGCGCATGCGTTTGATGGTTTCTGGCTCGGCCGCGCTTCCAATTTCAGTTTTAGAAAAGTGGCGCGCAATCAGCGGGCACGTTTTGTTGGAGAGATACGGCATGACGGAAACCGGGATGATTCTTTCGAATCCTCTTCACGGCGAGCGCAAGCCCGGTTTTGTCGGCATGCCTCTTCCAAATGTCGAGGTGCGTCTCGTTGATGAACACGATCAACCGGTAGCAGATGGCCATCCCGGCGAGATTCAAGTGCGAGGTCCGAGTGTCTTTCTCGAATACTGGCGCAAGCCTGAGGCTACGGCCGCTGCGTTTTGCGGGAACTGGTTTCGCACGGGCGATATTGCGATCTTTGAAAACGATAGTTATCGCATTCTCGGCCGCAACACGATCGACATTATCAAAACCGGCGGCTATAAAGTTTCGGCGTTAGAGATTGAAGAAACGTTGCGCGAGCACGCGGCAATCGCCGAGTGCGCCGTGGTCGGTGTGCCCGATCTAAAATGGGGCGAACGCGTTTGCGCCGTACTCGTTTTGAAAACTGGGAGCACTCTGACTCTGGAAGAACTACGGCAGTGGTGCAAAGACCGTTTGGCAATTTATAAAATTCCTTCGCGTCTTCTTATTGTCGAGACTTTGCCGCGCAATGCCATGGGCAAAGTGATGAAGCCGGAGGTCAAACGATTATTGCTTCTGCAATCTCAATCTGAAGGCTCCCTCAAATTTTAGGGCGAATTTTTGCTTATACGCGCTCAAACTATCCTTAAAGAGGTCTTCGGCTACGACGAATTTCGTCCGTTGCAAGAAGAGATCATAGCCAATGTTCTGCGCAAGCAGGATACGCTCGTGGTCATGCCCACCGGCGGCGGCAAGTCGCTTTGCTATCAGCTTCCCGCGCTGCTTTTCGATGGCTTGACCGTGGTGGTTTCGCCGCTCATTTCGTTGATGCAAGATCAGGTCGCGCAGTTGCAACAACTCGGCGTGGCAGCCGTGTATTTGAACAGCTCGCTCACGCCGGAGCTTTATCAACAGAACAGTGCGCGTGTGGCCCGCGGTGAAATTAAACTGCTCTACGTTGCACCGGAAACGCTTTTAAAACCCAAAACCCTCGCGCTGCTCGCTTCCGTCAAAGTCGATTGCCTTACGATTGATGAAGCGCATTGCATTTCGGAATGGGGCCATGATTTCCGGCCTGAGTATCGGCAAATTGTGGCGTGTCGCTCGCGCTTTTCCGACGCGGTGTGCCTCGCGCTCACAGCCACGGCGACACAAAGAGTGCGCGCCGACATTTGCGCCACACTGCATTTCACCGCTTCGCAACAGTTCATCGCCAGCTTCAATCGCGAGAATCTTTTTCTGCGCGTGCTGCCGAAACAGAATCCGCTCGGCCAAACGCTCGAATTTCTGCAACAGCATCCGCAGCAGTGCGGCATCATTTATTGTTTCTCGCGCCGGCAAGTAGATGAACTGGCAGAGGCGCTGCAGCAACACGGTTATGCCGTGAAGCCTTATCACGCGGGCCTATCCGACGAGGAGCGCACGCGCAATCAAGAAGCGTTCATTCGTGACGACGTGCAGATCATTGTGGCCACGATTGCGTTCGGCATGGGCATCAACAAATCGAACGTGCGCTTCATCGTGCACTATGATCTTCCCAAAAATCTCGAATCATATTATCAAGAGATCGGCCGCTCGGGCCGCGACGGTTTGCGCTCGCATTGTTTGTTGCTGCTCGGCTATGGCGATATCGCCAAGATTAGATACTTGATCGATCAAAAGAGCGGGCAAGAGAAACAGGTTGCAAACTATCATTTGAACATCATGCTCGGTTATGCCGAAAGCGAGCAATGCCGGCGCGTGCCATTGCTGGCCTATTTTGGAGAAGACTTCACGCACACGCCTTGCAACATGTGCGACAATTGCCTCAACGGAAAACAGGAGCAAGTCGAAATCACGATCCCAGCGCAGAAATTTCTTTCGTGCGTAGCGCGCACGGGACAACTGTTTGGCGCCAATCATGTCATTGAAGTGCTGCGCGGCTCACACGCTGAAAAAGTTTTGAAGCACGGGCACGGCAATCTTTCGACCTATGGCATCGGCAAGGATTTTTCCAAAGCGCAGTGGCTTCATCTCTCCCGCCAGTTTTTGCAGAAGGGTTTGCTGGTACAAGATTTTGACTATGGCAGCTTGAAGCTCACGCCCAAAGCTCACGAAGTTTTGCGCGGGCAGGAAAAAGTTTACGGCACTGTGCAAACAGAACGTGCGGGGCATCTGCCCGAAAAAGCAGAGAGCTTGGACTATGATCGCGAACTGTTCGAGCGGCTGCGCTCGTTGCGCAAAGAATTGGCGGACGCGCAAAACGTCCCGCCCTATGTCGTCTTTGCCGATAAAACGCTCATTGAGATGGCGAGCTATTTTCCGCAAGCGCGCACGAGCTTGCGGCGCATTCACGGAGTTGGCGAGGCCAAGCTGGAGAAGTATGGCGCGGAATTTTTGCGGGAGATTTCACGCTATTGCCGCGAACGCGGTTTGCAGGAAAATTTTTCTGTCGCTAAAAGTGTTGTAGCTTCTCCAGCTCCGGCAAGCTCGGCTTCCAAGCCCCAACTCATTGCCGAAGCTTACAACACGGGAAAATCTATTGCTGCGTTAGTGCAGCAATTCGGCATCAAGCCCGCAACGATTTTGGATCATTTATACAAGTGCGCGCGCGAAGGCCGGGCATTGCGCGCGGAAGGCTTTGCGGAGTATTCGCAACTCTCTCCCGAGGAACAGAACAAAGTGCTCGCAACTTTTGAAAAGTTGGGCGAGAATTTTCTACGGCCGGTATTCGATGCGCTCAACGGCGAAGTGAGCTTCGATGAGCTGCACGTGATGCGGCTCTATTATTTAAGCCGCAAACAGAAGATGGGTGCTTCTGAAGCAAAACAAAATTAAACATCTCTGCACTGCCTGCGTTTTCTTTATTGCGAGGGCTCGAATAAAGCGGATAAAACCGCCGTATCCGCTTTATTCGTGAAATCCGCTTGCGAAATGCTTTTGCTTTTAAGCGCAAAGAGGCCGTTTGCAATTGTTCAATAAATCATCGTCTTCATGCAAAACACCGAGCCGCCGCTTTTGAGGTACTCGCCGGTTTCGACTTCAATAACATTAAAGCCATGGGCGCGCAGCAACGCGACGGTCTCGCGCGCGCCGCGTTGCAGAATCACAGTACGCGCATCAAGCGCGACAGCGTTACAGGCAAAGTAGCGCGTGGCTTCTGTTTCGCTTACGGTGAGCACGTGCGGAAACAGACGCGCGATCATCGCACGATCTTCCGCGGTGAATGCCCCGGGGTAAATCAAAACGCTATCCTCGCGCAGCACGCAGAAGCACGTATCTAAATGGTAAAAGTTTGGATCGATCAACTCGAGCGCAATCACGGGCACGTGCAGTTTGGCCGCGACTTGCTCATACGCTGCGAGTGTGCTGCGATGCCCATAGCCGCCCCATAGCAATTGCTTGCCCGGATGCCACAGTGCATCGCCATGCCCTTCGAAGCGCTCCGCCTCTTTCGTTAATGTGTAGATGTGATACCCACGCGATTCGAACCATTTGCGGTAGTAAGGCACTTCGCGTTGGCGCGACGCATGCGTCATACAACTCAGCAACACATACGGCTGACCCTCCGCAGTCATACCCACCAATGTTTGGTTCGCTGCGAAGACCATGTCTTCGAGGCCTTCTTCTCCTGCGATCGTGACGACTTCGTGCCCGGTTTGCAGGAAGGTGCGGCGCAACTCTTCCCATTGCACCACGGCTTTGCGTTGATCGACCGTGCCGATTTTGCCTTCCATGTGCGGATTTTTCACGTCGACTACATCGAAATACTCGGGCGTACACATGAGAATACGTTGCGGCTCGCGGCGAGGCGGCAGTGCACCCACCTCGAGCCGAGCCAACTCTGCCACGGTGCGAAGGACTTGTGGTTTCATGCGCGCGCCTCCATGAATCTTTTTAAAAGTTGCGCAAGCGTGGGTTCGCCAATCTCAACCAATTCATATCCCACACGCAGAGAGGGTTTTTGAATTTGCACCACGCGGCGCAAATCAATCGGCGTAGCGATCAACACGAGATCGCAATCGACTGCGGCAATCGTTGCAGCGAGATCGTGCATTTGTTGATGGCCGTAGCCCATCGCCGGCAAAAGCGGGCCGGTGCCGGGATAGCGCCGAAAAGTCTCCGCAATCTCACCCACAGCATGGCGCCGTGGATCGACGATTTCGGTTGCGCCATACTGTTGCGCAGCGATGATACCTGCGCCGTATTTCATGCCGCCGTGCGTGAGCGTCGGTCCGTCTTCCACGACGAGCACACGCTTGCCTTGAATGGCCGCGCCGTTTTCGACCATGATGCTCATGTCGGCATTGACGATTTCAGCGGTGGGATTGCAATGCGCGGCGTTGCTCCGCACCGCGCCAATGCCTGCGCGCGTAGCTGAGCCTTGTTTGCCGATGATAATGACATTTGCGCGCCGGAAGTTTGCCTCGCCCGGCCAGTACGAAAGCTCGTCACCGGGGCGATGCGGATCCGCCACCACAATCTCGAAGTCCGACTTGAAGAACGGCAGATCGTTGTTGCCGCCGTCCCAAACGATCACCTCCGCCTCTTGCTCGGCTTGCCGCAAAATCTTCTCATAATCCACACCTGCATACATGACGACGCCATTGGTGATGAACGGCTCATACTCTTCCATTTCTTCAATGGTGCAATCATGTTTCGTCAAGTCATCGAGGGTCGCGAAGCGCTGCACGATCTGTTTGGCGAGATCACCATAGGGCATGGGATGGCGCACGGCGACCACGCGTTTGCCCATTTGCATGAGCAGCTTGGCAACCTTGCGGCTCGTGGGACTTTTGCCCGCGCCGGTGCGCACCGCGCAAATGGAGATCACCGGCTGCGACGAGGCGAGCATGGTACTGCGCGGGCCGAGCAAGCGAAAATCCGCGCCGAGCGCAGCGACCCGAGAGGCCAAGTGCATCACGTATTCGTGTGAAACGTCGCTATAGGCAAAAACGGCCTGATCGACTTTTTGCGAGCGAATAATTTGTTCGAGTGCTTCTTCGCTCGCTATGGGGATACCTTGGGGATATAACCTACCGGCCAATACCGCGGGATAGCGCCGGCCTTCAATATTGGGTATTTGGGTGGCAGTGAAAGCAACTACTTCGTAGCTGTCGTCCTCGCGAAAGACCGTATTGAAATTGTGAAAATCACGGCCCGCCGCGCCGAGAATCAAAACTCTGGTGCGTCGCATAAATCCTCCAATCGTATGTCAGGCACAACCATTCTCTCAACAACTTCTTCATCGTTGTCACAGAGTGTATTTTCAGTGAGCGCATAGTGTGTTTGGAATTGCAACTTGATTCGAGTGGACAAGAGCGGCGTCGCAACGTGTGCGCGCATGACCTAGCTTGCGAAACGGCGGGTTCATAGTCAAGAGGGGTTTTTGATTGAGTGGCGTCCGCATAATCTTCCACTGCTTGTATTTATTCCTACAAAACCGGCGCGCGCGCGACAAACACACTCACCAACCTCACCTCAAATACACATTGCGCCCTTGCATCAAACCACACTAGACATGAGGAGAATCATGCGATTTCCAATGCTACAGACGGCAGTTGCGGCCTTGCTATTGAGCGGCATGAGTCCCGCAATTTCACAGGAGGTGACGACTTTTATTATCAAAGGGCGAGTCACCCAAGTAGACGATCCGAGCGGCTTGCTCGATAACACCATCCAAGTCGGCGATACGTTGAAAGGCCGCATCAAGTTTGACCATGACGCCAGGGATGAAAACGCAGACGAGACCGTCGGGGATTACAGATATCACAACGTTCCCGGCGGCATGTGGGTGAAGATCAAACGTTATATCTTCAAAGCAACTCCCGGCTATAGAGATTTTCTGGTCGAGTTGGTGAATCGCACGCCGGAGGAGAAGGGTGATGCGCTCGCATTCAACAGCTACCTGAATGTTTTCCCCGTGGGATTGGAGCTAACAAGAATCTCGTGGTTATTGGACGATCCCACCGGCGCCGCGCTTACCGACGTGAAGCTGCCCACGAACATCAATCTTGCTGCATGGCAACAAAATGTCGGATTAACCATTGAAGGCAACAACGGTTTTCCACGTTCCGGCGGCCAAACGCTGCTCATCCGTGCCACCATTTTCAAAGTACTGTTGCCCAAAGCCGCGGGTGCAACGCTAAAAGAGGAGTCCGGCGCTGACGGAGCTACCGAAGCGATACCCGCGGAATATGCACTGCAGCAAAATTTCCCCAATCCCTTCAACCCCTCCACGACGATCGGTTATGCGTTGCCGGAAGAAAGCTTTGTGAGTCTGCGCATTTATGACCTGCTGGGCAAGGAAGTGCGCACGTTGGTGGATGATTTCGAAAGTGCAGGCATGAAGTCAGTTAGGTGGGATGGCAAAGACGATTTCGGTCGCGAGGTCGCTGCCGGACTCTATCTCTACAGATTGGAAGCGGAAGATTTCGTGCAGGCGAAAAAGCTGGCTTTCGTCAAATAGGCGTGCTGCAATGTGTTTGTGAAGTGCAACGCACTTTAAGAGTGCGTTGCACTTTATTGAAAATCATTCCTGCTCTTTTGCATCCGTGACAGGCTCGAGCTTCATCAAAAGCTGCACGAGCGCTTCGTGCTGCAGATCGGTGGCATCCAAAACTTTGATTACTTCGCTATAGCCTTTGCGAGAGATTTGAATGACGTGGTTCTGATCTTTCGTCACTGCAATTTTAATGGGTGATTGGCCGTAGAAACGATCGTCGACGATCACGTCCGCACCGGAGGGGCTGGTGTTGATTTGGAGCACCGTCAGCTCTTCGGGGTCGGGCGCAACAATCGGCTGGCGCACTTCCGGAACGGGAACGGGCTGCGGGGCAGTTTGAAGGCGTGGCGTTTCTTCACGCCGCGGGGCGATGATGACGCCGTCGCGTGTTTGCGGAACAGGCGCGGGTTGAACGACGATCGGGCGCTCCTGCCGCGCGGTCTCAATCGGAGCAACACGATCTTGCGAGGCTTCGGTGTAGAGTTTGTCGTAGCTCAAACGAAAACGCAGTTTGCTTTGCACCGGCCGGCCGCGATGGTCCTTTTCCACTGTGGCCGTCAGAATCGTGCGCGTATCCGGCATGATTTTCACCGGCTCATCCGGCTTGATTTCATAGACCTGTTCGCGCCAGAAGCCGGCGACGTGATACTCTGCTTTGATTTCATACAAGCCGTGTTGCAAGCGCATGGGATAGGAATAAGTCGAAGAGATGTTGGTGACTTTTTCGGAGGGGGCAATCTCACGGCCATTTATAAAGAGCACCACATAGTTGTGATAGCTCTTGCCCGCGTCTGCGACGTTATCGATCTTGATCAACAGATTCTCCGGCAGATTGCGCAGCTCGCGCTCGGGAAGCTGCTGCTTGGGTTTGATTTCACCATAGGCGCGCTCGGTCGTCATTTGGCCACCACAAGCCGCAAGGCTTAAGGTGATGAGCAACAGCGCGAAAATTTGAAGCGGGCGGCGACAACGGGACGCTGAGAAACGCAAACACTCGGGCATGATGTCCTCCGAAAAACGGTTAGTACTGGTTGCGGGCCGGTACCAAGCTCCATGAGAGTCGAGGGGTTCTCTTTACAGCAGAGGTTGGGCGCAAAGCATCCTTTTAACCATAGATTCGAGCGCAAAGTTCGCAAAAATTCCCTACGAAACAAGATTTTTTTGTGGGTTGGCAGTATGCTTTCAGACGGCGACGTCTAGAAGAAATGCAATTGCCCTAAATAAGTCTTAGGCCGCGCCAAGCATCGGTTCGGCCGCAGTCGACGTAAAATCAGCGTAGCAACCCACAATCGAGCTTCTTCTTTCCAACAACAACACGTCACGCCATTGGCCTTGCAACGGGCCGTGTTCCATTTTGCCCAAACGTTCCCTCCTACCCACTTCACGAAAGCCGCATTTGAAATGAAGTTTTAAACTCGCAATATTTTCGGGAAAGATACCCGCTTGCAATGTCCATATGCCGTGTGCTTCCGAGCGCGCGATGAGCGCCTCCAGCAATTGCGAACCCACGCCGCGACCACGCTCGCCGGCTTTGATGTAGAGACTCACTTCCGCAACACCCGCATACACTTTGCGAGCAGAAAATACGCCCAATGCGGCCCAACCGAGCAACACTTCGTGCTCGTGCGCGACAAGGCTACACGCATTAATTTTGCCCGCGCACCATTCTTCCCACGAAGCAGGCGGTGCGAGCGCAAACGTAGCATGGCCGGTGTCAATACCGGCTTGATAGATCGCAGCGACCTCGGGCCAGTGGTACGCGCTCATATTAGTGATCGTGATTGCCATGGCATCGAAGAGTTAAGAAACATTGCGCATGCTTTTAGCTCATATGGCGTGAAAGCGCAGGAAAGAGCTTATCCAATTTATGCTTTTAAGGGAGGCTGCCACAAAGACTTCTGCTTACAATTCTTCAAGTATGGCAGAGATGAAAACATCGAATTGAATTGCGCTGAAAGTGTAGCACCAAACAATTGAACAACTCCATGCCCGCAGCTCTCTCGCCGTCGCGATTTAAAACATTGAGCTCCGGACACGCGACACAACTACGCCGGCTGCAGCTCGCGATGTAAGACTTCCACATTCACATAATGCTTCTCGCGCAGATGTTGGGCGAGTTTATTGGCGCAATAAACCGAACGGTGCTGGCCGCCGGTGCAACCGAAGGCAACGGAAAGATCGGTAAAATTACGGCGGCGATAGTTTTCGACGACCTGGTCAGTGAGATCGCGCACTCGGGTCATGAAGCTGTGGACTTCCGCTTCATTTTCCAAAAACGCGATCACCTCGGCGTCGTTGCCGGTTTGTTTCGCAAATTTTTCCAATCGTCCGGGATTCGGCAACGCGCGGCAATCAAACACGAAGCCACCGCCGTGGCCCGTCTCATCTTGCGGCAAACCAGTTTTATATGAAAAACTCTGGATGCGCACGGTAAGACTAAGCTGCACGTTGCCTAATTCGCGCAAGGCCGTCGAACGCACCATGCGCTGCAGCACGTCGATCAACGCGGGCATGGTCACCGGAAATTCGGCGTGACGTAGCACGAATTCCAGGTTGCGTATGGCATACGGCACGCTTTGCAGGAAGTGCGTTTTGCGTTCGTAAAAACCGCGAAAGCCGTATGCGCCCATGGCCTGCAAAATGCGAATGAGCACATAGCCATAATAGTGGCGGAGAAACTGGTCGTGCGAGATTGGAATCAAATCAGCTACGGCCTCGAAGTAATGTTGCAGCAGTTCCGCGCGCACGTCGAAGGGAATATCGGCTTTGGCGTCGAAAAGTAGGGAGGCCACATCGTAGTGCAGCGCGCCACGGCGACCGCCTTGATAGTCGATGAAGTACGGCTCGCCCTCGCGAATCATGATATTGCGTGATTGAAAATCGCGATAGAGGAAATAATGCTGGTCGGCCTCGAGCAGAAAGTCGGTGAAAACATTGAAGTCGTCTTCCAGCTCTTGCTCATTGAAAGAAATTTTAGCGAGTTTGAGGAAATAATACTTGAAATAATTCAAATCCCACATCATGGATTGCCGGTCGAAGCGTGCGCGCGGATAGCAAACGGAATAATCCAAATCTTTGCCGGCTTGAATTTGAAATTTCGGCAACACCGCCACGACTTTGCGATAAAGCGCAACGACATCTTCAGAAAAGCCTTGCTGTTTGCGCGCTTCGCTCAGAAACGCAAAGAGTGTCGTATCGCCCAAGTCTTCTTCCAAGTAAATGCCACGCTCCAAATCTTCGGCGTAGATTTCCGGCACGGGCAAGCCCCATTTGTGAAAGTGTTTTGAGAAAGAGAGAAAGGCGAGATTCTCCGCACGGTCGGCGTTGTAGATTCCAATCAACGTGCGCACGCCGTTTGTGATGCGAAAAATTTTGCGATCGGAACCGTGGGCTTTGAGCTCATCGATGCTTTGCGGTGAGGTTCCTGTGTGCTGGCGAAAAAGGGCTTCGAGATGTGTGAGATATTCCATGGGCGCAGGAGAGCTTAGTGATCAACTGGAACGACGGGGTTTGAGAAAGCAGGGCAAAGTAAGCGATGATACAAAAAAAATCAAGGGGAGGGCGAAGAACGAGCCCCAAGGGGAGAAGCCGGAAATCAAGCGCGGTTAGTTGCCGGCTTGTTCATTTGAGTTTTTTCTGCAATCGTTCCGCGAGCCGGTCAACCATTTGAAACACACTCTCGCCTTGTTCCGTGTCGGCAAGTAGCAGCTCGCCGGTCCGAGCCTCGAAGAGTTGCACGTCGAAGCGCAGGCGCTTGCCTTCGTGCGCAATTGCGCCGCACAGCATGAAATCCGCGGCGGTCGCTTGCGCCGCGGCGCGCGCCAGCGTGAGGCTCATGGCTTGCTCTTTTTGAATCCCTAACGTACTCAACGCGGCGTTGAGTTGAGGCCGGCCAAGCACGTGCAATGGCGTGCCACGCTCCAAATCGGTGATCAACATATCGGCGAGACCGACACACATCCACTCGTCGCGCGTATCTTGCGTGCGATTTTCGAAATAACTCACCAGCAGTTTCTTATTTGTAAAACTGGACAAGAGCGGGCGCGTATCAACGAGCGCCGCTTGCTGGGCGGGTACTTTGGCGCGCCATGAAAACATATCGCCCCACGCTCCACTCAATGCGAGCATCGCAAAAACGGCGAGCACAGCAAAGGAAAGCGCGGACACATAATGGCGCGCGACCCAGCGCGTAGCGGCGTTTCCTTGCCGGGCAGGCGCCGGCAGCGTATCATCAACATTGATCGGAGTGGCGGTTGGCTTGACTCGCGGTGCGACCGTTGGCAATTCGATCGGCAATGGCAGGCGGGGCGCAACTTCTTCCACCTCGTGCTCCGGAACTGCAATCGTACCCTGGTCGGGATCTTTAATCAACACCTTGTAAATTTCGATCGATTGGCGAATGTTCTTTAAGGCTTGCGGCCCCATGCTGACCGTCAAAAGTGAGAGCTTGCTCTTCACGCGTTCATAAACTTCGCGCGTGATGCAGATGCCGCCGGGATCGGCCAGTTGTTGAATGCGCGCGGCGATATTCACTTCGTCACCGAACAAATCGCCATCCACGATCATCACTTCGCCGAGGCTCACACTCATGCGCACGAGAATGCGATCCGACTCGGCTTTGCCTTCATTGTAGCGCAAGAATCTTTGCTGCGCCTCCACGGCGCATTGCAGCGCCACGACCGCGCTATCAAAGTCAATGAGGAATCCGTCGCCTGTGCCCTTGATGATTTTCCCGCGATGCTTGCGCACGAGATAACGCATGATGCGATTGTGATCGCGCAACAGCTTGAGCGTTAGTTGCTCGCTCTCCCCCATGCGCCGGCTGAAGCCTTTGATATCCGTGAACATGATAGCGGAAAGCTTGCAAATGTTCTTGCGTGACATTGAAGCTTGATGATAAAACGGTGTAGACTTGTTTGCATCCATGAAAGATCTCCGTTCTCTGCGCTCCACACGGACCATCGCAGAGATTATTAAAGGCGCTACCCGAAGAGAGATTCGCCGCAAAAATGAACTAAAATCCAGACAAATCAAGGCAAGCGATATGCCAGTGCTAAACTAATTTAGAAATCAAAAGCTTAACTCACAAACGATTGTTCTCGAGGCTTTAAAAAATGTTTTATTCGTATACGAGCCTGTTCGAAAACTGAGACATTGCGCGAGCCCAGATAATGCTCTTGACTTTTTGCATCGCATCCTGCTACTTGAATGCGCAATCGCTGCTTACCTATAGCGCAAACGACACTTCAAACCGCAATGAAAGGCGCCTATGCCCGAGGCATTCTATTACTGGCTTGGCTTCGCGCTCTACTCTGTGATCGTACTCTTAGTTGGCTTTCTCTCGTATCGCAGACAAAAGACGCAAACAAACGCGAATGCTTCGCAGGATTTTTGGACGGCTAGCCAAAAGCTTTCGGGTTGGGCCTCCGGACTTTCAATCTCAGCGAGCATGATGTCTATCAGTTGGTCGTGCGTTTACGGCGTGCAGCTTTTCTATTGGTATGGCGTGGGCGGCTTGTGGCTACTGGGCATTCCGTGGCTCCTCGCCATGCTCGGCTTTTACCTCTTAGCGCCGCGCCTGCGAAATTTGCCGGCTTTTTCTCAGCCGGAGATGGTGGGCCGGCGCTTCGGCTTGCGCGCGCGCCAAATGTTAGCCGTGCCGCTGGCCTTTGTATACATGGTTTGGTGCGGCGCGGAGCTCTATGCCGCCGCGCAAATTCTCACGCCGCTCTTCAATACGAATTTCTATCTCATTCTTTTTCTCATGGCTTTCGTCGTGGCGACGTATTCTGCGCTGGGAGGATTGGCTGCAGACGTTTCCACGGATCAAATTCAATTCGTACTCGTCGCGTTTTTCATCACTACCATCGCATATCTCGGCAGCGCTGAAATTTTGAAACAGGGCGATTTCTCTGCGTGGCTGAGCCAGCTTCCCACGCCACCGAAAGCGCAAGCACCGGCACGCTCATGGCTTTCAACCGGCGTGGCTTTGATTGCAATCACGTTCATTGCCTATTTGCCGGGTTGGCTCGTCACGACGGACGTGTGGATTCGCATGCAAGCTTCGCGCTCCGCCGCCGAAGCGCGTAAAGGTGTAGCCATTGCCGCCATGAATTCGCTGCTATTCGTCACGATTGGTCCGCTGCTCATTGGGCTGGCCGCGCTCTATCTTTATCCGCCGCAAGGCGCAAACATTCCCGCGGAGCTTGCGGACGGCACGAAAATTTTCGCCGTATTGATGAAAGATTACGCGCCTGTGTGGCTGAACGTGCTGCTGACCGTGAGTTTAGCGGCCGCGGCCATGTCTACGATCGACACGACCGGCAATGTATTGGCGCTCTCACTCTCCTACGATATTATTGAACCGATTTCGGAACGCCGGCTCTCAACGAAAACCAGAAGGCTGCTGCCGCGCCTGATTTCAGTGGCGGCCATCGCCGTGGCATTTTTATATGCGCTCGTAATTGAATCCCTGTGGGATATTTTTTATCTCTCCTCCGGAATTTTAACCACCACGATTTTCATTCCAATGATGGCGATTTTCCTGCCTTCCGCTGCTTCGCGCCAAGTGCACGCTGCGATCATCACCGGCTTTGCCGGAACTTTGTTGTTTTATTTTTTGGAAGCACGGCAATATCTTGCCGGCTGGGAACCGCAATGGCTCGCGGAAACAGGATTGGGATATATTCTGTGGGGCTTGCTCGCTGCGCTTCTCGCGTTCATTGCGGCAAAACCTCGCAGAGCTTAGCTCGACAATATTAAGTTGACTTTTTAACCGCAAAGGCCGCCAAGCTGACGCTAGGGTCGCAGAGAGCTTAACACTTTCTTTTGAATCATTGTGTGCTTTCCGCCTCCTTCGCGAACTTCGTGTTTAGCTATCATTGTCAAGTTAACTACCACTCTCTCGCAACCGGATACAATTGCCACTGCCCATCAAAGAATGGCGTGCGACGATAGAGCCATTGCAATTTTTCTCGTGGACTATTGGCAAGCGAAGAGTCGGCTTTGAACGCTTGCTCGAACTCAGTCTTGAGCGCGGCATTTTCGGCGAGCATGCGCTCCGCCATCGGCTGCATTACGTAGCTTTCCACATACTCCGTGGGCGCTAGCACTTCCAGAAAAAATCCCCATTGGAAAAACGAATCACCCGACTCAGGCTCAAGCAGCAACATTGCCAGCGTACCGAGCGGCTGGTCGGTCTTCACACGCACGGTGCCGGCTGGAAAAGCATGTTTACGTTTTTCAATTTGCGGTTTCGCCGTGACATTGACGTGCCCTTCGAACGGTTGCGCGCCGAGCTTCGCCTCGCGCAAGCGATACAGCTCGACCTCACGCTCGAACGGCGCTGCGAGGCGTTCCATTTGAATGCCGTGCGCAGCGAGTCGCGCGAGCACTTCTTCCCACACCGGAGGGATCAAATAGGCGACGGGGCGGCGCGCGCTTTGCGCTGGCTCATTCATGTACAAGTAGGGAATCTTTTGTGTAAAAATTCTACCAGTCCATTGCACGTATTCGCTGTTGGTGATGGGCGAAAACACGACTTTCGGTTCCACTCCCAAAAACTCGAACATGTCCGGCTGTTGCTGCTGCGGCACGCGCCACGTGAGAGGAACCTCGTCCACGCGGCGACTGCGATCAGCGAGAATGGCGGCGCGCAGTTTTTTCCCTTCCCTTGCGAGCAGACGCAGCGTGCTTTCCAACAACACGTAAGTGCCGAGCACGCGCTGTTTGAACGGCTTGAGCGAGTGATTCTCGATGAGCACTGTGGGCAAATGGCGCGCATCGCCATAGCCGTGTGAAAAGCGCGGCGGCGCAGTCCAATTCACCATGCCGCGCTGCGGTTCACGATCCTCAATAAGATTCACCAACGGCCCGGGAATGTGTCCCATGGCTTGCAGATCCCGATTGACTGCGGGCGTATAAGATTCATCGAGCCATGCTGCAATCGCAGGTGAATAGCCGTGCTTGCCAATATAGCCGTAAGTGATGTCA
The DNA here is from genome assembly GCA_037444905.1 of bacterium. Classification (GTDB taxonomy): domain Bacteria; phylum Zhuqueibacterota; class Zhuqueibacteria; order Zhuqueibacterales; family Zhuqueibacteraceae; genus JABWAN01. Next base: position 78,203 of record JBBILN010000009.1, on the reverse strand, counting down.
TACTGATAATCCGCGCCGTCGGTGACGTGAATGTCCATGTAAAAATCCGGATCCCATTCATTCAGCGCGTGCAGCAAAGCGCGCATTTCCGGTGCGTCGGCTTTGGCGTAATCACGGTTGAGATTGAGATTGCGCGCCGTCGTGCGCCATCCCGTCGAAGTGGGGCCGCGTTGATTGATGCGATTGTATGGAGAGGAGCGCTCGTGGCCATCAACGTTAAAAATCGGAACGAAGAGCAAGTTTGCTTGCGCCAACAAATCGCGCTTTTTGTTGCGCACCGTCATGTCGCGCAGCAGCATCATGCCCGCGTCTTTGCCGTCAATTTCACCCGCGTGAATGCCGGCCTGCGCGAACAAGATCGGCTTGCCGGTCGCGCGCAATGCTGCCGGCGAAAACGCGCGCTCTTGCGAGGCCACCACCATCCAAAGCTCTCGGCCTTCCGGACTTTTGCCGAGTGAGAGCATTTTCAACTCCGGCGCTGCCGCAACGAGTTTTGTCAGCCACGCCGCGGTTTCCTCATAAGTTGGTGTGTGCTGAAAATCACTGCGCTCCGCAGGTGTAATCCACGGATCGTTTTGGGCTGCAATCAGTCCCGCACTTTTGCCTTGCCACTTTAGCTCCGGTGGTAAGATCGCTTGCCTCGCTGCCGAGGAGTAATGCTCTTGTGAAAGCACCGTTGCAGAATGCCCGAACAACACCGCTAGCGTGATACACTTAGCAAAGTTTGCGAGCCACATACGCGTCATAACGCTTCTCCTCAAGTCTAGTTGCCGTACCGGTGATTTGTGCCGGTTCACAAAATAACCGGCGCGGCGTGATTGTCAAGCCGGATATTGCAGATGGCGTGAGGCAAAAAGTATTGCTTCGGAAATGTTTCCGTCTATATTGCAGCATCTATTCAAACACGTTTGCTTCGGAGAATTCGAGGCCCAATCGCACTATGGACTATTCAGCGGATTTCGCGGCATTGCTGCATGAAGAGCGTTTGCTCGCACTCGGGCCCGGCGCCCCAAATACGAAAATTCGGCCGCAGCTTGCCGCGCTGGATTTGCGAAAAGCTTTTGCGCCGCACGCCGTTGTTGAAGAAGACATGGCGCGCGCCTGTCTCGCCGGCCTTTGGCTCTATCATGATTTTCTCGAGGAGTCGCATCACATTAGCCAGGGCATATCGAACAGCACGGGAAGTTATTGGCACGGCCTCATGCACCGCCGCGAACCGGACTACTCAAACAGCAAATACTGGTTTCATCGCGTCGGCGTGCATCCCATTTTTCCGGCGCTGCAACAACACGCGGCGCAACTGGCCGCAGCCAGCGAGAACCATCAATCGAGCCATTTCCTGAAGCGCCAATCACAATGGGCGCCTTTTGCGTTCATCGATCTCTGCGAGTCGTGCGCAGCACGCCGCTCCCCTACGGAAATGCTCTGCCGGAAAATTCAAATGTCTGAATGGCATCTTCTGTTCGACTATTCCTATCGCAAAGCGATTGGCGCAACATGAACGTGAGAGCTTATTTGATATTGGCGGCGCTGGCTGTAATTCTGCTCGCCAGTTTTATTATTCGCGGACAAAATCTCTCTGCGCCGTTTTACTATGACGAAGCCGTGTACGTCGATCTCGCCCAACATCCCTTTCATAGCGCATTCTACGACGATCCAATTTTCTTTCGCCATCCGCCTGCGCATTATTTGCTGCTCTATGCCATCGGCCAAGTCGCAGGCTATTCCGAAACTGCGATGCGGCTTCCCTCCTTGCTCTTCGCCGTGACCACCGCATTTCTCATCTATTCATTGGGCGCGCGCTTGTTCTCTCGCACGGTCGGTTTCATTGCCGCACTGCTGCTCGCGTTTAATGTGCTCAATCAACAATATGCCGAAGCCGCAACGATGTATGCGATGTTCGCTTTTCTGCTCACGCTGTGCTGCTACGGCCTCGTGCGCGAGCGCGAGTGGCCCGTTGCGACGGGATTTCTCGGCGCAATTTACACGCACTATTTCGGCTTCATGCTGGCGCCGGCAGTGTTGCTGTTTTATCATCGCAAATTTGAAGGCAATTGGAAAAAGATTCTGGGAAGAGTTGCGCTCTATGCCGTGGCTTATGCGCCCTGGCTGGTGATTGCCGCGCAGGGTATGGCATTTCATGCGAATCGCACCAGCGGCTTGCGCTGGTGGAGTTTTCACTGGCTGCACGCAATCCGGCAAATGTCGCTCGTGCTTTTTGTCGGGCTATTGGGCTTCCTGTTTGTGCGCCGGCGCGACCGCAAGCTGCAGCCGGTGCTGCTCGTGTGTGGGCTGTATTTGCTGGCCGCATTTTTTCTTATCCCTTTTCATCGCTATCTCGTGCCGCTTCTGCCGGTGTTCATCTTATTCGGTGCTGCCGCAATCATGCTGGGCATTGCGCACCTTGCCACGCGATTTGAACGGAAGCCTCGCCTTGGAAACGCGATCCTCATCATCAGCGGCGCGTGCGCACTCTTTTTTCCAAACCCGCAAGCCTATGGCCTCTTCCCACACACAGGTGCGCACCTGGATTTACGCGACAGTATTCACGCGCAAGAATGGGATCAAGTCATTGCTGCAATCCCCGATCGCGCGAAGGTCGCCACGCCGAACGCGCGTTCGTTGCTCTTCTACAGCAATCTGCGCGGCCTGCGGCACTATGAAGTCGAACAGTTCAACGAGAACATGAAAGAGTTCGCCGGTTTGCTGAAAAGTGCAAAACATGATTGGATTGTTTTGTCAAAATATCCCATCTACGAAGCGTTGCTCGAGATTGCTGATCAAAGCACCGCATATACACGCGTTGCCGAGTTTGCCCACACGATTCTCTATCGTAAGCAACTCAACCAAAGCCCAAGCCTGATTCTCAAATGAACTTCAAACCCGCAGAGCTTTCCCTTGCAAGCGCATGGCGCGCGATGAAATTTGGAATCGTCGGGCTTTCGGGAGTGGTCGTCAACATGCTCACGCTTTGGCTGCTCAAAGAGCAGGCTCACACTCCACTTTGGCTTGCCAGCGGCAGCGCCATTGAGCTTTCCATTCTAAATAACTTTCTTTGGAATTATCATTGGACTTTTGTCGATCGCCAAAGTGCGTTGACGAGCGCTTGGCTGCCGGCAATCTTCAAATATCATCTCGCAGTGAGTGCGGCGGCGATTTCGAATTATGTTATCCTGTGGCTGTTACACCAACGTTTCGGCGTACATTATTTAATGGCTAATGTGCTCGGCATCTTATTCGGTTTTGCGATCAATTATTTTTTCAGCGACCTTTGGGTATTTAAAATGAAAACTGACTAAATTGCCCTCCGCCGCACCTGCGCACATAACCCAGAACAATCACTCCATCATAGGATCACTGAGCAATCCTCTGAGCCACGCCGCGTACAACAGCCCACACATAATGCCACAAAGCGTGCGCCGAGCGTTAAAAAAAATTCTGAGCGATATGCTGTGCGCGTACTCTCAGCTTCAAGCCGCCTCGCGCGCAGAGGCCGCCTCGGTAAACAAGCGGAGAACGCACCTCGGTGCAGTAGCGACAGAACATAAAAAGCAACCTAGCGATATGCGATAAACCTCTGCGCCCTGCACAAGTGGCCACGCTACGTTTTCTACTCATAACTGCGGCGCTACTTCTAGATAGAAAAAATGCTTGCTGTTTCACAACCGAGAAGTTACTTTGCAGAGGCGTCGAAACCAAGTCAATGGAATGAAGGAGGACAATATGAGATTGCAAAGCTCACATGTGCGAGGAATACTGTTGTTGAGTGTCATATTGACGATTTTCGGTTGTTCGGCTTTGCAGGAAATGCAAAATGCGTTGGTGAATCTCAAACGCCTGCAATTCAAATTGGATAGTGTTGTGCCGGGCACACTAGCCGGCGTCGATCTGTCGAAGGCTAGTGATCCGCTGCGCTTTAGTGTCGTCGACGGTCTAAAGCTGACGCAAGCCTTCGCGAACAAATCTCTGCCGTTGCGATTTACCCTCAATGTTGCCGCAAAGAACCCCAACGACGGCACCGGAGGCGCGCCGCAGAGCACAGCGACTTTGAGCGCGCTGGCATGGACGCTTAAGATCGACAGCCAAGAGACAATTTCGGGCGATATCAACAGCCCGATCGTCATTCCCGGCACCGGGGAAGTGGCGCAGATTCCCCTGCAAATGTCGCTCGATCTGTACTCATTCTTCCACGAGCGCGGCTACAAAGACGTGTTGAATCTGGCCCTGGCCATCGCCGGGCAAAACGGCAACACGGCGCGCTTGACTTTGAGCGCAACGCCGACGGTTACGGTCAGTGGTGTCAATCTCAAATATCCCGGGCAGATCAATATCGTTGACAAAGAGTTTTCAAATCCCTAAGCCGGAACCAAAACTTTACTAAACTTGAAAAGTCTAGTAAAGTTCTTTGCTTCGTGTTTTCAAGCATAATTCCACGAGATGAATCATGAGCAAACTGTGGCTGAGTGTGGCAGCGTTTTCGGGTTTTCTGTGCGTGGCTTTGGGAGCTTTCGGCGCACATGCGTTGAAGAATGTATTGGACAACTATGGCCGCGATATTTACGACAAGGCCGTGCTTTATCAAATGTTTCATACCGTGGCGCTCGCGCTCGTTGGCCTGCTGCAGCGCCAGAATGAAGCGTTGGCGCTCACGCCCGTGGGCTGGCTGTTCATATGCGGCATGATCTTGTTCTCCGGCAGTTTGTATGTGCTGGCGATCACGGGCATAAAGTGGGTAGGCGCAATCACTCCCTTCGGGGGACTGGCCTTCCTACTCGGTTGGTTGTGGCTCGCTTATCTCTTGCTGCGGGGCAAATAATTTATGATTCCTTTGCGTGACGATAATCCGCGCGAACATTTTCCGTTCGTGAACTCGCTTTTCATCGCGCTCAATATCGCAATTTTTCTGCACCAGTTTTTTCTGACCCCGGAAGACGCGCATGCGTTCATAGAAAAATACGGCGCGGTGCCGCAGGCGATCATCGCACGCGGCGCATACTTGAATATTTTCACTTCGATGTTTCTGCACGGCGGTGTGATGCATCTGCTCAGCAACCTGCTTTATCTTTTCATCTTCGGCGACAACGTCGAAAACCTCATGGGGTCGGTGCGCTATTTTTTCTTTTATGCGCTGTGCGGATTCGGCGCTGCGCTCGCTCACATTCTGAGCGACACGACTTCGGCGATTCCGATGGTGGGCGCGAGTGGCGCGATTTCCGGCGTGCTCGGCGCTTATATGATTGGCTTTCCCCGCGCGCGCGTGCTGGTATTCTTTCCACTCTTCTTCATCTTTCGCGTGCCGGCGCTCATCGTGCTCGGCGTGTGGTTTGTCAATCAAGTGGCGGAGGGCATTGTCGCACTGGGCGTGAATGTGAGCGGCGGCATCGCATGGTTCGCACACATCGGCGGCTTTTTGCTCGGCGTGATTTTGGTGAATTTTTTCAGGAAGAAAAAGCCGCGCAGGGACTGGCAAGGATACTGACTTGGGGAATGGTGGCGCAGGACAGGGGATTGATGGATTGCTGAAGTTTTGCTCGAAGCCTTGCTCCAGCATTCCATCAATCCGAAACTCTATGTGCCATCGCTAAATGGGGTGTGTTTGCCGAATGAGAACGTAACGACCGTCGCCGTGTTCATCATAGAACACGAATTCGCGTACCGGATTTTCATAACGCCACACTTCCAGGCTGCGACCATAGCGCTGATCAAAACGCCGCACGATATTGTCCGGCGAGCCGTGAATGATATAAACGCGCCCTCGATCCGATTCCCAACCTTCACCTTTGCCCCACGCAAAGCGCGAGTTGGCTTCACTCACCCGCCAATAGAATTCTTCTTCCAACAGATTCGTTGTGCTTTCCGAAGAGGGGTTGCGTTGGCTCCAAAACGCGGCGAGGAGGCGGCGCTGCTCTTCGGGCGGGCTATTTTTTAATTCCTTCCATTCCTTCGAATTCATAATCAATCGCATCGGCTCGATGAAGTCATGCAATGCACGACGCGAGGTGGGCCGTTGCGCCCAGCGCACCCACAAAGCGCGCTCCGCTTGCGCGGTTACCTCATTCGAAGTCACTTCCAGCTTAAACTGCAATCTTCCCAAACCAAGCTGAGCGGAAGGAATGGGAAAAAAGAGATTGACGGTTTCGGTGCTGGCCATAGTGTCCAAGGTGGCTTGCGAGAGCGCGTCTTCAGCCATTCCGCGCACTTTCAAAACCGCACGCAGGCGCTGGCCGACGGTCACATTGCGCACTTGCGCGAATACATAAATGGTGCTATTGAAGCGCTGGCGAAAGGCCGGAATGATGTCCGCGACCTCCGGAAAATTTTGCTGCGGCGCTTGATCCAACAGAACCAAGTCGCTCACCATCAAGCCCGGCGCCAGCAAATCACGAATTTCAACCATATTGTGGAAGAAGCCATGGCCTCTAGAAACGCCATCGGTGATCGTCGTCTCCAAATCGTACTTGCCCGGCGGCGCCTCCAGAAATTGCGCGACACGCACATACAAAGATTCCGGCTGCGTGGCTTCGTAATTATCCACTTCCAAGCTGCGGCTGGCATCGACGAGTTGCACGGCCTGGCCGCGTTCGTCGCGCAAGGCCAATGTGATGTCGAACTTTGCGGCAAACTTTTGTGTGCTTTGTTTGCGTTCGAACTGCAAACTGCGATGCGGCACATCGACAATCACCCAGAGCCGATTGCGCTGGCCGGCGTCGATCACGTTTGCGGTTTGCACACCAAAACGCACGACCCCGCTTGGCAAACCGCGCCCTTGTCGGTTTGGTGGATTGCCGGCGCACCCAAGCAGTGCGGCGGTTAGCCCGAGCATCAAATAAAATCTCTTCTGCATATGTCAACCTTTGTGAGCGTCTGGGAATGAATGTTTATGTCATTCACGATGAATCTTTTTAGTCAACCTGCCGAACTCATTGAAAAGCTCTTCGGGAATGACTGGATTGTTTGTGCGTCTCGCTTTGCGTTTTCTCAAAAATCCGTGCCGAGGGAGAAGAGATAACGCGGGCTGGAGTAACTTTTCAAGTCCGTCGTCCATGCAGAATCGATGCGAAGCAAGCCAATGGGGCTGTAGAAGCGAATGCCCCAACCGATGCTTGCGAGCACGTCGTCGAAAACCGTGTCGCCCTCAGAGTTCTTTTTGAACGCGCGGAATTTGTCGGTATCATCCCAGGCGCTGCCGAGATCGATGAAGCCGGCGCCGCGCACCTGTTGGAAGAACAGCGGCAACGGTGCTTGCAGAACGAGGAATTGTATGAACGGGAAACGAATCTCGGCATTGATTAGGGTGTAACGCGTGCCGATTTGCTGATAATAATCCGTGCCGCGCAAGGGATAAACGAACTCGCTGAAAGTGAGGTCGTCGATGTCATCCAAGCTCAGATTGCGTGCGAACTCGCGATTGATCCAGTTTGGGATGCCGCCGAGAATGAAGCTTTGTGGCTGCTTGCCGAAGCTGGCGCCGCCCGCTAGCCGCCACGCCAGGCCCCACTCGCGCGAAATGGCTTTGTACGCACGCCAATCCAGATTGACGGTGCTGAACTCGCGCGGAATGCTGCCCAAACCCGGACTTAGGGTGACTTTAATCTCACTGCGTTTTGCATCGACCGGGCCATAGTATCCCCAACGCGTGTTGTCGCGCACCAGTCCGACCGAGAACAGTGCGGCAGAACTACTGACCGTGGGAAAGTTATAAGTGAGATTGTCTTGAATCGTATTCAAATAAACGGCCATGCCTTCCAAACGGGCAAAACGCGAAAGCGGGTATTGGACGCCGCCGAGCACGTTCAAATAACGATAGCGCACGATGCTGCTTTCGAAATCCGAGAGGAAGAAATTCACCTGCTGCCCGAAGGCGAAGAACAGACTCGGACGCCAGCCTTGATAGGCATAGCTCAGCGAAAAATCGCTATTCGCGAGCGAACGATTGAGATATGCGCCAATGCCGATTTGATGGTTGCCGGTCAAATCGGAAAGATAGAGCTGCCCCAAACCTTGCAAACCGAAAAAGGGATCGTAGCCGCTCACTGCGCCAACGTAATCGATGCTGAACTTGGGGCGATAGTTCTTCACTTTGAAGCTGCCGTCTGCGGCGAGATTGTTTTGCGGGGCCAGCATGTCGCGGCCATTGACCATGCCGCTGGTAACGGTGCCGCTGGCGAGGTTCAAAGTGCCGCGCGAGAAATCACGGTCGAAAATGAAGTTGTTATACAAACGGCCTTCGGTTTCGCTATCGCTCATATGCGCCAGTTTCGGAGCGTCGAATTCGTCGGTGGGAAGCTGCTCATACTTTTTAGCGTCCGTCAACTCCAGTTGTTGGTATTTGCCGAGGTTCGCCAGCGGCGAGCGCCACAAGTACACATCATAACCGCCGCGATAGAAAGCCGTGAAAGCGAGACGCTGTCCGCCGTCGGAAATTGACAATTGCTCCGCCCCGACCAACAAGTTCGTGAGCGGGAACTGCTCGCCCGTGGAGAGAACTTGCAAATACACGTTTGAGATGCCGTTCTTTTGCGACAAAAACAAAAGCGTGTCTGCGCTGTGATAAAATTCCGGCGTGTTGGCGTTCTCGCTCGGCTCGGTCAATCGTCGCAGACTCTTATCGGCCATTTGCATCAAGTAAATGCTGCTATTCCTGTAATCGCGCAACCAGATCGGCGCTTGCGAAGTATCGACCGCGGTTTGGCGATCAGAGGCGAAAGCCAGAGCTTTGCCGTCGGGCGTCCAGGAAGGCTCGAAATCCGAAAAGGCGTCGTTGGTGAGTTGGGTCAGGTTCCCGCTTTCGGTGTCCAACAGGTACAAATCGGTTTGCGTATTCTTCATGGCACTGAATGCAATGGTCTTGCCATCGGGCGACCACACTGGACTCCAAATGCCTTCGAAGCCGGGACGATACGTCCGTATAATCTTGCGGCGCTTCACGTCAACAATGTGCAACACATCCTGCCATCCACTCTTTGCGGCAAAAACGAGGCGGTTGTTGTCCGGCGCCCAACTGATGCCCGGACGCAGCCACTTCAACTCTTCCAAGCCGGATTGCTTTTGCCCGTGCACGAGGCGACCGAGGTTGCGGCCGTCCACCGCGTTCAGAAGATAGATGTCAAACAAGCCGGAGCGATCGGAAAGATAAGCGAGCCGCGAGCCATCCGGCGAAAGCGCCGGGCTATTGTTGATGAAGTTCGAGGTCTTGCGATGATCGGTAAACGCGGTCGCAAAAGCCGTGGGCGCTTCGCGTTTCGTGATTTCCGGCCAATACCACTGTTTGAGCCAGTCGTGCCATTGCTCGGAAATCTTTTCGGTGTTTTCGCCCAAAGCGCGCTGAAAGGTCCCGTTCAAATTGCGGCTGGAACGCAATTCCTGCAGGAATTCTGTGACCTTTGCACGGCCGTACCTGCGCTCCATCCAATAAAGAAGATTCTGTCCGCCTTTATAGGCGAAGAAGCCATAGAGTTGATCAATTGGTGGGAGGTAATTATTGAGCACGGCATCGCGAATCAGGTTGTCCGCGTCCGCATCCCAGTGCATGGATTCATATTCCGCCAGGCCTTCGGTCAACCAACCCGGCGTTTGAAAGGCGGTAATGCCGCGCAAAATCGCCCCGGGGCCGGCGCCGTAAAAAAATTGCAGCATAACGGCGTGCGTTAGCTCGTGGTGCAAAACGTGGCGAAATTGCTCATTCGAGCCTTCATAGGGCACCACAATGCGGCTCTTGAAAAATTCCGTGAAGCCGCCCACAGATTCTTCCTGGATTTCCGGTGAAACGTTGGTCTCTTCGAAATCATTGTGGGAGTTATATATCAAGAAGGGAATCCGCGCCAGCAGCTCGAATTTGAAGGTCCGTTGCAACGCGGTGACGGAAGATTCAGCGACCGCGGCCGTGAAGTTCGCGGCCGCCTCGCCGCCTTGATAAAAGTAGATATCGAAATGTTTGGTCTGAATATAATGCCAGTCCTTGCTTTGGTATTGCACCTTATTTTTGCCAAAGCTTTGTGCCGAAGCCAAAGCCGGCACCAGCAACAGAACCAGGCAGAGTGCGAGAGCTTTTCGCATAGAATGCCTCAGAGGTGGGTTAGTCTAAAACAAAATGTTGAATTCCTGAATAGTTGGAGCATTGGATTGATGGATCGCTGAAGCATTGGAGTGATGGAGTTTTGGAGTACTGGAGCCAGTATTTCATGAATCCGACGATCCATTACTCCATCACTCCATTCTTCCAATGAGCCAGGTTACCGTTCGAGCGCTTGATACGTCGAGTTGGAAAGCACAATAAAATCCGCAAGCACGCGCGTGGCTTCCTCCAACAGTGCATCCGGCGCTTTTTCGTTTTCCGGCGCTTTTTCGCCCTTCTTCAACGGTTTAAGCCCGCGTGCAATGCGGCGCTCATTCGTTTTGCCAAAACGCTCTTCTTCTTGTTTATCGCGCTCTAGCTTGCGCAAGCTTTCCTGCAAGGAAATCTCGGAGCGCGCTTTTTCCTGCTTGAAGGCTTGAATATCCTCGTTCAGGTAACGAAACTCCAAATTCAAAGCCGTGCGCTTTTGCGACTTGGCAAGCAATTGCGGCAAGTATTTTTTAACCTCGCCTTTGTTGACATAGGGCGAAGCGTCAATTTTGTCCCACGGCAAGGCGTTTTCTTCCTCGCTTTCGCCGAGTCCGCGCTCTTCCCAAATTGAAGGAAAGGCAATGTCCGGTACGACGCCACGATATTGCGTCGTGCCGCCGTCGATGCGATAGAATTTGGCAACGGTGAGCTTCAACTCGCCGAGCCGTGCGTCCGTATTGCGCAGATAACGATCAAGCTCGATGAGATTTTGCACCGTGCCTTTGCCAAACGTGGTGCTTCCCAAAATCACGCCGCGGCTATAATCTTGAATCGCGGCTGCAAAAATTTCGGAAGCCGAAGCGCTGCGCCGATCGACCATAACACCGAGCGGCCCGCTATACTCCACCGCCCGATCCGGATCGCGCATCACTTTGACCGAGCCGTCGCTGTTGCGCACTTGCACGACCGGCCCCTCATCAAAGAACAATCCCGTCAGTTCAATGGCCTCTTGCAACGCGCCGCCGCTGTTGCCACGAAGATCGACGATGATGCCGTCCACTTGCGCGCCTTTCAGCTCACGCAGCAAGCGCCGCACGTCACGCGTCGTGCTCTTGAAATCTTTCTCGCCCCGGTGTTGCGCGGCCAGATCCGAATAGAACGAGGGAATAACAATCACGCCGATTCGGTATCTGCGGCCTTCTTGCACAAGCTCAATGGTATCGCTCTTGGCTTCACTTTCACGCAACACTATTTTGTCACGCACCAGCGTGAGCCTCTTCGGCGGCGCTTCCGGCCCGGCGCCCGAGGAAATCACCTCAAGGCGAACGGTGCTGCCTTTCACGCCACGAATGAGCTGCACGACATCGTCTAAACGCCAGCCAATGACATCCACCATCTCCCCACTTTCGCCTTGGCCCACGGCGGTGATCTTGTCATTCGGCCAGAGCTGTTTGCTCAAATCCGCCGGGCCGCCGGGAATGATGCGCGCCACTTTTGTATAGTCGCCGTCGCTCTCCAATTGCGCGCCGATGCCTTCCAGAGAAAGGCTCATGTCGATGCCAAAATTTTGCGACGCGATGGGCGAAAGGTAGTTCGAATGTGGATCGTAGGCTTCGGCGAATGCGTTCAGAAAAATTTGAACCACGTCTTCCGCGGTATTCTGCTTTATGCGTTTCTGATATTCAGCATAACGCTTGGTCAAGAGGCTCGTAATCTCTTCCGCGGTCTTGCCGCTCAATTTCAAATTGAGCGCTTCGTTTTTGAGCCGCTTGCGCCAGAATTCGTCCAGTTCTTGTTGCGTTTTGGGCCATGGCGAGTTTTCGCGTTCATATTGAAAGGTTTCATTGACCGTAAAATCGAAGCCCTGCGCAAGCACGCGATTGACCGTGGCAATGCGCTCATCGAAGCGCTTGAGGAAAGTATTGTACATCGCAAAAGCGGGCGCCAATTCGCCGGCATTCAGGTTGTCGTCGAATTGATAACGATACTTTTCGAAACTGGCCACATCCGAAGCCAGAAAAATACTGCGATAGGGGTCAAGCGATTCCAAATAAAATTTGAACAGGGCAACGGACAATGAGTCATTAAGCTCCTTGTGGCCGTAGTGATAATGTGAAAACAATCCCGCGACCAGCTTGCTCACCATGGGATGTTGCTTTTCGGGGACCAAATCGCTCGCCGCTGCAATCCGAGTTTGGCCCCAGATTCCCGCACACAGCACAAACGCCAGCACAAACCGTTGTTGAAACATTCCTCGTGATGTCCTCATTGTCGTGTTTCGCCTCATATCCAGTACGTCAATTACAGAATAGTGGATTCATTGTGTATACGTTTCAAAAACTGCTTCCCCCATCCTCTTGCCGCTTTGCCGCGGCCTCCAGCAATTTATGTCGCAGTTTTTCTTCTTCCACGTGATATTTACATGCCAGTTTGCCCGCCACCCAAACCAGCGGAATGCGCGTGCCATACTCTTCCAGCATGTTCGGATCATTCGCGATATTCACTTCGCGCAACTCGAACCGCCAGCGATGCTGCAATGCTGCAAGCTGTTGCTTTGCAACTGCACACAGGTGGCAATCCGGCTTGCCATAGATTTCAACTACGAGACCTTCGCCAAGGTTCGGGCGTGCGAAGAAATCCCGGAGCCGGGCCAACATGGCGTTCAGCTCTTTCTCTTTTCCAAAAAGGCGTCATATTTCATGGTCTTGTAATGCCCTTCGGAAAGAAATTCCAAAATAGGCATGAATTGCTCCGCGGTCAAATAGCTGGAAATCGAGGTGAGCAAGTCGCCATTGCTATCGAAGAACATGGTGGTGGGATAGCCGCGCACACCCAAGCCCATGGCCAATTGCTGATACGTCAATTCGCGCTCTTTGAAGCGCGTCTTTTCCTGTGATTCGGCATCGACCTTGGACATGATGAGTTTGGCCTTGGCATACTTGACAACGTCGGCGTGACCATAAGTATCTTTATCCATGCGCTTGCACCAACCGCACCAGTCCGTGTAGAAATCCACCACGACGATTTTGTTTTGCTTCTTTGCCAGCTCGAGCGCTTTGCTGAATTCCTGCCATTCAATTGCAGAAGGTTTGTCAATAACAGAAGACTTGCCTTGCTCGCCGGATGTTGCAAAGGAAGTGAACACGATTGCGCAAACGAAGAGGCCGAGCAGCGCAATCACGAGCGTCGAGCGGCTCCAAAGTTTGCTCCAAAGAGATGAGCGGTTGTGCATAGATGACTCCGTGTAAAGAAAAAGCCATGTTGATCAGTTTATTCTTGATGCGATTCTTCCGATTTTTTTAACCCCAAAACACTTCTTTGAATTAGAAAAACACTCAAGCTTCAGAAACCCACGGCCGTCGTAAATCTTACTCATTCCGCTGACAAAAAATAAGGGCTGACTTTCTCGCAAAAGAGCGGCAATTTTGTAGCGCAGCATTGCGCATATATTTATCGCTGCACCACCAGCTTGCCGATTTCTTCTGCTTGCAATTGGCCGGTGCTCTCCGCGGCTTGCCGGCGCGCGATGACTTTGTAGAGATAAACGCCATTTGCCAATCGATCACCGTCGCCGTCCCGGCCGTCCCATTTCACCATGTTAAAACCCGCGGTGGCCGCCGCGGCTTCCAGCGTGCGAATGAGCCGGCCTGCTAAAGTGTATATCTTGATCTCCACGGTTGCGGATGATTGATTTAACTCAAATGTAAAAGTGGTTTCATTGCGCAGCGGATTGGGGTAGTTCATAACTGCGTTGAGTTGCAATTTATCTTGTGCGACAACGACAAACTCCGCGGAGGCGAAATTCGAGTTGTTAAAATTGTCCCATGCCTTGACTTCGATGGCGTGGCGGCCTTCTTCCAAATTCTCGAAAGTGTAGAACAATTCGCCGCGCGTGAAGCTGCCAGATTTGTAACTGAAGAGATCCGTCAAATCGATCTTGTTGCCGGTATCGCCGTCAATGGTCAAAGTAATTTTGTGTCCAATTTCGCCAGCGAGATTGATACCCGAGATGGTATCGTGCATGGTCACGTGCAAAGTTGGATGCATGCCAACGTAGCCGCCGGTCACAAAATCTTCCACACCCGCAAAACCGATTTGAATCTCCGGCCCTTCATTATCGACGAAGTTGGTGGCGGACCCGCTCACGCCAATGCTGTTGCGATACCCGTTGCCGTCGGCGGTATCATTCCAAAAGTATGTGCTGAAACGTCCGCGCCGGCCGCCATAAGTGAGATCTTTCGGAGCGATGAATTGTACTTCGAATTGACCATTGACCACCGGCGCCTCGCCGCGAAAGAGCGAGTTGCCGGGCAGCGCATAATCAAGCATCACGTTGTTGGCGCGATAGGCAATCTGGCGTTCGGTGTCGAAGGCTTCCACGCGGACGGTGCCGTTGAAATTCGAGGCCGGCTGGCCGTTGCGCATAACGGTGCCTTTCACTTTGGTAAGCGCGAGCGCTTTGATTGTGTCTGAAGTGACGACCTGTGCGGAATACTTCGGAATTGCCAGCCGCATGCTCGGGTCGCCATAGAGATGAAATTTCTCATCATTTACCTGCGCCCGCGTCCGCGTCCGCGCCGCGACCATTGCCACGCCCAATGGTTGCGAAATATGATCAGATGAAAACAGTGTTTGATAGTATGCTTGATTGAGCGCGGCATTGCTGTTCGAATATACGTCGCGCACGGTGGCCAGAATTGCGATAGCGCCGCGTTTTGGAATCAGCACCAGTTGTTCTGCAAAACTCTGGCGATCCGGCATATCGAACTTGCCGAAAGTGCACGTCGCCGCCACCCACACGGCTTGGCGGTCGCCGTTTTGAATGCGATCGAAATCATCAGAAAGCTCGAGCAAGCGCTCGTGCGACCAAACTGTGGGGTTGCCGTGCCCAGTATAGTTGACCAACAATGTGCCGTTATTCAACAGACGCAGAAGCGCTTCCGTCGCGGTCGGCTTTTTCACACCGGACACGGAAGCGTTTTGCACTGCGGCATATTCGGTGAGATACACTTTTTTGATATCGAAGTATTGTGGCGTGAAGCTCTTGCTCAGGGTTTCAGTATCACGTGTATGGACCGTTTCATACATGTTCTGCCCACCTTGCCCAAACTCATCGTCCGCAACCATCACGACAGTGTTGCGCCATGGGGCAAAAGCCGGAGCGGTTTCATATTTGATGAGCTTGTCCACATATGCTTCGGCGTCGGCCAGGCTGCGCGCGGGAATACGGCCGATCGCCATATCCATGGTGTAATCGTTGTCGCCGCCCGTGAGATACGTGAACCAACTATCGGTCGTGCGGCTGTCATGATAATCCAACGAGTGCAGCTCATTGGTGTGATAGCTCGGAATCCAATTCTTGTCAGTCTTGACGATGACGTTCTTGGGGTCATAGTCGCCGTCGCCGAAGAGCAGAACAAATGTGGGGCGACGTTGCCAGTTTTCATAGGCGTATTTCAAGAAGTCGCGAATGGCCACGGGGTCATACATGCCGGATGAAAATTCATCGAAGACGTCTTGAATGTTGACCAGCTCGACCTTCATTTTTTGATTCGAGCTACCTGAGTGCCAGTTCTCACGCAGGCTTTTCACGCGCTGTGCCTGCGACACGAATTCATCGTGCGTGATGATGATCATGTCGGCATCGTTGGAATTGCTGCGCCAATTCGAAGGTGAATCCAGCTCAATTTTGCTCGCTTCGATATTCGTGAACGCCGCGCTGGTGGCGGCGAGATAGCGGCGCGGCACAAGCGGGTGTGCGCCCTCAGCAAAAGTCACTTGGCTGCCGCTGCTTTGCCAATTGTCCGCAGAAAGCTGCACGACGTTGCTGAAATCGGAAACGTCGAACAGCCAGAGTCCCTGGGCACTGGCATTATCAATCGTATACGCCACTGTGCCCGTGGTTTTCTTGCCGTCAAAAACGAGCGCGTTATTCGCGAGCTTGATATATCGCTCGTAACGCAATTCGAAATAATCTATAAACAAACTTGCCAACGAGCTGATGCCGTTGTATTCAAATAGAATCTTGTTCTCGCCGTTTTTCAAGGCGCCCACAAAGCTGTCTTGAAACCCTTGCGTATCGAAATCATTCGCCGCGATCGGGAATTCACCTTTGGGCTGATCGTTGAAGGAAAGATTGATGCGGTGCGGCGTGCCGAAGAAGCCGGAGACGGTGGGCGCATACACTTCGAAATTAAGGCGCGCGGCGCTCTCGGTCACGGGATCGGTCATTTGCACGCGGTACGTACGAGTGTTGCTGCCCGAAGAGTTGGAGAATAAAAAACCAAACCAGGTTTGATCGGATTCCAGCCAGACGTTGGATTCTTCCTCCACGAACAACTGCTCTTCAAAAGTGGTGGCAGTTGTTGTGGCGCTGGCAACCGGCAGCGTCGCGCGCACGTTCATGCGCTTGCCGGGAGTCGTAGCATCCGTGGGATTGACGGAGAGAAAATAGTAATTGTTAAAACCAAAGTGATTGATGTAATGCGCAGAGGCCCCGTTGGTGGAATCATAGGCAAAGCCTTCCACGCCGCGGCCATAGAAGAGAATAAAATCATTGCGGTCGAATTTGCCGTCGCCGCCATCGTTCACATAAATCGCGTTTTCCAACAATCCGTTCGGACGCGGGCTGCTTAAACGCCTCGGCAATTCGCGTCCACCGTTGTTATAGAGCCTGATATTCGCGGGATTGACGGCGCCGAGATTAACGCCTTTTCCTTCCAATGTTTGTCCCGTGATGCGGTAGAGTCCCTCGCTCGTTACAGCGAATTTGTAGAGCGGGCCCTCCGCAAAGGGTGATTGGCTCTTGCGCAATTTCGCTTCACGTTGCGCGCGCAGCGGCCGCGCTTGCTCATAATTCAAAACCAGGTCGCGATAGAACGTTTCTTCGGTTGCGGAATAATCCGTTGGTGCAGCAGACTGGCTCACAGCACCGCCGTGATTGACGAGGATTTGCATTTCATGTATAATACGCAACACACGCGTCACGGGATTGTATTGGAAGGGAGCGGCGGCAACGCGCACGATCGTTTGATCGCGAAATTGCGACGGGGCTTCGACGGTTGCCAATTCTTGCGGATAAAAACGGTCCTGCGCAAAGATCTTGGCGTCGCGGGTGTATTCAAATCGTTGGTCTTTATAGGTTGCAATCGGAGCAATGTCGATATCGCGAATTTCTTCGGCGCGGAGTATTTGCGCGGTCGCGCTCACGTTCGCCCCTTGCGGCACACCGAGTATGAAAACTGCGCGCGGCAAATTGGGTGCGCCCTCCTTATCAATTACCAGTCCGTTTTCAAATAATGGAATCAGCGCCGGCGCGGAGGCATTCGAAGTTTTAAGCGTGTCCAATTCAAACCGGGCGAGCTTGAAATGCAAAAGCGATTGTTGAGCGCCCGCTTGCGTCAGCGCAATGTTTGGCTGTGAGGCAAGCAACCGCGAGGCAGTAAGAATAATCAACCAAACTCCAGCCCGCATTGTGAGCAGCATCATGGCGAACGCGCGACTACAAATTTTCTTCATCTTGCTTCAATCCCTGAACATAGAAAGAGTAGATTGTGATCATGATGATGAAACCGTAACCAAAAACAAGCGGCCACCGCACTTCTTCAACCTGTAGAAATTCGTAGCCTATTCCCACCAAGCTGATGAGTATATAGATGCTACGGCGAATCAATCCGAATTTGCTCAATTCTATCCTTGATTAAGCTATACTCGTTTGCGGCACGACTTTGACCTGGAACGGCATAAGAACCGGAGAACCCACACCGAGAATAGACGCGGATATCCGGGTTTTATTTAAGAATAACAATGTTCAGGCCCTAAATGTTCCAACGCGAATATATAGAAAATGGTCAAGTCCTCCAAGTAAAAGTTCGGATGCACTTTCGAGCGCGAGGTGTATGTACCTGGCCTTTGTGCACAAGTTATCCACATTTGATTTTTTCATCAAAGCACGTGTGGGATTACAAACATGAAATGCGGAAAAAAAGTTTGGAAGAAATTCCCATGAAAAAGCTGCCAATTGTGGGTCGAATTTAGCTAGCCACTACCTATGGTTTGCACAGAATAAGTTCTGAACAAGTTGTTGATTTAAAGGAGTTACATAGAGGAATTACACATGACCACTTTGCTCAATTCAGCAGAAAAAACAGCCCATATTTAGTCTTCGCTTTTGTGAAGTGTTTGTAAAGAGATTTTGATCAAAACAGCCAGAAGAAGGAACGCGAAGTTATCCACATTTTATTCACTATGGGCGAGGACTCGGAGATGACAGCTAAGCACTTATTTGCAAAGCGGGTTGACGCAAATGGGTTTGATCTCAAACGAGCATATGTCTTTCACGCGCGGTTTTTTCGATGGGCTCCGAGTAGGCTTTCCATAACTAAGAATGGCAATCTTCTCACTGGCTGGCTTTTCGATCACATGAACAAAGAGCCATTCACTATTTCACAAAATGGTAGACCAAAACTGCGCCTAATGCAAAAAAGAGCGCGTCTTGCAAACGATCACGTAACATCAACAACATGAGATCGACATTCTTGTATTGCTCTGCTTCTCGAATAGCGCCGAGCAAAAATCCTCCTAGCGCTGCGGCCCAGTAAGACGGCCAAAGCATGATTGGCAAAAACACCAAAACACTGAAACCCACATGGAGAACCTGGTCAAAAATATTCTGCAATCCCACGTGTCGCGGGCGAAAGGGTCGCTGCAACGCGGCGAGGTGCAGAACTTCTTGATACACCTCCGGGCTGGTATCCTTCAAAACATTGCTCACCTCTTCGGCAAGCTGTTCTTTGAACCTTCGGTCCATCGTTTCCTCCATAAGCTGGGTTCGCGCCATGAGCGCAGTGAATGTTAAACTGAAAGTTGCTTCGTCATTGAGTTCAGAATTGCAAAGCCCGAGCAGTCGCGCCCTCGCAATAATCGATTGCAAATCGCTCCACCAGACGAACGTGCGTCTCTTCCTTATTGACTCCCTTCACTTCAACAACCAATCTGCCGGCTTCGGGATGGAGCAGCAAGTAATGAAACGGCCGCAAACCGGCGCCGGAGAATTGATCGTCATACCGCCTGCGGCTCTCAGGCCGCAAAGGCAAACGCGGCCCGCCGCCGCCGCCGGATACGATAAAGGTTTTGCCATTCCTCGTGAAGCGCTCATAACCATGCACGTGCCCACTAATGAAAGCGCGCGTTTTGTGAGCAGCAAAGAACGCCGGCAGAAACCGGTCTTCCAGGTGCTTCGCGCGCCTCAGCACGGCGCTATTGGTGAATGGCGGATGATGAGAAAATACGATGACAGCGGCCACGCTCGCTTCTAGCTCAAATCGCTGCAGCGTGCTCTCGAACCAATTTGCCTGCTTCGCCCAAACCTCTCCGGAGTATTGTGAAATGTTGGAGTCGAGCAAGATCAATCCGAGGCGGCCGATGGCCAACGCCTGCCAAGGACTGTTCAGGCAGGAGGGAAACCTCGTTTGCAGATGCGCGCAGCGCCGTTGTTTATTGCCCCAATAATCATGATTGCCCATCAGGGGCACGAAACGAATACCCTTTGCAAAGAACGGCGCAAACAAACGATCGAATTCCTGCCATGCAGCCGCGGACGAACCGTTCTCAACCATGTCGCCCAAATGCACCAGCAGTTCGAACTCCGTGCCGAGCAAATGCTGCAAGAGCAACGCACGCTCGCGCTGGTTCTGCTCGCGGCGCAAAAAATACCGCTCTACCCGTAAAGTGCGCTGCGTGTCGCCGATCACGGCAATGGGACGTTGGGGCGCGAGGATCAACTTATTCTTCCTTCAAAGCAGGCAACAGCGGCGCGTGCGCGGCGACTTTGAACGCAACCACGCTTGCCAAAAATCCGGCAAGAAAAACGAGCAGCAGGGTCAAGCAGAGAGAAAGCCAGGGCAATAACGCGCCGGCGCGCACAAGATGTGGCGCCACGGCCAGCAATGCCGCGCCGCTGCCGATCAAAATTCCCCACAGCAAAAGAAAACTATTTTCCAGCAATAGCATCTTCATCAAAACGGCTTGTAGAAATCCGAACGCGCGCAATGTGGCCAACTCTCCGCGGCGTTCGATGACATTGCGCACGAGAATGAGGCCCAGCCCCAACGTGCCAAGCAACAAGCCCAAGCCGCCGATAGTTTGAAACACGGAGAGATACGTATTCTCCACGGCTTGAAAGCTCGCCAGCTTTGCAATGGTGGAAGCGGCGTCGAAGCCGTAGCGATGCAATGCACTCTCTAAAGCTTGCGACAAACGCGCGGCGCTGTCGGGAGGTGTTGCAATTAAAAAATACGAATAGCCGCTTTGGCCGGGAAAGTGTTTTAAAAAATTTTCTTCCGAAATGAGCAACTCGCTTTGGAAAATGCTGCTCTGCAACAAGCCCACGAAACGTAAACGCAGCTCCTCGCCGCGCTCATTTTGCATGACCAGATCTTTTCCCAAGCCGAGGTGCAGAATCCATTGCACGGAATTGAAGTCGCCGATTGCCGGAATGACGTTCGGCTCCAACTCGGTCTCGAGCAAGCGCCACGCATTCGTCGCGCTGTCGCGGCTCGTTGCATGAAATTGAAAACCGCCGCGCGCGATCAACTCACGCGTCACGCCGAGCACGCGCGGCTTTTGGGGTTGATAAAGATTCAAACAGCTCGCGTCTTCGCCGGGCAACAGCCGCAAAGGGAAGATTTTTGTGTCATGAAACAAACTCGAGTCTTCCTCGGCAAATCCCAGCGCGGCGCGGCCAGCGACGGAGTCGAGATTGTGATAAAGCGGCGCATCGGATTCCGCCATTAACGCGAATCCGCCCGTGCCGGAATTTTTCTGCAAGGCTTCGCGCCCAAACTCGCGCCGGTTCGCGCCCACGGCCACAATGATGAAACACGCACAGCTTACGAGCGCTGCGCTCAACATGCTACGGCCCGGATTGCGCGCATTGTTCCGCGCCGACATTGCGAGGCGCGTTGTAACGATCGCACCTGTGCGGCGCTGGCGCAGCCGCATCGACAAAAGACCCAGGCCGGCGATTAAGAACAGTGCGCCGCTCCCGAAAAATAAACCTGCAGAGGAGGCAGAATCCATCGCCAGCGCGACGAACAACAAGAGCATCGCCAACGCGCTCGCACTCATCGCGACCATTCGCGCATAACGAATGGGAGTGCGCTCCGCATTTTGCGTCACGCCGCGCAACAGCGCCGTGGCCGGAATTTTTCCGAGTTGGCGCACGGCCCACCATATGGCCAAAGCGATGATAACCAGCGCGCACAATGCTCCGATGATCAAACTCGCAGGCGTTACATGCAAAAAGAGAAACGAAGTGCCCACTGCTTCCACCCACCATGTGCGCAAGCCGATCATTACAAGCCAGGCATAGGCGAGCGCACCCAGCGTACCGAGTATCGTTCCCAACAGCGCCACGAACATCCCCTCTTTGAACAATCGTCCTCGCACGTTGCGCAACGAATATCCCACCGCGAGCAACGTGCCCACTTCACGGGCGCGCTGCTCCGCGCCGAGGCGAAAGAGCATGCCGAGCAAAAGCGTCGCGGAAGCGATCAAAAAAATGCTAAAGCCGATAAACAGCATTCCGAAATCCGTTGCGCCCGCCGCGGATTGCATGCCTTGTGACTTGACGGATTGCAAATTGAAACCAGCCGCTTCCGGAGTGCTCGCGGCCAAAAGCCTTTTTGCAAATTCGGCCGGCACTGCCGCCGGATCCTCGTCGCCATTTGCAGCGAAACGAATCGCGCTCACTTCGCCGAAGCGGCTGCGCCACAAACGCCGCCCGGTACTGTCATTCACGAAGGCCTTGGGCGTTGCGCCGTGCTCATCCCAATATACTTCATCCTGTGGGCGAATGAGTTTGAGATCCACGGGAAACGGCGGTTCCCACGCCTGCATGTCTTCCGCATTTTCGACGCCGGGAATCGGCGGCGTCAACGAGCGATCCGCGGCGAGACCTTTTTGTTGCACGATGCCGCGCACGCGCAACGCGTGGGTTTGCGTTGTGAGTTCCTCACGCGCGCCTACAACATAGTAACTCGCGAGCACCGTATCGCCCACCGTTGCCTGCAACTCCTGCGCGGCCCATTCATTCAACAAGACTTCATCATCTTCAAGCCGCGGCGCGGCTACGCCCTCGCGCAATTGTAAACTCCCGAAAAGTGCTGGCACCGGCGTGGGCAAAGCCGTGATGGTGGAATAAGGCACCATCCTGCCGTGCGCGGCCATCGTATTCGCGAGATAGGTAAGAATGGGCTGAGTGGAAAGCTGCAAATCGCGCGCAATAGTTTGCGCCAGTCCAACGACGCTCGGTTTCAAAATCAATTCGCGACTGGTCAAACTGAAAAAGCTAGCATACGACTGCAAACGTAATCCCAAATCTTCAAGCTGCCAAGCCGTTTGCAAGCTTTGCGAGAGAACGTCTAAAACTCCCCCCTTGAGGGGGGCCGGGGGGGTGTTCTTGAGATTCTGCACTTTTGTTGTATCGAGCAACACCCCCCTCAAGGGGGGAATTGATGAAGCCTTGTGAATTTCTGATGCGCCCTTCGCAGCAACCAGCATTGCGTTGACTTTTCCTTCCTGCCCGAGCGCATGCTGCAACGTCGGCAGCAGCACGAAAGCATTGCGCGGCAAATGTTGTTGCGGGCGCAAGCCGAATCGCCCGAGGCCGCGATTCGGCAGAATGTGCGTGATCGTAAGCCGCATGCTTTCGAGCACGTCGTCCGTTTCTTTGCTTCCCAACAAAGAGGCGCGAGGAATCTCACTATAGCTTTTGAACGCGAGCAGAATTTCATCGCCGACTTTTGCATTCAACTCTTGTTGCAATGCGGCATTGATGATGACCGAAGGAAAGGGCTGCCCACTTTTGCGAGTGAGTTGCTGCATGAGAGAATCCGGTGAGGCTTCGAAGAGTGCGACGAACTGCTCGTCCGCGCCGCAAATATTGACGCCCGTGGCGCGGCTTTGCGTGGCTGCTTGAATTGCCGTGCCGGACAGCAGCAAAGCGGAGGCTGCCGTGTCGAATCTTGCTGAGTATTCCGGGCGCGCGCTCAAATCGCGAGCCAGGTCTTCCCGAAATAAATTTTCGGAAAGCACCGCATAATCAATTCTGCCGAGGCGATCGAGCGTCAAATCGCGCAAGCTGCCGCGCACGGAATCGCCGACGAGCAACGCGCCGGTGAGCACCGCGGTCGCAGTGGCCGCGCCGAGCATGACCGCAAGCTGAATGCGCCAATAATATTTCAAACTGCGAAGCACGCGCCCTCCCGCAGTTCATAGCGGCGCTCGCAACGCGATGCCAGCTCCGCGCTGTGCGTGACGATGATGAGAATATTGTTCTGTTCCTTGTGCAGCTCGAAGAGCAGAGCCGCGACGGAGAGCGCAGTCGTGCGATCGAGATTGCCGGTGGGTTCATCGCATAAAAGTAGGCGCGGGCGATTGATCAACGCGCGCGCGACGGCCACGCGCTGTCTTTCGCCGCCGGAAAGCTCCGCCGGAAAATGCTCAAGCCGATGTGCGAGCCCGACCCGCTGCAACAGCTCTCTGGCGTGCGCCATGACGGCGGTGTCGCATTTGCCGAACGCGAAAGCGGGCAACAGCGCATTTTCCAGCACCGAGTATTGCGGCAAAAGATGATGCTCTTGAAACACGAAGCCGATGGTTTGATTGCGGAATTTGGCAAGCTCCGGCTCGGAAAGATGCAGCGGATTGACCTCCTCGAGCGTGATCGTGCCGGCAGAGGGCCGGTCCAGCGTTCCGAGCAAATGCAAAAGCGTGCTTTTGCCGGAGCCGGAAGGCCCGATGATCGCGAGCGATTGGCCGGAGGAAATCTCGAAAGAAAGGTCGCGCAAAACCTCGACGCGGCGGCTGCCGCTTTCGAAATACTTGGTGACTTGGGAGGCTTTGAGGTAGATGAGGTTGGGCTCTTGCAAGATCACGCTCGCTGTGATATGTGCGGCCTTGCTGCGCGCTTCTTCGGGCGCGTCAACAAGGCTGCGTCAATTTTACGATTCGCTTCTCGATCAAAAAAACGCTTCGCCGCAATTCGGGCAAGACCAATAGCGAATGACCGGGGTTGTGACCGTTTGTCCGTTGATGAGAAAGGCATACGGGCCTTCCTGTTTTTTGATTTTGGAAGATCCGCAAAGGGGACATTTTTTGAATTTGAAAATATCCATCTTTCTGCCCTACATTTTTCTGTCATCAAAAAAATTGATTATTATTCTACAAGCTGTGACGGCGCTTCTTCAATCTGCGTCATAATAAAATCCGGAATCGGGATGGCTTTGAAACCTTGCAGCGAATCGCAAATGCAGCATGCGGCGCTCACTTGGCCGTATGCGACAGGGCGGTCGTCGGTGCTGATTTCAAATTTATATGTGAGTGACTTCGTGCCTTTACGCACAACAAGCAGATGAATATCGAGCACGTCTTCAAACTTGGCCGGGCTTAAATATTCGCACGAGACGGCCAAACGCGGCCAGCCGAGTTGCATGCCGTCAAGCTGCGCCGCGACGCTCGTTCCCAATGAACGCAAAAACTCGTGCTCCGCGGTTTCCATAAAAATGAAGAAGCGGGAGAAATGCACAACACCGGCCATATCGGTGTCGCAAAATTCTATGCGTCGTTGCGTGTGAAATTCGTAGGGCATGGCAAGGAGGAAAAATGACTGCCGAAAAAATTGCCCACGAAATACGCGAAAAACACGAAGAGTTCTTTTAGCGTATTTCGTGTGTTTCGTGGGCAGAACGAGATTTATTGGATGTAGAGAATTAATTTCCCGGTCGATACCTCGTCACCAAATATCCGCCCAAAGCCGCGAGTGCGATGCCCGCGAGAAATTGCCAGCGCATGGCGCGGAAGCCGCCGGCCGGCGCATGCATGGCAAATGCGACGACCGCATTCACCACCGGCGCGCCGGCAAATACGATCGACATCACCACGCTGGGGGTGCCTTTCGCGCCGAACGCCAGCAGCACGCAGAACGCACCGAGCGCACCCGCGATTCCCGCGATGAGCGACCACGTCATGCCCTTCGCGGAAAAAGTCCAACTCGCGTCGTTGAGCAGCAGCATGATGACGGGCCCAATCACGGCGGTGATCAAATACGCAATGCCGACGAACAAAAACGCTTTATATCTTCCGTTGACGGGATCAGCCATTCCCATTTGGCCGGAGTGCAAAAGCACGCCGTACAAACCCCAACAGACAACCGTCATCAAGGCGAAGAGTAGCCAGGTTAGGCTTTGATCTGAATGGTTCGATGTCATCGTTGAATTGCTCTCCGTTTCATTAGGCACGGCTAATTGCCAGCAATGACCGTCACGACTTTCACGGTCTGCTCACATGATTATCTGCTCTTTAGTTCCTGCTGAAATTTTTCTTTCAAATCATTCAAGTTCAACCTGCCGGACTTCAGCGCGAACAATAGAAGATCTCGAACCTGGCTTTTGGTAAAACGATAAAAAGTCGAATTGTTTCGAACATTGCGCGCCATCTCCGTTGCAAGCTTAACAATTTTTGTCATGGTAAGATTTATAACATCGACGTGTCTAGCGCGCAAGTCTTCAACAAGAGTTTTGGCATTTTGGGGGGTGGCTTCAAATTGGAGATGGTTTGCCGGCAAAAAGCCTTCATAAATGAGGACGATATCGATGGGATCGAGTTTTTCCATGTCCGGTGCCGATGCCAGTGCAAGCACCACTTCGGCGACGTCCATTTTATCGTGATGACACCGCCATAAAGAAAGAGCATCACCATAAGTGCGAAGACATGGACCGGTGATTGCGTCAGCCCGAATGTCATTTAATTCAGTATAAAGTGTGGGGTCCCATTTCGCTCTACTAATTTTGCGCGCCAAATAATCCAAGATTTTCCCCTATCTTCATCAATCTGACAAATCTCTGACGACCTGCTCGATATACTCTTTGAGCCAGGAAACGGTTTCTATTTCTGCATAAACTTTGAGAACCCACAAGGATTCATGCCCACCCCAACTTTCCAAAGCACGAATTGCCGCATCCCTGACTTCGACTTCTGAATGTGAGAGACCGGCAATCGCCATCACGCCTCCCCATGGCGCCACTTTTTCACTTCTTTGCCGCCCGATGCAACGAAGCAGAGAAGCAATGAAAGCAGTGCGCTTGACATTCTTGAGATAAATTCCTTGAAGCAGTGCGCCTGCCATGGCTTTGTATTTCTTGCAAACCTCTTCAACAATCTGCTCGGCAGGATGCGAGTATCCATCTTCGATCGGCTCATTTTCAAATAACGAGAAAAGTATTTTTTCCAACTCCTTTTGCGTGAAGGCTAGTTCGAGCCTCTCTAGTTCAGATTTCATTGTGGTCGCGGCATTCGTCATCCGTGGAGAGCTCGACGCCATCGGAAAGCCTGTGAGCGGCAAACAATCGAATGAGGAGTTGTCGCTGCTTTCTTCTAAGCGGAAGAAAGGGGTAAAAATATTTTCGGGAAAACCGTACCGAGACTGCTTTCCGGGTTGCTCCGCTCGTGCATCATCCTCCAAAAAGGACTGAAAAAACCACGGGGTCGGTATAGTATTGGCGACGGTGGAGGTCAATACGTTTTCACTCATTAGCATCTCTCCCTTCTATGAATGCAAAAAGCTCGGAGCTCAACCGACCATGCCAAGAACCTGCTTCTTTGAAAAAATCGCGAATATGGCTTTCTTCGAAACGCGCCTTGACATTATCGGCTACTGTATTAATATCGAAATCGACTCGGACACGATCAAGATGAGATTGAATAACCTCACCGTCATCCTTCTTGATTATTTTTCCAGTCCATCTCTTCACGGTTGCAATCGTGTTTGTAGGTTCTGTGACGTTGCCAAATGACCGGGTAATGATGGCAGCACTTTTCCAATCCCATTCGAACGGAATGTTTTGGGCAAAGACGGGAGGAAGCTTGAAAAGCCGTTGGGTGATTTTCTCCAATTCCTCTTTGGGCAAATCATGGAGCAAACCTTCTTGCACGGCAGCAAGACGATGCGCTTTGCGCTGGAAAAAGTTTAGGGCCGTGATGAGCTTTTCCCCAGCTTGCTGGCAAAATATTGAAAAATCGCCCCATTCTTCCATCTCCTCCGCGACTAACAAACGCGTGTAATCAAACCGCTTTCCTAACAAAAGCAATTGCCGCTCACCGCTAGGAGTGGCAAAGGCGATTCGTGGAACAGCACCGGTTATTGACGGTTCTTGTAAACTGACGGGAAGAAGTTTTTCGTCGTTGAGAGTCCGCAATAAAAGTGTGATGTTTTCGGCGTTCGCAATAATGCTGTCAGCATCTACAAAGACGCTGGCAAGATACTTTAGTCTGATATCATACATTACAAGTTCTCCCAAAGCCTTCGGTCATAGTCTCGGCAACAATGATTGCAAATTGCTGAACATTCTGCCAGTCACCAAAGTGAAACTTGATGCGGGAAGTTAAAAGATCAATGCACTAATATAGCAGAAGCAGTAGACCTTTGCAAGTGGTCTCGATACACTTCCAGCGTCGCTTCCGCCATCTTCACGTCGCTGAACTCGCGGCGAATGGCGGCTTGGGCTTGCTCGCCGAGTTTTGCGCGACGTGCAGGATCATGATATAATTCTAAAATTCCATTTGCAAGTGACTCGACCGATTGCGGCTCGAACAAAACGCCGCCTTGCGTGGCTGCGAGCACTTCGGGGAACAGGCCGTGGCGAGGTTGCACCACCGGAACGCCATTGGCCAATGCTTCCAAAACCGGAAGGCCTTTGGACTCTTTGTAGACCGTGGGAACGGAGAACACGTGCAGGCTACTCAGAAAGTTGATCTTTTGCTGCCGATCGACTTCGCCGTGGTATTCGAAGGCGTCTTGCAGTCCCCAAGCTTCGATCTGTTTCACCAATGCCTCGAAATATTTTTGATCGCGTTTGCCAAGATAACCTGCGACTTTGAGGTGCACGGCATTGCGCCCGAGCTTTTGTGTGATGAGATGAAACGCTTCAACGAGCACATGCAAACCCTTCTCGGGACAAATGCGCGCGAGATAGCCGATCACGAACGGCGTCGCGCCATTGCGGGGCGCAATGCGGCCGTGGCCTGCGAGATTGATGCCCAAGCGCACGACATGAATTTTTTCGGGCGGCACGGCAAGATACCCGGACATGAAGGCCGCGTAGTAATCGCTCGTGGCAATGAAGCCGTCAACCTCCTGTGCGCGCGAACGCAGCAAGCGCAGCGCTTGCGTTTTATAAGGCTCGAGCAGTTCTTCCAAAAAGAGATCTTCGCCTTGCAAGGCACACAACACCGGCACGCGCAGCTCACGTTTCAGCTCGCGCGCGAAACCAGCGAACATGGAATTGGTGAGTTGCACAAGATCGGGGCGATAAACCTCCTTCAGCCACTTCACGAGCTGCGCCAGCTCTTTGCGTTGCCGGCCTTCTTCTCCTTCTAATACGGAAATCGTCAGCGCGCCCAAATCTTTGGCATTCGTCGAAGCGCTGAACCGTGCCGCCCAATTCAACAATGCCGGACGATTCAGCATACGTTCCAATATTGGATGCCTGCGCTGAAACCAAGAAAATTTTTGCTCGAGATAAACATTGATGCCGCCATAAAAAATCTCGTCGCGCGTGACGTTGGCTTCGTCCGTGCGCAGCGGCGTATAGGTGGGAATGAGCGCAACGTCATGCCCGAGTTTTTGCAGTGCGGCCGCGAGCGCGTTGTCGTGAATGCAACTGCCGCAGTACATGCCGCCCGCGCCGGCGGCGATATAGGCGATCTTCATAGGCAAAACGTCTTTTTTTGTACGGCAAAAATTCAGCGCCAAATATTCAAACATGCAGTAATGATGAGCGCATTGGTGAAGTCGATAAAAAACGCGCCGACCATAGGCACAACTAAAAACGCGCGCGGCGCCGGGCCATAGCGCTCGACCAAGGCTTCCATGTTCGCGACGGCGTTGGCCGTAGTGCCAAGCATAAAGCCGCAAAAGCCGCTGCACGCAACTGCAGCGTCATAATCTTTGCCGAGCCACGTGAAGAATACCGGCCACAAACAAACCAACGCCATGAAAACAATTTGCACCGCGAGTATGACGAGCAGCGGCAACGCCAGCCCCCCGAGCTCCCACAGCTTGAGCGTCATAAGCGCCATCACAATAAACAGCGTAAGCGCAACTGCGCCGAGTTCTTCGAGCGCGCGCGGCGTGAGTCCGAGCCACTGTGTGGCATCATCCCAATTGCGTAAGAGCGCTGCCACGAGCATCGCGCCAATGTATGCGGGCAATGTCACGTGCAGTGCGGCAAAGCCGCGACTGATCCACGTGCCGAGCCACATGGCAACCAAAACCAGCACGACACTTTTTAAAAGCGCAGGCGTGCCGGTCTTGTCGCGCGAAGAGGTTTGCACGCTTGCAACCGGCGTGTGGGAAGACTCCTTTGGCGTTGCGGATTTGAGTTTGAAACGCTCGATCAAAAAAGTGCCGATGGGATTTCCCAACCAGCTTGCGGAGACAATGCCCGCCATCGCGGAAGCCACGGCCACGGAGGCGGCGCCTGCAACGCCCGCTTGTTCAAATAGCGGAGCGAAAGCCAGTCCGGTGGCCGGTCCGCCCGCTAAAGTGACGGAGCCGGCGATCACACCAAAGAGCGGGTGCATGCCCAAAACATACGACAGGGCAATGCCGATCACATTCTGCAGCACGGCGAAGACGCTAGCGAGACCCAGCAACAACAACACGTGCACGCCGCCTTGCTTCAGCAAAGCCAAACTCGCGCTGAAACCCACGGCGGTGAAGAACGCAATCATCAGCGGGCTTTGCAGAGTTGTGTCGAACTCAAAGAGTGTGAGTTGCCATTGCCGCGCGGCAAGAACAGCGCACGCGATAAGCAGGCCGCCAATCACCGGCGCGGGAATGTTGTACCGCGTGAGTGGTTTGCATACGCGACGAATGCCATAGCCGAGATAGAGCACGAGGCCGGCGAATGCGACGGTTTGCACGAGGTCGAGTTTGAGCATAAGAAAAATCAGGCCTCGGTCAAAAAGCGTTGGATACTCTCGAACGTATTGCGCCAGCCTATTTCACATCCCGCATAAAACTCATCCGCAATGGGTTCGCACGGAAAGCCGTCTTGCGAGACCCGCAACAGAGAGCCATGCGGCCGTGCTTCGACAGTGAACTCCGTGGTGAAGTCCGCGTGAAACGGCAGCGGGCCACTTTTCGCATAGTACCGGTAATCTGTGAACAAAATTCGCCGCGGCGGATCGAATACTTGCATCGTCGCAACGGTGAGGTAATCGGGATCGTCTTCGTTCTCTCCCCACGCGGCTGCCCACAAACCGCCTTCTTGTGCGAGCACAATAGCGCGCGCGGCGTTCCACCATGCGCGAATTGCGCTCGGCGTATGCAGAATCGCGAAGACGCGCTCGGGTGGCACGGGCAGCTCGATTTCATGAACATGCTTGCGGGTCGGCATAAGCTGCTTTTTCCTTTTGGAAATCTAGGCCGGCGTTCGGCTGCGCACGCTAGCGCTCATGACTTTGTCGGCGGCAATGTAGCCGTCATCCGGGAAAAATTTTTGCAGAGTTTCCGGCGCCGGCGGCTTCGTCAATAGCGAACCAATGACCATCGCCGCGGTCGAGACCACCAGAAAGAGCGCAACGGGCATCATTCCGCCGCCGACGTCTTCAATGTTATTGATGAAGAAATAGAGCCACAACGCGGCAACGCTAAACACGGAAGCGAGTGCGCCATACTTTGTGCTGCGCTTCCAAAAGACTGCGGCTGCGACCACGGGAAACATCGCCGCGAAGCCGGTGAAAGTCCACACGCTGATGCGGAAGATGCTGCGATTCACCACAAGCGAGAGCAGATAGGTCGCCACGATGATGCCGACGATGAAGAACCGTCCGAACAGGACCTGCTGCTTTTCAGTCATCTTATCGTGAAAGCCGTAGTGCCGCACGATGTCTTGCGTGAACATGGTGCCGATGGCGAGCGTTTGCGAGTCCATCGAGTTCATGATGGCGGAAAGCACGCCCGCGGCGAGAAAGCCGGCGAGTGCGCCGGGTGCGTGCAAATCGATCATGCGTGCCAACACGGAATTTGCCGCCGGGCCTTTGAGATCGGGGAAATCCACGCTGCCCAACACGCCGAGCAGCACGCTGGGCAGCCAAACTACGGCAATGCACAGCGGATAAAACACGAGCGTATATCGAAACGTGCTCGCGCGCTTGGCCGTGAGCCAGTGCAAAAACATGTGTGGAAACATGCCCACGGAAAGCGGAATGCACGTGTAACTGAGCAATTGCAGCGGCGTGATATGCTCGCCACGAATCAACAAGTCGGGATGACTGTCCGCGACCATTTGCATGCCCGCTGCCACGCCGCCGAATTTGTTGAACACCACAAAAAACGCAGCGAGGCCGAAGGTCATGAACACGAGCACTTGCAACGTATTCACCCACACGGTGCCGCGCATGCCGCCGTACGTAACGTACGCGAGCGTGACGCCGCACACAATGAGTCCGCCCAACCATTCCGGCAATTGGCCGTTCGTGATTTGGCTGAGCGTAATGCCGCTGCCCATGAAGCCCACGAGAATGTAGGGAATCATCAAACCGGAAATGACGAAGAAGAGCACGAGCCCCAAGAAGTCGGAATCATAGCGTTGGCGGAAATACTGAATCTGCGTGAGGTAGCCGAGCCGTTTGCCGAGCGACCACAAGCGCGTGCCCACGAAATAAAACACCGTGGGAATGATGAGGCCGGAAGAAGAAGCCATGAGCGCGAACACGCCGATGCCGGCATGATAGGCCTCGCCCGAAGCGCCGAGAATCGCGAACGCGGTCATATTCGCGCCGAAGAGCGACATGAGCAAAAGAAACGAGCCGAAGCTGCGGCTGGCCACAAAGAAATCTTCGCCGGTGCCGCGAAAGAGCTTGTGGCTCATCGTGCCCACGACGAGAATGAGGGCGAGATAAACAAAGATGACGGTGATGGTCATAAGCGCGACTCCTCTTCGGTTTCAACTTCGAGATGGCGCGGCCACGCGTACTTTACGAGCAGGAGCATGAGCAGCGAAGTCGCAATACTAAAGGCAAAATGATAAACCAAGCCAATGGGCAACCCGAGCACGAGACGCGCGTCGTTCCAATACCAAAGATCGTTGTGGAGCAGATAGAGCACGAAGAGGCCGGCATACAACAGCCCTCGCATTGAGGCGTGTTTCATTTCTTCTCTCCGGTTTTATTGATTGCATTGTCGATTGAGAATTATCAATTGACAATTTTTAAATGCCGTGCGATTAAAAAATCGGCTTCCCTTAAACGCGAGGCCGATCGCCGTGCAGGGAATCGAGGCCGTCGCAACTGCTCGACCACGCCTGGGCCGTGTTTTTGTTCCCTCTTCGATTTGCCATTCTTTTGTAATAGCGGCGGGCATGGGCCTAGGAAGCGTCACACCGAGAACGACACCATCGCGCTGCGGGCCGCGCCACTGCGGCCAATCCTGGGCGGAAAGTGAGGAAGCTGAGAGAGATGAGATGACAATGAAAAGAAGAGCGCGATGGGTCATGTTTCGGTTTTGATGATGGTGAAGCATTTTTTTGTAAGCGGATGGAACGGAGGAAGCGGATAAAGCCTTTTCTTTATCCGCTAGATTCGAACAATCCGCTTACAAAATATTTTTACGGCTTGATTACAGCGCCAATTCCAGTCCGCCGTACACCGCGAACGGATTCGCGGGAATCACGGAGGTGGAGCCGAAGCCGCGCGTGAAGTATTCGCGGTCGGTGAGGTTTTTGAAATTCAAATTCACGCGCCACGGCCCGAGGTCGTAATAGAGCAAACCGTCGAACGTCAACACTTCGTCGAGCGTAAAGGCATTGTCTTCCGCGATAAATTGGTCGCCAATATAACGCGCGCCAACTCCAATGCCAAGCCCGAAATCGAATTCCTTATTGATCCATGTGTTCAACAAATGTTTCGGCGCGAAGGCCGGCGTGTTGCCGGAGCGATCAAAGAATTGCTGCGCCGGCCCTTGCTGAGTGAGCACGACCGCGAACTCGCCAAACTTGGTCAACTCTGCGTCGTTGTATGCGTAGTTCACGAACACGTGCCAATTGCGGCCGGCTTCCGCTGCAATTTCGGCTTCGACGCCGCGCGCATGTTGATTGCCGTTTTGCCGCGTGACGCCGGTCTCCGTCGGAATCGCGACGTTTGCTTTTTCCAAATGATAAACGGCAACGGTCGTGTGCAAGCGGCCTTCATAATAACGGCGCTTGAAACCGACTTCATACTGCACGCTCTCTTCCGCCTCGCGTTCGCCCACAACCAGCGTAGAAGGTGGACCAAATGCGCGACCATAATGCGCATACAACGAAAGGTTGTCAGTCGGCGCGAAAGTCACGCCCGCCATGGGGCTGAACTTTTCATAGTTGCGGTCGGTTTTGGTGTTCTTTTCTTCGTAATCGATTTTATCGAAGCGGCCACCGAGCAAAAGATGAAATTGCCCGGAAAGCGCGAGCTGATCGACGAAATACGGCGCGAGCACCGTGCTGCGCGCTTCTGCGATAAGCGATTGGCCGGGAATGAGAAATTGCTTGGGATCGAACTGGTTGGGCTGCGCAAACTCTTGCGGGTTGAAAACATCGATCGCCGGCAAGCCCGCAACGTCGAATGTGAAATCGTCATGCAAGCGCGTGTGTTCCAAACCCGCGACGAGCTTGTGCTCAACGCTCCCCGTTTGAAAATCAAACAGCGCTTCGAGCTGATTGCCCAAAAGTTTTTGGCGATCATCCAAAAGCGTGAGCGTGCGATAAATATCGAGCGAGCCGGTGGCGTTCGGCAACGTGAAATTGAACAGCGTCCCGTTGCTCTGCCAGTCTAAAGCCGTATAGTAGAACTTATTGCGCAACGTAACCGAGCCGCTCGCGCTGTAAGAGAAATCTATGCGGCCGCGCGAAAGAATTTGGTCGGAGATGTCAAACGGGGATTGATACGAACGTGTGCGCGGCACGTTCACGACCTCGCCGTTGAACACCGGCAAGCCGGCATCGGAAAGATATTCGCTATCGATGCGCTCAAAATTCAATTCCAATGAAACGCGCTCGTTCGGCTGCCACAAGAACGCCGGGTTGATGCTAACGTTGGAGTTCTCTTTGCCGTCGCGAAAGCTTTCGGAATCCTGCCAAAGGCCGTTGAGGCGGAAAGCCACGCCCGCAGCGCGGCTGGCCAAACTCAAATCCGCAGTGCTGCGGTAGGTGGTGAATTTGCCGTAGCCACCTGTGGCGAAAAGAAAATTCTCGAACACCGGCCGCTTGCGCACGAGATTGACCGTGCCCGAAAGCGGATTGCCGCCATACAAAAATGCGCCCGGCCCTTTGAGCACTTCCACGCGCTCGACGTTGTAGAGATTATAGAACGTCACTTCCGGCTCCGGCGCACCGTCGGTGAGCACCAGCCCGTTCGAGAGCGATTCAAAGCCGCGAATGAAGAAGTAATCGAACACGCCGAAACCCGTTTGCGAATTGACGCCGCTCACGTTGCGCAGCGCATCGCCCATGACCACGGCTTCCTGGCTTTCAAACAGCGCGCGATGCACCACGCCGACGCTCGCCGGCGTCAATTGTAAAGGCGCGGCGATTTTCGCCGCGGTCGTGTTCATGGTTGGAATTCTCAGGTCGCGCTCCGCGAACACATGCACGGTATCTTGCGAGGTATAACTTTTTTCCGGCGCGCGCTCTTGCGCGAAGATGATGGTTGAACAACCGAGTGCGAATAAAAGCAAAAGAGTTTTTTTCATGATTTAAAACTGCTCCCTTTGAGTGAATGATTATTTGGTTATTGTAGCGTTTCTCATTTGAGCAGGCAGCCCGCTTTTAAAATGCCATCCTGGGTAAGGAATTTCTCTAGCAACAAGCACCAAACCCAGCGCTAGGGAAGTTTCTTACAGAATGACATCACGAGGAGGGTGCTGTTCACGAGCAGCGAGCGAGAGCTTCTGATCACCTGCAACAATCCATGAATCCAAAACTCCACGACTCCAATCTCGCTGCTAGTTCTTCCCATTGGCATCCAAACACAGCATCGCGCTTTGATTGCGCAAATAGAGCTTGCCGTTCGCCAGCGTGGGCATGGTCCAGCATCTTCCGTTTAGGATTTGGACATTCGCTTTTTCTCTGTAGCTCGCCGGCGAAGCTTCCACCAACGCAAGATTGCCGCGCTCGCCGAGCACGACGAGATGCCCGTCGGCCAGGAGCAACGAGCCTTTATTGAAGCCGCGCTGTTGCCATTTCGGTGCGCCGGTGGCGAGGTCGAGGCACGTGAGAAACGCGTCGTCGAAACCGTAAAGGTGGTTTTGATAAAGCACCGAAGACGAAAAATGATTTTTCATCTCGCGGCTGCGCCACACTTCACGCACGCCGGCTTTGCCGTTGTTCGTTTGCATTTGCAAGAGCGCGCTGCCTTTGCCGTAATCCGAAGCGATGAAAACCTTGTCGGGCGCGATGAAGACCGGCGTGGCGGCATTCACATCATACTCGGTCTCCCAGGCATAACGCCATAGCGATCTGCCATCATTTGCCGCAAGCCCGACCAAGGCCGTGCCCGTGAACGCAAGAATTTTGCGCATGCCGTTAACGGTCACGGCAATCGGCGCGGAATAACCCGGCACGTCGGTTTCGGATTTCCATATCACCGCCCCGTTGGTCTTGTTGAATGCCATCACGGAGTGCCCGGTTTTGCCGCCAACATCGACGAGCAACATATTGCCTTCGACGAGCGGCACGGTTGACACGCCCCAACGCGGAATGCGAGCGCCGTATTCCGCGCGCAGATCATGCTCCCAAATTTTCTTGCCGTCTTTGACACTGAGCGCAACAAGGTGGCTTTGCGCACTCAGAGCAAAGAGCATCTCCCCCTCAACCGTCGGCGTGGAGCGCGGGCCGTTGCCTTGATCGTTCTCAAATTTGTCATCAATGGTCGCGCGCCAAAGCTCCTTCCCGGTGCTGGCCTCAAACGCAACGACGACTTCATTGTTGCCGACACCGTAACTCGTGAAGCCTCGACCTTGTGAAACCACGATGCCGGAGTAGCCTTCGCCCGAGCCTGCGCGCCACAAAACTTTCGGGCCGCTCGCGGGCCAAGTTTTGAGCAAGCCCGTCTCGCTCGAAATGCCGTCACGATTCGGCCCGCGCCATTGCGGCCAATCGAACGAGGCGGGAGGCGCCGTCGCAGTCTTGGCTTTAGTTGGCGCGGTTCTCGGTTGCGCATGTGAATTGATGAAAGCCGCACCCAGCACGGCCAGGAAACAACACAACCACATCCGATTTTTCATGAGCGTCAATCCTTGTTTTTGAATCTAACCACAACGCTTTTGAGTTTGCAGCAATGCAATGCAAAAATCAGTGAATGCCGAGCGCAACCGTGATCGCGTTGCGCTCGCAAGGAAACGCCGGCGGAGATTTAGGCTGAGAGAGGGACAATGTTGGCAGGGGGAATGTTCAAACCAAAATGCAGCAGGAATCATCGCGCCAAGAGCTTGATCTTTTCCGCCAAATACCATGACATGCAATTGCCGTATTTCTCCTGCAAATCTTTTCGGCGCCAATCCTGGCCGGTGATTACTTTGCGGCAGTTCGGCGCGCCGCATTGGCATGCCATCTCGTAATCATCGTCATCCGTTGTCGCCCAATCATGCGTCAGCTCTTCGCCGGCTTGAATGTCGCGCAGCGCGACGAAAACGATTTGTCCCCGCACACCGATGTTCGGATCGCACGAGTGATTGCTGAAAATCATGCTGCCTTCGCGCTCTGCTTCCGTCAGCGGGCCGATAAAAAGATCTTCGCCAATTTGAATCTCCGCCGGGCCGAGAGCTTTCTGCACTGCGCGCAAAGTTTCGCGGTTGAAAATGTGGCCGCCTTTGATGCAAACGATTTCATCTTTGGCAATCGGCGCAGCGGCAAACAGGCCGTGTCCGTGAATCAAGCTTTTCTGCACAGTGGTCTTTGGTGAAAGGTAAGATAAACGAGGCATCGATCGGCACTCCTTGGCGTTTGATGAGAGATA
This sequence comes from bacterium, assembly GCA_037444905.1. Classification (GTDB taxonomy): domain Bacteria; phylum Zhuqueibacterota; class Zhuqueibacteria; order Zhuqueibacterales; family Zhuqueibacteraceae; genus JABWAN01. The sequence goes on along the minus strand of JBBILN010000009.1, from coordinate 41,107 downwards.
TAGAGGCTCAACGTCTCGCTGACTCTTCCGCAGCGCTTGTCCGGGAATATCGAAAAAAGAAAGTGTCTCACAATTCTAAAGGCCGTTTAATGTGTCATGCCCCGCCCCGCGCGCGGGATTTCACAATTTAAAGTTTGGTTGGAGTGATTGAATTGAGAAATATTTGAATGCGGACAATTCCTTTCCCGGCGAATCTGCATGACGCGACGCGCTTACAGAATTAGGGTTGGTCGGGAAGGTCCCTTCCGCTTTCTTTCCACCTCTTGCTCGAAGAGCGCATCGAACTCCGCGATGCGATTCTTCCAATCGAATTTCGCGAAGGCATGCACCAGCTCCATGCGGGTCGCATCGAGCTTGCGAAAGTTGGTGAGCAGGTGCTTGAGCTTGTGATAGAAATCCTCATTGTCGCTGTAAAGGAACTGCTCGTGAAACTGCGGCGGCAAAATTTCCGGATAGCTCAAACGATTTGGCAAGAGCGGCAAGGTATAGCAATAAATCGCTTCGGCCACGGCGAAGCCGAAATTTTCCTGCAACGCCGTCGAAACGATAATATCCGAGCGCAAAATGAATTTGCCATAATCTTCCGCGCATTCTACGAAGCCATATTGCAGAATGCGATCGCCCAACCGGCTGCGGGCTTCGATGAATTCTTTGGGGTGCATCTGAAAGTTTTCGCCGAGCAGAACGAGTTGGAAATCCACGCCTTGGTCCGCGAGCCGGTACAGCGCGTTGAAAAACACCCCCGGCTGCTTGTCGTAATCCCACCGGTGATTCCAGAGAATCACCGGCACGCGATTCTTGCAGATCTCGCGCGGCGGGAACTCGGACAAATCCATGCCCATATACGTGACCTGCGACTTGTTCATAATTTGCGCATGCGCGCGCTCCGGCACGAATTCCGGAATGTCGTTGATGAATTGCCGCAACGCATCATTAAACCTGTTGAGATGATAGTGCGAATTAAAAAGACAGCGCTCGGCCGTGAGCGCGGAGACCACGTTCGCAAGGCCAAAGTCGACTTCCGGTTTGTCGCCCTCCGCCGTAAGATAGGCAAGCTGGTTTTCATGGAAGAAGAGCACGGCGGGACAAGTGAAGCCGGTAAGCGCCTTCAACTCCGCGAGGTTGATCAAATCCGTTGCAATGATTAAATCGCAGTCGCGCAACGCATGCCCGTAGGCTTCCGCGACGTACATGGCTGCGCTGCGGAGACGCCACTTCCAAAACCGCGAGGGCAAAGTGATCGGTGTGATCTTGTGGCGGCTGTGTTTGATCAAGCCGTCCATAAAGCTTTTGTGCGAGCCGCCGTAAAAACTTTCGACAAAGACGAGGTTCATGGTGAGGCACTCCAATGATATGGTCAAGCTTTCTGTTAGCGGGGATTATCTCAAACGATGCTTGCCGGTGTAAACCGCAGCCTGGTCCTCACGCAAGAAACCCACCAGCGTCATGCCGGTTTCATGCGCGAGGTCGACCGCTAAAGATGAAGCCGCACTTACCGCCGCGACGAACGGAATACCGGCGAGCAAAGCCTTTTGCGCCATTTCGAAGCTCAAGCGGCCGCTCACCCAAAGCCCGAAGCCGGACAAAGGATGAGAGTGGTGCAGCAAGGCCAAACCGATCACTTTATCAACCGCATTGTGGCGCCCAATGTCTTCACACGCATAGATGATTTCACCGGCGCCTTGAAACAGGGCCGCGGCATGCAGTCCACCGGTAGCAGCGAAATTCGTTTGATGTCCACGGATGTCTGCATGCATTCCTTTCAACGCGTGCGCCGAGATCGCGAACCGGTCTTCGAGGCGGGGCGCTTGCATGCGCACGCGCTCCAACGAAGCGCGCCCACAAATGCCGCAACTCGAGGTGGCGAGCATTTGACGCTGGCAAGATTGCAGATGCGCGCGCGTGAGCCCGGGCAAAGAGCACAGCAACACGTTGGGGATTTCCAATCCGAATTCGTCGTGCGCCCAAGCGATCGTCAACGTTTGTAAATGCGCCTGGCATTCGTGCGGCGGAACAATGCCTTCGGAAAGCACAAAACCGCGCGCCAGCTCGAAATCCTGGCCGGGCGTGCGCATGACCACGCCGAGCGCAAGGCCATTCACTCGAATCTCAAGCGGCTCTTCCACCACCAAGCAATCGACCGCCTCGCGCACTGTGCCTTGCCGCAAGCGATGAATGAAGTAGTTTTTAGTGGGAAGATTCATGCTGGTTAATGAATTCTGATTGCTTGTCGCTGGAGGCGCGCGATGCTACACCATAGAATGCACGTCCCAAATCCTGCCTCGAGCAACAAGCAATTTCATCTCAACCGAGTGCGGCGCGCTGCTTCGCGCTCGAAAAGCTGTTCGAGGCGCGTGATCATCATCGCGTGCGAGAAGTGTTCGGCAACGCGCTGTTTCGCGGCTTGGCCCATGCGCGCGCGCAACGAGGGATTCTGCAAAAGCGCAATTGCACCTTCCGCGAGAGCGTGGGGCTCGCCGGGCGGTATCAAATAACCGGTCTGCCCGTGCACAACAATTTCCGGCATGCTGCTGATGTTGGTCGTAATCACCGGGCGGCCGCACGCCATGGCTTCGATGATAACGATGCCGAAGCCTTCCCAATACGAGGGCAACACGAGCACGTCGATGGTTTGCATCACCGCCGCCACATTTTCCACAAAGCCGGCGAGGAGAACATGGCGTTCCCAGCCCCTGTCGCGAATCTCGCTCTCGATCATTTCGCGCAACGGCCCTTCACCCGCAAAGACCAAGCGCGCCTCGGGCATGCGCTCGTGAATGACTTCAAATGCCGACAACAAAACGCCGATGCCTTTGCGTTCATCCAATTGCCCAACGAAGCCGAGCACCGGCGCATGCTCTGCAATCTGCCACTCCTCGCGCAAGGAACCATGTGCAGATTGCGCAAACGCCTCGACTTCGAGCCCGTTGTGAATGACTTCAATGCGCTGCGCGTCAAGCCAGGGCGCGTTTTGCAGCAAAGCTTTCTTCGTTGCATGTGAATTCGCGAGAACGCGTGTGGCGAGCACGTTGTACGCGAAGCGATAGCGCCAACGGTTTTTGAGCGGATAATCAATGCCGCGCCGCGGAATAATGGCCGGCACGCCCGCGAGGCGCGCAGCGACGCCGCCGTTGCGCAGCTCTTTGTCCATGTTCGTCAATACGATCTCGATTCGTTTCTGCAGCATAAAGCGCGTGAGCTTGCAAATGCAAATCGGATCGAAGTCACTGCGAAAACTGATGAGCTGAACGGGAATGCCCGCGGCGATCGCGCGCTCGGCCAGCTCGGTATAGGGCCGGCAACACAGCCAAACTTGGTGACCGCGTTCTTGCAGAGCACGCAAGGTGCGCAACATCCAAATCTCGCCGCCCGCGAACATTTGAATGCTATTGATGAACAAGATGCGCATGCTTGTGGTAGTTCACTTTTGTCTTAAGCTCTTCGGCGGGACTTGCGCCCGCGCTATCGGGTGTTTCTTTCAAGCATCGCAAAGCAAAGCCTGAATCTTCCGCACGACATTCATCGCGCCGTGGTTGCGCTCGGCCCACGCTCTTCCGCGTTGCGCGAAGTTTTGGCGCAACACGGGGTTCGCGCACAAACGCCGGAACTGCTCTTTGAAATTATCAAAGTTGATTTCGACAAAAGGATGGTCGGGATGGCGCGCGAGAAACTCCGGCATTAAGCTGGTGCAAGTGCAAATGCCGAGCGCCAGGCCCTCAACGGCATTGACGCCGTAACCCAGCTCGCCAAGATTGTCGATAAAAAAATCGCACTGTGCCTTGCGGCGCATGGCTTCGGCGTGCGGCGCGCCCTCGATCAATTCAAATTGTATAGGAAAGTCACGCGCCAGACTTTGGACCGCGGCAATAATCTCCACACTGCCCTTCGCCGCGCGATTCGTGGGCGCATGGCCGATGACGATTTGATCGCCGGCATCTTTCGGCGGCGTGGCCGGAATTTTTTCAAACTCGAAGGGAAAGAGAATGTGCGTGAGGCGCGGGTCGAGGTGGAGATGATCATATTCCAAAGTCAAACGCAAATCCGCGCAGCCGTCAATCGCGGGGATGAGGCCTCGTGTGCGCAAATCCGAACCGGTATAGAGGCACACGATTTTTTTGCCGCGGCGTTTTAGCTCGCGCACGGTGCGGCCGTCGCGAAAGAATTCCAAACCGCCTTCGAGTTGATAGAGATCGAAATTCCAAAAGTCGATTTCGCGCATGAGGCGCGCGAGGCGCGGCAACCATAAACGCTCGCGCAAGGCAATAAGCTTTTCTTCAAAAACAGAATGCGGCTGCCAACGCGGCGGCGTGGCGTGAGCAGAAGTCTTGCGATTCGATATTTGCAAACGCGCCCGCGAGGAAACGAGCTGCTTCATCCAACGCACGCCGGCATTGCGCAAGAACGGCAATTCCAAACAAACATCTTCTTCATAGCCGCGCGGATCGCGCATGAGCGTGACGAGCCGGCTTTCAAAACCGAGCTTGCGTTCGGCGCGCACAAACGTGATGGGCACGCCGGAAATGTTTTGGGGAGCGAGATGAAGAATGCGGCGAAGGGTTGGCATCAAAGTCAGTCAAAATTTTTTCTTTTTAAAAATCTACACAACCCTCGCGCCAAATAGCAACAGAAAGTTCGCGGCGAAGCAATACGGCACAGTAACACAGACCGCCGGTCTGTAAAACCTCCAGTCGGGCCGACTGGGTTACGGGTTTGCGGGGAAAATCCGGCTTGGATTGCAAGGGAAAAGGGTTATCTTGCTCCACACGCAATGCCTCAGTTACCGGTGGAGTAGCGCAGGCGTCCCCGCCTGCAGACAAGGATGTCTGCGCTACGTTTTCCACCAATAACTGAGGCATTACCTCCACACAAAAATCTTTCCGGAGGCCCTCACATGAAAAGAACTTGCTGTTACCGGCGCATTGCCGCGGCTTGCTTCTGCCTCATGTTGCCGTCCGTTACAATGGCAACGCCGAGGATGCCGGCCGACTCCCTGCGCATAGAGCGCCTAGTCGCGTTGGGCAAATTGTGGAACGCGGTCAAATTTTTCCATCCCTCTCTGGCCTATCGCGACATTGATTGGGACGCGGCGTTGGTGGCGGCGATTCCGCAAGTGAACGCCGCAACGAGCGGAGAAGAATATGCCGCGGCGGTGCAACTCATGTTGGACAAGCTCAACGACCCCGCCACGCGCGTCATGCCCAAAGCCTCCTCGGCTGCGATTGAAAACTCCGGCGCGCGCCATCCGCTTTCGAAATTCACTGCCGATAGCCTTTTGCTCGTCACCATCTCGAACTACAGCGACCTTACTGATTTCGACGGCGCAATAGCAAAAATGCAGGCTATCGGCAAAGAACTCGCTCATGCGCGCGGCATCGTCTTTGATTTGCGCTCGCCTATGCCGATCAAAAGCGAGGTCGTGGGAATGCTCGCCTTTTTGTTTAATTGGAGCGCCCTTAACGGTAGCTTTGCTTCGACGCCGGTTTCCACGCTCGGCCAACGCACGCGCATGCACGCCGGCTTTGCGCCGCAATCGGGCGGCACCTCCGGCGATTACTATTCCTCTTTCGTGGTGAGCGATGGCCAAGAGTTTCAACCGGCCGCAACGGCGCGAGATAAGCCGACCGTGTTTTTGAGCAATGATAACGCGGAGCTTCCGCCCATTGCGCTCGCCTTGCAAGCCGCAGGCAAAGCCGCAATCGTTGCAGAAGGAAACGTGAGCGAGGCTTCGGTGATAAAAACACAACGCATGACTTTAACCGACGGAGTTGAGGTGAGGCTTCGTCTCAGCGAGTTGATTGCCGAGGACGGCGCGAGCGGCTTCCGAGCAAACTTGGTCGTGCCCGCGAATGCCACAACGAATGACGCAGCATTGGAAGCGGCGCTGGCATTGGCGCGGCGAGCAGATTTCAAAACTTCTTTCGCGCGGCAAACTCTTCCTGCGCGTGCCGTGCCGCCGGCGGAGCGCGTTTATGCTGAAATGCACTATCCGCCGCTCGAATATCGTTTGCTCGCGGCCTTTCGGATTTGGGGCAACATCAACTACTTCTTTCCCTACAAACATCTCATGGAAGAAGATTGGGAAGGCGTGCTCAAAGCTTTCCTTCCAAAAATGACGGCCGCGCGCGATTCATTGGAATATGCGCTGGCCGTGGCTGAAATGGTCACCCACATTCACGATTCGCACGGGTTCATTCGCAGCGAGATTTTGCAGGGCTACTTTGGCGTGGCCCCGCCGCCGGTTCGCACGCGCATGATCGAAGGCGTGCCGGTGGTCACGAGCTTTCTCGATGAGACTGTGGCGCGTGCCGCGGGCCTCGAGATCGGAGACGTGATCCTCAAAGTAGACGGCGAGGAAGCCCAAGCGCGCATCGACCGTTATGCGAAGTATATTGCCGCTTCCACGCCGCACGGCCAGAAACTGGCTGTGATGTGGCGCTTCCTAAACGGCGCCGACAGCTCCATCGCTACGCTCACGCTTCGTGATCGCAATCATCGTGTGAAGGAAGTAAAGCTCCTGCGCTCCCGCGCATATTGGGCAAACGCGCAAAGCGAGCGCACGGGCGACATGCTCAAGCTGCTCCCCGATAACATTGGCTATGCGGATCTCGGACGCATGCCCGTGGCCATGGTCGATAGCATGTTCGAGCGTTTCAAAGATGCGAAGGCGATTATCTTTGATATGCGCGGCTATCCGCTCGGCACCGCGTGGGCCATTGCGCCGCGCTTGACGGAAAAGCGCAACGTGGCTGCGGCGTTGTTTGAGCGCCGTATTGCCGCGTCACCCGATTCGCCCAATGGCGAATTAATGAATGAAGCCGTCACACAGACTTTTGTGCAGCGCCTGCCGCATTCGGAGCAATGGAAGTACAAAGGCAAAACCGTGATGCTGATCGATGAGCGAACCATCAGCCAAGCCGAGCACACCGGGCTGTTTTTCGAAGCAGCGAACGGAACGAAATTCGTCGGCAGCCACACAATGGGCGCGAACGGCGACGTTACCAACTTCTATGTGCCGGGAGGAATGCTCATTCACTTTACTGGGCAAAGCGTCAAACACGCGGATGGCCGGCAATTGCAACGCCTCGGCCTCGTGCCGGACGTGGAAGCCAAACCCACGATTCAAGGCATTCGCAGCGGCCGCGATGAAGTGTTGGAAAAAGCTTTGGAGTTCATTGCGAAGGGCGCCAAAGAAGCGCCGCGGAAAAAATCTTAAACGCACAAGAAAGATCGCCTTCATGCCGTCCTCTCAAACTTTGCTGCAATCGCCCATGGCCATCCTCGCGTTTTGCGCGAGCCTGTGCGCGCTCGTGCTCTGGGCCACGCACCAATTGTGGGCGAAAAAATTCTTCAACGTTATTCCTTCCATCTTGCTCATTTACTACTTGCCCACATTCGCCGCAACGTTCGGCGTCATTCCAGTCTCTTCGCCAGTGTATGATTGGATGCGCGATTATCTTTTGCCCTTCAGCCTGTTCTTGTTAATGGTAACCGCGGACGTGCGCGCGATTATGAAGATCGGGCCGAAAGCGCTGGCGATGATGCTGTTCGGAACCTTCGGCGTGATTTTAGGCGGGCCGATTGTGTTTTTAATTTTCGAACGCTGGCTGCCGCCCGAAACCTGGAAAGGCATGGCCGCGCTCTCCGGCAGTTGGATCGGCGGCAGCGGCAATTTCGCCGCGATTAAAGAGGCCGTGGGCGCGCCCGACAGCATCATCGGTTTGTTCATCATCGTTGACACCGCGGTGGGATACACGTGGATGGGGGTGTTGCTCTTTCTCGCCAATTTTCAGAAACGCATCGATCGCTGGAATCATGCGAGCACGGCCGTGCTCGAAGACTTGAATCGCCGCATGAAAGATTTCGCAGAAGAGCAAACCCGACCATTGACATTGTTCGATGCGATGTTGATCATCGCCCTCGGGTTCGCCGGCGCGGCGCTGTGCCAGCAAGCCGCAGCAGGGCTCCACTCGCTCACTCATCCGGCTTTGCAAAATTTTACGCCGCTCGTGGCCTCGATCTTCACCAGTTTTACCTGGCTCGTGATTTTAATTTCCACCGCGGGCATCGCATTGTCCTTCACGCCTTTGCGCAAGATCGAAGGCGCGGGCGCTTCCAAGTTCGGCTATGTTGCGCTTTATCTTTTTCTCACCTCCATCGGCGCGAAAGCGGATTTGCACGGCATTTTCCAAGCGCCGGTGCTGCTCGTGCTCGGCGCGGTGTGGATTCTCTTTCACATTGCCTTCATGTTTCTCGGCGCGCGCTTGCTCCGCGCGCCGATGTTTCTCGTAGCCACGGGCAGTCAAGCCAACATTGGAGGTGCGGCCAGTGCGCCCATTGTGGCCGCGGCATATTATGAAGCCATGGCGCCGGTGGGTGTGCTCATGGGCGTGTTGGGATATTTGCTCGGCAATTACGGCGCCCTCGTGTGCGCGTTTTTGTTGCGTTGGGTTTCGAGCTGACATGTTCCTCCATTTGAAAAATGCTGTGCTTGGTAATTGTTAATTGCCAATTGCCAATGGTCAATTGGCAATTAACCACCTTGAGCAATTAGAAGCTTATTGCCCCTGCCCGGTGTACCAATCCAACGTGCGCTTTAATCCCTCCTCAAAATCTATTTTCGGCGCAAAGCCCAGCAACTCGCGCGCGCGCTGAATATCCCCACGATGGCGGCGCACGTCCGCGGGGCGCGCGGCGCGGTATTCGATCTTTCCTTCATAGTTGAAATAAGCGCAAATGCCTCGCACCACCCGCTCGATACGAATCTCTTCTCCCGAAGCGAGATTGATCACTTGTCCGCGCGCAGCCGGCGTTCGATAAGCCGCAAGCAGACCGGCCACCGTGTCGTCCACATAAATAAAATCGCGCGTTTGCTGGCCATCGCCGTAAATGATCGGCGCTTCGCCGCGCATGAGGCGCGCCGCAGTGAGCGGAATTACAGCTTCCAAGCCGCGCTCCTTGTTCTGGCGCGGGCCATAATTGTTGAATGGGCGGATGATCGTGAGAGCGTTTCCGAACGTATGCGCAAAGCTCAACGCCATCAAATCCGCCGCGGCTTTGCCCGCAGCATAAGGCGTGGCCGGAACGTACGGATGGCTTTCATCCATCGGAAAAGTTTGCGCGGTGCCGTAAGCTTCCGAAGAGGAGCAATGGATCAGCGTTTGAAACGCGCCCTTCCGCTGCAGATAAAGCAGCGTGCGCATGATTTCCACATTCACCATGAACGCGCCTTCGGGATTGGTGAAGCTGTACAGCAATGCTTTCGTGGCAAGATTGAACACAATTTCGATTTGGTGTTTGGCAATGAGATGATCCATCGCCGGCAAATCCGCGGCATCTTCGCGATAAAAATAAAACCGCTCCGAGCGCTGCGCGAGCGCGAGGTTCTCCATGCTGCCGAGAAAAAGATTGTCAACAGCCACAACCGCTTTGGCTTCGTGCGCGAGCAAAGCATCGACGAGGTGGCTGCCAATAAAACCCGCGCCGCCGGTGACGAGGAAGCATTTATCTTTCATGGAATGTCTCTGCGTTGAAAGCGCCACAATGAGAGGCCGAGGCTGCACACACACACGCTGCCGAGCACGGTGAGTGCTTTGGCCGTCGAGGCTTCTTGAATGAGAATCTCCGCGGGAGCATAGTAGCTATAGAGCGAATAAGGCAACAGCAAGCCCGCGGCCGGCCACAACTTGCCGAGCGCTTGCACAACATAGGAGAGCAACGCAAACAAAAACGTCGCGCCGGTCACGCGCCCGCTTTCGCGCGCAAAAACCGAAAGCAAAAGCGCGAGGCCGTACCACGCCGCATTCAGTGCAAAGAAATTGAGCGCAAGCTGCCGCAAGGGCCGCCATTCGAAGAGCGCAAGGCCATAGTATTTTTGTCCGAGATAGGTGCCGAGCACGCCGAGCAGGCTCAGCACGCCCAATGCGAGCAGCGCAAAGAGCACGTGTGCGAACAAATAATTTCGGCGCGAAAGCGGCTGGCTGAGCAAAAGCTCCAGTGTGCCATTTTCAATCTCACCGGCCACCGCTTGCGCCGCAAGCACGACTGCAACCGCGGCGCCAAGCGCCAAGGCCACGGGATGATTCCAGCCGAACGCGAGGATGCCGCGCGTGGTCATGCCTGAAAAAACTTGTTCCGTGAGCAGCCCTTGCAGAAATGCGGGCACGGCTTTCGTTACTTCTTTGAGTATGCCGCTCACGTCAACCGTGGCGACCAAGCCGCAGATCAAAAACTCAAACCCGCCCAAGAGCAACATGCAGAGCGTGATAAATAGCGCGTGGCGCGCCACCAGCCCGCGCAGCAAATTACGCACGGTCTTGCTCCTGAGGTTGAAAGTAGCTCATAAAAATGTCCTCCAGCTCCGGCTCGGGAAAAACGAGGTGCTCCACTTCGCTCGCGGCCAAACAGCGCAGCATAGGATTGATGTCGCCTTGCACCCACAGCGTGGCTTCATGTCCGGTAATCTGCGCGCGCACGATGCCCGCGGTTTGCGGCAGAGTCTTCGGTACGGTGTTGCGAAACCGCACTTGCAATCGGCGGATCATTTTATCGCGCAAAGTGTCAAGCCTTTCCACTGCGACCAACTCACCTTCGCGCAGAATTGCGACGCGATGGCAAATGGATTTCACTTCCGAAAGAATGTGGGAAGAAAAGAGCACGGCGCTGCCGCGTTTCGCAAAGTCGAGCAGCAACTCGTGCAAGGCCTTTTGCATGAGTGGGTCGAGTCCCAACGTCGGCTCATCCAACAACAGCAAACGCGGATCGTGCTGCATTGCGATCACCAGTCCGAGCTTCTGTTTCGTGCCATGTGAAAGAAACTTCACGCGACGAGCGAGCACAGTGTGATCCACCTCGAGTTTATCAAGAAGCTTTGGGCGGAGCTTCGGCGGCTGTTGTGGACGAAAATCTGCGAAGTAATTGAGCAGCGCGGCTCCGGTCATGTTCGCGTAAAGATGCAACTCGCCGGGCAGAAACCCGACGCCGGCCCGAATTTCCGCACGCCCGATTTTTTCACCAAAGAGACGCACTTCCCCCGACTCGGTTCGTACCAACCCCAAAATCGCGCGCAGCGTGGTGGTCTTGCCCGCGCCATTCGGGCCGAGATAGCCGAAGATCTCGCCGCTCTCCACCGCGAAACTCACATCTCGCAACGCGTGTAACGCGCCATAGCGTTTGGAGAGATTGTCGATTTGCAGCGCCGTCATACATGCGCCCCCAAGTCGATCTCTTCACGCTGAAAATAATCGCGCGCCCATTTCACTTCACGCTCGCCTTCGAGCAAAATTTTTTCCAAACCCAGCCATGCGCCATCGCCGGCGCGCACGCGCACGCCCGTCACAGGCTGCAACGCGGCTTTGACGATCTTAATTTTGCAGCCGCGATAAAAACTAAAGGCGCATGGATACGGCAACGTTTGCGCACGAATGAAATCATAAATGCGGCGCGCGGGCCATGTCCAATCGATTTTGCCGTCTTCCGGCGCGCGCGGCGGAAAGTACGTCGCATGCGCTTCATCCTGTGCCCAACGCGCGGCGGCACCGTGCAAAAGTTTAGGAATATGTTCCGCCGCCAACTTCCCCGAAACCGTATTGAGCTTTGCGATCACCTCGCCGACTTCTTCGTCCGCGCCAATGCGCACGCGCTCTTGCGCAATGAGATCGCCGGTGTCCACTTTGCTTTCGAGATAAAACAACGAAGCGCCGGTTTCGCGCTCGCCGTTGATGATGGCCCACACGAGCGGCGAGCCGCCGCGATACTTCGGCAATAATGACCAATGCACACCCACGGTTCCCAACGGCGCCAACGCGCGCACGTGCGCAGGAATCAAATGATACCAACCAATCACCACGAACAATTGCGGCTGCCAACTGGTGAGCACCTGCACGATTTCATCGTCAAACCGGCGCGTGAAAGTCAAAACCGGAATGCCACGCTCTTCTTGAAAATTTTTGAACGAGCGATGCCGCAGATTTTGAACTTTGTCCTTCGCATAGGAAATTTCGAATTCCGGCAAGCCCGTGACGATGCCTTTGACCGGCACACCTGCTTTGATTATTTCATGCAAGCAATGCCAGCCGGTGTCGGTTGTGCCGAAGAAAACGAGGTTCATGAATTCTTCCCGGAATGAACAGTCGCGATCGTGAAAGCTCTGATGAAATTTGACGATCAAAATCGGCAATGAGCAAATCTGAACTCATCCCCCGGCCCCTTCTCTTAAAAAGAGAAGGGGAGAAAAGACTGCTTATGCCTTGGCAGTTCTCCCCCCTTCTCTTCCCAAGAGAAGGGGGCCAGGGGGATGAGTTCAGATTTACCGATTACCGAATTTGAAAGTCAAAACTCATCAGCGCCCCGCTTTTGCGGGGCTAACTTTGCAGCCTGGAAGTCCAATGTGACTAACTTTTCAAGAAAGGCATGATATAAAAAATGGCAGACAGAAAAATATTTACAGCTTATCGTTGTCTTTCGGTGAGCAGGCGCCCAACACCATGTTTCTGCCTTGCATTCTTCTGTCTTGGCTTTTAAATGGTTTTGCTCGAAATCGTTTTGTCTTTCTGAAAAGTTGGCAGCATTGAACCGGAAAGCTGTAATACAAGGCGACAACAGTGTGCTTTTTCAGCAAAGTTTTCAAGCTAGAGTTTTGAAAAAGCGTTATCGCCAAGCGCGCAAAGAGTTCGCAACGGGCGCGAAGAAACCGCTTGGCGTTCTTTGCACGAACTTCGCGGCCTTTGCGTTTTGCTTTTTCTTTGGATTGCGGCCCGGCCGCGCTGAGCTACCGGAGAAACTCATGCAATAATCCCGTAGCGATATTTTGCGCGGCAATGGAGTCGACCAAATCCATGAAGTACGAGTACACGCCGTAGCCCGTGTGGCGACGCCGCTGCAACGCGCGCGGGTTGTGATAATGGGGTTTGCATGACGCATAATGCGCTGCCGAGGCGGTGTTCAAATAAAGATGAACCGGATGAAAATTGTAGAGGTAATGAAACTGCTTTTCCAGCAATGTTTCCGGCACAAACGGCGTCTCCGGCTCCTGCGAGAACCAAATGTCATCTTCCCAAAAAATGGGAAGCCGCAACAACCCATTGTAATGATAAAATGCTCTGGCCGGTGTTTGTTTGTAGAACAAAAGATTGCGGTCGTATTGCAGTCCGGCGCGTTTGAACAACTCGAGCAGCGGCGTGCTGCTCATCATCGCATGGCTGGCCACGCCGCGCGCGCGCGGATAAAGCGCCAACAGGTCGTTGAGCTTGCTTTCATATTGCGCGAGCGTCGCTTCGTTGAAATTGGGATGCACGCCGATTTCAATGCGTGCGGGGTCGCAATTTTCCAGCGCCATATAACGGCCTGTCGCGAAGATTGTGCAAGGCAGAGCATGCTTTTGCAAGAGCGCAAGCGCAAATTGCAAAATTTCTTCAGGGCACCAATCGGTGTCCATGGTTAGGAAAATTTTTCGATCGGGGTTGGGCATGGCGATTAAACTGGAACCGTATAGTCTTCAAATCGCAAACGCATCTTTTCGGCGACTTTGCCGCCATAAAATCTGGCGCGGCAAAAGGAACTGCCCAAATAACGTTGCCATTTGTGCGCCGTTTTTGCAAACGCCTCCTCGCCGGTAATTGCTGCGAAGACACGCAGCAGCCGCACGTGAATATCAACATACATCGGCGAAGCCAAACGCCGGCTGCGGTGCAGATCATAAAGATTCCAATAGCCAGTGTCATAGCGAAAGAGATTTTGTTTCACGCCGTGCACACCGGCTGCGAAGCACTCTTGCGCGCGGGCGTCGCCGAAGTATTGGGCGTAATCGTGCAATCCCAACAGCGCGAAGAGGATGCCGTTCAAAACCAGAGAAGGCTCATGTGTGGGATATTCTTCAAACGCCAAAGCGCCGCCGGGGAAATTGCGCGCGACGCCGCCTTGCTCGACGGAAAAATAGAAAGCGCGCACCGCGCGGTGACACGTTTCTTCATACGCAGCAGCGGGCTGCAAGTGGCAAGCGCGTAAGAGCAGCGAGAGGCCTTGCCCTTGCGCCAGCGCAGAAATCCACGGGCGCCGCGGGCCATAGAACGGCAAGTCAAAATCAAATACCCAAGCGCCGATGGTGTTCTGCCAGGCTTCCAAATGCTCAGCCAGCCAATTTGCCATGAGCAGCGCTTGCGCAGAAAACGCGGAATCATTCCCGCTTGCGAATAGAGCAAGTTGGTGCAAGCCATATTGTGCAATCGTGATAGGATTGTACACGTGACGCTGCAGATGTGGGTAAAACACTTTCGGAATGCCGCGTTCATCTCGAGCATAGATTTCAAATTCTCCCGTGCGCGCGAGATCGAAGGGATAAAGCAAAGCTATTTTGTCGCTCACGAAATCACTGCTCCGTTCCGAATGATGTTTTCACGCAGCCCGGTTCTTCTGAAAGGTGTTCTAAGATGGCAACTATCGTGGCAATAAAGTACTCGGCGGGCATTTTAAAGTCAAGGCGCGCGCAAATAAAAAGCCTTGACCGATACTGTTTGATAGAGTAAACTCATCGTGTTATCCACCCTCACCTTCGCCAGAGACTTCGCGCACTTTCATCAAACAAACAGCATTCAAAAAGGAGGGTCATCATGAAACTGTTGCGCTTTTTCCTCATCGCCGGCTGGTCGATGTTGTTTGCGAATATCGGCCTCGCACAACCACTCCCCAACAAGAATGCGCGGACGCCGGCGCAACGCACGAACGCCGCGGGCGCGCCACGCTACTCGCTGCTGAACGTCAACAATCTATCCACGTGGATGCGCTCCGACGGGTATTCCAATCATTCTCCTACGACAAACAACGGTACGTATTTTCCGCGCGGCACAAGTTGGGTGATTTATCAAGACGGCATCATGTGGGGCGGCAAGGCTTACACAGACGCAGCCATGACTCAACCCGCGCCGTTCAATCAGCTCGTTCGCGTGGGCGGCGCAAACTATCTTGTGGGAACGCGCGAAGGTCGCGTGCTCGGTTCCGGCGCAGCCGCTATTCCCGAAGATCCTGCCTCGCCGGCAGCGCGCATGTATCGCCTCCGCCGCGATTATTTCACCATGCCTGAAGCCGAGCTGCAACGCGACGCGGCAGAATTCTATGAGATACCCACGAGCGTAGTGACGCCGGCGCAAATGCAAGCCGTGCGCGACCAATATGAGCGCGATTGGAACGAATGGCCGGTGGCCTTTGGCGCGCCGTTCATCGATCGCAACCACAACGGCGTTTATGATGCGCCGCCGCCGTTCTCCGCGAATTTCACAGTAGACGATTTGATTCGCGGCGGCTACGATGAGCCGGGCCTCGCCGGCGCGGATCAAAACCTTCCTGCAGATCAAGTGATGTGGACGGTGTTCAACGATCTCAGTAATGCGCAAACCTTGTTGCTGCAAGGCTCGGAGCCGCTCGGTTTGGAAGCGCAAGTGACAATGTGGGCATATAAAAATGCCGGCGCCTTGCACGACACATTCTTTCGCCGCATCCGACTCCTCAACAAAGGCGGCGTGGCAATTGATGCCGCAAACAACAAAGGCGCGTTTTGGATTGACAGCATGTACGTCGCGCAATGGGCCGATCCGGACCTGGGTAATCTCCTTGACGACCTCACGGGTTGTGCGCCGGCATTGGGCGCGGGATACGTTTACAATGCCGCGGAGGTCGATGCCGAATTTCGCCAGTTCAATCTGCCGCCGCCGGCAGTGGGTTATGATCTCGTGCAAGGCCCACTCGTCTCTTCACCGGGAGCAACGGCGATATTCGATTTTCAGCTTCGCAATGGCTTTGCAAATTTGCCGCTGACGGCTTTCGACTATTTTGCGCCGGGAGCGAATTTTTCCGATCCAGCGCGCAATTATAGCGGCACAATCACGTGGTACAAACTCTTGCGAGGATTCGCGCCCATATTAGGCCCGGATCAACGCTATCCATTTCCGCCTGGCGTCACACCCACGCCTTTTCCATTGGATGGCGATCCCGTCTCAGACAGTGGTTTCTTGGACGGTGAGGGAAATTCTTATTCGCTGCTGCGAGGTGATCGCCGCTTCGTTATGCCCTCCGGGCCGTTTCGTTTCGCGCCCGGCGACACGCAGGAGGTGGTCATTGCCGTCGTCAACGGACTCGGCGCCGATCGCTTGTCGAGCATTTCTGCTATGCGTTTCAATCTCTATGCGGTGCAAGGGTTTTATGAACGCTTGCTCGCAATGCCGTCGCCGCCCAGCTTTGCAGCAAGCGTGAGCTACCCCAGCGCCGCTCTTGCTGAAATCAAAATCACTGCGGCGGCGCAAAACGTGAATGCCGTTGCGATCACCGTAGCTTTGAAACAGCCGGACGGCGCGCAAGTCACGGAGAGCGCATTGTTCGATGATGGCGCGCACGGCGACGGCGCTGCGAACGACGGCCAGTTTGCCAACTCCCTCACGATCACCAGAAAGCCCGTGGGACTCTATCTCGATGCGAGCGTCACCGACAATTTGCAAATCACACAAACCTTCGAGCGCGTGCTCGACAATATCACCACGGCCGGGCCGCTTGTTTTGGAAGACGCAGAAATTTTCTCCGACAATCTCAACAACGACCGCCATGCGAATCCCGGCGAGAACGTGCGCTATGGCTTCACGGTGCGCAATCAAACCGCGTTCGATCTTGCGAAGCTGCGCCTCAGTCCGCTAGTGGAGTACGAAATCGGCAAGACGCTTGTTGTTCCGGATTTGGGCGCTGGCCTTGCTTTTCCGCTCGCGTATTACGAGAACGATCCCAACAGCTTCTTTTCTTTTGAAGTGCCGAGCGGCTATGCCGAAGCTGCTTTTCACATTCCGTTCTTCGTGACCGACGCGCAAAACAATCTTTGGCAAGATACGCTCACCTTCGCGATCGCGCCCGGACCGGGTCCGTTTATCGAAGTTGAGCTGCAGCACCTTACGGGCACTGCCGACGGCAATTTTTTTCTGCGCATCATCGATCGTCAAGCGCTCAAAAACAACGAGTACCACGTCATCGGCGTGGATTCCATCGACGTGCTACGCAACCTCGGCATCACGCTCAAGAATGTGACCACGAATGAAATCTTGCTCGCGACCCATCCGCTGCCGGATAGCTTGGGCCACAACATGCCGCTCATCGACGGCTTCAAAATTTTGCGCGGCACGATTCCGAATCAAAACAAATTGGGAATGAAGAATTGGTCCGTGCCGAGCGGCGTGCGCACTTGGACTTTTTCCAACGCCAGTGATTTGGGGTTGGAAGGCTTTTTCGGCGCAATGGGCTGGAGCTCGCCTCGCCGGCTGTTCGGCGACGGCGTGCAAATCGTCCCAGCCAGAGCGATCAGAAATACGTTGATTCGATTTGCGCAGACCGACACTTCCGGCAACGTGCTCAATGCCAATGATGCCAATTGGTCCTTTGCCTATCGCTACGGCCGCGCTTTCGCAGGCCCTCCGGCGCAACCCGAGTTCGCGCCTTTTATTGTGAACCCGAGCGGTGGTTATGCTTATCAAGATTTCACCAAGAGCGCGCCGTTCTCAGCGTGGGACATGGAGACCACTCCGCCGCGACGTTTGGCGATTGGCTTTTTGGAGAACAACGTGGCCGGTGGAATGGTCGATGGCAAATACTGGCCGCCACTTTCCAGCCGGGCCAGCAATACAGCTTCTAGTGGCCCGCGCGAATGGTTTTTCATTTTTGACGTTGCATACAGCGAAACCCCGGAGGCGAGCTTGATGCAGGAAATGATTAGCGGGTCTCAGCCGGTCATGTGGATGGGCACGCCCGCTCGTCGCGGCGACGGCGCCTTTCATGCGGGTGATGAATTCTTAATTGAAAAATGGCACCCGGTGACTTCGCAAGACGTGTGGTCATTCAATCCCGTCGTGTTGGGAGTGGCAGAGAACGCCGGGCCGATCACCTTTAGCCTCGCGCAAAATTATCCGAACCCGTTTGCGCGCCGGTTGGCGGAGGCAACGCACCTCGCGTTCTCATTGCCTCTTGCGGCGCAAGTGCGCTTGCGCGTCTTCAACGTGCTCGGGCAAGAAGTGATCACGCTGGTGGATAAAAAACTCGCGCCGGGCAAGTATGTGGAAGCCTGGCAAGGCAAAGATCATTTCGGTCGAGCGGTGGCAAGCGGTGTGTATTTCTACCGGCTGGAAGTCAAAGCGCCGAACGGCAACGCGGCGCCGCGCTTCGTGCGCACACAAAAGATGCTCGTCTTGCATTAATCGCACACCACTGACAAAGGAGCCTTTCATGCAAAACCATCTCGCTCTTGCTTTGCTTTCATGCGCACTGTTTTTTGTGAAAACCGATTCCACGGCATTTCGTTATCAACCTGACAAGATCGCGGTCGGCACGGTCTATCACTATCTCAAAACGAACCTCGACGGCTCGGTCGAGGAGCACGTTTCGCTTTACCTTGCAGCGCAAGACAGCCTCGTGGCGTTCAAGTTTCATCCCGGTGCGGAGCGCGCGGGCCTGGTGAGCGCAAAGATGGATTGGAGCATATTTTCCGTGAGCCGGCTCGAATCGTGGCAAGTGTTTTACACCGGCGAACGCAAACTGTTCGCCACGCTGCAATATCTTCCCGAAGAAAAGTCTGTGGTAGTGGAAATTCCGGCCATGGGCAAACCCGCGGAGAAAACGATGATTCAACACGTGCCTTTTCACATTTACAATTTCGATTTCAGCAGCTTGAACTTTGCGTTCCGGCATATGCTCGCCCCGGAAAAAAGTTTTGTGATCGGTATTGCCGACCCCACGTTTGCGGAAAACGGTCCGCTCTTCGCTTATCAAGGCGAGGCTGAAGTTAAATTTCTCGAGGAGGAAAAACGCGAAGGCGTGCCGTGCCGCAAGTATTCCATCAATGGCGCCGGTATGCAAAATCGCGGCGGGCTTATTTGGGTGGATAAAAAAGCCGAGCACATCGTGGATATGGAAATCGCGCTGCCGAATAATCCCGAGTGGCAAAGCTTCAAGCTGCGTTTGCAAAGCGTGGGACACATGAATCCTGCGGCATGGGAGGCGTTTATCGAAGATCAGTTTTAAGCGCGAGCAACTGAAAAACACCGGCCGCGATCAAAGGCTGAAGGTTCGCGCGCAACTCGCGCTCCGCGCGGCTCCTCATGCGCATCGGCCCGAGTTCTTTAACGCAAAAGAAAATCACTTTGGAAAGCGGCCAGTCGCGATGTAGATTGAGGCCATGCTGCTTTCCATCATCATCCCCGCTTTCAATGAAAGCGCCAAAATCGCGCGCGATATTGCAGCCGCGGCCCACTTTCTCGAACAAGCCCACTTCGAGGGAGAAATTCTTGTCGTCGATGACGGCAGCACGGATAACACCGCGGCTGTTGCCGCGGCGGTTGCCGCGAACGCGCGCATTTCGAGCTCAACAACATTGCGCGTGCTGCGCAACGAGCAGCATCACGGCAAAGGCTTCGCGGTGCGCACCGGCATCGTGCAATCACGCGGGCAGTTTGTGATGTTTGCCGATAGCGGGTTGCCAGTGCCTTATGAAAATGCGCTGCGCGGATTGCGCCTGCTGCAAAACGGAAGTTGCGAGCTGGCACACGCCTCGCGCAAACTTCCGGAAAGCGTCATTCACCGGCAGCAGCCCTGGCAGCGCCGTCTCTTCTCAATTTTGTTTCGCTGGTTCGTCATGCTATTTTTGAAAATCCCGTCGCGCTTGACTGATACGCAATGCGGCTTCAAAATTTATCGCGGCGAGGTGGCGCGCGAGCTTTTTGAGGAATGTTTTACGGAAGGCTTCATGTTCGACATCGAAATCATTTTGCGCGCGCGGCAGCGAGGTTATCGCATTGAAGAGTTCCCCATCGCGTGGACCTGCGACCCGGATAGCCGCTTGTCCGTGACGCGCAGTCCGTGGCACATTCTGCGCGAGTTGCTTGCGATCAAAGCAAAAGTCGTGCGCCTTAAACAGCAACTCTTGTGTTGAGCCGCTCCTCTTCCCCAGGCATCTTCCCATATTGCGCAAATTTTTCCTTCGCTTCCTCCCCTGCCTTGTCAATCAAACCAAGCATGGCCCACGAGTCTTCGTGCGCCGCGCAATATCGCTCTACTTCTTCCGCGCTCATCATCATGAACGCGGTTGAAACGCCATCACTCATCGCCGCCGAGGCCGTTGCAGCCCAAGCCGCGCGCGGTCCGGCAACGGGATGTGCCGTGCGCGGATCGATGATGTGTTGCCCCTTTTGCAAACCCGAGCCGCTCACGGCGCGCTCACGCAAGAGCAACGTCGTCACGGTCTGCGCGCGATTCCACGGATTGTTGATTGCAATCGGCCAGCCGTTCATGTTCTCGAACGGCGCGCCCATGGCAAAGATCGAGCTCATGCCGCCGTGAATGAGCGCGGTGGCAATGCTCCATTCGCGCAGCAAATCCGCGAGCCGATCCACCGCATAGCCTTTGCCAAACGCGCCCAGATCGAGGCCCACGCGTTGCTCGCTCAACAGCGTAATCGTGTATTGCGTTTGATCCAAACGAAAATGCTGCATGCCGACGCGTTGCCGCGCGGCTTCAAGCTCTTCCGGCGTGGGCGTGCGCGGCGATTTGTCCTTATTGAGCCAAATATCCATCAGCGGCCCGACCGTGATATCGAACGCGCCGCCGGTGTCGGCATGCACGCGCAGGCATTGCTGTACGCATTCAAACGCCGCTTCGCCGAGAGGGATCGTTTCATTTTGGGTGAGCTGATTAATGCGCGAGATGTCGCTGCTCGGCAGGAAGCGGCTCAACTCTTGTTCGAGGCGATCTAATTCATGAAAGGCCTCAAACGCAGCTTGCTGCGCGTAGCCGGCGTTTTCATGCTGAATGAAAATTTCGAACACGGTCGCCATGGCCTTGTGCGCAAAGCGATGAATGCGATGTGTTTTGAGATCAGCATTGAATGAAGAGAAGTCGAAAGATTGGGGAGGCATGTGTTATTCTCTTAAGAATGAATCATTGCCCAAAAGATTTCAAACCCCTTATGCGTTACACTTTCCACGTGTAAAGTGTAACGTGTAAGGCGCCCATGTAATCGATCACTCAACCTGCAGTTCCTGCCAACGATCCCACAACTCCTTCGTCACATAACCGCGCAGCTCCACGCCGTGCCGCAGCTCGAGGTAATTATCGAACAATGGAACGTATAACTCACGTTTGCCGGGAGGCGGCAGCTCATAAAGCTTGTGAACGAGCGCGCTCTCCACTTTCGGAGAGGCGAGAATGAGCGGCGCCGCGGGCGCTTGATCATCCACGTGATTCCACCAACCGATGTTCGGTAGATCGCGCAAGTACCACGGCAGCGGCCAGTAATCATCTTCCGGACAGATCACTTGCACGTACAGCTTTTGTCCGTCGGGATGTACGATTGCCATTTCCCGAACACGTTGCACGATCGTAAACACCTCGGTGGTGGGATGCGCATAGACATAGGGATTGGAAGCATCGGCTTGGTATTTGAAATTGCTCTGATAACTCTGCCACGCGAGTTGCGCGCTGCCCAGCAATAAAATCACCGCCACGCTCACGCGCCACCATTTTTTTGATTGTGCTTGTACGAGCCACACCGCGCCGAATGCCGCGAGCAAAATCATCCCATGAAAAAATCCCAAAAGATTCCACGGCGTCTTATATGGAATGAGCGCATAGATAACGGTCAGCACGATGGTGTAAAATGCCAGGAAGCGAAGCAAAGCAGGATCGCAGCCCGCCACCTTATGTCCGCGCAGCGCCACTGCGGTTCCAATGAGCGCAAGCGCAACGATGAATGCTTCGCTCCACAGCGGACGATTCGCATAATTCGTATAGAGCAGCCATTTGAAATAGCGATACCACGGATGCAGATGCCAACCGTGATCGCCCGCGCGATTGAGATAGGTTTTGTAGGTGAGCAGCGAATCGAGGATGCCGCTCGGATGAGTGAAAAAAGAAGAGAAGAAGAGTGCGGAGACGAAACCGGCAACCGCGAGCGCGACGAGCACGTGTTGATAACGAATCACCCCATCTAATATTCCCCCCTTGAGGAGGGCAGGGGGGTGTGCTTTTAAATCATCATCGCGCGCTGACACCCCCCTAGCCCCCCTCAAGGGGGGAATAAACATGGTGGGTAACAGCGCAATAAACATCGCGCCCAGCGCGATCACGAACGTTTCCTTCGTCGCGTGCATCAAACCGAGAAAGAGCCCCGTGAGTATTGCCCACAACCAACGCGGCTGCTGCACGTAACGATAGCCGCACGCAATTACGCCGAAAGTGAAGCACACCAGCAGCATCTCTTGAATGTAATAGCGGCTGTAAAACGTCATCGCGGGAGAGATCGAAGTGAGCAATGCTGCACTTGCAACGACCGGCCAACCCAATCCTTTGGGCAATAACACCAGCAGAAGAATGAGGGCCATACCAAAAAACACGGGCACCGCTCGCAACGTTGCGTCGTTTACTTCTGCCAGCTTCCCATGCGCGCCGAGCCAGGCGGGAATCAAACTAAAATAGTTTAGCGTCGGGCCGTGATACTCAAAAGGATCGTACTGATAAGTGCCCTCTTCCAACAGCGCACCAAATTTGATCGCGTGTACGGCTTCGTCGCCGTGCATGGGGCGACTCTCTAACTTCGGCAGGCGCAACGCCAGCGCAAGCACGAGAGCGAAGAGGAAAAGGAGGCGAGAAGATAGCATGGTAATTGGAGTCATGGAGTGATGGATGATTGGAGTGTTGGCAACCCAGCGTTCCATTACTCCACCACTCCAACCATCCAATGGATTTTACTTCACGGGCTTGCCGTGTACTTCGACCTCGACGTAATGATTGAGGTCATTGTTGTTGTTGCCCTTGCTGTAGAGACGCACGTAGCGCGCGACTTCGCCTTTCGCATCAATCAAACGGCCTTCGGAAGTCTCGACGTAGTTCTTGTCTTTGCCCACGCCCAAACCGGAGGTGTTGTCGTGATCGTTATTGAAAACGGTGCGCACGTTTTTAACAAAATCTTTGTCATCCGCGATTTGCACCACCACGTCCAAATAGACGCGCGGTTGTTTGTGGAAATGCCAAACGACGATTGCATAAATGTTGTGCGGCGCCTTGAGATCAATGGTCACATGCTGTTTAAAGGGCCCCAACTCGACGTAATGTCCGTCCGGCGCTTCTTTGTCGCCGTCGGTGACCATCGCGACTTCGCCGATAATAGGTTCTTCATCCGTGCTCGCAACGGGTTTGTTGAGCGATACGTTTGTAACGCCCTCCGGCGCGAGAAACGGCGGCCGCGGCTTGCCCAAGGGCTTTTCGAGATTCGGAATTTGCATGTTCTCCGGCGTGCCGATGAACATGGGCTTCGGCAGTTTGAGATCGAGCGGCTTTAAAGCCTGCGCGGTTGCGACTTCATTCAGTAGAGCAACGAGGCATAAAATCGCCACGCTCATTATTAAAATCTTACTGCAATGCTTCGTCATGATAAAGCCTCCGGAAAAGTTTAGTGATTGAGAGTTTATAGTCGTCTTCACTTCGGGTCTCACTCGCAAAAAAAGTCTCTCCTCATTTGCTGTCATTCTCGAAGAACCTTTCCTCGCACTCGGCGCACCTTTCAAGACAGGCGTAGTCGCGAGCGCGAGGGAAGATTCCTAGAATGACATTCTGAGGATGGCGCCCTCTTCAACAAAAGCCATACTCAATTCAACTGCCACGGGCTTCTCATCGGCCTTGACAACATGCGATTTGCTTCATCATCATGATGAAAACATTCGCGCTCAGCGTCCCATTGCAGCTTGCGTCCCATCCGCATCGCAATAGCGCCGAGAATGCATACCGTGTTTGAGCGATGGCCGATCGCCACCGGCGCAATGGTCTTTGCGCGTGTTTTGACACACTCCAAAAAATTTTGTTTATGATTGCTGCTGCGATAAAGCCGAGTCTCATGCGGGCCAATGAACGAAGTCAAAAGCGACTTCGGTTGCGCGTCAATAAAGCCGCGATCAACGTGCACCCAGCCGTCGCTGCCTTCGAACACTACGCCAGGCTTGTGCGTTGTCGTGCTCGTGCAGATGAGTTTGACCTCGTTCGCATATTCATACTCGACATAAAACTCGCCGTGCACGTCCCACAAACCTTCGTTTGGAAAAGCAGCGCGGCCTGCAATGGTCGTCGGGCCAATGTGCTCCGTTCCCATGCCCCAATGCGCAATGTCGAGATGATGCGCGCCCCAGTTTGAAATCATGCCGTGGCAATAATCTGAAACGCACATCCAGCCGGGGCGCCCATAGTCAATTTGCGGATGCACACGCATTGCTGCATAAGGCCGCCACGGCGCTGGCCCGAGCCACATGTCGTAATCAAACTCTGCGGGAACCGGCATCAGTGTCAGCGAACGCGTCGTCGGGTCTTTCGGCAAACCGACTCTTACCGTGTGCACCTTGCCAATGCGGCCATTGCGAACCAATTCGCAAGCAAAACGAAAGTTTTCCTCCGAGCGTTGCCAACTGCCAATTTGCGAAACGACGCCGTAGCGCGCAACCGTGTCGCGCAACACGCAGCCCTCGTGAATCGTGAACGTGAGCGGTTTCTCTACAAATATGTCTTTGCCGGCTTGCGCCGCGGCAATCGCAATGAGTCCATGCCAATGATCCGGTGTGGCGATGGCGACGGCGTCAATATCCTCACGCGCGAGCAGCTCGCGAAAGTCTTTATAAACCGAACAGCCTTCATAGGCGCCGTTGGCCGCGCGTGCAGCATAGTGCGCTTCGGTTAATTGCCGCGCGTCATGCGCGCGTTTGGCATCGACGTCACATACCGCGAGCACTTGCACTTCTTCGAAGCCGAGGAACTCGCGCAAATCTGTCTGGCCCATGCGACCCACGCCAATGCAGCCAAGCGTGATGCGGCGACTCGGTGAGTTCGAGCCCAAAGCCGAGGCGGGAACGATGGTTGGACAAGCGAGCAGACAACTTACGGCCAGAGTTTTTTTCAGAAACACGCGTCGCGAGAAGTTGGGCGACGAAATTGTGCTGGTCATCGCAATCATCACTCACCGCAGGCATGAGCTTGAAAGTGAAATGGGCGGGGCTTTGATCAACATTCATCCGCGCATTCATGCGCTTTTTGCATTGCACAGGCGAATGATAATAGCCGCTTCCGTCACGAATTGCAACAATTATCTCCGGCCAGCTTTACGAAATCGTAAAGCTTCGCTTATTCTTTGCCTTTGCCCGCGCGATAGTGCTCCAGCGTGATCAAATACAAGTGCAAAATCAAAACGAGCGTCATCAAGAATGCACTGTAGCTGTGCCACTGCAAGAGCGCGTGCTGGCCTGCGGTGCCGAACCAAGGATACATCATGAGCACGACCGAGGCGATCAACGGCACGGCCAGCAGCAGCAGCAACCAGAAAGAAGCTTTCTTCCAAAACACCAAACCGGCCGCGAAAATATTTTTGTTTGTGAGCTTGCGCCGCACGAGCTGGCGAAAATAGTCCCAATCGGTTTGGCTAAAAGTCTGTCTTTGGGCATACATCAAAGCCAACGCGACCGCGCCGAGCGCGAAGAACGGCGCAGCGGTGACGTGCAAGATCATCAGCACGCCGGACATGTGCGCGCCGAACAGCAAAACCGGCGCGAAGCCGGTGACCGCCAGAATCACGAAGAGCAGCAGGCTCAAACGATAGATCGAGCTTTTGAGGTCGCGCAACGCAAACAGTTTGCGCAACGCTTCACCCACGGTTTTCAATTGCTCCGCCCACCACGCGAACATCGCGCCGCGCTCCTCCGTTTTCGCGCGATAGGCCCACGCAATGCTCGCGAATGCAACGACGAAACCGGTGATTGATATGAATCGAAACATGAGAGTTCCTCCGTAGCGTCATTCTGGAAAAACTTTGCCCGGCGCTCGGCATATCTTTCAGATACACTGGGTCTCAAGCACGAGGGAAGATTCTTCCAGAGAATGACAAGGTCATTTACGGCGTGATTTTTTCACTTCTCTTCTGCCAAAGCTTTGGTCACGTGCGACAAGCCTTGCAAGCCATAAAGCAGCAACATCGCCGCGAGGATGACGCCTGCGGCAATGATGATGAACTTCAGCCACGGACGGAACAGAAACGACATCGAGAAAGCCCATGGAAAGATCGCCGCCGTATCTTGAAAATCCGTCATGCGCGCGAAAGAGACTGGAACCGCGGAAGCGGTTTCAACTTTGCCGAAGTAGAACGGCGCATCCGTCGCATGGCAATCATTGCAGCCGCGCACGCCGAGCGATTGCGGTGCGGGCCGCACGTCATGCGCGAGCGGCCAGGAATAGGGTTGTGCGGCGAGGTGATCTTGTTGCACCAGCTTGTGCGCTTTGTCCAAACGATGCAATTTCCCGCCGCCGATATACACGACCTCGCCGGCAGTGGAATCCAAAGTTGCAATGGTATCGAGCATCGCAATCATCGTGGTATCGGCCAGCGTGGCCCACGCGCCGGGCCGCCGCAAGGTGTCGGCAACAAAAAAATCCGTCAGCAGCGGCCGCACGCGCTCCGGCAAAATGGGAACAAGCTCATTGCCCTTCAGGTATGCCCAGAACGCGGGCCACAGCATTTTGTGCGGCGCGAATTTGCCGTCGCTATCTTTCACAAACACCGGCGCCACGAGCTGCGGCAACGAGGCCGGCGCTTTCTTTGATTGATGCGTGCCGAGCGCATGCGCGAGCGAGGTTTGCACGCGCGCGGTTTGTTCGTTTGGCCAGGGTCCGGAATGGCAAGCCGTACAAGTGAGCTTGTCAAAATGCACCGGCGGCAGGCCGCGATGCTCGGGATGTGGCGCCGCCAGCCGGCCCGCGCGCGGAGTGGGCGCAGATTCATCCGGCATATGGCAGCCTTTGCAAGTAAGCGTAGCGAGGGCGGGATTGCTTTGCGTTTGCGGCTCGCCTTCGTAACCGCGCGTCATCATGTGATTCAAGCCGTTGCGATGGCAATCCACACACAACATGCCGGCAGCCATGTGCACGTCTTCATCTTCGGTGAAACGCTCGTGCTCCACGTTGCGGTTCGAATGGCAATAGTAACACTTCGCGTTTGGCATGCGCCGGCGAATGTCGAAAAACACCTCGCCTTTTTGATTGAAGCGGCTGGCCTCATATGAAACCGTGGGCGGCGCGATATTACCGACATAGTCCAATGCCGAATTCAGATATACATCGAAATTTTCAGGCATGTCCTTCGCAGAGCCGCGCACGTCCGCGAAACCACTGCTTGCTGTTGTGGCCCAACGAAAATTCTGTCGCGCGACTTGCGTCGCAAACTCCGCTTGATCCTGTCCAGGCTCGGCATCGTGGCAACCGAGGCAGTTGACTTCAAGATTGCCCGCAACTTGCCAGCGCATGAAATCTTCCGCGGATTTTGCGGCCTCATCTTCCGCAATGCCGCCGCCGGGAAGATGCCGCCCGAAGGTTTGCACAAATTGCAGCGTGCTCATGCCGAGTTGCGCCGGCCGATATGTGCCCGGCCATGGCCGCAATGAGATCGGAATCTGTGTTGCGGCAACGGGATCGGCGAGGATCCACGGCTGGCCGTGGCGCCCTGCCGCCACGCTCGAATCACCCGCATTGAAATGCCAGCCCGTGCGAATCTTCTCGTAGTTGTGGCAAGGCCCGCAGGTTTGTTTGGTGGAAAAAGGCATGAGCAATTCCTCGTGCGGGCGAATTGGAATGCCGAGTTCATCATACAATCGAATCAAATGCACGGGCACCGAACGGCTGCCGTCGCTCACGTCGCCGATTTTTGGCGGAGGCTCTACCGGCGCTGGGGGCGCGACGACTACGGAGTCCGTGGCTTGCGCTTGCGAATCGGGAGGGGCTTGCTGCTCTTGCGCGTGCATATCGAATGCAAACAGCATAAGCAACAAAGCCCAATGTGTCGCGATTTTTGTTGAGGTGGTCTTTTTCTCTCTCATTGTCATTCCGTAGGAATCTTTTTAAGTGCTGGGGCCATTGGTTGTTTCTGGCATCCTTTCCAGTTACAAAAAAGATTCATCCTGAATGACAGCTTTGACGACGGCGGCGTTTTTATCATGCCAAAAACTCCTCTTTCCGATATTGAATCTTCTGTCCCGTGCGCACGGCTTCATTCACTTTCAACACCGTCACCGCGGTTTCATAGCCGATCTCGACCGGGCAATTCAGCTTCGCCGTCCCGCGAATCGCGTCGAAGAAATTTTCGAGGTGCGGTTTATGATAGGGGTCGTTGAATTTTACCGGCAGCTCGAATTTCGGCGGCGCAATGGTTTCGCGCACATCGAGCACGGCCGCCGCCGCCGCAGGTTTCTCTTCCATCGGCGCTCGCACATACCCAAGCTTCACCCATTTCTCCCAATCCGGCGCATTCGGCTCGCGATAGATGCCATTGCGCCCGCTCGATTCGGAGATGACCAATGAGCCTTCATCGCCCATGAAATTTTCGTAGTAGCCTTGATTGCTATTTGTCGTAATGGTTTGATAGAACGCGCGTGTCGTGCCGTTGCCGTTGTTGTACTCGAACGTCGCGAGCACGCCGTCATACCACTCGTGTGTTTTGGGATCATAGTAGTCCGTGCCGCCGCTCGCCATCACGGACTTGGGCGGTCCCTCGAGAAACCAATTGTAGATATCAATTTGATGCGAGCCGAGATCGACGATGGGGCCGCCGCCGAGGCCTTTATACCAGCGCCAATTGCGGAATTGGTGCATAGAATCGAAGCCGTACTTTTTCAACGTCGCCATGGGAATCGCATATTTCTCCGGCCAGCCAAAGTCCGGCTGCACGGAACGATTCCATTGGCCATAAACGGTGGTGATGCGCCCAAGCGCTTTGGCCTCGCGCAGAATTTTGTTGTAAGAATGCAAATACCACGGATTGCTGCGGCGCTGATGCCCGACTTGCAGCACTTTGTTGCTCGCGCGCGCTGCATTCAAAATGCGCCGCGCGCCTTCGAGCGTGTTGGACATTTCTTTTTCGAGGTAAACATTGAGGCCGGCATTCAAACACGCAATGGCATGATCCGCATGCCAAAAATCCGGCGTGGCAATGAGCACTGCATCGAGGTTGCCGCGTTCCTTCGCGAGCATCTCGCGAAAGTCCTCGTATGCGTTCAACTCATGGCCGTACTTCTTCAGCAAGTTGTGCGCGCGTTTGAGATTGTAATCCGTCCAAATGTCGCACACCGCCTTGAAACGAATATTCGGAATCTTCAAACACGCGTTGAGCAACACCTGGCCTTGCGAGCCCGCGCCGATGAGACCGATGTTGAGATCGTTCGACTGCGCGCGGGCATTTTTAAGAATGAACGGCGCGAACATCACGCCCGCGGCTGCGGCCGTGGAGGTGCGCAAAAACTCGCGGCGGTCGATGGCGTTACCCGCAAGCTCTTGCTTGGTTTCATGGGGATTCATGGGAGCGCTCCTTTTTTTAAGACAGCCTTTTGTTTGAATGCGCCTCTCTCTATGTCATTCTGTAAGAACCTTACCTCGCACTCGGCACAAATCTCAAAACTAAACTTGTTCCGAGCACTAGTGGACTATTACCATGATTTCGTAGTCCAGCCCGCTTGTGGGGCATTGCTGCGACCCGTGAATTTATTGGCTCGAACAGCGCCCCACAAGGGGCGAGGCTACAAAGATTACGGTAACAATGCACTAGAGAAGTTTCTTACAGAATGACAGCATGAGAGCGGCGCACATAGTTTTGACGATCACAATAAAAACCTCATCCCCGCCCTCTCCGCGCGATCCACGCATACATCCCTGCATTCACGCACACCACAATCAACCCGAGCGCGATTTGCACGTTGCTCGTCAAACCGCGCGGATATATGATCGGCAGAAGATAATGCTCAATGAAACTTTCGGAGTAACCCGTTTCATGCGCGCGATGCCTGAGCCAATTCTCCAGCGGCGTCAACGGACAAATTCCGCCCGTGAACTCAATCCACGCGCCCCACAATACACACGGCACATGCAGCCAAAGCAATTTTCGTTTGAAATAAACCAACACCGCGCCGAAGATCACAAACACGATAAACGCGAAGTGCAACACCACGACGAGATCGGCCAGGAAGCTATAGAACATGATCGCGTTTATATTTCCAAAGCTTTTTCTGCTTGCTTGTTCTTGGCAAACTCCGCGCTCGAACTCAAGAACCCACGATATTTTCCGCGCAGCGACTGAACAACGGAGGCATGGGCGTCACGAAGCAACGTTTCTTGTCTTTTCATACGTTGGTCTTCATCTATCCGTTGGCGGAAAAATCTTTTTACAAAATGTTTGCGCGCCATGACTCCATCACTCCCAAAATCCATCAATCCATCAATCCAATTCGACCAACACGATATTCCGATACTCCACCCGCGTGCTGTGATTCTGCAAGCCAATATAACCCTTGCGGCGCTTCAAGCCGGGGTGCGACTTCTCCTGATCCATGTGCTCGATCAAATTCGTGTCGATTATTTTCTTTCCATTCAAAGTCACTTGCACGCGCGGCCCGTTGCACACGATCTCATAATGCTGCCACTCATTCGCTTGCTTGCTCGCACGCTCAGAAGGCGCTTGCACGGCGTACACGCTGCCGCAATATTGCCACGGTTTAAGCTGCGCATACTTCGCGGCGTAATCATCGAGCACTTGCACTTCCATGCCGGTGTATGCCGGATCGCCTTCGTGCGGCGCGCGCAAGAACACGCCGCTATTGCCCTCGGGCGGAACGCGAAAATCCAATTCGAGCTTGAAATTTTCAAACTCGCGCGTGGTGGAAAGCCAGCCGCCGCCTTCGCCCTCGGTGTAGAGAATTTCATTTTCAACTTTCCACGTGCCCGCTTTGCCGTTGATGATTTGCCAGCCGCTCAAATCCTTGCCGTTGAACAACGCGCCGCTGAACAACTTTTTCGGCCGCGGAATCTCGCGGATGAAAATATTTTTGAAATAGAGCGGCGAGTTGTGCGCTTGCAATTCGATTTGCCCGGTGGGATAGAGCGGCGACTCGCGCTGCCAATAATTTTCGAGCGGCACGTTATCCGTCACGAGCACGTCGTTGAGATAAACCGTCACGCGCTCATCGATCATGATGATGCGAAACGTATTCCACTCGCCCGTGGGACGATCCGCAATCGAGAGCGGCTTGCTCGCATACTTTTGATTGTTGTACAAACCGCCGGAACCGATCTTCCATTGCGCGGGATCCCAAATCTGCACCTGCGGCACGCCGCGCAAATAGAGGCCGCTGTCGCCGTTCGGCTCGATCTTCCAATCGCAGAGCAGCTCAAAATCGCCGTAATCGCGCGCCGTGCAAATATTTTGATAGCCCTTGCCTTCGAAGTACAACACGCCGTTATCGAGCACGCGCCAGTGTGCGTTCATGATCGAATCGGCTTTCGTTTGCGCCGCGCGCATCTCCTCTGCGCTCATGCGCGCGCGCTTCACCGGATTTTCCACCAAACCTTTCCAGCCGGACAAATCTTTGCCATTAAAGAGCGCGACGAACCCCTCGGGCGGTTTGTTGCTCTCAGCCTGCGCCTCAAAATGTTGCGCGAGTTGTTGGCGCAGATTCGGCGCGACGGGTTTGCCGATCAAGGTCTTCGCAATCTCTGCGCCCTCCAAACGGCGGCGTTCATGCCTTTCCGATTCGGCAATTTTGATCGCGGCCAGCGCGGCTTCCAAGCTCAACGTGTCTTCATTGAAAAAAGTGGAAACATAATCGAGCGCGGCAAGCGATTTCACGCTTGACAAACCCGCGAGCGCAAGTTTCTTCTCTTCTACTCGACGCGCAAGCGTCATGGCTTCGCGGTACAATCGCAATTTTTCTTCAAAAGAATACTCCGCGGCTTCGAGCAAACGCAACGCGCCGCGCATGGCGAGCACGTGATACGACAACTCTTTCTCTTCGCGTGCAAGTCGGAGCAGTTCGGGCAGAGCCATCGTCTCCGGCCAATCCGCGAGCGCGCGAATCGCGGCGTCGCGAATTTCAGCGTTGGCATTCTTGCTTTCGGCGAGCACGGCTTCAAATGCTTTCGCGCCGCCGAGTCGCGCGAGTGTTTGTAGAAGTTTGGTTTGTTGCTCGGCTGTTGGCGCAGGACGTAGCGCAGACAGCTTGTCTGCAGGCACGGATGCCTGCGCTACTTCGTTTGACGGTTGGGCTAGGCTGCTATTTTTTTGTTTCATTAAAACCGCGTCCGCGCGTTTTTCCGCTTCGGGAATTTGCGCTGCGACAATGACGATGGCCTTTTGCAGCGCCGAAGTTTCCGACTCGCTCGTTGCGGCGAGCATGAGATCGAGAAGGCGCGCCAGATCATTCGCTGCGGAAACATTTTCGAGCGCTCGAATGGCGGCCAAACGCACGCTGCGCGCGTCGTCATTCGCGCGCGCGGCCACGGCTTCAAAAGCCGAGTGCGCACCGCGCGAGCCGATGACCTCGAGCAACACGACTTTGGCAGGCGCTGTTACATTCGGAAGAAGCTCGAGCATCTGCGCGAGATTATTTTCGAATGGCAGCGAGAGCAGCGCGACTTTAATGGCGCCGATGCGTTCCGTGCTCTGCGTCGAAGACAAAGCCTGCAACAATTCCGGAGCGGCTTCCTTTCCGCCTAATTTTGCCAATGCCGGGATTGCAGCCAACGCCACGGCTTCATTCGTGTCGCGCAATGCTTCGCGTAGAGCAGGCAATGCGGATTTATCGCCGCGTCCTCCGAGCATGGTCACGATGCGCGCGCGCGTCGCGGGCGAAATTTGCTGCATCTTATTCAGCCATTGCGCCGTTGCCGCTTCGCCGGAAATTTCACGCACGCGTTGCAGCGCCGCATCTTGCAAACGCGCGTCCTCGCGGTCCATCATGGCGAGCAAATCAGGCAAGGCCTCCGCTTGCAACGCCGTGACGAGCGTGCGCAGCGCATTCGCTTGTTCATGCGGCGCGAAGCGGCTCTCACGATTCGCGAGCACTTCGCGGCAGATCATCGCGCTTGTTTGCTTATCGCCCGCCTCAGCGCGGCGTTGCGCGAAGAGCAGATAATCCGCGTTGGCTTGCTGCGAAGCTTCGGATTGCACGGCCTCTGCGAGCAGAGTCATTGCCGCAAGCTCCCCTGTGTTTGCCAATGCCGCGCGCGCTGCGCGTTGCACGTCGCGATTTTTATCCGAAGCGAGCTTGAGCAATTCCGGCGCAGCTTGTTTGCTGCGCAATTCGCCGAGCGCTTTGATGATGGTCAAGCGCGCTGCGCCGTTTGCGTTCGTGAGCGTTTGGGCGAATGCGGCTTCAACTTCGGGAACGCGAATCGCGAGCAAGGCTTGCGCGGCCGGCTCGCAGAGTTTTTCATCCACCAAAAAGCTTTTAAGCGGCGCAACGCTTTCTTTGCCGCCCGCGAGTTGCAATTGTTTGATGAGAAAAGTTTTGACTTGAGGATGTGCGTTCGCCCGCAGAGAGAGAAGGATCGCCTCGGCAAATGACTTGCGCTCTTTCTCCGCGCCCGCGCGAGAGACATAAAGCGCAAGCCCGCTCAAAGCCAGGCGCGCTTTGACATCATCGCCCTGGCCCATGGGCACGAGCATATTGCAGAGTTCTTGATAAGCCGGCGCGCCGAGTTTGACGAACGCAGCATTAAGCCGCCGCGACTCCTCGGGATTGGGCGCGGGCAATTGCGCCAGCAAAGAAGAGAGCGTCGCGCTTTGCGGCGCGGCGAGGACGCCGTGCTGAAAGCCGAGTATGAGGAGAGAGAAGATGAAACCAAAAAACTTCGCGCGAGGGGCGGAGATTAGCATGGGTTTGTATGTAAAGCGAGCATGAGATTATTCTCCATGTCCTTACGATTGAGGTTTCCTTGGATTATTCCTTTGGGGCTAAATGGTCATCTTTACCCAGAGATGATAGATTTCGATCTCATCACCTAATTCTCTCCCTGTTCTTTTGTGAACAGAGCGGCAGTTCGAAATGCCGTTTGACTTGTCTTCCTCGAACTGCTCCAGTTTTTCATTCTCATTCCAAACGCAGCCGTCGCTTTCCTCGCCGCTGCAAAGCCGTGAAATCCAATCATTGATTTCGCGATGCCAGTCGCTCGCAGACCGTTTCTGAATATATCCAATCATCGCGACCGGATTCATGCCTGCGCCGTGCAGCCCGAGCTTGAAGCGCTGAATGCCGCCGCTCGTACTTTCTTCTCCGCCTGTCACATATTCCTTCTCACGTTCGTGCGAAGGAGCGGGAAGGCGCTTGCCTTCGAGCACAAGAAAAGGATCGTAAATCGTGTGAAGTTTCATACCGATGAGCGTTGACTTGACTGTCGAAGCGGAGAGGTCCACGCGTCGATGGCCGAGTTGATACTCCTCATGATCAAAGCGAACCATCGGAAAATTGTTTCGTGCGCATGAATCAAGAAACTTGCACAATTGCAAATTCAATTTATCTTCCATTACTTCTGCAGGCCGGTTCGGATCGTCTCGCCACGCCGGCAGTTGGCGGCGCACAAAATCGATGGTTTTCAGAACAAGATTGTTCTGCGCAATCTCCCTCGTGATTCTGCTGCCCAAGCTTCCCTCAATGTGCTCTCGCTTCATGCTCAATACCCCTGTCGGTATAGATCAACCAGGGTCTCATCGGCATCACGAATGGCGACAGAGCGAATCCAATAGCGCAAGCGCTCCGGTTTGACGAGCAAGACGACGTTTTCGGCATAAAAGCGCAGCACGCGAATGGTTCGAAGTGCGGCGTGCTTCTTCTCTTCGTAGATAAGTTTTTGCAGTTCATCTTCATTCTGCTCTTCGAGCCATGCAAGATTGGGACGTTCCCCAAAATAAAACGGCTGGCAGATCAAGCCGTTCAGGAAGATGGGATCGCCTGCTTTCAAGTTGTCGTAAACGCTGCCGAGCATGCGGAGGAAAATGTCTGCGTACTCGTGAAGCGTGTTGTCGTCCGCCGCCGTTTTTAATAGCTCAGAGTTCTGTCCGAGGCGCACGTATTCGGTAATGAACTTGAGGACGTCATCTCGCAAGGCTTCTTCCCAAAAAGAAAAAGAAAGGCATTTCGCATCCTCGGGATAAGGCAAAACGTCAACATCCTGTTTGAGGATCGCAGTGGCCTTGCCGATTAACGATTGCGTGCCGTTTAGAGTGCAGGCAAAGCGGCAGGCTTTATGATTTCGACGCAACCTCTCGTATAATGCACGAAGCTCATCGGCTTGGGCCGAGGGGGCATGAATGCCGATAATCTTGTCGCGGTACGCGAGGAATCCTTTATCCCAAAACGCCAAGGGGAGATGATCCGCTTCTTTTATCAAAACCAGCGGCGAGCTGTAACGATCTTCCGTATAGGCCGAACGAAAGTGCGTTTCTTTGACGGTTTCGATTCCTGCTTCATCGATGCCCTTATCCGTAAACGCGGCGGTTGGAAGAAAAGACGAGCCGGTTAGAAACGGCGCAGGAGCGCGTTTTCCGGTTTTTGCCGCAACGAAGCCTTCGCCGTAATCCCATCCTTTTTGTTTTACGAATTCGGCCAATGTGCGCATGCTGCGAAGACGTTGCGACATGTCTAGCAAGCGTCCCCCGCCGAGCAGGTTTGCGCGCCAGACATAAGGTTCATTCTCAGCCTGCTTCTGAGCAGCGCGGTGGCGGTCATAATGGTCGAGTTCAAAACAAATCCGTTCATGAACGCTTACGGTTCTCCGGAAGGTCGAGTGGTTGATCCAATGCTCCTCAGTCGGTCGGGCCGCGTCAGCAACCACTGCAATTGTTTTCGGGTCTGCGGCTTCATACAGTTGGCGAATCGAAGTGAAATCTAATACGGCATCGATTCTATATTTTTTAAAAAGGGCGGTTCGAAAAGATTGAGTATTGCGATTGTAAAGCAATCCTGAGGGTTGAATTAAACAAGCTCGGCCCTCCTCGGGGCGAAGAACATTTAAAGCTTGCTCCAAAAACAAAAAGGCGGTTTGTCTATCCGGCAGCGTTCCGCGCTCTCCGGCTGCATTCTGATCAATTTCTGCTCCTGCTGGTGAGAGCTTAGATTTAAAAGGCGGATTCCCAATAACGCGATCGAACGGCGCATCAAAAATAGCCCCCGCACTTTTTTGCGAAGCGAGAAGAAGTTGAAAGAAATCTCCTTCAAGCAGATTTGATTCACGCAGACGATCAAATCTCAAATCGCGCCAAATAACCTCCGGCTGCAAAGCATCGCACAGAGCGAGAGACAAACTAAACGCGGTGAGATCGACGGCGTTTCCATCCAACTCGATTCCCCAAATGCTCCGCTTCAGAATGCTTTTGAGCACGTTTACGTTGGGCCGCTGCCAACCGTTTTGACTGCGCCAGAAGTTGATCAATCTGCGGAATGCGCCGACCAGAAAGACTCCCGAGCCGCACGCCGGATCCAAAATGCGCTCCTTGCCGGTGAGTTTCTCGTATGGCATGGCGTAATCCAACAGTAAAGCTGCAAGAAAGGGGGGCGTATAAACGGCGCCGTGGCCGCCTTGAACAAAATGCTGATAAAGGTGGCTGATGATCTCAACGGGCAGATGCTCGAAAGAGAATTGCTCCCAAAGATATAATTGCCGATTCAGCATTTTTGCGCCAACAAAGTCGGCAAAGCGCTCGAGATTTTTTTTCGAAAGTTTTTGCTTTCCTTCTGCAGGGAGAAGAAAGATGTCTCCGTTAAATTTGTTCTCAAGGAGGCTCAAAAGCCGATAGACTTCTTCGGGCTCACCGCCTTGCAGGATTTCCCAAAAGTTCTTTGCGCCTTTATGAAATCTGCCGAACCAGCCGTTGTTGGGGAAAACGCGGCGATCTTCCAGGTATTTAATCAACACCATGAGCAAAAGCAAACGCCGCAGAATTGGATTCTTATCTCCCTTGAGGTCTTTGTCCGCTTCAAGCACGGCTTGAATCAATGACCTGTGCGCTGCCTTTTCATGGTTTGCCAGTTTTTGATTTTCGGGATCTTCCCAGAATGTTCCATCGGCAAGGCGCAGCGCCGAAAACTTCTGCAATGCCCGATTGATTTCGCCGGCAACCAGCAGCACGGTTGCGGGCTTATATTGACATTGTTCGTCTTTGCTGCTCCAAAAGTCCGGTCCTCGCGCACAGGTTAATACGTCGATACGACTAGGCCAAGCAACGTAAAGCAACGGCGCGGTTCCCTGCAGCCAAACCTTTTGGTGCAATTTTGCCAACGTCTCGTTGTCGAGCCGTTCATCGCTATTGTTCACGACGTAAGCAGAAATCTGAGATGAACGTCCATCAGAAAAACGACGAAAGAAAACGAAATCAATATGCCCCAACGCTGCGGCGTCAAAAATCGCGGCTCGTTCGTCAATGCTCAAATTCGCTGATTCCGGATTGCGCACTGAAACCAAGCCGGTGACGGGCTTGCCCTCAGCGTCAACAAGATCAACGAAGCGAAGAACATTGTCAGGCATTGAGATCATTCCCATCACAGTCAAAAAAACTGATTCATACTCTCCACGGCGCGCGCATTGGCTCTTCAATAAATCGATTCGCGGCATCATCGTCAACGAATCTTTGCGCGACCGGATCGAAGCGAAGTTTTCTTTGCAAACTCACCGCAACGAAACTTCACGGAAATATTTTAAGATCACACCAAAAGCTTCTCGCTTCTTGCAGAATTTCCGCATTCATATCAAGCGCAATAATCGTCGCGCGTCCTTGGGGTGTTTTACCGAGTAGAATGCGTTTGTCTTTACCCCAGCGAAAATGCTCTTGCCACAAATCCTTTCGTGGGTTAAACAGCGAAACTTTTTTCTTGGTGAGAGGATCAATCGCTTTTACGAACGAGCTTTTAGCGATATTACAGTGTGCGCAAGCCAAACATAAATTCCCGGACGAGGTCTTTCCACGCTCCGCCTTAGGCACAATGTGGTCAATGTGAAACGTCTGGCCGATGACTATTTGCGGCGCACGACAATATTCACAGCGCATGGCGGCACGCGAGGTGACTTCATCCGCTAGCCAGGCCGGTATCTTTATGCTCATCGCATACGGATTCTTTTTGGGCGCGTGCGCTCTAAAGCCGTCCTGCTGCCGGCGCGAGTTGCGTCATTCTTAATGCGCCGGCCGTGTTCATCAAACAATTCCGGTCGGACCGTTTGTGCTAGTGTGCGGGAGTTTTCTAACATAATACGATCAACTTCTGCCCCAAGCTTTTTAAGCTCAGTGCGTTCACTCATGGTGAGTCGGCCTTCATTGTTTTTGTCCATCAAAAGATGAAGGCGAGACAGCTTTTGGGGCGAAAGCCGTTTGAGATAGACCACTGTCGCGCTCGCTTCTACAATGGTGGTAGCGAGCAACCGTTTGGTTAGTTGCCGTTTCAATTTTAGCGGCAGCCTGTCAGCGGCGGCGCAGATTTCATCAAAGGTCTGATTCATAAAAACCTCGAAGCCTCGTTATAAAAATCCGAAATGAAAATTCTTGATATGATTCAAATCTTCCACGGCGCGCGCATCGGCTCTTCAATAAATCGATTCGCGGCGTCATCGTCAACGAATCTTTGCGCGACCGGATCGAAACGGAGCTTTCTTCCCAAGCGCACAGCGATCTTGCCGAGATTGACGAGCGTGCACGAGCGGTGGCCGTTCATTTCATTCAACGCAAACTTTTTGCGCGTCTTCACCGCCTCGTTGAAGTC
Source organism: bacterium (assembly GCA_037444905.1). Classification (GTDB taxonomy): domain Bacteria; phylum Zhuqueibacterota; class Zhuqueibacteria; order Zhuqueibacterales; family Zhuqueibacteraceae; genus JABWAN01. The sequence goes on along the minus strand of JBBILN010000009.1, from coordinate 2,507 downwards.
GATGAGTTGTGGCTCAGGCTCGGGAAACTCGGCGAGCTTCTTCATCAAATTTGGAATGTCGGATTTGAAGCCGCGAAAGAGTTTGCCATGCGGGCCTTCAATGAACGGCGTGTTCGCGTCTTTCGCTTCACCATCTAAAAAAATCTCGCAGCCGTCGGCATACTTCATACGAATCCAACGCCATGTGCTTGCGGCCTCGGGATCTTGTTGCGGCGCATCGGCTTCGATTTCAATCGGACTCGTGTCGTCTTTATCGAGCAAGTATTGCACGGGATCGAGATAGTGCTGCCCCATGTCGCCGAGACCGCCACCGTCATAGTCCCAATAGCCGCGAAAGGTTTGATGCACGCGATGCGAATGATACGGCTTGTACGGCGCAGGGCCGAGCCACATATCGTAATCAAGCTGCTCGGGAATCCATTCGGGTATGAGATCGGTGCGACCGCTCCAGAAAAATTTCCACTCAAAGCCGGTTTGTTCGCTCACCGTGACTTTGAGCGGCCAACCGAGCAAGCCGCTTTGCACGAGTTTTTTGATGGGATGCACGGTCGTGCCGAAGCCGTAGAAATCGCCGTGAAATCTGAACCACGTGTTGATGCGAAAGATCGTGGCATTGCGCGCCATGGCTTGGACGACTTTTTGGCCTTCGGCAATGGTGCGCGTCATGGGCTTTTCGCACCACACATCTTTGCCCGCATTTGCCGCGGCGATGCTCATGAGCGCATGCCAATGCGGGGGCGTGGCAATGTGAATGATGTCGATGTCCTTGCGCTCGAGCACCTCGCGAAAATCGCGATAGCCTCGCACTTCTTTGGCATTGACGCGGGCGAGCGTGTCATTTAAATGATTGCTATCGACATCGCAGATTGCGAGCAAGCGCGTGCCGGTATTGCCGAGATGCCATTGGCCCATGCCGCCCACACCAATCACGGCTTTGGTGAGTTCATCGCTCGGCGGCGTGTAACCCGGGCCGCCCAGCACGCGGCGCGGCACGATGGTGAAGGCGCTCGCGGCGAGCGCGGTTTGAAGGAAGCGACGACGGGTGAGGGATTGGTTCATGGGTTCATTTCTTAGTGACAGAGCAAGGCCTTCTGTCAACGGATGAAAGAAAAAACTTGAGCCACACACAAATCAAAAACACACGCGAAAAAAGCCTTTCAGTATGCGCTCTTGATCCGCGTGTGGAGCAATTGAGTTTCGGCTTGAAAGAGTTGCAGATTCGTGTATCGCTGTAACATAAAAAGATTCTTGCAGAATGACAATGGGAGAGATTTACAATTTTATCACCCGCCCGGTGCGCACGGATTCATCCGCGGCGAGCACGATGCGCAAACTGTTGATGGCATCCTGCAAATGCTCGGTCAAATCCAAATCCTCGCGAATGGCTTGCAGAAAATATCTTTGCTCGCGATTGCACAGTTCTTGATGATCCGGCTCGTCGGTGGTGTCGATGCGCTCGTCGGCCTTTGCAAACTTGCCGCTCGCATCGAGCGCGGCGTGATGGAGCAGAAGACAATTCGTCTTCGTGTGCGCATCAACCTCATCCGAAGCGGTTTTGCGCACGGCTTGCGGATCAACAATGCTCACGCAGCCGTTCGGGCCGACAACGTCTTTCACGAAAAACGCGGTCTCGCTCATCATCGGGCCCCAGCCCGCTTCATACCAACCTACGGACTTGTCTTCGAACACCACTTGGAGCTGGCCGTAGTTATACATCTCCGCATCGATCTCATTGCTCAATCTCGCGCCGATGGCTTGCACTTGCACGGGTTTGCTGCGCGTCATTTGGCACATGACGTCAACATAATGCACGCCGCAATCGACGATGGGCGACATCGAGTGCATGAGATTCTTGTGCGTCTCCCACTCTTTGCCTTTGCTCTGTTGATTGAGATTCATGCGCATGACCAGCGGCTTGCCGAGCGTGCGCGCGATGGCGATGAATTTCATCCACGCGGGATGCTGGCGCAGAATGTAGCCCACGACGATCTTTTTCTTTTTGGATGAAGCCAGCGCCACGAGTTCCTGCGCCTGCGCCACGGTTTCCGCGAGCGGCTTTTCGAGAAACACGTGCAAGCCCGCTTCGAGGCTTTGTTTGGTGAATTGATAATGCGTGTCGGGATAGGTGCAGATCGCGACGGCATGCGGCTGTGTTGCGGCGAGGGCTTCAGTGAAGTCGTCGAATTGCGCCACGTCGCCGAGTTCCGCCGCGAGTTTGCTGCGGCGTTCGGGCGTGCGCGCAATCAAACCGCAGAGTTCGAAGCCGTCGAGCATGTGATACGCCCGCGCATGCGATGCACCCATATTGCCGCAGCCGAGCACGAGGACACGGAGGTTGGTTGGCATTTTCAAGTCTCTTGGTTTTGAATACACACGGATCAAAAACGCACGCGGAGAAAGCTTGAAGCGCAATGCACACGGAGCAAAAACGCACGCGGAGAAAGCCTGAGGCGCAATGCACACGGAGCAAAAGCACAACGGAAACAGCTTGAGGCGCAATGCACACG
>JBBILN010000008.1:0-161858 GCA_037444905.1 bacterium | reverse complement strand
CAATCAAAAAGTTTGAACAAAGCATTTTTTAGATTGACATAGTGAGTCCGTTGGGTTTTTCTATCCGTTGGAAACTTTCTTTGGGCTTGCGGCAGGCGGAAAGATTTGGTATCGTTGTTTTGACTCGCAACGAGTTTTCCGAATGTCGGTTGAAACCCGATGAGTGAGTTGTGCTTCGCTCAAGGAGTTTTTTCCATGCCCCGTTTTCGCTTTTCCAAACGCGCCATCTTCCTCGGCCTTCTCGCCGTTCTCCTCGCAGCCGCGGCCCTCGATCTTTATTATCCCGTCTCCACCGATCTGCGCGACTTTGACGCCGATGAAGTCGCGCGCCTCGACGCGATCATGTGGCGTTCGTATTATGAGCGCGAGCGCGTCAAACTCTTCTTCCAGCTTGCGGAGTTGCTGCGCGTGCAATTCGATTTGCCGTGGCTGCGTTCGCACGTCGTCGCGTTTCATGCCGCGAAAGCCGCGTTCGTTTTCAAAGACGGGGGCAGCCGCGCGGATTATGAGAAGGCCTTGCCCGATTTGGTTCGTTATTATAACGCGATTCGCAAAGTGAGCGTGACTCCATTCGACGTTGAGCAAGAAGCCAAGCTTGAGCTCGAATGGTGGATCGTGCATCGCCAACGCGACCAGCACGCGCCCGGTGATTTAGAACTCGCGCTTGCCGAAGCCGCGGCCGCGCTCTATCGCGTTCCCGCGGAAAAGCTCATGGAGTATGGCCGCTTGCGCACGGAGGCCATGAACATTCGCGATCATAAAGCCGTGAGCGGCGGCGTGACGGAGGAAGATTGGAAGCGCATCGAGGAGTTGTTGCAAGGTTCGTGGAGGGCATTGCAGGAGGCGGTGCGGTGAAAGCGAAAAGTTTTTAATAGCCACCAGTGAATTGTCATTCTGTAAGAATCTTCCTTGCGCTGGGATAAGTGCCGAGTGCGAGGGAAGGTCCTTACAGGGTGACATTTTTAAGAAGCGCCGCTACCGACCTTAAAGCGGCGCAAGCACTTTGCACAAAGCAGCTCTTCATCAAAATAAATCAAGGCAAGTTTTCTTCCATGAAAGGACCGCCTCATGCTCAAACCCGCCCGCACTATCTTGTTGGCGTTCACGCTTTGCTCCACGGGATTTGCTCAAACCGATGATTCCGCTCTCAAACATGCGCGCGAGTTGCTCAAAGCCACGCCGCTGGTTGACGGCCACAACGATTTGCCGTGGGTGATTCGCGAGGATCCGAAAGCGCCGCGCGATGTCGAGGCTTACGATCTGCGCAAGCGCACGACGGGCGATACGGATTTGCACCGTTTGCGTGAAGGCCAAGTCGGCGCGCAGTTTTGGTCGGTTTATATTCCCGGCGAAGCAAAGGTGGAAGGCTATGCGAAGATGCAATTGGAGCAGATCGACATCGCGCATCGCGTCATCGAACGCTATCCCGAAGCGTTGCAGCTTGCGTTGACCGCGGAGGACGTGCGCGCCATTTTCAAAAAAGGCAAAGTCGCTTCGCTGCTCGGCATGGAAGGAGGCCATGCGATTGAAAACTCGCTCGGCGCGTTGCGCGCGTATTATCGCCTCGGCGTGCGCTACATAACGCTCACACACAACGTCACGCTCGATTGGGCCGATGCCGCGCTCGATCAACCCAAACACAACGGCCTCACGGCTTTCGGAAAAGAAGTGGTGGCGGAGATGAATCGCCTCGGCATGTTGATCGATCTCTCGCACGTTTCGCCGAAGGTGATGAGTGACGTGCTCGCTGTGAGCGAAGCGCCCGTGATGTTCTCGCATTCTTCCGCTCGCGCTCTGGTCGATCATCCGCGCAACGTGCCGGACTCGATTCTCGTGAAGCTCGCGCGTAACGGCGGCGTGGTGATGGTCACGTTCATTCCCTCTTTTGTTTCAAACGAAGCCCATGCGTGGGAAAAAGCATTGGAAGAACGGTTGCAACAAACCGCCAATGGCGCAGAGCGCGATCGCATTCGGAAAGAATATTTCGCCGAACATCCCATGCCCAAGGCCACGCTGCACCACGTGGCAGATCATCTCGAGCATGTGCGCAAAGTCGCGGGCATCGATCATGTGGGCATCGGCAGCGACTATTATGGTAGCAGCGACATGCCCGAGGGCCTGGAAGACGTTTCGAAATTCCCGTATTTGTTTGCGGAACTGATGCGCCGCGGCTGGAGCGATGCAGATTTGAAGAAGCTCGCGGGTGAAAATATTCTGCGCGCGTTGGGGCAAGCCGAGGCTACTGCGCAACGTCTGCAAAAGAGCCGTTCCGCTTCCACGGCGAGGATTGAGAAGTTGGGGGAAGGAAACGCGATGAAGTGAGGGCCGAGGTCAAGTTTGGCGGCCGCTGCGCAGCCAGCTTTTCGCGGTGAGCTTGCGCAAGGCCTCGTCATAGTTTCGATTCACCTCGCCTTTGGGGTTGATCCCCTTCATTGCGCCCCAAAGTTGTTCAATGAACACCGAACCCACGGCATGCACGGCCTCGTGCCGATTCAAGCCTTCGCGCTGCAAACGCTTGAGCGTGTCTTTGACTATCGTCGCATCCCCCATCGCGTTTTGGTTCTCGACAATCGTGTGGATTGTTGCGTGCAGCATGGCGTTCGGAAGCTTCACGCGCATGCGTTGATGATACGCCAGAACCAGGTTGATGCGCTTCTGCTCATCCAGCGCAAGCCACTCTGCGCTGCTTGGGGCATGGAGAGGGTCGTAATCTTGCATAAACGTCTCCGGATGATTCGTGCGTGCTTAAACGGTTTCGGCGGCCTAAAAAAATCGACAAAGCTGCGCGAGCGCGCAGCATAAGGCAGAGTTGCGCACACCGACAAAAGCGGGAACGCAGATTATCATGAAAAAGCTTTGATCGAATCTGCGTTCCCAAAGATCAGCTAGTGGAGCAGCAGCATCTTTCTCACCTTCACAAACTCTCCCGCCCGCATCTTATAAAAGTACATGCCCGTCGGCAAACTCATGCCGCGATCATCTTTGCCGTTCCACACAATACGATGACTGCCCGCAGGCTTGAAGCCGTCAACCAACGTTCGCACCTTTTGCCCGAGCACGTTGTAGATCGTGACGTTCACTTTCACGCCGCGCGCGACTTGATAGCGAATCGTGGTTTCGGGATTGAAGGGATTCGGATAGTTGGGCGCAAGCTCGAACGTGAGCACGGGTTGCGAGGCATTGTCGCGGATTGCGGTCGGCTTGCGCACGACATCATTCTCATTGCGCGGCTCAATCTTGTAGTTACCATTCGCAAAATGATGAATGCCGGTGATCGATATTAGGCTGTCGCCAGCGAAAAAGGTAGTATCAGCGGGAGGCCGAATCTTATCTGATGGCGTTTGCCCTGTCCAGTTTCCCAAATCGTCCACTCGCACACCACCGCTGCCATCATTCACGATAATTTCGCCGAAGCCCGCGCCCCCTGTGCCCTGTGAGCCGTCTGGACGAGGATCGGTAACAACGACGTTTCTGACTTGAACCAACATTCCTTCATAGCTTTCCGAAGCTGAGGCGCCCGTCATCAATTGGCCGGTGGGCAGAAAGATCGGTACCGGCAAAGGATTGTTTTCGCTCACCACCACTGCGGAATCGATTGTAGTGATTTCAGTGGTGCCGCCGAATTCTATGACTGTGCCCGTGACTTTAACCCTATCGCCCAGTTTGATCTCGTTGTCACGATCAAAAACCTGAATGCCGCTCCACGGCGCTGTGCCGTCTTGAATCCAATAAAAAGAAAAATCCGTGGAGTCGGTCGTCACGATACCGGTGACGGTGACTTCCATGCCGGAATAAGGCGAGCGCGTGTCGCGATAGGGCGTGTATTGCAAATCATAAATCGTGAGTCCTGCATCGCGCACAAAGTAGAAGTATTTGTATGCGGAAGTGTCGGAGGGAGCAATCGTGCCATTGCCCTCCGTGTCACGCGCGGTGATGAAATATTCCACGCGCGCGCCATTCGCTTGCGGTGGAATGCTGCCCGTGAATTGATTGCCTTGTACATCCATGGGCACAATTCGGAGCGGGCCACTATTGACGCGATATTGAATCTCCGCGCCTGCGACGCTGGTTTGTGCGTCGACAATCGTCGCGCTGATCAGTGTCGCGCTTGTTGAACTCACGGCTGATGATGAACGCTGTAAATCGGTAATCTCTGGCGGCGCAACGACTACTTCAATATCGGCCAAGCTGCGCGGATTGATGGTCGTGGTGCCTTGCGTCGTACCGCCCCGGATGATGCCAGTCACGTTGATTCTTGTGCCCGCGGGAAAACCCGGCCACACGCCGCCGTTGGGATTCACGATGTTGAAGATCGCATTGAAATAATCATCAAGCGTAATGCTGCCGGTTTCATCGCTGGCGGTCATAAGATTGCCGGGCAAACCGTTCGCAGTCACAGTGAGATTCTCAAAACGCACGAGCGTGCTCTCCCAACGTTCCGACAATGCCGAGTTCGTGGTTCCCGCGGTTGCGCCCAAATCGCCGGGCTTGAGCACGATGGGCGCAGGCAAAGGCAGGTCGAATTCTAAAAACTCAATGGGCACGGCGGGATTGATCAGCAGGTTCATTTGTGTGATGCTCTGCTGCGTAGCCCCGGTCGGAAACTCGCTCACGACGCCGGTGACTTTGATTTTATCGCCCGCTTTGGCCGCTGTGAGGAAAGTACCGGCATCCGAACTATCTTGAATGATAAAAAAGCCGCTCCACGGGCCCCCGCGCTCATCCTGCAAAAAACCGCCCCAACGCGCGCCCACGAAAATTTCGCGCGGGCCTTGCATGAAGATGCCGGAGATCGTCAGCGTGTCGCCGACCATGGGAGAGTCGTCGAGATTCGATGCGCCGATGGCGTCCGCGCGCACGAATTGAATGTCCGCGATGTTTAAACTATCGCCGAGAGCGCGTGCGCCGGGCGTGGCCGCTGCGTTTAAACTCCAAATGCCGCCCATCCATGAAAGGTTTTCGCTCGTCTCGTTGTGGCCGGTGATGCCGTTGCCGCCCGTCCACGTTTCGAGGTCTTCCACTTCCAGCTTGCGCTGCGCGGAACTGCCCGCATCGTGCGGATTTGCATCCGCGTCGTTCTCGGTGTTCACCACGAATTGATTTGCCACCGGCGTGTCCGCGAGATACGTTGAAGTGTTCGCGTCCGCATCCGGGCCGTCGATGCTCACGTTGGTTTTATCAACGGCCTCGGCTTTATCGCCCCACACCACGTAATCCACGTCTTGCACGAGATCGCTCTGGCCGTCCCAATAAAAAAGAATGAGCACCTCGCCGTCATCCGACAAGCCCGCGTTCGCGCCGACGGAGGCATCCGAGGCTTTTGCCATATCGGGCGTGCCCGCATCGTCGCTTTTGATTTCGAAATCCGCAGGCTTGCCATAGGTTGTGTTGAAGCCCGCGCCGCTGAACGCGATGGTGAGAAATTGCTTCGGCGCGATGCTCGCGCCATTCGGAAACTTCACTAAGAAGTCCGAAGAGAACGCCGTGAACCCGCCCTTCACAACATTGATGTAGTTATTGTTGTTGTTGAACACCTCGTCGCTGAGATAGTAGTTGCTCAGGTCAATCGCGCTCGCGGTGGGATTGTAAATCTCCACAAACTCGCCCGCCGTGGGCGTGACGGCAAACTCTGAGAGGAGAAGATGGTTTTGGGCATTTGCTACAAGCGGAACAGCAAACAGTACGGTTGCAAAACTAGTGAGGCTAGAGCGTAACGCCTTTCTCATGTGTTGCTCCCTTTGCGTGAGGTGAGAGGGTTTATGGACTTTTACGCCGCAAGCCGCTCCGGCAACGGCGGAAACTGCGGCGACATCGAAAATCCAATTGACAAAAAATCGCTGACCGGCGGAGTGGCGACAACGTTGATCACTGCCTGCCATAAATCTTCCGGCAGGCGGCGCAGATTGGCAAGAGGCAGTTTATCGCGAAAGTACTCTTGCATTTTAGAAAAGCTGATAAAGGTTAAGCCGATGGCTTTGGGCGAAGCGGCCTCCGCTTTACCGGTGTCCAAGCGGAGCAAAATATTATCAGCCAACTCCACGCCGGTGACGTGCTCGCTGCGTCCGAATGAGACATAAAGTATGTCGCCCTCTTGATCGTATTTGATTTTGGTTTCGGGCATTTTCATCTCCTCGGAGATACGACCATGATTGCTGAACGCGACACTTTCATGCTCAAGCAATGATACAAACAAATCTGCCGCGAAGCAAGGTTGCATAGCCACCCGTTTCATTTTATCACCAAAAACCTCCCCCTCTGCACCTTTCCGGAGGCAAAATCCTCCACCGTGTAAAAGTACAATCCCGAAGCGAGCGCTTGATCGTCTTTCGTCACGAGATCCCATGCGTGCTCGCCGCCGGCGTAGACGCGATTGCCGCGCGAGAATTTTTCGGTCCATTGAATGCCCTCGCCTTGATACGTTGCAGCGTCATGCGTGAAGCTATCCACGAGATCGCCGGCGAGCGTATAAATGCGCACTTCGCAGCTTGCGGGCAGATTGAAGAAGTAGAGCTTGCGGTCGCGTTCGAGGTTGCCGTCCCACGTGGCTTGCACGCGATAGGGATTCGGATACACGCCCACGGAAATATCTTTCTCTGCGCTCGCGGCGCGTTGCGCCTCGGCAGTGGGCGAGCCGGGAAACGCGCGCACGGCATTGCTCAAACGGCTGCTCTCCAAACTTTGCAAACGAATCTCCGGGTCGCCGCCGTCGAAAGCCGTGACCGCATACGCGTACTGCCAGCCGTTCAATAAATTTTCATTCACAAGTTTATAGTGATAATAAATCTGCTCCTGTTGGCCGGTGAGCGGATTCAACGCGCTCTCGCCGAACGTGATTGGCGCGGGCAAACGCGCGAGCTCGAGCCCGGTGTCGTAGCCGATGCCATTCACGGAATCGTACTCCGCAATCAGTGTGAACGATGAAAACAAATCTCTGCCGGGCAAATCTTCGCCGAGCTGCGTGCGATACACACGATAGCCTTCGAAATCTTTTTTGCCGCTGATGAAATCGACCGACTCTTCGGCAGAGCGATCCCAATAGATCGTGGCTTCGCGATCTGCAGGCACGATCTTCACGCGCGGCGTGGTGGGCGGCGTGGGCAGCACGTAGCGATCCAGTTTGCCGTCGCGGTCGATGTCCTCGCCGGGATCGAGTTTGTTGTTGCCGTTGCGGTCTTCACCGTTGTATGCGGTCTGCGCCCAAAACGCATTCGTATAGAGATTCTGTTTGCTCTGCTCGGTATCGCGGAAGTTCGCATCTTCGCCAAACTTGCTCGCGCAAATCACGGCGAACACGACGTTGATCGACGAATCCGGCGCAAGTGTTTTGAAGGGACCGGTTGTGAGCATGGTCATAAAATTGCCCTTCTGCCCTTTGATGCGCGTAGCGATGGTGAGCGGATCGAGCGGCACTCTCTGCTTTTCGTAACTTTCAATATCGGTTTGCGGCGAAAAGAGCAAGGGATCGCTCGCGTCGCGAAAGAGCCATGCGCTATAGGAAGAGCGCACGCGATAGGTCGAATCATTCGCTTGCGGCGTAGCGCCGAGATGTTTCATCGCCGCATACAATCCGCGATCAGTGAAACCGGGATCGCCGTCGTAATCGAAAGTATAAACCATGCGCAGCGAATCCACATAGCCATCGCTCTTGTGTTGATAAAACGGCGAGCCCACGCGCGGCGGCGTGATGTTCGTATTGCGCACGACGAGATCGGCCCAGAGCGAAACGTACACGTCGTTGAGATTTCTGCCGCTCACGTTTTTAATGGTGTAATTCAAAATGACGAACGCATCGGCAAAGGGAAAATTCCACGCGTAGGATTCGAGATGCACCGCAAGGCCGATGGGCGTGTGCTGCGGAATGCGAATGTTCGTGCCCGGCACGACCACGTTCGAGTCCGTGAAATCCGCGATGAAATCTTGATGGCTGATGGCCTCGGGATCATAAAACGGGCTTTCAATGAGACTCGAGCGTTCACGCACCACGTCGTTGGCCTCCGCAGTGTTCGTAAACTCAAACCCGGCAGCCACGTCGCGCAATGAGGGAATATCTTTCGCGCCGGTGGTGACGAGCACAGTGCCGTCATCGCGCCGGCCGCCGACCCATAAGCCGCCGACGAACATGTGCTCGATGCCCGAGCCTTTGGGATATTCGCACGAAGGCCGATCTTGCGGCGATTGCGTGGCGAAGCCGTCGCCAATCGTGCCGAAGTTCGAGATGGTCATGCCGATGCTGCCGATGGCGGTGAATTTGGTGTCGTCATCAACAGTGGGTTTGCGAAAGCCGCGCGATTGATAGTCCTGCGCGAAGGCGTGATTAGAGATGCAGAAGAGGATAGCAGTAACGAAGATCGCGGCGCACAAGCTATTCCCCCCTTGAGAGGGGTTAGGGGGGTGTTCTTGAGATTGTGGAGATCGCATCGTATGCCAGCTCTGTTGCACGAAACGACGACACCCCCTTGCCCCCCTCGCAGGTGGAATGTTCGTGTGAACGATAGGAAAGTTCATAACCCTTTAGGAGAGAAATTGATTCGACGCGCACGGTTTGAAAAAAATGCGTTGAAAACGTGAGCAATCTAACCAACCACAACCATTTTGTCAAGTTGAGCGCCGCAAACTGCGAGGCAATTTTATGCGGGTAGCACGTGCCATAAGTTTTGCTTGAGGAAGGTCGGATAACTTGTGACGATGGAAGGCGGCAGGGTGGTGTTCGAGCTCCTTTTGATGATCGACTGATTTAATACCCAAATACGTACGTTTGTTTGATTGCAACTTCGCCCTTCGCCGGATCGCTGGGGCCGAAGTCATTCCAGCGCTTGATGCGCCCCACCATGCAATCTTCCACAGCCGGGCTTTGCAATGTCGAGGAAATTATGCCCACGGAATCGACGCTGCCCCTGGCATTGACAATGATGCGAACGCGGACTTCGCCTCGCAATGTCGAATTGCGCTTCAACTCGCGTTGATAGCAGTATTGTATCGCTGCATTGTGTTTGCTCACCACCGCGGCGATGGCTTCCGGCGTGCGCTCAACAAAAGCGCCGGCCGCATATAGCCCTCCGGCGTGCAACGCGGGTACGGAAGAATTTTCGCGTGCGCCATGCGCCGGTATTTCGACGGTGTTGCTGCTGTACGTGAGCCCATCCTTTCCGATTTGTTCGACGCGATACTTTACACTCTGCTTAAAAGGGAAGAGCGGGTCGACATAGTGTCTTGCAAACGTGATTGCCAAATGCTGTTCGTTGCGGTAAAGCACGGATACTGTCTGCGCGCCGACTGGATTGTGCGGCAGATTGCCCCATTCCAGAACAGAAGCGTTGTCTGATTTGCGAGTTGCCTTGAGCACAAACGCCGGCGCTTGCGCGCTCGCATTCGTACTCGCCGGAGCGCCCTTGGTTTTGCGCAGACCAGCATAAAGACTTTGCGGCGGAAGCTCGATGACGGGTTTTACCGCTACGGGTTTTTCTTCGGCGCTGATAAATTGCGCATAGCTTTCCTCCTCATAGTAGCGATTGCCGCTGCGATCAGTAAGGTGGATGGCAAAAAACGGCTGATCATGGCGCGGATCATTTGGCGAGATTTGCGGCAATCCGTGCACGCTGGTCTCGAACTCGAAGGAAGCGATTCTCGCGGTATCTGGCGAGAGGCGTTTGACCGGCAAGGTGACGGCGACGGGTCCGTCCTCGCTTCGAAAAGCCAGTTCAACGCACAAGTTTTCTGCCGGAGCGCGTTTGTGGGCGCGGCCGGCAATAACGATCTCACCGCCTTTTCCTCCCAAATGATAAACTTCCACCAGAGCTTCTTTCGCGGGCAAGGTGCGCGCATTGTGCGCAACCGGTTTTGCTGCGATTGCGGAAGAAGATTGGGCATACACACGTGCGTGCACTGCAACGATCAAACACAGAAGGCGGACGACATGTATTTGCGGTTTCGCTGTGGACGTGAAGACGCGCCGGCTTTGAGCACGAGAACGAGCTGCCCACGAGCGCGGCGTTGTTCTACTTCTCATGGCTTTCTGCTTCCTAAATGACAAAGCCGTCGAGCTGGGATCATCATACGAAAAATTTCATGCGTAGCAGCAAACTGAACGCTCTCCGGCGAAGATGGGAACGTTTTCAGCTAGTGCGCCTATCAAAACACCCGAGCCTTTTCAGCGCAACACTGTCAGGCAAAGTGAATCAGCTATGGAGGTGGAAGTTTGAAAATCGGAGGAGGTGGTGTATGAAGCCAGGCTCGCCAATGATGAGGCCGGCTTGGGTTCGCGCTTGCAGAAATGAAATCGAGAATCTTACGAATATGAATTTTGACAAATACGAATCAACATGGAGTGAAGTACCGCATAATCGCACCTTCTGCGTAAACGACCGAGTCGATCAGCCGGCATAGCGTTCCGTTACCGTGGCAGCGAAAACAATCGTACCCACGAAGCCAATTAAGCCGGCAACCACAAACGTGACTGCGGGCGCCGTTTGCCAGAGCCAGCCGCCGAGCACGGCCGCAGGCGTCACAGTAAGGCTGCGAATGAAATAGTAGAGACCGACGGTTCTGCCGCGCAAATGCGGTGCAGCGGAATCCACAATCATTGCCTTGCGCGCCGGCTCGCCGATTTCACGCAGCCCGCCGATGATAAACGCGAAGACCAGCATGCTGAGACTCGAAGCCATAACAACGGCAATCGGGAAGAGCGCAAAGCAGATGAAGGTCGCGACGACCAACGGCTTGCGGCCAATACGATCTGCAAGCTTCGCTGCGGGCACATATACGAGAATGGAAGTTGTGACTTGCACGGCGACGAGCATGCCATATTGTGCGAGGTTGATGCCGGTGATGTTGGTAACGTAGAGCACGATAAACACGCCGGCCATGCCTTCGCAAGTCCGGATGATAATGTCAGACACGAGCAACCGCTTGAGTGTTGTTTGAAAGGAACGCCAAACGCTTCGCACGTTGGTTGCGGTTTCACCGGTAATGATCGCCACGTTGATGGTGCGCGCCATGAGCAATGCCAGCGCGGCAAAAAAAAGCGTCGTCACCAAACCGACTCGCACGCCGCTTTGAATACCGAGCTTTGCGATAAACATGCCACCCAAAAGAGGAGCGACAATGATGGGCACGCGCTTCAAGATTGCCTGCACGGTGAAGCCCAGCGCGCGTTTTTGTTTGGGCAACGCGTCGCCTATGATCGCGAAGATTGCGGGAGAGGCCATGCTTTGCCAAGCCATCGTGAAGGCAAGGCCGAGAAAAAGCAGCGGCCAGTAGAAACTGAAAAGATAAATGAAATACCCAATCCCCGCGAGCACAATGAAGAGGAGGAATGCGCGGCGCCGTCCGAAATGATCTGCAATCCATCCGCCCGGATATTGATAGATCGCATCCAAAAAATCATTCGCAGTCCCGAACCATCCGATGCTGTTCACGCTCGCACCGAGTGCTTCGAGGTATTTAGGCAAAAATTTCTTCCACAGCTCTTCACCGAGCCCAAGCAGGAACACGATGGCCGAAGCCGTGAGCACGTTGCGTTCGAGGCCAAGCATTCCCCCTGCGAAGATGGTGTGCTTGGATTTGTGCACGATATCAACGAGGCCTTTATTGAGAGCGTTCGACGTGCAAGCGGCACCACGCATACAAAGCGTCGTAGACGATGAATTGCGCGTGCAAATTAGCGTGATCATCCGGCAGCAATAAGCTGAAGCCGGTGGCAATCGCCTCCAAGCCCGGCGCCAACTCGTCGGTGTTCAAATCGGAAGCAATGTCCGCGGCATGAACAATCTTGGCAAGACGCAGCAACGCCGGATCGTTCAATTCATACTTTTCGATGATCGTCTCAAACGAGCATTTGCCGTTATAATGCCCAAGCTCGACGCCGGAAGTATCGAAAGGAATCGCGCCGGTCTCGGCTGCAACGTGATCAATTTGATTCTTGGGTACGAACAAAAACTTCGCCTCGGAATCCACGAAGCGTTTAATGAGCCAGGGACAGGCGACGCGATCGACATGGACGTGTGAGCGTGTGACCCAGAGCATGTGTCTCTCCGTTTGGAAGTGTAAAGTTTAGGCGCAAAACATTCGCGCCAATTCCACAAGCGCATCGCGGCAAGCGAGCACTTCATCAATCCGAACATATTCTGTTATGCTGTGCAAGCCCGCGCCACCGGGACCGAAGATAACGGTAGGGATTCCGGCCTCGCCGAGAATCGCAGCATCGGTCCAAAACGTCAAACCGCCGCGCGCAGTTTTACGGCCGAGGCGATGCAGCGCCTCGTCGAGTAAATTTGGCAACTCATGCTGCGGCGCGATTTCGTACGACGAGCGCTCAAAACTCAAATTCGCGTTGCCCTCGAACTCGTGATCCTCCGCGCGGAGCTTATTCAGAATGTCTTCCGCTTCACGCAATGCCGTGGCTCCGTTTTCGCCGCTGATGGTGCGCCGTTCCGCGTGCAAAACACAATGATCCGGATACACGCTTAACTCTCGCCCGCCGTTGATGAGAGAGGCGTGCAAGGAGGCGGCGCCCAAGATTGGATGGGGCGGCTTTGCTTGCAGCGCGCGATCCAATTCTTCCAAATGCACGAGCACGCGCCCCATTCTGAAAATCGCATCGCGGCCTTCGCGCGGGCGACTGCCATGCGCCGCGCGTCCCGTGGTTTCAATCTCAAGCCACGCGAAGCCTTTGTGCCCGACACCGATCATCAAATCCGTCGGCTCGGTGACAACTGCGGCATCGGCGCGCCATCTCTGCGCGAGCGCTTCTGCACCGATACTCGCGTATTCTTCATCAACCACACCCGCAACGAGCAATCTTCCTGTTTGCAATCCACCGGTTTCAGCGAGCACGCGCGCGGCCCCTATCATCGCGGCAACGCCGCCTTTCATATCTTGCGCGCCACGGCCGTACAGCTTGCCGTCGCGTTCAAACGGCGCGAAGGGTGAAGTCATTCCGGTCACACCAACCGTATCGATATGGCCACACAACATGAGTGTGCGCCCAGGTGTGCGGCCTTCCAAAATACCGACGACGTTGGGTCGGCCCGGAGCAACTTCGTCAAGCTCGACGCGCATGCCGAAGCTGCGCATTTCTTTGGCAAGCGTATATGCAATTTTCGCTTCGCCCGCGGCGCCGGGAACGAGCGAAGGGTTGACTGAATCGATGCCCACAAGATCGTGCAAGAGTTTTAGTGTCGGATCTATCATATGCCATGGTTTCTT
The DNA here is from genome assembly GCA_037444905.1 of bacterium. Classification (GTDB taxonomy): domain Bacteria; phylum Zhuqueibacterota; class Zhuqueibacteria; order Zhuqueibacterales; family Zhuqueibacteraceae; genus JABWAN01. The sequence goes on along the minus strand of JBBILN010000008.1, from coordinate 148,655 downwards.
GCAAGTGAGCTTCATGCTTTCAGAGCAAAGACAACAGGCAAGACCATTTCTGGCAAGACGATTAAGAGAATAGTATTGCCGGTAATCGTTTCGTCTTCTTGGTTGTTTGTGTCTCTCGTGGTGAAGCTGGATCGCAGTTAGCAGCTACGTTATGGCAGTGCTTTCATCCTTCCAAAGCTTGTCTAAAATCTTCAACCAAATCCTCCGTCGCTTCGACCCCGACCGAGACGCGCACGAGTTTTTCCGAGATGCCGATGCGTTGGCGATCGGCCGGCGACATGCCGGAGTGCGAAGTCGTGGCCGGTCGCGTTACCAGCGTTTCAACACCGCCGAGGCTCGGCGCAACGAGCGGCAATTGCAGACGTGAGACGAAACGCTCCGTCGCTGCGACGTCGCCTTTCAGCTCGAAGCTCATCATGCCACTGAAACCGCGAAATAGTCTGCGCGCGCGGTCATGGTGCGGATGGCTCGACAAACCGGGATAGTTGACGCTTTCGACTTGGGGATGCGCCGCGAGAAACCTTGCGAGTTGTAAGGCGCTCTCGTTTTGATAGCGCACACGCAGCGCCAGCGTTTTGATGCCGCGATGCAGCAGAAAACACGCGTGCGGATCGAGCGAGCCGCCGAGATGATTGAGCAGGTGCGTAATCTTTTGAATCAAATCTACGCGCCCGACCACGGCGCCGGCCACGAGATCGGAATGGCCATTCAAATACTTCGTGCAACTGTGGATCGCCAAATCAAACCCGTGCGCGATGGGATTGAAATTCACCGGCGAAGCGAACGTGTTGTCGATGAGCGAGATCAATCCATGCGCCTTTGCGAACCTGGCTGCGGCCTCCAAATCCGCGACTTGCAAAGTGGGATTGGTCATGGTTTCGACGTAGATGGCTTTGGTATTGGGCCGCAAACTTTTCTCCCAAGTTTGCGGCGCATTGGCGTCGATCAGCGAATAGGAGAGGCCCAAACTCGAAAAATTCTTTGTAAGAAAATCGTGCGTGCCGCCATACAGGCAATCTTGCGCAAGCAAATGGCCGCCGCCTTCGAGCACAGTGAGCAGGCTCGTCGTGATGGCCGCCATGCCGCTCGCAGTGACCAGCGCAGCTTCGCCGCCTTCGAGCGCCGCCAGTTTTCTGTGCAGCACTTCGTGGTTGGGCGTGTTGTTCAAGCGGATGTATTTCAGATCGTGATAACTCTGCTCGCCGGAATAGAGGAACATCGCGGATTGATAAATTGGCAAACACACTGCACCGTTCGCGCGTGGCGACGGCTCGCCCGCGTGGATGGCTTGCGTTTCAATGTTGCGCCAGGAAGGTTGCATTCGCTCTCCTCAATGAAATGGAATGGAATAGATATCGCGCTAGTGGCTAACCGCTGCTCCAACCTATAGAATCCCGTTTCTCAAAGCAAGCGCTTTCAGCCGTGTAGATGATTTGCAACGTTTGGCACAGGAATCTGTCTCTTCCCTCACAAACATTTTGAAAGGAAGAAGACATGACGCACTCGTTTGCTCTATCGTTGACCCGCAGAGATTTTTTTGCTCGGGCCACAACGTTGGCTTCGGGATTGATCGTGCTGCCGCAATTCTTCGGCGTGCAAGCGCAGCAACAAACTGCGCCGCCGTTGAAAGGGGAGTTGGTAAAGGAGTTTGTAATTGCCGGTCACAACAATCTCGAGCGTGTGAAAGAAATGCTTACGCAAGAACCTGGCTTGTTGAACGCAACTTGGGATTGGAAGGCAGGCGATTTCGAGACCGCGCTCGGCGGCGCCGGGCACATGGGCAGGAAGGACATCGCGAACTACTTGCTCTCGCAAGGCGCGCGCATGGATATTTTTGTTGCGGCCATGCTCGGCAAATTGGAGATCGTGAAAGCGATGCTCGCCGCGTTTCCGAATTTGCTCCATTCGAAAGGGCCGCACGGCATCACGTTATTGGCGCATGCCAATGCGGGAAAAGAAGAAGCGGCGGCAGTAGTGGAGTATTTGAATTCGTTGGCGGGATGAAGTTCGTTCCTCATAGCGAGCGAAATTTCGTGATCGTGATCTGCAGTTGAATGAGCAGACCAGTTATTCGCCCCCCATTTGCCCTCCCAAGCTCGAACCAAAAAGCAAAAGCCTCACGCAAAGGCGCGAAGGCTTTTGCTTTTATTTCTCTCCCAATGGAATCACAACCTCGCGCTTGCATTTTTCAGCATTATTTGCATCATTCCCGCCGAACACGGTACGCTTGCACAAAGCGCGAAACCGGTCGCGAGCTTTATCAAACCAAAGAACGACTCCCGCAGCTCATGTGGGAATATCCCAAGGGGCAACCCGAACCATGATTGCAACTCCCAAGCTTTGTTTCGTCATCATGCCGTTCAGCGAAGAACGCATGGAGGTCTTCACGCTTGGCATCGCGCCCGCGTGCGAGAAAGTGGGTTTCAAAGCCGTGCGCGTGGATCAGTTGAGGGGCCATTTCAATATTCACCGTAAAATCATTGAGCACATTTTCAGCAGCGACGCGGTGATTGCGGAGATCACGGACAAGAACCCCAATGTGTTCTATGAAATGGGCGTGGCGCACAGCATCGGCAACAAAACCATCATGATCGCGCAGAACGCGAACGATCTGCCATTCGACATTCGGAACTATCGCTGCTTGATCTATAAACAAACCGCGACCGGCTTACGGCAGTTGCAGGAGCAGATTGTGGAATCGCTGCAAGAGTTGGAGAAGTGGAGCCAAAGCCCGAGCAACCCCGTGCAAGACTTCAAACCGGAAGATGCTTTTGTGCCAAAAAGCAAAGCAGAGCTATTGCGGCGGCAACTTGAACAGCAGGTGCGTGAAAACGAAAAGTTGATGAGAAACACTGTCGCACCAGTACAATGGCAAAAGCTGCAAGCTGATTATCAACAACTGCAAAACGAGTTGACGAGCAAAGAGCAAGTTGCGGCGCAAAAGACGGCGGAGTTTGTTGCTTTGCAAAAGGAGGTGGAGCGCTTGCGCGGCCTCATGCCTTCGGCCAAACCGGTGCAGCCCCGCCAATCTCATCTCAAGTTGCGCGTTGAGTCGAAAGCCAAGCTGTCTGGAGAAGAAGTCACGCAGATGCTTCGTGATAGAAATTTGTACGACCGAGATTATAACTCGAATGGCAAGGGTATTCAGCACCAATTTGAGCAGATTGAGCTCCATGGCGAGAAGGTTGTTGTGGATCATGCTACAAGTTTGACTTGGCAACAAGCTGGCTCCGCACTTCCTATGACCCATACCAAGGCCGACCAATACGTAGTAACAAACGTTTTGCGGGTTATGAAGATTGGCGTTTGCCCTCGTTGGAAGAAGCGATGTCTTTGAGGGAACACGAAAAGAAGAATGGAGATTTGTATATCGCTCTGGAGTTTGATAACACGCAACGATGGATTTGGACATCTGATAAGTATGACGCAGATCGGGCGTGGGTGGTCTTTTTCACCAACGGTTATTGCAACCACGGCGATGTTGACTACAGTACCTACGTTCGCGCTGTGCGCTGAGAACGATCGATTCTTTGAGGTTTTGCCTTTTGGGGTTTTTAAGCAGAGCGAGCGCCAGCAAGCGGCTAGAAAAATTGTTGCGGCAAAAAGGCTTTGAGAATTAAGTAGCAAATGTGTATCCTTGCGCGTCAATGAGTCCAATCATGAGAAAATAACATGATTAGCGAAGAGCTTATTCAAGCGGCGACCGCCCGTTTAATCGAAGCTGCGGCGCCGGAAAAAATTTTTCTGTTCGGTTCTTTTGCGCGCAAACAAGGCCGCGAGCATTCTGATCTTGATTTCATGGTCATTCAAAAAGAGATCAGGAGCCGTCGTCAAGAAGTAGTGCGGTTATATGATGCCTTGCGCCCGTTGCGGGTTCCGGTGGATCTTTTATTAACCACAGAGACCGCGTTTCGCGAGTGGGAAGACGTTCCCGGCACGGTGTTTTACGAGGTCAAAAGAGAAGGCAGGCTTTGTTATGACGCCTCGCGATCTGGCGCAACGACTGCTTCGCAAAGCCGAGAATGACATTGCGGCCTTTGACAAACTACGAGATTCGCCGGATATTGCCACGGAGATTCTCGGATTTCACGCTCAACAAGCTGCAGAGAAGATGTTGAAAGCGATTCTGGCTTTTCACCAAATACGCTATCCCTTCACGCACCGGCTCGCCGATCTCATCGATATGCTGAGAGACAACGGAATTTCTTTCCCGGATAGGTTTGAAGATGCACGCTTTCTCACTCCTTTTGCCGTGGAGTTGCGCTATGATTTTTTGCACAGTGAGGACGACAATCTAGACCGAGACGCAACTTTCGCCCTTCTGCAGGAAATACACGACTGGGTTATTGCGCTTGTCGGCTTAGAATAAAATACAACGCATCATGAAAGGCCAATTAGCATAGTCTACATTCAACGCAGCTCCCGCAACTTCCCCGTTGCATTGCTTTCCAACCTGTTCTTGAACTCTGTGTTGTAGTTTGAACCCGGCAGCAGTTCCAGCACCTTCTCATAACATGCGCGTGCTTGCGAGGATTCGCCATTCGCAAGATACGCTTCGGCGAGACTATCAAATGCATTTGGCGAGTGCGGATATACTTCCGTGTTGAGCTTGAAAATGGCGATGGCCTCGGTCTTCTTGTCTTCACGAAGCAGGTTATAGCCCAAGTTGTTCAACTCGCTTTCGGCGAAGTTGAAATCATGCGGCCGCTCTTGTTTCAAACGATGATACTTGGCGATCGCTTCTTCAATGCCTTTCCAAAATGCCTCATGGCTGATCTCTTTTGCAATCGAAGGTTTCGCCGGCGCTTTCGCAGACTGCTGCGCGGGTTCGATTATCTGCCCTTGTTTGAAGCGCAGCACAATCTTCCGCACGTTTGTAAAGTCCGTAATCGGGTTGCCTTCCAAAGCTAAAAAACTCGCTTCATAACCTTCCTCCAAAACGCCAATCTTTCTCTCGCTGAAAATTACTTGCGGCGTATTCTCCACCCACAGCTTGAGCAGCGTAAGATTGTCAAAGGCGTGCAAGCGCTGCAGATTCTCTGCTTCTTCAATAACGGTGTGATTGTTGTCATCCGTGCCGAGCGCGAGCTTCACTCCCCTTTGATGCAGTAATTGTAGATTGAGGCGATGAATGACATCAAGCCCGCTAACGTGATCAGTGCGACGGTGACTGGTGGTCGTGGTCACGACAACGACGCCATTTCGTGCCGCCAACTCTGCGTCGCTCGCCTCAATCTTTGCCAGCGGCAAATGGGCAATTTCATCAACGCCAGCCACGAGCGCATTGTGAAAGTCCATGGCCGTGTTGACATGAGCAGCCACGCGCAAACTTTCGGTATGCGCACGCGCCACGATCTTTGGCAAAAGTCTCGGATTCATTCCTCGACATCCGAAATAAGTCGAATCCTCTTTGCGACGCTCATATTCTTCGGAATACTCCAAATACACTTTGATGAAATCCGGTTTGCCGGCTGTGATCAGAGGCCAACGCTTTTCCAAATCACTTTCGTTGTCGATGATGAAATAGGCCTGGTTGGGCATGTCGGCTTGGGTCAAGCCCGCGAGATTGCCGCCTCGCGCGAGTGCATCGAAAATCTGCACGGGATGGCCGCCGCTCGCGGTCAATCCCCCGTTGGCAAACGCGACGTCGATGCTGTTGCGTTGATTGAGCCGCGCGCGAATTTGTGCGGTGAGCTGCGGAATGTTATTCGGATTCTTCGCGTAGAAAATGCCGCGCTGAAAATAGTCCGCGATCTGTGCGTCAACGGTGGCGCTGTCGATGAAATGATGCGTGTGCGCCTCGGCAAAAGGAGGGACGATGAACCGGCCCTGCAGGTCAATGGTCCGGTCGACTTCGCCGCCGTAAGCCGCGCGCAAAACACCATCAACAGAATAAAAAGTTCTTGGCGCAAAGTTTTTTCCATTGAACCATAGGCCATTCGCAAAACGATAAACGCGTACGTGTTGTGGAACCCCGACCAGCGAGCTTGCAATGGGCACGCTGCGGCCGAGTCCGAAGCGGAAAAATAAAAGCACGAGCAGCAACGCAGCGCAAGCAAAGAGCAGAGAGGATTTGAGGACGTGAAAGGCAGTGGGGGATTTGGGGTCCATGGTGCGCCTCGCGGTTTTTCGTGAAAGCAATTCGGTTCCGAAAACAATTTCGAGCGCACGGACATACGCGAGCACGAGCTAAAGTGTTCTAAAATTTTCTAAAGAATTCTGACAGCTCTGCATTTTGCGATGAAGCTCGGGGCCATGCAGCAGTGAGCGTGCTCTGTTCTCCACCAATGGCTAAAGACTGGCTCGTGCCGGAAGGCATTGGGCTTTTTGAACAAGCCCGACTCGTTGAAATTAGTGTAGGTGTTTTTTGGTGAGTAGAACGAGAAGGAAAAGAGCAACAAGGAAAGCGATGATCAAAAAGCGCAGGCCAATACGCTCGTCGAGAAATTCCAGCAGGTTTTTGCGTGGCTCTGCGCGCGACGCGAGAGAAGAGGGCGGCGAAAAGACGGGTGCGACCAACATGCGATAGCCAAAACGCGGCAGCGTTTTTAAGTAGCGCGGCGAACGTGGATCGTCCCGCAGAGCCTTGCGCAACGAGCTGACCGCGACCGTGAGCACTTCTTCGGAGTACACGCCTTCGCCCCAAACGTTGCGGATGATTTCGTCCTTCGCCAGATCCTTGCCGGAGTTTTGCGCGAAGTATTGCAGAAGCTGCATCACTTTGTAATCGAGCTTGAGTGTTTCTTCGCCGTTCGCCATCTCGTTGCGATCGGGCTGGACGTGCCAGTTATCAATGTAAAAGTTCATTGCTATTGCTCCAACCTCGGCTTGGCCGAGGTTCTACCTTGAAGTCGTTATGATGATTCAGGTATTTTTGAATGCAACGGCCAAGCTGTTGCAGGAACACCAAACTTCTCACCTATTATCTCCCGCCCACGTCGGACCTTCGCAGCGACAGAGCTTTCTCATATGGCGCACCAATGTTTGAATCTCTTCATGATGCAAGGTCTGCCCCCATGCCGGCATGGTGTGGCTTTTGTTCAAAATGTAGCCGCCCGCGTGAATGCCGTCGTAGAGCGTGTCATCCGGACGCTGTGACATGTATGCGCTATCGGAGTGCGCTGCCGGGGTTTTGGGAAGAAACTTCGCGTTGTAGCCTTTGCCATCGCCTTCGCGGCCGTGGCACGCCGCGCAGTTTTTGAGATAAAGTTGGCGGCCGGAATCTTCATCATGAAATGAAGAGGGCGGATTGTCGATGAGCGAGAGATAGCCCGCAGGCTCGCGTACACTTTCTTCCTGCAATAGAAAATTGGCAAGCAACTCTCTTGTCCTTTGTGGCATCATGATTTTCGGCATCATCGTTTCCGTTGTTGTGCGCTGCGGGTCCGCAATCATGCGATAGACGAAATCGCTGCGCAAACGTTTATTGAGTTGGTTGAAGCTCGGCCCGATGCGTCCGCCGCTCGCGCCGAGTTGATGACAGCCGAGGCATGCGAGTTTATCGGTGAGCAATTGCCGCGCTTTGTTTTTTGCAAAGAGAGAAAGCGTTTGCGGCTGAAATTTTTCCGCCGCGCCGAGCAGTTTGGGCGCTTGTTGGAAAAGATAATCCGCCAATTGCGCGACTTCATCATTGGTCAATTGGAAATCCGGCATGCGGCTGCCCGCGCCGGGATAGAAGCCAAAAGGGCGCAGTGGAGTTGGGTTGCGGAGGTAGGAGGTGAGCCAATCTTTTTGCACGCGATCGGCCTCGTTGCTCAAATCCGGCGCGTTCTTTTCGAACCATGCCGGCACGGCTGTATTGCGATGGCAAGCGTGGCAGTTTTGCGAAAGAAAAATCGCTTCGCCCTGGCGCGCAGTGATTTCGGGATAACCCTTGCGCGTTTGCTCGTAGTTGCGCTGCAACTGTGTGCGTTTGCTCTCGCCAAGTTCAAAAAGATAGGCAGTCACCTCCGCAATCGCTTCGGAAGGCTGCGCAAGCATCGGCTCGAATTTTTTTTGCGCAGATTCATAGAAATAAAAATAACTCGGCATCGCAGTTTTCACGCCGTCATAAATATACGGCGCAACCAAGTAGTGCTTCACCCAATCGGGCTGCAAGCGATAGCCGACGCTGGCGAGATCGATCGAATCATCGTGGCCTTCGCTGCCGAGCTTGTGGCATTGCGTGCAATTCAGCTTTTGCGTGAGCAGCGTTTTTGTTTCACGGGAAGAAGAGCGGCTCTGGTTTTTTGCAACGAGCGCACGCGCCGCGGGCAAGAGCGTTGACCATTGCTCCTCCACTTGCGTGAGCGTCATGAGGTACAATGCTAAAGCCAGGCTCTCGCGTTGATCGAAATGGAAGCTCGGCATGCGCGAGCGGCCGAGATGCTGCCGCACTTTTGCTGGGTTTTGAAGATAGTCAAACAAGTAGGCCGCATTGAAACGCAAGCCCGCATGGCTCAAATCCGGCGCCTTGTTGCGCAGGTCGAGTTTGCGTTCGAGACCGAGATGGCAAGAGGGACAACCGAGCTCGTTGCTGAATTGTTCGGCAGGGGAGAGGGTTTGAGCAGAAGAGGGCTGTGCAAACAGGAAGAGGCTTGACACAGCGATGAACATGCTTTTAATTCCCCCGATGAGCATGTTTTTAACTCCCCCCTTGAGGGGGGTGTCATTCGCGCCTCCGGCGATTGTCATCCTGTAAGGAACTTCCCCGGCGCTTGCGACACACTTTCGCGCATTGCGCTCTTCCCAGTGCGAGGGAAGGTTCTTGCAGAATGACAATTGAGGAAGAAGATGATTTGCACTTTTGCAGTTACGAGCGACACCCCCCTGGCCCCCCTCGAGAGGGGAATTATATAGCATACGCAATTGCGACAAGCTCCCAAAGGGCGTCATAAGTTTTCAAGCTCGTGTTTGATGGCGCCTGGCAGTTGGTTGAGATTGTGCCCGATCTGCGTCACGGCCCATGCGGCGCAGCGCGAGGCAAATTCTGCGCTCTTTTCCAGCGAATGAGTTTTGATCCATGCCGAAAGAAATGCGCCGTGAAAAACGTCGCCGGCATTGGTCGAATCGACGGGCTTCTCGACTGGTGTTGCTGGCGCACGAAAAATTTTTCCGCTCTGCACGAACAAGCTGCCGGCTTTGCCCATCGTCATGCCCACAACTTCGACGTTGCAGGCTGCGAGGCGCGCCAACATTTGTTCTGGCTGTGAATCCGCATCAAGCTGTCGCATGAAATCGTCCGAAACAATCACGACTTCACAGCCTGTGATCATCTCGTGCCAATTCGAGCGCATGCCGCCGATATCTAAAAAGATTTTCATGCGTCGCTCGCGCGCCCATGCTTTCAATCGCATCATGAAATCGTAATCGCGCGCGTCGGCATAAAGCCACTCGGCCTCGGGCAAATGTTGCTGCGCGTGCTCGAATTGTTCCAACCAAAAACGCGGTTGCTCGCGCAAGAGCACGGTGCGCTCGCCGGTTTGTTGATCAATAAGCAGAACGGCCTCGGGCGGATTGAGAGGCGACGGATACTCAGAGTATCCCACACCCAATTCGTGAAATTGCGCGCGGATAATTTCGTAAGCGGGTGAAGAGGGCAGTGCATTTCCCCAATGCACGCGCAGGCCCAATGCCGCCATCGTCATCAATCCCACCGCAACCGGCCCGCCGACTTGCTCATGCCAATTTTTGATCACGAGCTTCTGATTCGGACGCGGAAACCGTTCTGGCAATAGAATGCGATCGTGCGTGACAAGACCGAAGCCGAGGCAGTTCATTGTCAGTAGAAGAAAAGAAGTTATCAGTAATCAGTGACCAGTGTTCAGTTGCCACCAATAACTGATCACTGCTTCGCGCCATACAGCGCTTCCAACAGCCGATCACTAGTGCCCATGGTGCTGAAGCCGCCGTCATGAAAGAGATTTTGCATGGTCACTTTGCGGGTGAGATCGGAGAGCAGCGTCACGACGTAGTCCGCGCAATCTTCGGCAGTGGCATTGCCGAGCGGCGAGATTTTTTCGGCGAAGTCGTAGAGCGCATCAAAGCCTTCGATGCCGGAGCCGGCAGTGGTCTTCGTCGGGCTTTGCGAAACCGTGTTCAAGCGAATGCCGCGCTGGCCGAGACGATAGCCGAAACTGCGCGCGATGCTCTCCAACAGCGCTTTCGCGTCGCCCATGTCCGAATAACTCGAAAACGTGCGTTGCGCGCCGATATACGAAAGCGCAACGATGCTGCCGCCGTCATTGAGCGCGTCTGCTTTCAATGCGCCCGCAACAACGCGGTGCAGCGACATGGCGGAGACATCGAGCGTTTCGTGATACCATTCGTAATTGAGATCGTCGTACGGCCGGTCTTTGCGGATGTTCTTCGACATGCCGATGGAATGCACGATGAAGTCGATTTTGCCGATCTTCTCTTTCACTTCGTTGAAAGCCGCGGCAATGTCTTCGCTCGAAGTGGCGTCGCACGCAATGAGCGGGGCGTCGCCGCACAGCTTGCCGAGCTGCGCGATAGTGCCCAAACGAAACGCGACTTTCACGTTTGACAGCGCGAACTGCGCGCCTTCACGAAACGCGGCGAGCGCAATGTGCCACGCGATGCTCTTGTCATCCAACGGGCCGAACACGATGCCTTTCTTGCCTTGCAACAGGCCGAAACTTTTTTGACTCATGGCTGCTCCTCATTCAGGTTATTGTCGATTGCTTTTCGGTAAATACAATTTTTGCGGTAATCATGTCACTGTTGATCACTCGTCATACTCTTTAAGCGCGGGTGCCGCCGGGAGTTCGGAATCTTTGACGCGATGTGCCATGACGTCGCGACCTACGGCGCGTTCCGGCAGAGTGATAAGCGAGCCGGTCATTGTTTCATCTTTTACCGCAAACGACCAAACTCCGTGCGTACGGCCGATCTTGAATTCGCTTTCCAGCATTTTCGTGCGCTCGTTAAGCTCGAATAAGAGTGCGAACATTGGAATGCGTTTTCCTTCTATGATCTTGTCCGCGAGCAGACGTAGTTGCTTGGGGTGGCCTTCAATCGGAACGAAACGATATACCACGGTCTCGTTCTTGCAAGCCGGACGGCCACCGACGCACGTCGAGGTACCGGTCCACGTACCGGCAAAGACGCTTAACGAGGTCTGTCCGAGAGCTTGAGGCGGGGGCGTGATCACAACGAAGCACACTCCGAGCAAGCAAAACAGGATTGCTCTAGCACATGAGAGCGCGAGCAAACGATGCGTTATAGTATTACTCCGAAAAAATTATCACGACCACGAAAATCTTTTTCACCACAAAGACACCAAGTTCACAAAGGCTTTTCTTTGTGGCCTTTGTGTCTTTGTGGTGAAATTTGATTGCGGCCAAAGTCGCGCTAGGCAGAACATACACAAAAAATCCTTTGAACGATTATTAAGTGCAAATCAAGAAGAGGAAATTACTAAGAGCAACCGAGACGGTTTGAATTATCACATAACTTGATTTATCTTTTCAAAGAGCGCGAACTGCGCGCCAGCGCGAAACGCGGCGAGCGCAATGTGCCACGCGATGCTCTTGTCATCCAACGGCCCAAAGATGATGCCCTTCTTGCCTTGCAACAGACCGTGACTTTTTTGACTCATGGCTTCTCCTCTTAGATTGATGAGATTTGACTTTCTTTACAAACAATGTTGAGCTTGAATGGCTGCAAAAAAATCTCAGTAACTGGGTATTACGAATACAGCAGATAAAACATCGGAGTAGCAAATTTCATCTCACGCGAAGCTTACTCGCATATTTGTTCATTGGCGCCCGCTAGGCTAATTCTTCTGCCGGCGCATAAACAGCCGTGCGACTCATGCCGAATTTATATTCCGATTTCGACCAGCAGACCATCGCTTACACCGGCTTGAAAAGTGTACTGGAAGACAGCTTTGCTTCCAGAGCCGTGAGAATCTGGGCCAACTCAATCCGGGCTTCGGCCTGAAGCCCAAGGCATGCTGCGATTCCGTCGGCGTCGGTACTTACTCTTGAATGCATACCCAACTTGAACGATCGGTCCGCCTGCCTCTCCAATCGGTACACGTGCATGTGCATCGCATCGCCAAGTACTGCCGGGTTCTTCAAATGCTCGAAGGTGAACTCCTTCCTCATGTAACCGAAGAGCTTGTCTTGGAGCACAAGAACGAGCTTTTTATTGACGTGCTCGAAAGTCTGAATTTTGTGATGCATCTGGACCAAGATTGTCTTCGCTGTCATCTTCCAATTCATGCCGTATGACTTCGTGGATGATTCTTCTTTGTCGTTGCGTGGGACGCCGAGATTCTTGAGGAGTCGCTGTCGTTCCGGCCATACGCTGCCGGTAGTATCCAAAGTTTGAATCTCAATTCCTACGAAATCCTTCACCTTACCCTTTCGAGCCGATGCCAGAAAGTAGTCAACACTCCCACCAGGAACAGAGACCTCTTGAACGATGTGAAGCTCGTTTCCCGGTTCATGCGTGGTCAACAGATGCAGGCAGTCGGTGAATATCTGACGTCGTTCAAGAAGGCGCTTCGGGCAGATCACCACAGGCTCCTGCTCCTTGCCGTAAAGAACTGTGCACGAGCCTATGGAAATGCTGGGGTCGCTCTTCCGAACCTTGTAGCATGTCTTTGATAGAAATGGGCACTGCTGCTCACGCACGACACGCGACCAGTCCTTCCGCCGATTTTCGGCTGAGTGGCCGAACAGTTCGACGACTGAACTCATAGGAGTGTCGCGCATCTTTCCTCTGCGATCTTCAGATAGTGGCTTGAAATGTCAATCCCGATGGACTGACGCCCAAGGTCACGCGCCGCAAGAAGGGTCGTACCCGTCCCGCAGAACGGATCAAGCACTACTCCCCCTTGCGGGCATGTTGCGAGAATGGGAATTCGGCACAGGTCCACCGGGTAGGGTGCGTAGTGTGTCTCTCTTTTCTGCGTATCTTCGGGGATAATGTCCCATACATCGGCTGGCTTGCTACCATTCGGATGATAGCGTAGGAAGTAGAATCCTCTATCACGCAATTCCTTGGCGCGGCCCGAAACCTTTTCGTTATCCGAGTGGGTCGTACGTTGTTGGCCGCGAATAATCATGCGAAAATCCGAGATGCGTCCAGCACCGACGTCTGCCAAAACCTGGTTCAAAGCTTTGAAGGCGTCTTGTTTCTCTTCTTCGCTCAGCGAGGTAGAGAGTTCGATCTGCCGCTTGTAGCGGACGCCAGAAACTCCGGTCGCAGATACCACGGCGCCATTAACGACTCGCGCCTCCCTGGGCTTTGAACGAATCGCGTCAGCGTCATAGTAGTACTTCGCCTGCTTCACGAAGTGAAAGACATGTTCGTGAACATTGCCGAGCCGATCTTTCGTGTTGTCCATGCCGCTCTTGACTTTGTTCCAAATCACGCTGTTGCGCAGAATCCAACCTTGCCGGTCGGTGAGTTCGAGTGCCACTCGCCAAGGAATGCCGGCCAGTCCCTTGTCTTGGTAGGTATCCCCGATGTTGAGCCAGAACGAACCATCAGGTTTGAGTACTCGCTTTAGTGAAAGAAAGATGTCCAGCAGGTGGCGGATGAATTCCTGATAGTCGTTTTCAAGGCCGATGCCTCCGGCTTCATACTCACGTTTCCCCCAGTACGGTGGCGAGGTCATGGCGAAATCAATAGACGAAGCCGGAAGTTCGTCCAGGACGATTCGCGCATCACCATGGAGGAGAAGGGGACGCAGGCGGGCGCTAGCAAGGTACTCCTGCACTCTTTCGGCGTAGCTCGTTCCGAGCATAGAATGATGCGGTAGGGCCGTCAGTGAATGCTTGCCTGTGCTAGTTGTCACAGTGTTTCTCATGGTATCCATGTCATTTTGAATTTTTTCTCGGAGGCATGACACCTACTGGGAATAAGATCTGTTTTTAGAAGCGTAATGATGTTCTGGATCGCGAACCGCGAGGGCAAAGTTACTCAATCCGCAAATTCTGATTATTATCGCATCTTTTATTTATTGATTCACATACGAAACGATTCATCTGCATTGCGCCCCAAGTGATCGTGCTGATCACACTTATCACAACTTTTGAAAAACTCCGTTGCCCCTTTCACCCCATTGCTGCGCCTTCTTCGCCCCTTTGCGCCCCATTAGGGTAAACAAAAGCCTCCGTTATCGCCCCTTCATTTTGTAATAAGTGCCTTTTCCGGTCGAGCCGACGCGCTCGAAAATGCTGCGCTCTTCGAGTTCGCGCAGTTCATCGGAAGCCGTGCGCTTCTTCACTTCGGTCAATTCTTGATACTCTTGATTCGTGATGCGGCGGCGTTTCTTCACGTGTTGCACGGCTTTGATCTGCCGCTCGTTCAAACCGAGCTCGAGCAAGTAATCTTCCGTGAACGCGTCTTTGCGCATGATGAACATGAGGCCTTGCTGCTCGCGCCATTCTGGATCGGCGAGGCCATACTTGCGACACTCTTCGATGATGCGATTCGTGCCGCTGCCCCATTTTTCAATCAAGCCCGCTTCGTAAAAAATCGTGCTGATCAATTTGTTGCGCGGCACGGATTGATGGCGGCCTTTGAGATCTTCCACGCGCAAGCTCGGCGGCAAGCTGCCGGGATTCCAAATCACGATGTGATCGTCGTACACGCGAATCTGCGTTTCAATCGCAACGGTGTAATCGCGATGGCACACGGCATTGATCAACGCCTCGCGCAACGCTTCGAGCGGATAGTCCCACACTTCTTCGCGCTGCGGCTGGCCGGTGATGATGAGGCGCACGGAGAGATGTTTTTGAATGAACGCGAACGCGGCGTTGACTTGCTCGAACAAATTGCCCGCGATCTCTTGATCATCCACAATCAGCGTTTCGGATTTGAAGCGGCCGGCTTTGATGCGCGCGTGCGGCACGAAGCGCTGCGGATGTTTCGCGAAGAGCAGGAGGGAGGCGAGCGTGAGTTTGCCGTTGGCGAGCAACGCCTCGCGCGCGAGAATGTCCGTGCTTGGCGCATGCTCGTCGAGTTGCCGTCTGCGCTTCTCGTTGGTTTGTTTGATAAAAGCCCTGAGCTTGTTTTCATCAAGCTCATCGAGCGAAGCGGCTTCGTGCGGCAACGCATCCCAACTTTTGCCGAGGCTTTCGAAATGGAGTCGCGCGATTTCCGCGGCGGAGAGCAGATAGTTCGTTGCGCCGCGACGTTGATAGCATCGGCCATACACGGCCACGGGTTTGATCGGCGCTTCTGGAATGCGCAACATAATCAAGCGCGCGCCTTCGTGCTCATGCAATTCCCATTCGGGCAAAATTGCGGGCTGCGTGTTCGTGGCGATTTTTTGCAATCCGTTTTGCAGAGTGATTTCGTCTATGGAAGAGAGCACCAGCACGCCGCCTTTGGCATTGGCCATCGCGCTGACGGTTTCCAGGCAGGAGTCATCAAAGATTGTCGCGCGCGCGAGATGTTCCGACTCGGGCGCGTTGAGCAGGTGTTCGAGGGACATAGCTTCAAATCAGCGCAAAAATTTTTCCAGCGGATTGAAGGACCCAACAGATGAGAGCGTCTGGATCAGTTGGGTTCTTCAATCCGATGGAGAAGAAGCCGAATTTTCTTTTGATTTATCCGTTGCAGGCTTCAATCGTTGCCACTCCTCCGTTGCCGGCGTTGGTTTCTTTCCATGAGCAAATGGTACTTCAAACTTTTGTCGTTGATCTCTTTGCGCAAGCGTTGCTGCTGCGCTTCGTCGTTGCACGTTTCAAGCTGCTGCCGCAATGCCGCGATCTCGTTGCGCAGTTCCATTTCGAGCGGCAACACGCCGGCGTTTTTGAGAATTTTGAGCGCCGTGCGCATGTGCTCCGGCGCTTCGGAAAAATTTTCGAGCACGAGCGGCTTGCCATGGCCAGGGAGATTATCGAACTCGCCTTCGGCAATGGCTTGTTTGATTTTTTCTTCCGCGAGGCGGGAGAGGAATTGCATGTGTGATTTGTTAGTTAAAGTCTGGCCTACAACAAATGTGGACGCTCTTCTTCAAAGTGTCATTCTGAAAGAATCTTCCCTCGCACTTGGCGCACCTTTTCAAAAACAGATGTGTATCGAGCACGAGGGAAGTTTCTTACAGAATGACAAACCTTATTGAAAGAGTGAATTTTAGAACTCAGCGTTGTCGTGCGGCTCTTTTTCATTCGCAGTTATGGTATCGGAATCCCCACAACGTAAAGCACGTCGCGGCGCTGCAACGTGAAACCGAGTTTTTCCGCGACGCGCATGCTCGGGAGATTGTCCGGCGACGTGCTCCAGCTCGGTTGGCGGCCGCGTGCGCGAATGTCTTCGCACAATGCCGCGGCGCAAGCGGTGCTCAATCCTCCTCCGCGAAACTCAGGCTCGGTCACCACGCCGATATCTTCATACTTCTCGCCGAGATAAAATGTGCATGCGACGGAAGCGAGTTGCCCTTTCACGAATGCTCCCCACGCAAAGCCGCTCATTGCAAGCCCTGGCGGTCCGCCCCACGTTTTGCTGATCCAAAAATTATCGGGACTGAGGCCCCACAAATGAGGCGCGTCATTTGCGCCGAGGCGGCGAATTTCAAACGCATTTGTTGAATGTAATTTTGCCGCGGCGCGCTGCTCAAAAATCACACGCGGCCAGCGTTTGCAATCGGGAAAGGCTGTCTTCAACAATGGAAGAAAACTTTCGGAAATTTCCACGAAGCCGCGAATACGCACGCGAAGCTCGGCTGCGCTGAACGCATTCGGATCGCCCGCGAGCACGAAGTTGTCCGCGGTGATCATCAACACGGCGCGCGGAGCGGGCCATCGATCACCCCAGCAAACGCCGTTGCCGGTCTTGATGACGTGCAAGCCAACCAGAGGGCCAGGCCGTTCCGGCAGAAACCATTCTTTCAACGTCGCGGCTGGTTGCGGCGATAAAGCGATCATCGCGTGAGCTTCTGCATGAGTTCAGCATACCTTGCTGCAATGCGTTCGGCGAGCAGCGCTTGCGAAATGCCCCGGATTGCTTCAACGCATTCTGGGTCGTTCTGCTCTTGCATCTGTGCGGCTTCCAAATACAACTCGAAGGCGCGTTGATAGCGCATTTGGGCCGCTGCGTCTTCGCCTTTGCGTTGATACAATTCTCCTGCTTCGCGAAAGAGCGCGGCCGCGGTTTTTACTCGTTGATGATGACCGAGCAATTGTGCGAGCGTGGCGGAATCAAAAGCCGCCAGCAACTCAGGACTCATGCCGAGCAGCTCATTGAAAGCGCCGGCAGTTTCATCGAGCGCTTGATCGTACTTCTCCTGCTCTTTGAGTTTGAAAATACGCGTGAGCGCGGCGGCGAGCTGCTGCACCAAGCGCATGATGTAATCGCGTTCGACCATGCTGAAAGATTATGCCGGAGTTTCTGTGACGCCGCGGCGCTTCCATGCAATCACCAACGAGCCGAGGCCGCCGCCTAGCAAAGTTCCTGCAATAACCCATGCAATGAGAGCGCTGAGAGGAATGAGCAAGTACCCGCTAAGCGGTGAAATAGCATCGCCCACCACTCCGCCTTCTTCCGCACTGAAGCGCTGGGCGCTCCAGTTGAATCTATATGCCAGCCAGTAGGTCGGGATAATCATCACGCGCACCAATGCCGCGAAGATCGCCATTTTGAGGAAGAGCGTCTTGTACGGGTGTGCGTCGTTTGTCGCTGCAATCTTGAATGCAAAATAAAACGGCGCCAGAAAAAATAGCCACGTCACGCCGAAGATTTTGTTGACGGCCTCCGGCGCGCCCATCTGCTCCGAAGCCACGCGCAAGACAACGAGAATCGCCGCAATGATGAGCGGCCACTTCATCAGGCCTTTCATTTCCGCCTCCGTAGAGCATTGGATGATTGTAGCAATGGAGTTTTGGATTGAGAGAGCGGGACTTGTCCATTTAATCATCCCACCGCTTCCTCTCGCCAATACTCCAACTCTTGCGTTCTGCGCGGTGAATTTAAAAGCTCCTCGCCCAATGTCAAAGGCTATTTTCAAAATTCCTTTTGCAAAAGCAGTGTAGCCATATTATTTTGGCGACTTTCAATTCTGAGGCGTACATGTTCGTCAAGGTCTTCAACTATCTTTCATATTACGTCGGCTGGCTCGCATGTGTGTATGGCGCGGCGCACGGCCTCAGTGCAGTGGGCGTGGGCGTCGCCGGTTTGTTGGTGCTCATCCATTTCGTGCTCACGCACACGCTGCGCGAAGAAATCACGATGATTATCGTCATCGGCGCCTTGGGAACGCTGGTCGATTCCTTTCAAGCCGCGAGCGGTTTGCTCGTTTATCAAAGCAGATACGCTTCTGTGCCGTGGCTGGGACCGATATGGATCACCGCGATTTGGGTGCTGTTCGCAAGCACGATCAATTGGTCGTTCGGCTGGTTGAAAGGGCGCACGTGGCTCGCCGCGGTGTTGGGCGCGATCGGAGGGCCGGTCAGTTACACCGCGGGCGAACGCATTGGCGCGGTGCGCTTTCAACATGACTACATCGTGACCATGCTCGCGCTCGCAGCGATTTGGAGTTTGGTGCTGCCCGCATTCTTCGCCCTCGCGCATCGTATGACCAGCTTGAAAACTCCGCGCGTGTGACTTTGCTTGCGCAACGAATGATGCAGGCAAGGAATAAAAGATCAGGGCCAACGGCTCAAAAGCGGTCTACTTTCGTTGCGGCTTTATTCGTTGCAAAGCACAAGGAATCTCATGTCCCTCGTTGCCCCAACTTGTTGCCCAAATTGTGAAGAGGAATTAGTCGGGGAGTATTGCCATCGTTGCGGGCAGCAAGCGATCACGCCGCATCAATACGCGCTGGGGCATTTCCTCCAACATGCGCTGCACGATCTCACGCACTTCGACTCAAAAATTTTTCGCAGTCTCTTTCCGCTCATTTTCAAACCGGGCTTTCTCACCTCGGAATATCTCGCGGGCCGGCAGAAGCGTTATATCAAGCCGATCACGATGTTCGTGCTCGTGAATTTGTTTTTCTTTTTGGTGGTGCATCGCATGGGGATGTTGAACTGGACTTTCGAGGGCGTTACGGGCGGGCCGCACCGGGCATTCGCGAAAAGTTTAGTGGCGGAAAAAATCGCGACGCAGCAAATTTCAGAGAAAGAGTTCGTGGCGCACTTCAATCAAGCGTTGAAGCAAAGCCAACGGAGCATGTTTTTCTTTTTGATTCCGCTGTTTGCGGTTGCGCTCAAAATTTTTTATCTCCGGCAAAGACGCTACTACGTCGAGCATCTCATTTTCTCCATTCATTTTCATTCCTATTTTTTGATCTACGTTGTCATCGGCCTGCCCATGCTCATATTCATGATGGGGTTGATCGATCTCGCGCTCGGAACCCGCCTCGGGCCGTTTTTCGGGAACGATCCTTACATCATCATTCCGTTGCTGCTCGGCGTATTGGGTTATCTCATCTTCGCATTGCGCCGCGTGCATCGGCGATCGTTCCTCATGACGGGCGCGAAAACTTTGCTGCTCACTTTCGCCGAGTTCGCGCTGATCGTTTTTGTGATTCAGCCGATCTTGTTTTTCATGACGTATTTTGCGGTGTGATGGGGGTTGGAGTCATGGCGTGGTGAAGTTATGGATTGTTGGATTATTGGGCCTATTGATAGTCCGGCAAATACTTCACGAACAGCAAAGTCGATTTGAAGGCTTCATAAAAGATTTTGTCTGCCGTCCAAAACTCGCAGCCCCGCAGCTCGGCGAGCGCAGCATAGGTGGCGTCATAAATTTTGCGTTGCTAAAATTGCCGTGCGATTTCGCGCGCTCTTTGCCGCATTTGTGGATGCGAAGCGATCACGATTGGCGAGGTGTCAAGAAGCGCCAAAGTTTGATCGTAATCCCTCAGTTACGTGTGGTAGCGCAGGCATCCTTGCCTGCAGACAAGATGTCTGCGCTACGTTCTTCACCAATAACTGAGGCAATACGTTTGATCGGCGACTGCGGGCGTGGCTTTTCCCTCTACGATACGAGTTTGAATGACACTGTCGGCCTCCATTTCGAACAAAGGAGGCGCAATCAAAGTTATCTCCGCGGCTTGAGAGTCACGCAAGAGCTTTATTGCCTTTTGGCGAAAACTTTCGCCTTTGATGAACCATTTGACCGCAACGCTTGCGTCAATACAACGTTCGGCCATGGCTTACTCCTCGTCGCGCATTCGCCGCAAATCTGCGGCGGAGTCGAACGTTCCTTCCCATTGCTCTGCGACCCGATCACACTCAGCCAGCCAGGCTTCAATCGTTGTCGGCAAATTTTGGCGTGGGCCGTTCTTCACTGCGCTTTTCTCAGAAGGAAATGAAAGAGCGCCAGTGCTCAACTTTTCTGAGACCCGCGCCAACAGTTGAAGCTGTTTCCGCGGCGGCAGGTTCTCGACTTGCCGCTCAAGCTCTTCAAAAGTCAATGCGATCATCTTGTATTTCTCCCGATGAACTTGAAAAACTTTTCGAGGTGCGCCGTATTTTTCTCAAAATAAAACTCCGCTAGCCCAAAAGCAAAAATCGCTATTCAAAACTACAGATGGATGTGCCGTTGCAATGCG
The DNA here is from genome assembly GCA_037444905.1 of bacterium. Lineage (GTDB taxonomy): Bacteria > Zhuqueibacterota > Zhuqueibacteria > Zhuqueibacterales > Zhuqueibacteraceae > JABWAN01. The sequence goes on along the minus strand of JBBILN010000008.1, from coordinate 128,137 downwards.
CGTAAGAATATTGTACACTCGGATCAGCCGTCGCAAAGTTGCGGCATCAGCTCGCCTGAAAAGACAAAAGTCAGGTAAACAAGCAAAGATGACACGGCGGTGGAGCAGCGACTTGACAAAAACAAAAGCTCAGAGGAACACGGTTTCGAGAAGATTTGTAAAATTCATTCGGCATTGGCGGTTTTATCATCTCAATCTTTCGGAGGAGCATTTATGAAGCCACTTTGCAGAAGTTGGTTTGCGATGATGCTGTTGCTGCTTTGCGTGAGCGCAGCGCGCAGTCAAAACCTCGCGGTCGAAGACAGCGTGTTGCAAAAAATTTGGAAAGAGGCCACGACCAATTCGCAGTTGCCGCAGTTGGCGCATGAGTTGATGGACGTGATCGGGCCTCGTTTGGTCGGAACGCCGCAGATGAAGAAGGCGCATGATTGGGCTGTGACGAAATACGCGGGCTATGGCATCGCCGCGCGCAATGAACAATTCGGCAAGTGGCTGGGTTGGGAGCGCGGCATCACGCATATTGATTTGCTCACGCCGCGTGTGCGCACGCTGGAGGGCACGATGCTCGCATGGAGTCCGGGCACGCCAAAAGGCGGCTTGCAGGCAACGACAATCATTCTCGCGGATGTGGCGGATTCGGCAGCGTTTCAAAGATGGTTGCCGAATGTGAAGGGCAAGCTGGTCTTGATTTCCATGCCGCAGCCCACCGGGCGGCCTGATAAAGATTGGGAAGAGTTTGCGACGAAAGAGTCGTTTGATAAGATGAAAGTCGAGCGCGATACGTTGCGCGCGCAGTGGCAACGGCGTGTGAGCAAAACGAAGCTTGATCAAAAGAAGCTGGCCGAGGCATTGGAGGGCGCGGGCGCAGCGGGCATCATTGCCTCGAACTGGTCGAACGGCTACGGCGTGAATAAAATTTTCGGCGCGAATACGAAGAAGATTCCGACCATTGATTTGAGCTTGGAAGATTACGGCTTGGTGTATCGCTTGACCGAGAACAACGCGCAACCGCTTCTGCGCCTCGTGGCCGAATCAAAGTTCTTGGGCGAAACGCCCACCTACAACACCATCGCTGAAATGCGCGGCAATGCGAAGGCCGACGAGTACGTGATGCTCTCCGCGCACTTCGATTCATGGGATGCCTCTTCGGGCGCGACGGACAACGGCACCGGCACGATTCTCATGATGGAAGTCATGCGCATTCTCAAAAAAGTTTATCCCAATCCCAAGCGCACGATTATGGTGGGACATTGGGGCAGCGAGGAGCAAGGTTTGAACGGTTCGCGCGCGTTTGTGAAAGATCATCCCGAAATCGTTGCGAAGCTGCAAGCGCTGTTCAATCAAGACAACGGCACGGGACGCATCGAACGCTTGTCCGGCGCGGGTTTTCTCGATGCCGGACAATCGTTGGCGAAGTGGTTGGCGCGTGTGCCGAACGAGGTGACGCAGGAATTGAAGATCAGTTTTCCGGGCATGCCCGCGGGCGGCGGCTCGGATAATGCCTCGTTCATTGCCGCGGGCGCGCCGGGTTTCGGCTTAGGCTCCAATGCGTGGAACTACTTTGCGTACACGTGGCACACGAACCGCGATACGTATGATAAAATCGTGTTCGATGATTTGCGCAACAACGTCGTGCTCACGGCCTCGTTGGTTTATCTCGCAAGCGAAGATGAGAAGTTTGTGGATCGCACGAAACGCTTGATGCCGAAGGAAGAAAAGACCGGCAAGCCGCGCGATTGGCCGGCAGTAAAAGACGGAGAGAGGGCGGGGAGGTTGGAGGGGGAGAAGAAGTAAAACGGAGTATTGGATTTCTGGATTGTTGGATCGATGGGGCCCACGCATCAATCCAACAATCCACCACTCCATCAATCCAAGCCTAAAACACGAACGAGCCGTACGGCGCGTTGCTGCCGGAGAGGTCGATGCGCAGCGCGGCGGTGAAACGATTGAAGTAGTTGAACATGCCAATCGTGCTCGCCAGTTCGATGATGTCGCTCTCGCTATAATGCTTGCGCAACTCTTCGAAGTCTTCATCGCTTACGCTGTTCATGTCGCGCGTCATCTTTTCGGCGAGCTTGAGCGCAGCGCGCGCGGCAGGCGTGAAGTGCGCGGAAGTTTCATATTCACGCAGCGCCTGCAACTCTTCTTCCGAATAACCGATCTGCTTTGACAAAGCAGTATGCGCGGCCAGTCAATAATTGCTGTTGTTCGTGAGCGAGACTTTGACGACCAGCAGCTCTTTGAGCTTGAAGGGCAAATTGCCCGTGAACATCACCGCGCGATAGTGTGCGACAAGCGTGGTGAGATAGCTCGGAATCTGCGCCCAGGTTTTGAAGGCGTTCGGCACATTGCCGCGCTCTTTGAGGTACTTGTCGTAAATCTCTTGTACCTCGGGCGCAACTTCATCGCGTTCGAGAGTTTTCAGGCGGGCCATGCTGGCTCCTTGTCAATCAATGATTTTGGGTGGAAACAGCGCTTGCAAAGTTGTGAATTTGTCCTATATTCGACAACGAACTTTAAAATCATAACGGAGATTCGTCATGAAAATAGAATTACACATTGACTACTTTGAGGAAGACGGCGTCATCGTTGCTTTATGTCCAGAGCTTCAAGTTTCAAGCTTCGGCGATACTTTAGACGAAGCGGAAAAAAGTATGCAAGAGGCTCTGGAACTCTTTTTTGAAGGCTGCGAAAGCTTAGGCACACTTGATGAAGTGCTCGAAGAATCGGGTTATAGAAAAATCGGCGAGCACTGGCTTTATCGCAAGCCGATCAAAAGCATGAGGACGACGCTACAACGCGAGCCCGAGGCGGCATATGCCTAAACTGGCGCCGATTCACTATGAAAAGCTCATCAGAGTTTTCGAGCTTGAAGGTTTTCAGATCGCACGCCAACGCGGCGATCACATCATGATGACAAAAGCGGGCATCAAACGGCCAATCGTCATTAAAACCAGTCCACGCGAGGTGGCGGTCACACATATCAAAACCAATCTCAATTCCGCCGGAATCTCCCGCGAAAAATTTTTTGAGTTGTTGGAGCAGATCAGATAAAGGCTCATTCGAGTACTGCTCATTTTCTTTCTCAAAGCGCCATCACTCCAAAACTCCACCAATCCCTCACTCCAATTTGAGCGCGCCCGCTGCGACTGCCGCATCGAGCAACCCCACCACGTCTTCCAATTTCACTTCGCCATAATACCACGAGCCTGCAACCAGCGCCTCCGCGCGCACGGCTTTGTAGATGTCGTAGTAGCTGCGCTTGCCGTCGACGAAGTAATACACTTCGTCGCGCATCAAGCCGTGCAGCTTGCCGGAGAATTTCACGTCGCGGCGTTTGGCGAAATACGCATCGAGCGGCGCGGCATTCACGGGCACTTTTTTGCTCGCGGCCAATTCTTCGGGCGAGAGTTTGAGGGCTTGCGGCGCGCTGCCATATTGCAGCGCATAGTATGAATTCAAATCCGCGCGCAAGGCTTTTTCTTTTTCCACCAACTTGGCGGTAAAAGCCTCGAGCCATTGCTGTGCGTTGCGATTATCCTTGGCAAACACGCGGGCGGATTGCACAGAGCGGCGCTCCCGCAAAATGCCTTGCTCAATCAAAAGATTTGCATCTTTCCACGCTTCATTCGTATTGCCGTTCGTTGCCGGCTTCAGAAGCTGCATCGCTACCGTGAAATCTTTCGCCAAGCGGCGATTGCCTTGCGCGAAGGTTTCGGTTGCGAAGAGCGGGACTTTATCGTCTTCGGCGTGCATGAGCACATAGGCCATCGCAGCGATCAAAAAATTATTCCGCCGCAATTGCGTGGGATCGATGTTGTCGAGATCATCATCTGAAGAGTGAATGAAATCATCCGGCCAATTGATGAGCGCAACAGCGGGCACGCCAATCGCGCCTTCCACGAAACACATGTGATCCGAAGAATCGAAATACGGCACGAACGCGGCGTTGTAATTGTCCCGCGTGCCCATGCTGGCATAGAGCGGCCGTGAGAAGGGATGCGGCAATCCGCCTTGCCTGCCCGCGGCGAGATACGCATTGTTGGTGTGAATGAGAAACGTGCCGATACTCTCGAACATCGCGTCGAGATACGAAGTGCGCGAATGCGGAGCAAAGATGAGATGCTGCACGCGATTGCCCATCGACTGCTTCGCGCCCGACATGTCTTGATGAAGATTCGCGAGCATCTTCTTTGGCTCGTTCGGAAAATCTCTGAAGTAGCGATACTCGGAATAAATTTCGTCGGTCCACCAAAAGCGAATGTCGCGCAACGGGCGTTTCATCTTGCCTTCGGCAATGAGTTTGTTGAACGCGCGCGCGAGTTCGAGAATGTTGCCGCAGCCGCTGCCGTCGTCGTTTGCCGAGCCTTTCTCTTCCTGCAAGTGCGCGGTGATGACGATTTGTTGATCATGATACTTCGTGCCGCGAATCCAGCCTTCCACAAAACCGGTGCGCCCCGGCTTCGGCCCAATTTCAGTATCGACCTTCGCTTTCACGACGACGCGACCGCCTTTGGTGCGTTTGCCGGTCGCGAAGAAATCTTGCTCGCTCTGCGTCGTGAGAATTTTGCGCAGCGTTTCGCCTTTGCGCGGCGAAAGCGTGAAGGCAAACGTGCCCTGCTTTTCTTTCGGCGGCTCAATGGGAATGCGCGCCCACGCGATTTGATCGGGATAATCCATGAGCGTTTTGTTTTCGGAAATGGGATAGGCGATGATGCCGACCGCACCTTTGTCCCACACCGCATTCTGCGCGGCGCGGCCGGGGCTTGCGTCCGTGAGCACGATTTTGCCTTTCACGTCGAGCGAATCCAACGCATCTTTCGAAGCATCGCCGATCCAAATCAACTCCGCTGTTACATCCGCATCGTGGCTGCCGTCGGCGAGATATATCGAATGCTCGCCGATGTCCGCGAGCTTCACTGCCACCGGCTCGATCATCCACAACTCCGCAGACTTGGCGGTGTAGTTGTGGCCGTCCAAAACTTGCTCGACGAACTTCACGTCTTCCAAACCCGCGTCTTTCGCAGCTTGCATGACATATTCCGCGGCTTTGAAATAACCCTCCATGCCGGAGTCGCGATGCCAATGCGTAAGCCAGCGAATGTGCTCGAACGCACGGTCGCCGGAGATTTCATTTTGCAGCATGCGGATTTCATCGTCGGTAAGGAACGGCGTGGTTTGGGCGTGAGCCGTTGCGGTAAGTGCGAAGATCAAAACAAATGACGCGAGCAAAGCTTTCATCACATTCTCCTTTGAATGGTTATACTTCACGGAAAATACAAGCTGCCCTTGTGCGGGATTACAAATGCCGTGGAAAATCCATGGACGCGTGCAAAACTCTGATGATTTCTATGCCTTGAGGAACTTCACGGAAAAATATAACATGCTCGCCTTCGTGGAAGCTATAGGGAGAGTCGGGTAGGTCGTAGCGTCTTTTTGCGAGTGTAAGGTGTGCAGCCAGAAAGTGCATTCGTTTGATGAGATACTTTTTGCGTTGTTTTTACCCCCCAATTGTTTTCGGTAAAAATGCCAATTTCTTTCAAATCACTTTCGGCCTCGGGGGAGATGATGACTTGCCTCATTGCCTGGCATTGCCGAGCTCCTTATCAATAGCCGCGTTGATTTTGTCTAGGTCCAAAGGCACGCCCTCTCCGCGATTCAATTGGTCGAGGCCAACTTGTATTGCTTGTGGCAGTTTTGCCAGCTTGCGCTTGTCCTCTTCATCCACACGCAGAATGATTTCAGACACGAATTGTGCGGTGTCGACATAGCTTCCCAAAGCTAATTTCTCTTTCACGATTTCTTCGGCCTTGCCCGAGAGTTGAATTTGCATTTATGGCGCTCCGGTTCGGTTGGTTTTTGGCGGCTGCCGCAGTTTAGCTTCAATTTGCCTAGGCAGCCTCGGAAAATTGCGCTTCTCTTTGCGGGCGCGTTCGGTCAGTCACACCCATTAACAAATATTCCACGTTGATGTCCTCGTCGATTTCATCCCAGTGCAAACCCGTTCCGCCGCCGCTGATTTCGCAGGCTGCGCGCTGCTCGGGCGTGGCATTCAGCAAGCGTGGGAAATAAGCCAGCGGCACGCCGAGTTTTCTGCCGTCGGCAAGCTCGATCCACATAGCGTCGGAATCAAGAGTGATCTTGCGCGCCAGCGCTTTATTCGGGAAAGAATTCATGCCATTTTCTCGCAATTAGACGATAAGCTTTTCAAGCTTAGAAAAAAATTCTAACTTTTCTCCAACTGATAGAAGAACCCAACTGATAAGCATGCTTCATCAGTTGGGTTCTTTCATCGGCTGGAAAATTTTTGTGCTGCCCGAAGGGCCAAGTTTTCAGCTTGCCTGAAAACTTGCGTAGTCCTTTATGGTCTTTAACAACCTGAGCCAATTCTCGCAGCTCTGCCGGCGACAAGTCATAGGATTCGGCAACACGCACTTCCGGCAGTAGCCAAAATTTGGCAATCGCTCCGCCCTTGCGAACGTGAATGTGCAAAGGCTCGCGCGGGTTACCTTCGTTTGCCCAAAAAAAAAAGCGAAAACCTTTGTGTCTCAGGATGACAGGCATACTTTCAAAATCCGTTGTGCGTAACGATACGAAGAAATGCGGTATTTTTCAAAACTTTTTTGTTTATGGAATCTCGCCTTGAAGTATCGCATGGCCGGCTGTGTCTACTGTTCATTTATAGCGATCAACGTGAAGAGATGGGTTTGACTTTTGAAGACGGGTTTTATATTATTTTTTGCAGGAAACCGAGGTCACACTCAAATGGCTCAAATCGCATCAGAGATTCGAGATCCTATCCAACGATACGTCAAAGCATTGAAGGAGGAGCACGGCGTGCGCGTGCAGCAGGTTTTGCTCTATGGCTCCCATGCAACGAACACCGCGCACGAAGACAGTGACATTGACGTTATCATCGTCTCCGAAGATTTTTCGAATAAGAATTTGTTGGAGCGATTGCAAGTCCTGGGCTGGGCGCGGCGCAACGTGCCGGAGCCGGTGCAAGCCTATGGCTTCACGCCCGCGGAAATTCACCAGCGCGCGCTCTCTGCTTTTTGGGATGAAATTCTCGAGACGCAGGCAATTTCGATTACTCATGAGATTTTGAGTTGAAGTCATCTGTTCGGGAATGACCGCGAGTGTAGCGCTCACAAATACCTCACCCACCAATCCTTTCTTCTCGCTTTCACTTCCACAAACCAACGGCACGGAAAATACAGCAACACAATCGTCACAGCCCAGATGAGATAAAGCGTCGCGAGGCTCCATGTATAACCCTCGGGCGGCGGGGGATTGCCCATGGGATGATTCATGAACAGCCACGGACTCACTTCGCCCAAGCGAATTTGCGATACGAGCAGTGCGAGCAGATGAATCAAAGGAATGTGGAGTAGGTAATAAAAAAACGGCACGCGACCGAAGACCGTGATCCACCGTGTCACCACGCCGCGCGCGCTTTCCAATAGCGGAATGATCGCAATGCACGGCCCGAGCGTCATCAACAAAAAGAGGAACGAAGCCGGATACTTGCTCGTGTTCAGTAACGCGAAGAGCGCGGGCATTTGTGGCGCGCCACTCTGCCCTTGCGGCGCAAAACTCCACGGTCGCGGATCACCATACAGATTGAACCCGCGCAGCACAATGAACAACGCAATCGCGCCGAGACCAATCGCAACGCACATACGATTGCGCTGCATCGCTTCGAGCGTCAAAATTTTTCCGAAGGCATAGCCCGCGGCCATCACGCCGACCCACGGAATGATCGAATAGAGCACGATCAAACTCGGGCCGTTCTCACCGAACTGAATCGGCCCGGCGAAAAATCCCACGTACAAAATTTTCCACAACCCGGCGAAGCTGCTCTCACTCAACGCAGGAATGATCTCGCGCATATACGGATCCATCAAGTTATGCCCCGCGATGATGACGACGCCGATCACGCCAACGATACGGAGCGGCAGCTTCACCAAGCCTGCCAGCAAAATCATGCACCAGCCGAGGCACCAAATCACGCCCGCCATTTCGTATTCCATAAAATTGAAATTGAACGTCCACGCCATGCGAAAGAACGTGAGTTCGAGCAACACCAGCCACGCGCCGCGCGTGAGCAAAAAGCGCGAAAGGTCCTCGTGCTTGCGACCGTAAAAGAACGCGCTCGTTCCCGCCAAAAACACAAACGCGGGTGCGCAAAAATGCGTGACCCAGCGCGTGAAAAAAATGCCCGCGCTCGGCCCGCCCGCGGGCACGCCGGAAAACACGCGCACGTGATCAATGGCCATCAAAATCATCACCGCGCCGCGAATCAAGTCAATCGACGCGACGCGAGAACTTGAAGCGGAGATGTTCATGGCTGCTCCCGAAATTGCAGAACAAAATTTTGAGAGTTTATGGCAGGATGATTCATCGGCAGAATTATTTTAAATCGTTCTGCCGGCGATTCATCCTACCAAAGCTTTTTCGGCAACGCTCGGTGACTGCAACGCATTTCGACGGAAAGGCTCGCCACTGAGTAGCCCTAAGATTCCGAGTCTCGCCGAATGCTTTCGCGCTATTGCGTAGAAGTTTTGATTGGCTGCGTGCAAATTGATTGGCTGATCAGCCGTGGAGTTCATGTATGAAACGAATGCAGTTGCCGTCCGCATCTTTCACGTACATCTCACGATTGCCCCACGTTTGATCAATCGGCCCGGTGTCGATCGCAACGCCCTTTGCAGCAAGCTCTGCGTGCAGCGCATCCACGTCGTCGACGAGCAGAAAGACAACTCCGCCCGAAACCCCGTCGCCGGAAAAAGAAGAAAGATGCAGCCATACGCCGTCACGCACCAAGCTCATGTAGCAAGGATCCGCTTTGGACGCGTCGGCGCGATGAGCAGACTCGCGGCGAAAGCCCAACAGGTTACAATAAAACGCTTCAGCCTTGCTCGAGTCGCTGACGTGGAGAACGGGAATCGCGAATTTGAACATGAAACTCCTCCTAAAATTTTTTCAACCCTCGTTCTCTACCAACTCCGTTCCTTCGGCGACGTCCGTGTAGCTCTCAAATTCGAGGCGATAGCCATCCGGATCGTCGAGAGACGTGACCCACATGTTGTTTCCCACGAAGGGCTTCGAAGCGGGAATGCCACGTGCTCGGAACTCGCGATAAAGCGCAAGCGCATCTGCGCAGATGAAGCAAATGGAGACACCCACGCCGAGTTTTTCCGTGGGCACGTTGGCATGCTGTCCCTCTTTCCAAAATTCTTGCAGCATGATGGCAGCGCCATCGCGCTCGAGCCAGCACCAGCGCAGCTTGCCTTCGGGAGTCCATTGGTTGGTCATTTTGAAACCGAGGCCTTCCACGTAATAGCGCATGGAGCTCTCGATATTCATCACGTTGAAAAACGGCACAGCTTGCTTGAGATTGGTTTCGTTCGTCATGCTTCGTTCTCCAAAAAATATCCTCAGAATGAACGGCTCACTTTCCCGAATCCAAATGCCAGCCGGAATTAACCCACACGCCATTGCGGTGCACGAAGATTTCCGTGCCGCGGCCGCTGAAAGTTGAACGCTGCCCCTCGTTTTCCAGCTCGAACAGATACGTCGTGTAGATAATCGCGACTTCGCCGTAGACTTGCATTTCCGTGCGCGGGAATTCCAAACGCACGAGTTTCGCGCCGCTTTGGGCAAACTCTTCCGCGCCCTTTAAAATCGCTTCGCGATTCACCCATTGTTCTTCCTCAGCATTGATGGCAATCGTCTCCGGCGGAAGCACGGCTTCGAGATGTGGGCGATCATTCGTGAAATACGCGCGCCATACTTTTTCGCGCTCAGCAAGCAATTGCATTCGTTCGTTCGGAGTGAGTGTGCGCAATTGCTGGCGTTGTGCTTCACGCCGCACCAGCGGTTCGGATGAAATGGCGGCCGTCATCACCGCGAAGCCGCAGAAGAGCGCAGTAAAGAGTGAGTTTTTTACTCGCATTGAGATTCTCCCGAAGGTTTGAGTAAGAGTGCTGCAACAACTCGGTTTTGGCTAGAGCAAAAGTAGGAGGTGGCGAAAGAAAAAACTTATGGAATCTTGCTTTTTGTTGCGACGCGTCGCGCCTTCAAGACCTGACCGGTCTTTTGCGATACTTCGACGGGCTTTTGCCAAACTGCTTGGTGAAACTCAAAATGAAATGCTCGAAGCTGTTGAAGCCGCAATCAAAGCAGATTTGCGTAACCGGGAGGGAGGTGTGCGTGAGCAAGAGCGCGGCGTGTTGCAACCGGACTTCGCGTAAAAACCGATACGGGCTGTGTGCGGTGAATTGCTTGAAGAGTCTGCTGAAATGAAAGACGCTGACATGGCTATGCCGTGCGATTTCCGACAAACACAACTCGCGCTGAAAGTTTGAAACAATAAAATGCTTCGCGAGATCCAGCGCTTCGCGTTGGTGATCCGCGAGTTTATTTGCCGAAGCCGCGTTGCGCTGCGGCTGCGTGTGCGCGGCCGTCTCGTGCAACAAGGCGATGAGCAATTGCTCGATTCGCAAGCGCGAGCCTGCAAACGGTTTTTGCGCCGCGCGCAGCAGCGCGGCGTGCAAATATTCGAGATTGGCGGTGGCAGGCAAAATTGCAGTAGGGGAGTGGCCTAAAAAGAAGAAGGTTTTCCCGCAAAGCTCGGCGTGCTCTTGCGCTTCGCGCAGCAACTCGCCTTCCAGCTCGAAGAGGGTGCACTCATCTTTGATGCTGCAATGGTGCGAGATCGTGTACTCACAACCGGCCTTCTCCAACAGCACGACGCCGCTATTCACTTCGTAATTGCGCCGCCCGGAGCGATAGCCGAAGCTGCCGCGCCGCGTGAAACTGATCATCGGTTTGGTGGTGTGTTCGGTGGCGGGGCGACCATCGCATTCGCAATGGCACTTGAAGTCGAGCACGCGCACGAGCGGAGATTGATGAAGTTGGGTGATGGAAGCTTGCATGGATTCTGCTCGAAGTGTTCAAACCACAAACGCCAAAACGGCGTTCGAAACCTGGCTCGGCGACTCGATCTGCGGATAATGCCCAATGCCTTGCAGTCTCACCACATTGGCATTCGGCACCAACTCTTCATAGCGTTTGACCATGTGTTCGCCGGAAATGGGATCGGCAGTGCCGTCGATGAGACGCAACGGCACGTGCGTTTGTTGCATGGCGCCGACCCAACGGCTGCGATGTTCTTTGCGCTCCGGCATGTAGTGCAGTAGTTTGTGCGAGAGTCGCTTGCCGGCGTTGTAGTTGATCAAAGACCAAAACTCTTCCAACTCGGCGGCGCTTGGCTTGGTATGCGGGCCAAAAACGGCGCTAAAACTTTTCGAAAAACTTTTTTGTGAGAGCAAGCGGCTCAACGATGGCCCGAGCGGACTCAGTAGCAGCTTCTGAATCACACGCGCCCGGTGCGTTTCGGGAAAGAGTCCGCCGTTCAAAAAGCAGAGGGATTGGATTTGAAATTTTCCTGCTCTTTCATTGTGCCGCGCCAACAGTTCTTGCGCCACCGTGTCACCATAATCGTGCGCGAGAATGTGGGCGGAGGAAATTCCCAAAGCTTGCAGCAATCGTTCGTGCAGCGTGGCTTGCTCGTGAATGCTGTACGTGTGCTCTCGCGGCTTATCCGAAAAGCCAAAGCCGAGCATGTCCGGCGCGATCACGCGAAAGCGCTTTGTCAAATCGGGCCAGAGCAGATGCCAATCCCATGAGGCGGTCGGAAAGCCGTGAATGCAAAGCAAAGCTTCGCCGCGGCCTTCGTCTTGGTAGAAAATTTGAAAGCCGTCGTAGTGGAAAATTTTGCCGGAGGATTGCCAGTGTGAAATAGGCATGGGGCTAGTCGTAGTCATGGGAAACGCTTGTCGCGCAAGCTTCCAGCTTGCTTTTCGTTGGCAAGCGGAAGCCAGCGCTAGAAAGTTTTTCGCAATTCATGCGCGCGTTGGAACGTTGCTTCCAACTCTTCACGACCCAAATTCTGCGCGAGCTGTTGCAACGCAAGAATAAATTCTTGTAGGCTCTTTTGCACATTGTCGTGATTGGTGTGCAAAATATCTTTCCAAATGGGAAAGGGACTGGCTGCAACGCGCGTCATGTCGCGAAAGCCGCCGGCCGCCATGTGGACGCGCGGCGCGCTGGCAACGCCCGGCCGTGCGAGGAAATTCGTCAGCGCCAGCGCCAGTAACAGCGGCATGTGGCTGATCTCGGCCGCAATGCGATCGTGCTCCTCCGCCTCGAGCAGCATCGTGTGCGCGCCGAGCTTGTGCAGCAGATCTTGCAACGCTGCCAATGGCGCCGCGGGAAAATTCGGCGCAGGCGTGAGCACATACGCGGAGTTTTCAAATAGACGGTCGGTGGCGTTTTCCCACCCGCCTTTTTCGCGGCCCGCCATGGGATGGCCGCCAACAAAGTAGCGCTCTCCGCCAAAACATTTTTGCGCCAGTTCGGTTACGACACGTTTCGTACTGCCCACGTCGGTAACTACTGCGCCGCGTGGAACCATGTTCGAAATGACGGGAAGAGTTTGCAAAATGATGCTGATGGGCGTCGCCAGAAATACTAGATCAACCTCACGCAACGCAATCGCCAGGTTCGCCGGCTCGTGGGCTTCATCAAGAAACGTGCGCGCGCGTTCGAGCACTTCGGGATAGTCGATGCCGATGAGGGCGCGTTCCGGCAGAACGCGACGCAGGCTCTGCACCAATGAACCGCCGAGCAAACCCATTCCGACGACGGCAATGCGTTGAAAGCGCTCGTGACTCACAATCTTCTCCCGATCACTTGCGCAATCATGCGCAGCTCGTCCATCAAAGCGGAAAATTGTGCGGGGAAGAGTGATTGTGCGCCGTCGGAGAGCGCATTGTCCGGATCGTGATGCACTTCGATGATCAGGCCATCTGCGCCGGCCGCGACGGCCGCGCGCGCCATGGGCGCAACTTTGTCGCGCCGGCCGGTGCCGTGGCTCGGGTCTGCGATGATCGGCAAGTGACTCAATTTGTGCACGACCGGAATTGCAGAGATGTCGAGTGTGTTGCGCGTGGCGTTTTCAAAGGTGCGGATGCCGCGCTCGCAAAGGATCACTTGATAGTTGCCGCCTGCCATGAGGTACTCCGCGGCCATCAGCAGCTCTTCGATCGTGGCGGCCAACCCGCGTTTGAGCAACACCGGCTTGCGGCATTTCCCCAGCTCGCGCAGCAAATTGAAGTTCTGCATGTTGCGCGCGCCCACCTGCAAAATGTCGACGTATTCGAGGAGCAGCGGAAGTTGTGCAACTTCCATGACCTCGGAAACCGTGAGCATGCCTTCGCGTTGGGCAACGGTCTGCAGAATTTTCAGCGCCGGCTCGCCCAAGCCTTGAAAGGAATACGGCGAAGTGCGCGGCTTGAACGCACCCGCGCGCAAGATTTGGGCGCCGGCTTTCTTCACGGCCGCGGCGATGATCTCCATCTGTTCCTGCGTTTCGACCGAGCACGGCCCGGCCATCACGGCGAGCGCGGCGCCGCCGATAGTAACGTCGCCAATTTTGAGGACGGTGTTTTCAGGATGGAAAGCCCGGCTGGCGAGTTTATAGGGCGTGGTGACGCGCAATACTTCGTGCACGCCGTCGAGCAATTCGAAATTGCGCGTGTCAATGTTTCTGTGATCTCCAATTCCGCCGAGCAAGGTTTGATTCACGCCGGTGGAGCGATGCACATCGAAATTCATCTCGACCAATTTTGCAATCACTTTCTGAATTTGTTCTTCGGTGGCGGTTTCATCCATGACGACGACCATGAAACGAGGACTCCTTTGTTCGTGTAAAGTGTGACGTGTAACGTGGAAGGTGCTGATCACTGATCACTGATCACTGATCACTGATCATCGCCTCATTCGCTTCTTTTTCCAAGCGGCGCGATTCATCGATGATGCGCTCGAAGAGACGGCGCACTGCGGCGTTGCTGAGCGGGCCTTGATTGGTGCGCTCGACGTTGTCGTAGATCCACCTTTCCCGTTCCGGCATGTAGATGGGCAGATTCGCCGCAAGTTTGATGCGGCCGATTTCGAGGACGTAGCGCGCGCGCTCATTGAGCAGGGATAGAATCTGCGCATCAACGGCATCGATGCGTTCGCGCCAGTGGTCAACGTCTAGCATCATGGGAAGGCTCGCTGAATGACATCATAAAAGTTGGCGTTCATGAACACGTGCGCCCGCGGGCGCGACCACGAAGTATTGCAAGCGGCTTTGCAACGCGAGTTGCTTGAAAATTTCAGTTGGGTGCGGAATGCCATCGCTTTGAAGCCACCCAGGCCGAAGAGACAAAAGCCAGGTAAACAAGCAAAGATGAAACCTCGGTGGAGCAGCGCCACACAAAAGAAGCTTTCGTGAAAGGGCACAGGGTCAGCGCTAGAGATAATTGCCGAGCACTTCCTCACTTCACTTGCAATTCACTGGACTTCACTTGCTGTTGCCATAACAATTTTCCGAGCTTATCATAGCATTCCATCGTCAGCTTGCGCTCCTTGCGCGGGCCTTCGAAACGGAGCATGCCGAAATTTCTTTTGCCGGCCACGAGCGTGCCCTCCACGCGCGCGGGATTGGCGGGAACGCGATCGGCGCTATAGGTTCCGCTGGTGAGCGGCGAGCTGCTGTAGTCATAGAGCGGATAAAAATTCGGATCGTTCAAACGCATCAGTTCCGTGCGGTGCACATCGCCGGTGATAAAGAGCACGCCGTTGATCTTGGCGGTTTTGAGCCAACCCAACAAATCGGCATACTCTTGTTTGAATTTGATGAAGCCTTCGCCGCCGGGTTGGGGGTTGAGCATTTGGCTGCCGTTCGCAATGATCTTGAAGGGCGCATGGCTGGCGAACAACGCGTCTTTCAACCAATGCAATTGCGTTTTGCCGAACATGGTTTTGTCCGGGGTCTCCGGCGCGTCGTCGGGCGTGCGATAATAGCGATCGTCAAGCATGAAGAAATCCACGTCGGCCCACGTGAATTGAAAGAACACACCCGGCGCGCCTTCGAGGCCATAAGCAGGATTTGCCCAATACGATTTGAAAATTTCCAACGCCTCGCGCTTCAAGCGATAGGTCCAATCCGAATCGTTCGGGCCGTAATCGTGATCATCCCAAATGGCGTAATGGTGTGTGGCCGCGAGCAAGGCTTGCCATTCCGGCAACGCGCGGCCGTGCGCATTGCGATGCCGCATGAACGCCGTGGAATAAAAATCCGGTTCACGATAATAGATGTTGTCGCCCAACCAGAGCATCACATCGGGCTGCTTCGCCGTGAGCGCGGTGAAGATTTCAAACTCGCCGCCATAAGGTTCGCCGGGGCGATCGTGCTCCTTCTCATTCACATACGCGCACGAACCGATGGCAACCGCAAACGCCGGCGGATCGGTGCGCCATTGCCAATGCGCTTGGGTTTGGAACGCGAGCCGATAGGGGAGAGGCACGAGCTTGCCGTCGAGATATAATTCATAGCCGTAGCGTTGTCCGGCTTTCAAAAAGGAGAGAACGAGGTGCGCGATGTGATCGTCTTCGCGCGTGGTTGCAACCGCGGCGCTCAATTGCGAAGTGTAGGGCTGGCCTTCGATCCAATAGCGGAATTGCACCTGCGCTGGCCGCGTGGTTTGCACCCAGAGGGCGACTTCCGTCAACTCGGAATAGCCGAGCATGGGGCCGGAGCGCAAGCCCATTTCGGCTGGGGAGGGCGAGTGCGCAACGGTGCTTGGGTTCTGCGCAAATGCGAAATTCAATTGCACGAGCAGAACGGCACAAGCGAAAGCAGAAAATTTTTTCATGTGTTTTCCTTCCTCATTGCGTTTTGCATTGGGTCTTTGAAAGAAATTTCAGGCAGGATTTCCAGGGAGTGCGATGAGATTACGTTTGCGGAGAAAAAAATGCTCTCAATCTCCATATCCCAAAAACTCCGGCAAATTTTCTTTGCACCATTGGCGATACTGTGCCATGGTATCGAACGCGCGATACGGCGCGTCATCTAAAACCGGTTTATAGGTGTGCACGAAAGCATAGCGCATGCGCTCGCGGAAGGAGCGTCGCGCCGCGGCTTCGAATTCTTTTTCCCACTCTTGTTGTTCATCAATAGTGTAATTCATGGCGCTCTCCGGCAATTAACACACGAAATTAAACAAGCAGAAGAACTTCCGCAAGTGTGGAGCCGAATCGGCCTTCTTCCGCTCGAGCCGTTGCGGCAGGCTTTATCTTGCAATTCTTCACGTCTTGCGTGGTTCAGGGCAACAATTTCAGCTCTCGCAATGCCGCGCGCACGCGTCGCTCCAAATCATGTGGCGAGAGAGCAAGCTCGTTGTGCAGTTGCATAAACCTCCCCGGCGCAACCAGTGCGGCAAGGTTAGCAGTGTCCGAGGCAAAGGCCATTTGCAGCCATTCTTCCGGCACTTGCGCGACCGCAGGGCGTTGCAGATTGCGCTCACGCGCGACCTCGATCGGCGCGACGACTTCCAAAATCGCGCTGCGTTGTTTGACTTCCTCTCCAAAAATTGCGAGCGCCTCAGCATAATCGTAATGCGCAAATTCGAACAGCAGAGGCAACGTATGCGACACGGTGCGGCGCCGTTCTTCCGCGGCGCGCGCGAGCCATTCCAGAGCCTCGCGCATCATCGCCACGCGATTGCGAAAAATCAAAGTGCCCTCTTCCGTGTAATAAAAGTGCGGGCTTCGTACGCC
Organism: bacterium; assembly: GCA_037444905.1. Lineage (GTDB taxonomy): Bacteria > Zhuqueibacterota > Zhuqueibacteria > Zhuqueibacterales > Zhuqueibacteraceae > JABWAN01. The sequence goes on along the minus strand of JBBILN010000008.1, from coordinate 111,466 downwards.
GGGGTTGCAAAGCATGTGATGCGCTTTGTCGATGGGAAAGTAGTTGGCCTCGGGCAGGTCGAGCAATTGCAGAATGATTTTTGAGATCGTGGATTTTCCGACCGCGGGCCTGCCGAGCAGAAAGAGGTAAGAGATCGAAGGTGTGCTCAACATGGCCGGGTGTGCGCGAAGAGGTTTTGTCGCTTGTCGGAGCGCATGGCAAGACTGCTATTGTTCCGTTGGATTTGCGGCTGCGGGCACGATCAACTTGTAGCTTTGGAACAAACCGTCGCCCGCGAGTTGGAGGCGGCGGCCGTCTTCGGAAATAGCTAAAACTGGATTCACGAGAGCTTCCGCAACGGCAAGCTCGAACTGCTGCTGCCCGTTGCCGTCAATGCCCAACAAGCGCGCTTGTTCGAAAATAAAGCGTCCCTGTTTGAAAGTGCTCTGCGCCGCGAGCACAATATAGGAGTGGAGATCGCGCGGGGCAGCCGCGGCAACAAACATTTCCGCTTTGCTCTTGAGCGCGAATTGCCAAAGCCCCTCGCCCTGCGGAATACTCACACAACGCAGTTGGCGACGATCCAACAGTAGTGCTTGCGTTTCATCGCGCGCGAACACCACCGCGCGGAACAAACCAGAAAGCGTGGCGAGCGCGCGACCTTGCGCATCGAATGCGACAATATCCGACGTGACACTGCCGGCATTGACTTCATAGCGGCTCGCCATCAGCCAGTTGCCGCTCGCTGAGAGCGCAAGATTTCCGGCAGTTCCCGGGGCCAGCTCGCGATGCCATTGTTCTTGACCCTCCAACGAAAAACAGAATAACACGGGCGCATGCCCCGTTTCCGCAGTCGAAGGCGCGCGTTGACTCAATACGTAAAAATGCCTTTCACTCGCTGCGAGAAAGAGCGGGCGCTCATTGCTATAAGCCGCGTTTTCGAAGAGAGAGATTTGAGCGAGAGCTTGGCCGGTTTGATCGAGGAACGTCGCGCGCGCCACGCCAGGTTCGAGGCACAGCACGTGAGAACCGCTGCGGTTCATCATAAATTGCGGCAATGGATCATCATTGTGCCACGCAATGAAATGTGTGCCGAGCGGCTGGCCGTCGCGATTAAACCAGCGCAGCGCCAAGCCGGATTTGTCGTCGCGCAAATTTTCCTCGCCGAGCTTTTCCAATGCGAGGACGGCAGTGGCAGCCGCATTGACACGGTGCTGGAGAAATGTGCCGGTAATTTCCATCGAGTTTGTCGTCGGACGAGTTGATATCAGCAAGGCTGCTTTGCTGCGCCAGGTCCAGAGTGCACCGGCATCGTCGCTTTGCGGCGCTCCCAGCGGGCGTGCTCGTGTGCTTTCCCGCGCGATTCGCAGCGCAGAAGTTTGCGCAAAGGCTGCGACTGCGACGAGGGTGAGTAGGGTAGAAACGCACCCGATGATTTTGAAACGCGAAATTGGCATATGGGAGTCGCTGCAGGTTTGAAACGTTTTGATTGCGGTATTCCACATGTAGACTTCAGCCGCGCGGTTTGCGCTGCGAAAAAATCCGGAAGGCATAATTGAGCGTAAACGCCACCTTCAGTCCGTCAATATCACTCGCGACGCCCTGGTAAGGCTGCCGCGCCACAAATTTGTTGTACTCCTGTGGGAACGCGTTGAGTCCATCGGCGACCTTTGCGGGAGACGGATCGTTCAAAAGATCGGAGCTGCCCGCTTTGTAGATTGGATACGCAACTTTTGTGATAAGCATGATCGGACCGCTGCGCATGCCAAAAGCCAAACCCAGGTCTGCCGTGGCAGATACTGCGCTGCGATAAGTGCCAGTGAGAGGATTGGCGCTCGTTGCGCCTTTGAGCTGGGAATCGAGTTTCAATTTGCGGTTCAGAAAAAGCGCCGCAAAGCCTTCGAAAAAAACTTTTTTCACGGCAAAGCCCAAGGCGGGTTGCACATAAAAATGCCGGAGGGTCAAATCCAGATTTCTTGAGGCGCCGTCGAGAAAAGCCGCGAAGTCCGTAGCTTTGTGTTCTTGGTATCCGATTGTGATCGCCTTTGACCATTTGCTGAAATGGCGCAGACCCAACTCGCCGCTCAAACCGATACCCAAGTCGAACCCTTCCAAAAAAACGCTCTGGCCGGATGCGGCGTTCACGGCATTGTATGACGATTGAAAACGATCGAGCCCTTGCGAGTTGAATTGCATCACGCTGAAGCCGCCGCCGGCAACGAGATAGTGTTGTGCGAGCGCCGGACTCGCGCCGAGCACGATGAGGGTGAGCAAATGCTTCATGGGCTGGCCTTTATTTTTATCGCAGCATTGCTGCATGATACAAAACGAGCCTTCGGATGTCAAGCGCCAAATCGTTTACACCGCTTGCGCATCTGCTTCACAATTCTGCTGTCACTTTCCCCGCAACACATTTTTTGATGAACAAAACCCGGAGATTACCATGCTCGCACTGTTCGTTTTCACCGGCATGGCGCTTGCGAAAGCTCGAGTCGAACCTCTCGCTAAAGGAGAAGAACATGCAGCCTCATGCCCCGGCACTAAAAAAAATCGCGACCCAAGAACGCCAGCGCAGCAATTGGTTGATGCTGCACGAGCGCAGCACAATTGCGTGGCTTTGTCCGCGCATGCCATGGTGGCTCACTTCGAATATGCTCACCGGCCTCGGTGTGATCGGCAGCGCCATGCTCGCAGCGGCGATGATATTGGGAAGAAGTGATCGCTGGTGGTTATTGGCAGGAATTTTAGGCCTGGCCGTGAATTGGTTCGGCGATTCGCTGGATGGCCGTTTGGCCTACTTTCGCAAGCGCCCGCGCAAATGGTACGGCTTTGTTTTGGATTTGATGATGGACTGGACTTCGCTGTGTCTCATCGTCGCCGGAAGCGCCTACTATTTGCCAAAGTTCAAATTCATTCCGGTGGCTTTCATGGCGGTCTATGGCGCGCGAATGTTGATTGCAGCGTTGGGCTACAAAATCACGGAAGAGTATCGCATCGATAGCGGCCAGGTTGGTCCGACCGAGGTGCGGTTGCTGGTGGCGGCGGCCCTATTGTTGGAAATTTTTATACCGGGCACTTTGCTGGGGCTGGGTGTGCTCGCCAGCGCCGCGCTCTTTTGTGTTGATATTTTCGAATTCCGCAAATTGCTCAAATGCGCCGATGCGCGCGATTATCGTGAACGGAGCGCCGCCAAACAAGCATTGCCTGCAATGCGAAGCGCACAGCATCGCGCACTAGACTTGGTTAGCGCAGAGTGAATGACTTCCAAATCGCCGCTCGCAAAAACGCCACTGCCACGAAAGCTCTTTGCAGTTCCGTGGCAGTGTTACTTTGGTGGGAAAAAAATCTTCTGGAATGCCGCTTGGTTCGGCGTGCCACGAAGATGAGCTAATTCTTGCGAGGCGTTGCCTTTGGCGCCTCGGTTGCAGGCACTTCGGGCACCGTGGGGACTTCGGAGACCTTCGGGACTTCCGGCAACTCCGGCGAGACCACCACCCCGCCTTTTCGGTTACGCGCAAGAGCTGCGGCGCGCATGCTATCTGCCCACTGCCAATCAAATTTACCCGAATGCCATTCGATGCGCAGATCACGCATGTCGCCTTCCAGGTTGCGCTTCAGTGCGCGGAGGTGGGGAGGAAGCGGGGGCGGCAAATGCTTGGACATCGCATTGACGACGCTGTCGACCATTAGCACGGAGTGCATGGCAATGGCTTGCGCCAAAGCCGCGGTGTCGATTTGCACCACAAAATTTTTGGAAACCCGGTAAAAGGGCCGCACCCGAATGAGCTCCGCGGTTTCGAGCGCCGAATCCGGCACGAAAGTCTGCCAGCGTTTCTCGAACTGCTCGAACTCTTGCATGCGTTTGGCAAAATGCTCCAGTTTTTTTTCTTCGCGCATTCGGCGCGCCTCGTTGGTTTGCACGGCCGCCTCGTTGGCGTGCAATGCAACCAACGCGCTGTCAATTCTCGCCATTTCGAGCGGCTGGCCTTCCGCTTCCGCATTGAGCACGAACGTGGCAAAATCCTCCAAATGCTCGTCATTGATTTCACCCTGCAACGCCTGTTTGCGCACGGCCTCGAACTTGTAGCCAATTTCACTCTCGTGTTCTTTCGGCGCCATCGCAAGCAGTTTTTTCCCTAAAAACTCCAAAGCCAGATTCATTGCTTGGTCGGTGACGCGCTCCTTCGGCATAAAAAGAAAAAAGATGAACGCCGAGAGCGCAAGCACGCCCAGCGCTTTGAATATCGTCGTAATCGCTCGATTCATAACTCACCTCGTCTATCTGAACGCGCGCGACCGCTTCGGTCGTGAGAAATCTTCCGTCTTTTAGACTCCGCCAATATGGAAAAAGTTGATGACGCAACGACAAAACTTTGCCAAATGCTAATTTAGACTTCCGAATCACTTTGGCAACCTTTATTTCCGGTGGAAGGATTCCTTTTCCCGCACACGAGATTGGGAACGACGACCATCGCATCGTGGAAGCGGCTTTAAAATTTGAAGCAAGCAGGCTCCCAGAAATCCGCTTGACTCACAGAGACTCGCAGTGTAAATTGCAACCGCAATTTTAGGCGACACGCCGCAGCTTTGAGTGGATCACCTCGAGGAGGAGCCGGTGTTTCATCTTCGCATCTTCACCCTAGCGATCTTTTGCGCCGCAATTTTGCTGCACTCTCCCGCGTTCACACAAACGAACGAGTTTTCCTCTTCCAATAAAATTTCATACGGCCCCAGCTCTGCGCCGCCTTTACTTATTCAAAACGACATCGTCGCCGTGCAAGTGCGCACCGCGAACGATACCTTGGGTAATGGAGAGATTCATTACACGGGGTTGTTCAATATCGGCACTGCGGATAATCTTCCACTATTGTTTGAATTTCCCGACAATCCCGTTTCCTCGCATGTCAATGTAAGCGTGGATGGATTGGTTTACAGCAACGACCCTTTTCGCACTGGCGCGCGTGTACTCACGCTTGTGAGTACGCCGGTTGTACGCGATAGCACGATCGTGTGTGTGTATGCCGCCGGCCCGATCGAAGTTGAGCAACGCCTCACACCGAAGAAATTCAGCCGCACTACAGGTGGGATATTGATCGAATATCAACTCATCAATCGTGACGGCTTAAATCCACACCAGGCCGGTGTACTGCTCGAATTGGATACGTTCATTAACGGCAATGATGCCGCCTCGGTTCTCACTAGTTTCGGTTATAGCCGTAATGAGCAGCAATTTGATGCGCCCGCAATACCGGATTTCTTTCAAGCATTTCAAGGCAATCTTGTTGCGCCCGGCTTGGTGGCGCAAGGCACGCTCATCGGCTTTAATGCGGTGCGGCCCGACCGCATGGTGATTGGAGATTGGACAAATTTACGCGGCGTGCAGTGGAATTACGTAGTGCCGAACAATCAGCCTTATGGTGATAGCGCCGTTCTCCTTCGTTGGAATGAAAAAAATCTCACACCGAACGAAAGCCGAACAGTCGCGACCTATTATGGCAAAGGTGACGTAACCACGCAAGCGGGGCAACTCACATTGCACATGACCGCGCCGCGCAATCTGCAGGCGAGTAATGGCCAGCTTACGCCGAATCCTTTTGACGTGAATTTGCTCGTGTATAATAACAGCGGAACGCCGGCGAATGCCGTGCAAGCCACACTGCGATTGCCGGTGGGATTAGCTTTGGTGAGCGGTGAGCTCGCGACGAAGTTACTAGCGCCTTCGAGCTTGAACGCTGGTCTTAGCGGCACGGCCTCGTGGAAGGTTTTGGCGCAATGTCCGCTTGCAGACATCGATCTAAATATGATCGTTGACGTTTCCGCTTCACCGAATCTCAGTAACTCCGTCACGCGCGCGATTTTCTTGCCTTCCTGCTCCGCTACTCTTCCTAATTTCACAATCAAGGCGCAACCCGACGACACGACGATCACCGCGGGCGAGACTGCGAGCTTTCAAGTGAACATGACGGCGTTGAACGGGTTTAGCGAAGCGGTGCAGCTTTCATACTATCCGCCCAACGCGGGTGTCAGCGGAACTTTTTCTCCGGCAACGCTTCCACCCAATGGCGCCTCGCAGTTTGATTTGCAAACCAATCGTAATCTCGTCGCGGGCGAGTATCGCTTCATCATCACCGGAACCGGCGGCGGCTTGACGCGCAGCGACAGCATAACGGTGCATGTGAACGCCGCGGCGCCGCTCGACACCATCCCCCCGTTGCTGGCCAATCCTTTTCCCGCCAACGGCGCGACGAGCGTTCCGCTCAACACCAAAATCTCTGTGGAAGTTTCGGATCCCGCGCCCGGCATGGGGGTTGATCGAAACAGCATCCGCATGTTTGTGAATGGGGCATTGGTGCGGGCTGATACGACGCGGCGCGGCGCCGGGTATGTCGTGGAATATTCGCCCGCGCGCCCATTCAACCTAAATGAATTGATCGCCGTCAAAGTATTCGCGCACGATCTGGCTCTTCCTCCGAATGGCGACAGCCTCAGTTTTTCGTTTAGGACGATTCAAGACATCGATCCTCCGTTCCTTACTAATCAAAATCCAACGGAGGGACAGAAGAACGTCTCGTTGTTGAGCGCTGTGTCTTGTGATGTAGTGGATAATCTCTCGGGAATTGATTCGACTTCGATAGTCATGGGCGTGAGAGGCAGTCTCGTACCTGTGATCCTAACCAGAATTCCCAAAGGCTTTCACGTTTATTACAAACCTCCTCAGCCGTTTCGCGAAACCGAAACGGTGCGCATCGCAGTGGGGGCTAGGGATTTGTCGCAGCAGCGCAATCTACTTTCGCGCACCTATTTCTTCACCACCACGCGCGATTCGCTGCCGCCCGTTGTGTCAGAGCTTGCGCCCGGCCCGAATACGACGAATCTCTCGACGAATTTCGAAATCACCGCGCGCTTGCGCGACGATCTCACCGGCGTTGACAGCGCTGCCGTCCACGTTTTTATCAACGGCCTCATGGTTGTTCCAACGCTGCGGCGGGAAGGGAAGGATTTTCTGCTCGCCGCGAAGCCGGCAACAACCCCGCAGCTCAATGATACCATCGCGGTGAAACTTCTATTTGCCGACCTGGCTGCGCGGCGAAACCGCGACTCATTGGAATACACCATTTTCATTGCGCAGGATAAAGCACCGCCGTTTGTAATTGCACAAAACCCGGCAAAGGAAGCGCGAGGTGTGCCGCTGCAAACGAGCATCATTGCGAAAGTGCGCGACGAAATTGCCGGCGTGGATTCCAGCGCGCTGCGCATGTTTGTGAATGCCCAGCTCGTCGCGCCCAATACCATACGGGAGGGCAATGATTTTCGTTTGGAATATGGTCCGGTCACTTTCCGCGATGGCGAGCGCGTTGAGGTTGAAATTCACGCGCAAGATTTGGCCACGCCGCCGAATGCCATGCCGGTTGAAAAATATTCTTTCACCACGGTGCGCGACTCGCTCGCGCCGGTCGTGCTCGATTTGCAGCCGAGCCGCAATGCCGCCAACGTGGCGTTGGACGCCGAGATTCGTGCGCGCTTGCGTGATGATCTCGCGGGTGTAGACAGCGCGGCGGTTCGTTTGTTTATAAATGGGAGGGAGGAAGCGCCGCGGTTGACGCGAGCAGGCCGGGACTTTTTGCTAAACTTCAAGCCGAGCGCGGGTTTTTCGTATAACGAAGTTGTGAATGTGCGTTTGATCGCTGCAGATTTGGCGCGCGTACCGAATATGGACACCACGGTTTTTTCTTTTGCGATCATTCAAGACCGGGAGCCGCCCTTTGTCACTGCGCACAGTCCGGCGCGCAATGCGAGCAACGTGTCGCCGAAGACGCCCATCACTTTCGACGTGCGCGATGCCGTGGCGGGCGTGGATAGCGCGACGATCAAGCTGCGGCTGAACGGCGAAGCAGTCGCGCGCGTGCTGCGCGGCAACCTCGCGGCCTATAGCGTTGCATTCACGCCCGATCCCGAGGCATTATTGCGCGCGGGCGATACGGTTTATGTTGAAATCGAAGCTGCAGATTTGGTGCGCCCGGCCAATTCAATGCAGAAAGACAGTTATTACTACATACTGAGCCGCGATCGCACCGCGCCCTTCACTGCCGGGCACAATCCGCCGCGCAACAGCCGCAACGTGAGTTTGGAATCGGAGATTGCACTCGAGATTCGCGATGTGGACCCCGGGGTGGATTCTGCTGCAATTAGAGTGACGGTGAATGGCAACGCAGTCGCGCTGCAATATGAGCGTGTGGAAGACGGATATCGTGTGCGTTATGTGCCGCCGTCGCGTTTGCGCGATAATCACACTTTCAATGTGCAAGTCGAGGCGCAAGATTTGGCCGCGCCGCCGAATGTGATGCCACGCGCGGAGTATTCCTTCACCACCGTGCGCGATTCGCTTGCGCCCGTGGCGCGCGATTTTTCGCCGCGCCCCGAGGAAAGCAAGATCTCGTCGCTTGCGGAGATTCGTTTCACTATTGAAGATGATTTGACCGGCGTCGATAGCAGCTCGTTTGCGTTGCAAGTGAACGGCAACGCAGTGCAACCGGTTTTGCAGCGCACCTCGAAAGGTTTTGCCGTGCGTTATGATTTGGCGGCGCAAGCTTTGTCACGCGACACCGTTCGCGTCGCCGGCCACGTGCAAGATCTCGCGTCGCAGCCGAATGCCGCCTCGTTTGCATATTATTTCGTGATCAGTCAGGATCGCACGCCGCCGTATGTCACCGGCCTGAACCCGGCGCCGAATGCGCGCAACGTCGGAAATGCCGCGACGATTTCGGCGACCGTGGTCGATGAGCAAAGCGGCGTTGATATACAAACCGTGAGGCTCGAAGTTGATGGGCAGGTCGTGCAGCCGGAAATCTCCGTGCGTGGCCGAGCGGCAACACTTTTATACAAGCCGGCTTTGCCCTGGCCATACCATGCGAACGTGAGCGTGCTGGTTCGTGCGCAGGATTTGGCCGCGCCGCCGAATCGCATGGAGGCACAAGCTTACAGTTTTACCGTGGTGGCAGATACGATTCCGCCGGCCATAACGGATTTCTTCCCGAGCGACAATGCCGGCGGGGTGGCAACAACAACGACGATTTCGTTTCAAATTCATGACGAGCAAGCGGGCGTGGACAGCGCGGCGTTGAATGTGTTTGTGAACGGCGTGCGGCGGACGGTTGCACTTTCCGGCAGCCCGAGAGTTTATCGCGTGAGCTACAAACCCAGCCCGGATTTTTCCGCGGGCCAGCGTGTGGAGGTCATCGTGCAAGCGCGCGATTTGGCCACACCACCAAACGTGATGCCGCAGCGTTCGTTTCATTTTACCACTGCCGAGCCGCTGCCGGATTTGCTCGCCGTGGAATTGCGGTCGCAAGGAGAGTTTCAACTTGGGAAGGACGTGAAAGTCAAAGGCATAGTGCGGCGCGAAGGCTTTGTGCGTGAAAACTATCTCGTATCTTTCAGTGCGGATGGCCAAACTCTCAAGGACACGACCATCACGCCGGGCGCTTTGGGCGCGACGTTTGAAACGGAAGCCAGTGTGCGTTTTGAAAGCGGCGGCGCGCACTTTCTCGAGATGATGGTGGATGGGGAAGATAAGATCAAGGAGGTGAATGAGAGCAACAATCGTGTGCAATTGCCGGTGCAAATCACGGAAACGCTTGCCACGAAGTTGACGGTGCGGCCCAATCCTTTTACTCCGAATGACGACGGCTTCAACGACGAAGTGGAGTTTAATTTTACCGGCCTGACACTGGAAAACCCCACCCTGCACATTTTTGATGTGAACGGCGTCTCGATTTATCTCACCGATCGCCACAACGGCAAGCGTTTCACTTGGAATGGTGAGGACGAAGGTGGCAATGCGGTTCCGCCCGGTGTTTATCTCTATACGTTGCGAGATCGCGGCAATAATGTGCGGAGCGGTTATGTGGTGGTTGCGCGATAAAAAAATGCAACTTTCAATTTTAAATGTGACTTTTACCCAGCCAAAAGTAACTTATAGACAGTGCTACCAAGCACGATTCGGGCTGCCAGGGTTCACCCGGCTACCCTGGAAAGCCCAATTCTTGAAGAGCCAGCCTTCCTGCCCCCGACCCAAGCGGCTGTTTTTCAGTTCGGAAAAAATTTTCAAAAAATTCTTTTCGCCCCTGGAACATTTACCAGTTCCACAGGGTTACATATTCGAACACAACAAGAGAAGTAGGGCAAGACAGCTATGGTGGTTTGCTCTGCGTGGGATTACTGGCCTTATCTTCTTTTGTCGTTTTCCTTCCTCCTCAGAGTCCTCTCGCTCCTCATGGGCGGGAGGATTTTTTTTGCCTGCCTTGTTTTTTTCTCCAAAAGCATTAACTTGGTTTGAACGCAGGGCCAATTTTCAATTGAAAGTTCGTCGTGTTTATGATTTGTAACGAACCAGATACACTCCACCATCTCATCATGAATTTTACTTCGCGACCACGGCGTTTGATCACCGCAATGACTTGCCACAAGCTTTTGATTTTGAGTGTTTGGCTCGGGACGACACTTGTTCTTATGAGTTGCAATCGGGAAGAAGGGACTCCGCAGAGAGGGTTTCGTACCGTTTGGAAAGTCAAACCTTCGTTGAAGTTTGAAGTCTGCAATCTCATCGGTATTCTCACCGGACGTGAGATTTATCAGCAATACCATGCCCAACTCTATCGCGAGTGGCAAACCAACCTGCCCACCGAATCCAAAACCGCGTTAGCGGCCGTGGATCGCATTATTGGACCGAACTGGCCGCCTGGGCCGCGTTTGAGTTTGTTGTTATCGCACCTCGCGATTGCGGACAGTTTGTCGTTGTTGCGCGCGGCGCTGGAAGATGATGCCAGAATGCAAGCGGGACTGATGGCTTCCGATTACGGCTCGCCGCGCAATTGGCAGCAATGGCAGGAGCTCAAGCCGCATGTGCAAGTCGTGCTGAAGTATTTGCAGTCCACTCATTTCGAAGGGTATTGGCGCAGCCGCATGCTACCGGAGCTGACCGGGAAGATCGCCCAATTGCGGCAGGAATTGCAGGCCTATGACGTGGTGGGTGATATTGAGCGGTTTCTGCTGGATTATCACTTCCGCCGCGACACGGTCACGGTTTATCTGCTGGCCTTGGCGCAACCGCACGAAGTGCGCCTCACCAGCCAGAGCCGATACACGGACGCACGTTCGCCGGTACAGCCGTTGCTGAGAGGGTTTTATCACGAAATGCTGTATCCATACTGTGACCGCCTCGCCGATTCCACTTTTGCAAGCGAGTTTGCGGCTTTGCAGGCAGACGCTTTCATGCAGGAATGTCTGCGCAAGTTTGCCAGTACCAGCGGATCGAACAGTTTCAATGAGTATGTCCGGAAGAATCTCGTCATCGCCGCGGAGCTGTGGCTGGCCGCACGGCGGCAGTTGATTGATTCACAAAACGGACAGTATTCTGATGCCGGCGTGGCGGTGCGAAATTATTTGCAACAAAAAGATGGCGGCGCGCACGCGCTCGCTGCCGTGGTCTATTCCTACTTGGAATCGGGCTTGAAAATTGAGCGCGTGTCTTATGCCGCTTTTCTAAAAGATCTTTTTGCCACGGGAAGACTAAAGCCGGGGAAGATCGGGCCGCGTTATCAGGAATTCATCAACGGCCTGGTCGGCGTGGGGGACTAATGAATGCAATCAGCTTTTTGAACTTCGAATATCCCGCCGGGCGGAACTGAAAGCCTTTGGAACTTCATAGATCATAAGCGCAATCGCACTAATGGGCCACGCGTGTGGAGATTCGAGGCCACACGCCCTTCCTCTTTTACTTCGCGCTCTTCAATCTCTGTCGCACCATTTCGAAGCACACGACCGCAGCGGCCGTGGCCACGTTTAACGATTCGAGTTTGCCGGCCATGGGAATGCGATAAAGAAAATCGCACTTTTCACGCACGAGACGGTGCAAGCCTTGACCTTCACTGCCCATCACGATTGCAAGCGGAAGGGCAGCATCCATCGCATAAATACTTTCCTTCGCTTCGGCTTCCAATCCTACAATCCACAGCCCTTGCTTTTTGAGCAGTTCAATCGTTGCCGAAAGGTTGGTGACTTGCGCAATCGGAAGGTGAAACGCGGCGCCCGCGGAAGTCTTAATCGCCGCGGCAGTCACCTCCGCGCAGCGCCGTTTTGTAATCACTACGCCATGCAAGCCCGCGCCGTCGGCCACGCGCAGGATCGCGCCCAAATTGCGCGGATCTTCCACACTATCCAGCAGCATCACGGCAGGCTTGTGGCCGCGTTCGTCGCGTCGCGCCTTTTCTAGGATCGTTTCACAATCTACGTAATCGACGCCGGGCATCACGGCCACCACGCCTTGATGCTTGTCGGTTTTGGACATGCGATCCAATTCCTGGCGTGGCCGAGTTTGCAAAGGAATGTGACGCGCCTCCGCGGCTTTGAGCAATTCCGCGACGTTCGGTCCGCTGCTGCCGTGTGCGACAAAGATTTTTCGTAAAGGCGAACCGGCGAGCAATGCTTCGCTCACCGGCTGCCGGCCGAAGATGATAAGGTCGGGCATGGAAATTCTAACTTGTGAGGACTGCTTCGCTCATACGGGCCGTTTTCATGCGGCGCTTTTTAACGTGGAATATAACACAAATTCCAAAGAATGCAACTCATGTCTACACCTGGCAGAGCTGGAGGAGGTTGCCGCAGGTGTCCTCAAATACCGCAACGACCACTGGTCCCATTTGGGTGGGCGCCGAACGAAAAGCCACATGCAACTTTTTCATTCTCTCATATTCTTTCTTTATGTCATCAACAAAGAATGAAGCTGCGGGTATCCCTGCCTCAAACAGGGCTTTTTGGTAGGTCTTTGCCGGCGGAAACCCCATCGGCTCAAGCAGTAGCTCAATATCGTCTGGCCCTTCCGGAGAAACCACGGTTAGCCATTTGACTTCTCCCATTGGAACGTCGTTCTTTTTAACAAAGCCCAAAACCTCCGTGTAGAATTTCAGAGCTTCTTCTTGGTCTTCAACCATTACACTGGTGAGCTTAATCTTCATCACCTTTGCCTTTCGTTTTGTGTGTCGCACTATGCCGGAAGAAATTCTCTTTTGCGCAGAACGGCCGCGCTAATTGCCGCGATAATAATGCCCACCGGCAGAATGATTGCCAAGGCCATAACGAAACGGGCGAGGGGATTCTTATTCATCTCCTTCAGTTCAGCGATTTCTTTAGCCTTTTGCTCAATCTCCGCAGACGAAGCGCCATTCTCTTTCATCTTATTGATGTGATGATTCGCATACTTGTCCATAAATGCAGCCTGGCCGTCCGGACTGAGTTGATAATATGCCTCTCCCGCGGCTGCATAGATGAGCGACGCAACGAGTGCGATGAGCATGCCGACTTGCAGCCCCTGACCAAACTTGATCGTGCCGTTTCGATGATTGTCGCGATAGGATTTGATGCCGAAAAAAATCATGGACAGGGCGATGACGATGCCGCCATAGCCGATGAAGTCGCTATTGTCAAACGTAATCACGCCGTTTTCGCACAAGCGCACGGTGACAACCATGAACGCGGAGACGACGACGCCGGCGAGCAAACCGAAGATAAGAATTATCTTCCGCACAATGTGCTCCTGATTTGAAATTGTGGCCTTGAGAATATGAGGAATCTCCGTTAGTGCTGCATTTTTAGAGTTGCGCAGCAGCGTGGACTTGCGCCGAACTCTCCAGGCTTTTTCTTCTCAAGGCTGCGGCGCAGATCAAAGTGACGGCAATGCCCACGGGCAGAATCTCGAGCATCGTGATGCCGAAACGAATCAGCGGGTTCTTGTACATTTCCGCCATGCTGGCCATCTGCTTGGCCTTTTGTTCGATCTCCGCAGTCGACGCGCCCTCCGCCTTCATTTTATTGAGGGAGTGCTCAGTGTATTTGTCCATGAAGGAAGTCTGCACCTCCGGATTGGTTCGAAAATATATTTCCCACGTGCCGGCATACAGCAGCGAAGCGACCAGGGTAATCAGCATCCCGACTTGCAACCCTTTGACGAACTTGAGCGCGCCGTTTTGATGATTGTCGCGGTAGGTTTTGATGCCGAAAAAAATCATGGACAGCGCGACCACCATGCTGGCATAGCCGATCAACTCACTGTTGTCAAAATTGACCGCATCCTTGTGCCAGAGGGCCAGTGAAACCAGCATGAAAACGGAGACGATGACGCCAGCCAGCAAACCGTAGGTAAGAACGATTTTTCGCATAACATTCTCCTTAAAATGAGATTCAATACCGGACTCTCGTGACAGGCTGCCGAAAAAAAGAGAACTTCCGTGCTCGCGCTTAATGCTGCACTGCAGCAATACTGCTTCAGCGCGAGAGAAGGCCTCGTTCGCAATCACAGGATTGGTGCGTTTTCAGCCACCGGCAAGCGGCATTGCAATGGTTTTAAGCCGCAAGCTTTCACAAAACACAAAGCGTCCGAACGATGGCGAAATATAAGCAATCACCGGCTGCAAACGCATCATCCGAAAGTATGAATTCGAGCGTCGGAAGGGCATTCAGCCGAAAGTCTAGGGCAACAAACGGAGTTCTTGGGCCCGGCGAATCGCCTCGGTGCGCCGGCGCGCGTCCAATTTCATGAATAGGTTGGAAGAATGCGTTTTCACGGTGCTCAGCGACACAAAGAGCCTCTCGGCAATTTCCTGATTGGAAAGCCCCTGTGCGATCAACTCCAGCACTTCGTACTCACGTTTGCTGATGCCCAAGCGCTGCAGCTCCGCCTCGTTGCGCTCAAATTGAGGCGTGGCAACGATGATCTTCTTGCGTGTGAGCCGCAGCCCCGCCCAAACGCCAAGCACGGTGAAAAGCAGGGCCACCAGGCCGAGATAAATCTCTAAAGAAAGATCGTACACGAAAAAGCGGTACTCGATAAACTTGAGCAATCCGGTCAATACCGCGAGCGCGAGGCCGTAGAGCAGAATAGTTTTACGCATTCCAGCAAGCCTTGATAAAAGTGAGCACGCAAGAGTTTGTTCTGAGCGCAAGGTTTTTGATTTGCCGTCCGAAATGAGGAATTACTGCTGTCCACAAGGTGAGGAGACGTGAGAATAAGCATAATACAACTTTGGGAGAAGTCAATGGTTTTTTATTTCTGTGGGCGATTTGCAATTGCGTACGGCCGAGCCCGCACACGGGAGGAGAAGTTTTTTCTTCTGGAATTTTTGTGTAAAGTTTTCGTTTGCGCACGATTTCGAGATTGACACACCGGGCAAATCTCTTTATATTCGCCGCGTTTTTGATTAGGTCAATCATCATTCAATTCAGTTGAGGTTTGTCATGCGTCTGCTTTGCATTACCGATATTCACAGCAATCGGCAAAAGTTCGAGCACATTCTCATGCGCGAGCCGCAGCCGGACTTGCTCATCATCGGCGGTGATTTCACCAACTTCGGCCCGGCGCAGGAAGCGGAAAGTTTGCTCGATCTCGCATTGTTGTATTGCCCGAAAGTTTTCGCGGTGGCGGGCAACTGCGACAGCGCGGAGATTGATGCGATGTTGCTCCGTCGCGGCGTGAGCTTGCACACCTTCGGGCAAGTGTTTCATGACATCGGCTTCTTCGGCCTTTCCGCGATGCCGCCGTGGCGCGGCGATATGTACGAGTTTCCCGAAACGCAGCTTGAGCGCTTTCTCGCGCAGGCATATGAGCATGTGCAACATTGCTCGCGTTTCATCATGGTCACGCATCCGCCGCCGCACAATACCCGCGTCGATTTTAACAACAGCAAGAAACACGTGGGCAGCACTTCCGTGCGCGCGTGGATGGAGAAAACGAATCCCTTGCTCGTGGTCAGCGGCCACATTCACGAGGCGCGCGGTTTGGATGAATGGCAAAAAACGAAAATCGTCAACTGCGGCCCTTCGAAACAAGGCTACTACGCCGTCGCCGAAGTCGGCGAGCAGGTGAAAGTCGAACTCAAGCAAATCGTCTAACTGGATTGTTGGATTGTTGGATTCGTGGATTTGTGTGGCTCCGGTTTCCATCACTCCAACAATCCATCAATCCCAAAATCCAACACTCCACTCTCCCATGCTGCGACCCCTCATCGGCATTCAAGCCCAAAAACTTCCCCACGAAAATTTTTATCGTCTCAATCCCAAATATACCGACGCGATTTTTGCGGGCGGCGGCATACCTCTCATTCTGCCGCTCATCGCTGCAACGGAATATTTGGAGCACGTGTGGCCGTTGTTGGACGGCCTTGTGCTCTCGGGTTGCTATAGCGATCTCAATCCGAAATTGTACGGCGAAGCGCCGCATCCCAAACTCGGCCCGGTGAGCGAGAGGCGCGATCAATTTGATTGGCTGCTCTTGCAGCGCGCGCATGAGGAGCGTTTGCCGCTCTTCGGCATTTGCCGTGGCTTTCAATCGCTCAATGTGTTTCGCGGCGGCAAACTCATTCAAGATTTGCCCAGCCAGCAGCCTTCACATATCGATCACGATCCCGAGGAAGATGCGAACAAACCGTTTGCGCATGCGGTACGGCTTGCGCCGGCAACATTGCTGAATCAAACGCAAATCGAAGTGCAAACGCAAGTGAATAGCCTGCACCATCAAGCCGTGCGCGAACCAGGCAAAGGCTTGCGCGTGATTGCTTGGGCTGAAGACGGCGTCATTGAGGCCGTGCAGAATGAAAATCTCTCCGAGCATTACGTGCTCGGCGTGCAATGGCATCCCGAGCGCACGCACGAGGTGGATGAATTCTCTTTGCAGTTGTTTAAAGATTTCGTGCAGGCGGTGATGGAGCACAAAAGAGCGAAAAGTGAAGCGTCGCAATGAATATTGAGAAACGACTTCCCTCCGCTGTCATTCAGAAGGAATCTTTTTAAGCGCTGGGCAATCTCTTCAACACGTAAAAAGATTCTTTCAGAATGACAATGTTAGGGGTGGCATAAAAAAACGAGGAGCCTCCTTGAACGAAGCACATGAACGAGCACATGCTTTTCTGCAAGAGCACGAGATTAAAAAAGTCCGTCTCGTGTTTGCCGATCAAAACGGTTTGACGCGCGGCAAAATCATTCCCGCGGACTATTTCCTCAAAAGCCTCGACAAAGGCATCGGCTTCGCGCAGTCCATTTATGCCATGGACATCGAAGGCGAAACCATTCCCGAGACCGGCTTGCTGTGGGAACACGGTGATCCCGATTATCTCGCCGTGCCGGATTTGAGCACGCTCACGCTCGTGCCGTGGAAAGAGCACACCGCGCAAGTCGTCGTTGACGGTGTTTTGCGCAACGGTGCGCCGTTCTTCGCGGATCCTCGCTCCATTCTCAAAAAGATTTTGGCAAAGCTCTCCGCCGCGGGCTTCACGGCGAAAGTCGCTTCGGAGTTGGAGTTTTATTTAATGCTCGCCGATAAAACCACGGCCACCACGACGGGCACGCAGGCTTATAGCATTCTCGGTCTCGTTGCCGTCGAGAAAGCGCTCGAACGTTTCGAGCACTACGCGGAGTTGATGGGCATTCCCGTGGAAGCCACGCTTACGGAATACGCGCCCGGCCAATTCGAAATCAATCTGCGTTATGAAGAAGCGTTGCTCATGGCCGATCACACTTTTCTCTTTCGCAACATGATTAAAGAAACCGCGGCGCAACTCGGCTATCACGCCACGTTCATGGTCAAACCTTTCGCCGACATTGCGGGCTCGAGTTTTCATCTGCACGTGAGTTTGTGGAAGGAGGGCAAAAATATTTTCGCGCGCAATGCGAACGAGGAGCAATGGCCGCAAGCATTGCTGCACTTCATCGCAGGCTGCCAACACTATTTGAACAGCGCCATGGCCTTCTTCGCGCCGCACGTAAATAGTTACAAACGCCTCAAGCCCGGCAGTTATGCGCCGATCAACGACTCGTGGGGCGTGAACAATCGCACGGTCTCGCTGCGTGTGCCCGAAGCCGAAGGCAACGCGAGCCGTTTGGAAATTCGCACGCCCGGCGCGGATGCGAATCCCTATTACGTCATCGCCGCGGCGCTCGCCATTGGTTGGCTCGGCCTGCAAGAAAAACTGTTGCCCAAACCTGAAGTGACGGGCAATGCCTATGAACTGCCGAGCACGGTGCCGCGCGATTTATTCGCCGCCATCGAAGCGCTGCAAGCCTCGCCCAAACTCATCGAACTCTTCGGCGCGGATTTCATCCACGTCTACACCGCGATCAAACGCGCGGAATGGAAGAAGTATATCAGCGTGATTACGGAGTGGGAGAGGGGGAGGTATTTTGATCTCATTTGAAAATTGCTCGGCTAATAAAACACTTTCATTGCGCTGGACAAGCTTCTTGATTATCTTGTGCCACGCCACTCTAAGTTACCATTTCGACGTCTTGATTTGAACCATTTCCCCCAAATGGGCGGACGGACGCCACACATGAAAATCAGAGTCATCGAAAACCCGATCATCAATTCTCCCTTTTCAGAACCAACGCGGCATTTTCGCTTTACCGACGAAGGCATCACCGACGAGATCATCGCGGCCCGGCGCATCAGCACGTATTTCATCCCCATTGCGCAGCCCAAGAAAAAAGGCCGGCAGCTTACGTTCGAAACGGAATGGCTTGCCGAGCGCATGAAACCGAATGATTTCATCAATGACGTGCGCGAGCGTGTGGCGCGATGGCGGCAGGGCGGTCACGTCGGCATCACGAAAACGACTCGCTGGCTGTTGGAATACTGGAAAAGTTCAGAGCGCGAGCGGAAGTTGTTCTTCTGCCAAATCGAAGCGTTGGAAACTGCCATTTACATTACCGAAGTGGCGGGAAAATACGGCGACGCGTGGATTGAAAATGAACTGCGCCGCGCCAATGAAGACGCCAATCCCTTGCTATTTCGCCTCGCCTTCAAAATGGCCACCGGCAGCGGCAAAACCGTGGTGATGGCCATGCTCATCGCGTGGCAGGCGCTCAACAAACTGGCCAACACACAGGATGCGCGATTCTCCGATACTTTTCTGATTGTCACGCCCGGCATCACCATTCGCGACCGGCTGCGCGTGTTGTTGCCGAATGATCCGCAGAATTATTATCGCCAGCTCGACATCGTGCCGCCGGATTTGCTGGCGGAATTGGGCAAAGCCAAAATTCTCATCACCAACTTTCACGCCTTCAAATTACGCGAGCACACTGCCGCCGGCAAGCTTACCAAAAGCCTGCTCAAACAGGGCGAGACCAGCCCCTTCACTGAAACGCCGGATCAAATGGTTCGCCGCGTCTGCCGTGAATTGGGCAACAAAAAGAATATCATCGTTATCAACGATGAAGCGCATCACTGCTATCGCCGTCGCGCCGGCGGCGAAGAGATCAAGATGGTTGGCGACGAGCGCCGCGAAGCCGAGAAACGCGAGGAAGAAGCGCGCATCTGGATTTCCGGTTTGGAAGCGGTGAAAGCCAAGCTCGGCGTCAAAGCCGTTTATGATCTTTCGGCCACGCCCTTCTTCTTGCGCGGCTCCGGTTATTCCGAAGGCACACTTTTTCCGTGGGTGGTTTCGGATTTTTCTTTGATCGACGCCATCGAATGCGGCATCGTCAAAGTGCCGCGCGTGCCGGTGGCGGACGATTCGATGACCGGCGAGTTGCCAACTTATCGCAACTTGTGGCATCGCATCCGCGGCGAGTTGCCCAGAAAAGGACGCGGCACGGAAGAAGTACGCGGCGAGCCGAAACTTCCCGTTGAATTGGAAGGCGCCTTGCAGAGCCTCTACAGCAATTATGAAAAGTATTATCGCCAATGGGAACGCGCCAACCAAAACGGCAATCACTTTTTAACTCCGCCGGTTTTTATCGTCGTGTGCAACAACACCAACGTTTCCAAATTGGTTTTTGAATATATTTCCGGATGGAAGAAGACTCGGGCCGACGGTTCGACCGTAGCGGTTCCAGGCAAGCTGCCGCTGTTCAGCAACGTGGAGGGCGATCGCTGGAGCGCGCGGCCCAACACGATTTTAGTCGATAGCGAGCAGTTGGAATCCGGCGAGGCCATGAGCGACGAGTTCAAAAAAATCGCCGCGCTGGAGATTGAGGAATTCAAAGCGGAGTATCGCGCGCGTTTTCCCGGCCGCGATACCGACAATCTCACCGACGAAGATTTGCTGCGAGAAGTGATGAACACCGTTGGCAAGCCCGGCAAGCTTGGCGAACAAATCAAATGCGTGGTTTCGGTTTCGATGCTCACCGAAGGTTGGGACGCCAACACCGTAACGCACATTCTTGGCGTGCGCGCATTTGGCACGCAACTGCTGTGCGAGCAAGTGGTGGGACGCGGCTTGCGGCGGATGAATTACGTTGCCAACGATAAAGGCATGTTCAGCCCGGAATACGCCGAAGTGTACGGCGTGCCCTTCTCGTTCATTCCCTGCTCCGGCTCGGCCAGCGAGCCGAAACCCGGACCCATGCCCACGCGCGTGCGCGCGCTTGAAGAACGCAGCGCGTGTGAAATCACTTTTCCGCGGCTGCTCGGCTATCGCTACGAGCTGCCGAACGAGAAACTCAGCGCCACGTTCACGGAAGAATCGAAACTTTCACTTTCTACTCTTGATCTGCCGACGCGCGTTGAAAATGCGCCCATCGTCGGCGAATCCAGCATTCACACGCTCGACGATCTCAAGCAGCGCCGCGAGCAGGAAGTGGCTTTTCTGCTCGCCAAATTGGTTTTGGAAAAATATTTCCGGCAGGATAACAAGCAGCAAACCGAACGCGCGCCGCAACACAAGTTCGACTCCGAAGTGCAGGCCTGGCTCTTTCCGCAAGTTTTGCAGATCGCCAATCGCTGGCTGCGAGAATGCGTGATCTGCAAAGACAACACATTTCCGCAGCTTTTGCTGTTGCTCGCCTTCGCGCACGACGCGGCGGATCGCATTTATCGCGCCATCATCCGCTCGCAATCCGGCGAGACCGCGCTGCTTCCCATCTTGCAGCCGTATGATGCGCTCGGCTCCACGCGTTACGTTGACTTCGACACCACGCGCGCAACATATCTCACCGACGCCAACGAATGTCACGTTTCACACGTGACGCTGGACAGCAATTGGGAAGCGAAAATGGCACAAACACTGGAAGAGATGGAAGAGGTGATTTGCTACGTTAAAAATCAGGGATTGGGTTTCAGCATTCCGTACACGCTTGACGGCGGGGAGCACAACTATCAGCCGGATTATATCGTGCGCCTGCGCGATCCACAAGGCGACGTGTTGAATTTGATTATCGAAGTCACCGGCGAGAAGAAGAAAGACAAAGCCGCCAAAGTAGCGACCGCGGCCACGCTTTGGGTGCCGGCGGTCAACAACCACGGCGGTTTCGGACGCTGGGCGTTTTGGGAGATTGCGGATCCGTGGGAGGCGAAGAAGGCGATTCGCGCCGCATTGACAGCACCGAGTTTTCATTAAACCGCAAAAATCATTGTGTAACCGCTCCGATAGCAAACTCCGTAGGAGTGCGATGTTTATAGAAACGCGCCGTCCTCGCTGCCAAAACTCCGTAGGAGTGGCATGTTCTTTTGAATAGTTGAAAGCGCACAATCAAACATGTCACTCCTACGGAGTGCGCAAGCAGAAGGAGATCGGGAGCTATAAACATTCCACCCCTCACGGGGTTTTTATCGTCCGAACGCTAAAATCGCTCGAACGGTTTTGTACACGATTGCAACCGTCGTCAATACAGAATTAAGATAGAAATCAAAATCGGAGAAGCTCTGCCATGCCTCCCAAGAAAAACGCAAAATCCACCCCCGTCACCAGCCACAAGCACAAAGACAAACGCGCCAATATTCCCACTGAAGAGCTGCGCGAGTTTGTGGCGGAGGAGGAGCGCAAGCCCAAGACCGTGCTCTATCCGCGCGATCCCTCGCTCGATCCACAACTGGTGTGGAATGGCAAGGACGAGCAGGATCAGCAGCCGCTCGCGGTGCCGGCGGTGCCGATTTATATTCAGGAAAAAATTCATCCGCATGCGATTATTGACGAAGTGCGGGCGCAGGCGCAAAAACGTGGCGAGCCGCAGGCCGAGCTGTTTTCCGATTTCAACGGCATCAAATTCGAAGACCTGATTGATTTCTACCAACACAAAGACGGCGTGAACTGGTCGAACCGCATGATCTTGGGCGACTCGCTGTTGGTGATGACTTCGCTGGCGGAGAAAGAAGGGCTGAAGGGCAAGGTTCAGATGATCTACATTGATCCGCCCTATGGCATCAAGTTCGGCTCCAATTGGCAGGTCTCCACCCGCAAGCGTGACGTGAAAGATGGCAAGGCCGAAGACCTCACCCGGCAGCCCGAACAGATTCGCGCCTTTCGTGATACCTGGAAACTCGGCATTCACTCCTACCTCGCCTACTTGCGCGACCGGCTGGTGGTTGTACGCGAGCTGCTCACCGAAAGCGGCAGTATCTTCGTGCAGATTGGCGATGAGAATGTGCATTTGGTGCGGTCTTTACTGGATGAGATATTTGGAAGTGAGAATTGTGTTGTAACTATTTGCTTCAAAAAGAAAGCATATCAAGAGGCCGCGGCTTTGGCACCTGTGAATGACTACATCCTTTGGTATGGCAAGAATCGAGATTCTCTTCGGTATAGGCCACTTTATGTTGAAAATATCTTTTCTGGCGATGTGGGAAAGTATTCAAAAATTGAGTCGCCCGATGGACGAGTTGAGTCATCGCTAAATTTGGATGAAAAAGAAATCACTTCCCGACTAAAACAAAATTGGAAGTTAGTTCGAGATGATTATCCTGTTGTTAGTCAAGATCCTCCACCAAGCCCTCAACCTTTTGAATTTCAAGGCCGCGTGTTTGAGCCTACGCCCGGACGACATTGGAGCCAAAAGTATCCAGATGGTATGCAACGAGTTGCTAAAACAGGTCGATTTAGGGCAACCGAGAATCGGCTATATGGAATCGTTTATTGGGATGATAGCCCCAAGATACCATTAAGTAATTTTTGGGAAGCAATGAAAGGGGCTGCAAATCCTATATATGTTGTACAAACGACAGAACTTGCAGTTCAACGCTGCCTCCTCATGACCACCGACCCTGGCGATCTCGTGCTCGATCCAACTTGCGGCAGCGGCACCACGGCTTATGTTGCCGAGCAATGGGGCCGGCGTTGGATCACCATCGACACCAGCCGCGTGGCCCTGGCATTGGCGCGCACGCGTTTGATGGCCGCCAAGTTTCCCTACTACATCCTGGCGGATTCAGCCGAAGGCATCATGAAAGAGGCGGAAATCACTGGCCAAGTTCCGCCGGCATCTTTGGCCAAAAATGAGAACGACCTCAAAAAAGGCTTTGTTTACAAACGCGTGCCGCACATCACGCTCAAATCCATTGCCAACAACGAAGAGATCGACGTTATCCACGCTAAATGGCAAGCGCAACTCGAACCTATCCGCAAAGAACTGAACAAACTGCTGAAACAATCGTGGGAAGAATGGCAAATTCCGCGCGAGGCGGAAAAAGATTGGCCAGAAAAAGCCAAGCAACGCCATGAAGAATGGTGGCGTTTGCGGCGTGAACGGCAGAAAGAGGTCGACGAGGCCATTGCCAAACGCGCGGATACCGAGCTGCTCTACGATCAACCTTATGAAGACAACAAGCGCATTCGCGTCAGCGGGCCGTTTACCGTCGAAAGTCTCTCGCCGCATCGCGTGCTTTCCACCGAAGAAGAACGCCCGGCCTCGGAAGTTCAGGCGCAGAAAGAGCCGAGCAACGGCCAGTTTGAAACCATGATCATCGACAATCTCAAAAAAGCCGGCGTGCAGAATACCCGCAAAAACGAGCGTCTCAAATTCGACCGGCTGGAACCGTTTGCCGGAACCTGGCTGCACGCCGCCGGCGAGTATACGGAGAAAGACAAAAACAAGCGCGTGGCGATTTCCATCGGTCCGGAGCACGGCACCGTCGGCCCGGAGTTGGTGCGCGAGGCGGCCAAAGAAGCGGTGCGCGGCGCCGGCTTCGATCTGCTGGTGGTTTGCGGCTTCGCTTTCGATGCGCATGCCAGCGAGACCGCGCAAGAGTTCACGCCGGAATTGCCCAAGCGGAAAGAAGATCGCGCTGCCGAAGCAACGACGATGCAATACGGCAAACTGCCGGTGATATTGGCGCGCATGAATCCGGATTTGGCGATGGGCGACGAGCTGCTCAAAAAAACCGGTGCCGGCAATCTCTTCATGGTTTTTGGCGAGCCGGATATTGACATCAAAAAACAGAAGGACGGCAAGCTGGTTGTCGCCATCAAAGGCGTGGATGTTTACGATCCCACCACCGGCCAGATTCGCTCCAGTTCCACCGACGACATCGCCTGCTGGTTCATCGACACCAATTACAACGAAGAGAGCTTCTTCGTGCGCCATGCCTATTTCACCGGCGCGAACGAGCCTTACGAGAAACTCAAACGCGCCCTCCGCGCCGAGATCGATGAAGCCGCGTGGTCCGCGCTTTATTCCACCAAGAGCCGGCCGTTCGATCCGCCTGAGACCGGCAAGATCGCGGTGAAAGTGATCAATCATTATGGGGATGAAGTGTTGAAGGTGTATGGCGTTTGAAAAATCATTCGCAGATTCCACAGAAGAAAAACGGCACATTGAAAAGGATTAAACCCAGAAAGGATTTCCCCCAATGATGAACATGCAAGAAGCGCGCACGATTATGAAAAAGGCGCGAGCGGCGAGCACGGGACAGATTATGACCACATAGAATCTGAATCACGATCAACTCCAGCAGCTCAGCGACGAAGTCGGATCGCACCGCACGCTGCTGGTCATGTGTACGGCCTTTCGCAGCAAGCCGGAGCGCTATTCGAATCTCACCTTGAAAAAAATTCCCAAAACCGTGCTGTCGCGCTGCGAATGGGGCAAAGACGATTACAGCTTGCAGGTGGAGAATTTGCCCAAAGCTCCGCGCAAGCCAGGGCAGCAGCAGTTGGGGTTGGAATAAACGCAATGGATAAAATGTGTGCGTTTGGTTGTAGCGCTTTCGTGCTCAACTCCGATAGGAGTGAAATGTTTATAGAAAAGCATCACCAAGCAATATGAACTCCAATAGGAGCGGCATGTTGCTAACGAATGCCCTTTCAAGCAAACCCGAGGCATTCACATGCCACGCCTACGGCGTTGGTCGTCATCATGCCGGCTTCATGCTATAAACATTGCACGCCTACGGCGTTTGATCCTAACGCGACGAGCCGCAACCAAAAAGAGAGCCTCCAATGGATAGAAAAAAACAACGGATGCAAGAAGCGTGAGCAGGTGGGTTCTTCTTTCCGTTGGAAAAATCTTTGCTTTTTTTGCACTGATTTGACTCTTGAGATCCTAAAGCACCCCGAGAATTTTATGAGCCGAAAAAGAAGCGAGCGCAAAGGCCCTGAAGAAACGCGCGAAGGCGAAATTATTCTTTACACCACGCCGGACGGCGCAGCGAAGGTGGAAGTTTTTTTTCAGGAGGAAACGTTTTGGCTGAGCCAGCGCCGCATGGCCGAATTGTTCAATGTGGATGTGCGCACTATTAGCGAACATCTGCAAAGCATATTTGAGAGCGGGGAGCTGAGGCAAGATGCAGTTATCCGGAAAATCCGGAGTACTGCCGCTGACGGCAAAAGCTACCTGACTAATTTTTATCATCTCGACGCGATAATCGCCGTCGGCTATCGCGTCAACAGCCGCCAAGCCACGCAGTTTCGCATTTGGGCGACGCAAGTGTTGCGCGAGTTCATCATCAAAGGCTTTGTGTTGGATGATGAGCGATTGAAGCAGGGCAAGCGTTTTGGCAAAGATTACTTCGACGAGCTGCTCGAGCGCATCCGCGAAATCCGCGCCAGTGAGCGCCGCTTTTATCTGAAGATCACCGACATTTACGAGCAGTGCAGCATCGATTACAATCGCGACGCGGAAATCACGCAAACTTTTTTCAAGACGGTACAAAACAAGCTGCATTGGGCGATCACCAAACAAACCGCAGCCGAAATCATCGCCAGTCGCGCCGATGCTTCGAAACCGCACATGGGATTGACAACGTGGAAAAACGCGCCGCACGGCAAAATCATGAAGTCGGACGTGAGCGTTGCCAAAAATTATCTGAACGAAAAGGAAATTAAAGCGCTGGAGCGCGTCGTTACCATGTTTCTCGATTACGCCGAAAACCAAGCGGCGCGGCAGATTCCGATGAAGATGAAAGATTGGGTGGAGAAGCTGGACGCTTTTTTGAAGTTCAACGAATACGACATTCTGCAAAACGCGGGCAAAGTCTCTCATGAAGTCGCCAAAGCGCTGGCTGAGGAGGAATACTCGAAATTTCGGGTGATTCAAGATCGCTCGTATGAAAGCGATTTTGAGAGGGCGACGAAAAAGCTGAAAAGACCGTGACCACAAAACGGCATGATAAGGAAAACCGCATGAACCGACACGTGAACGCCATTGCAGGACGCTTGAGTCTCCGGCCACCACAACGCCACGCACTGGAGATTCTGCACCGCATCTCCGAGATCGTTCCGCCGCACAAAGGCATGGAGCGCGAGGCTGCGCTTGCGGCGATTCGCAGCGAGTTTCCCACCGTGACGGATTTCGAGCGCGACTTTCCTTCTCTCTGCTTCGCGCTCGCCACCGGCGTGGGCAAGACGCGCGTGATGGGCACGTTCATTAGTTATTTACGTTAGGCGCACGGGATCAACAATTTCATTCCCCACGATGCCATCGCGGAGAACATGAGTCTCAGGATGCTTGCAGAACGGTTTGTGGCGCGATAGCGAACGACGAGAATTTCAAACAGCAACGTTTTAGGATCAACCTTCGAAAGGAATTCCCCCAATGATGAACATGCAAGAAGCGCGCACGATTATGAAAAAGGCGCGAGCGGCGAACGCGGATCCGATTTGGCAGCTCATGGGCGTGCTCTACAAATCGCATCCGTGGCACGGCATTCAGATCGGGCCGGAAGCGCCGCGCGTGGTGACCGCGTACATCGAAATGGTGCCGACGGACACAGTGAAGTATGAAATCGACAAAGCCACGGGACATTTGCGCGTGGATCGCCCGCAGAAGTTTTCGAATCACTGTCCCACGTTGTATGGCTTGATTCCGCAAACGTATTGCGCGGAACGTGTGGCGGAGTTGTGCATGCAGCGCACGGGCCGCGCGGGCATCGTCGGCGACGGCGACCCCATCGACATTTGCGTGCTCACCGAGAAACAAATTTCGCACGGCGACATTTTGTTGCACGCGATTCCCATTGGCGGCTTGCGCATGATCGACAAGAACGAAGCGGATGACAAGATCATCGCGGTGATGCAGGGCGACGCAGTGTATGGCCAGTGGCGCGACGTGAGCGAGTGTCCGCGCGACGTGATCGACCGCTTGCGGCATTACTTTCTTACTTACAAACAAGCGCCGGGGGAGAGGCAGAGCACATGCGAAATCACGGACGTTTACAATCGTGAGGAGGCGGAGGAAATCATTCGCCGCAGCCAGGAAGATTACAAAGCGCGCTACGGCGATCTCGAAACGATATTGACGAGCGCGCTGCGGTTGTGGGGATGAGGCGGCTACTTGCGCGAGAGAGGCCGTTTCATTATCTTGCAAAGTGTAGGAGATAAATGCCATGCCTAAAACCGTAAAACCGCGTCCTAGTTTGGAGCAAGTCTTCAAGGCTTTGCGCCAACAGTTCCCTGATTTACGCCAGCGCTTTGGCGTGCGTTCACTGGGCGTGTTCGGTTCTTTCGTGCGCGGCGAGCAATAAAAGCGCAGCGATTTGGATATTCTCGTTGAGTTTGACGAGCCTGAAATCACATTGCTCGAGTTTGTCGGCCTAGAGCAAGAGTTAAGCGATCTATTGGGCGTCAAAGTTGATTTGGTGGAGAAACGCGGCTTGAAACCAGCCATTGGCAGGCAAATTTTGCGGGAAGTTTTGCCGGTATGAAACCGAAACGAGTACACACCGACTATCTGCGGGACATGGTTGAGGCCGCGGAAAAAGTCGAACGTTTTTGTGAGGGCATGGACTTCAATGCGTTCATGTTGGATGAGAAAACCAACTACGCGACGGTGCGCGCTCTCATGATTGTCGGAGAAGCGGCGAAGAAGATTCCGCAAGCGCTACGGAATCGCTATCCCCCAAATCCCGCGGAAAGAAATCGCTGGCATGAGAGACAAGCTCACTCACGATTACTTCGGCGTCGTTCTCCGTCGTGTTTATGATACCGTGAAAAAGGATCTGCTCACGTTGCGACCGGCAATCACGCAAGTGTTGGCAGATGTAGAGGAAGCGGAAGGCAAAGAAGAATGAGCACGTATATGGATTACAGCAATTACTCCTCCGACGCGGCCATCGACGGCTTGCTCGACAATTGGACGCAGCATCTCAATCGCGTGTACGGCACGCGCACCGTGTCCGCGAAGTATCATGCGATGGAATGGCGCGCGCAGGGCTACACGATCACGGACACGAAGGGCCGCGAGTATCTCGACTTTCTCGGCGGCTATGGCATCTTCGCGGCCGGGCATCGCCATCCAAAAATTGTGCAGGCGGTGATGGATCAGCTCGGCCGTATGCCGCTCGGTTCGAAAGAATTGTTGCATCCGCAAGGCGGGTGGCTCGCAAAGAAACTTGCGCAAATTACCCCGGGCGATTTGAAATACTCATTCTTCTGCAACAGCGGCACCGAAGCAGTCGAGGGCGCTCTCAAACTCGCGCGGCTTTATGCGAAGAAGACGGATTTCATCTGCGCGGAGAATGGCTATCACGGCAAGACGCTTGGCGCGCTCAGCGCGACGTATCGCAAAAAATTTCGCGACCCGTTCGCGCCACTGGTGCCCGGTTTTCATCATGTGCCCTTCGGCGATGCGGCGGCAATTGCTGCAGCGATCACGGATAAAACCGCGGCGGTGCTGCTCGAACCTTTTCAAGGCGAGGGCGGTATTCGCATTCCGCCCAAAGGCTTTCTCAAAGAAGTGCGCGAGCTTTGTGATCGCAAAAACGTGCTGCTCATTCTCGATGAAATTCAATGCGGACTCGGGCGCACGGGCAAGATGTGGGGCTGCGATCATGAGCAGGTCGTGCCCGATATTTTGTGCAGCGCCAAAGCGCTCGGCGGCGGGGTGTTGCCGCTCGGTGCGTTTATCGGCACGGAAAAAGTTTGGGCGCCGCTGAATGATTGGCCCACGATTCACACCAGCACCTTCGGCGGCAATCCGCTCGCATGCGCGGCCGGGCTTGCGGCGCTCGAAGTGATCGAAGAAGAAAACTTGCCCGCGCGCGCGGAACGAGTGGGCGCGTATTTGATCAACGGCTTAAAAAAGATGCAAGCGCAGCACGGCGAGTTTCTCAAAGACGTGCGCGGCCTCGGCCTCTTCGTGGGGATGGAGTTCGTGAGCGCCAAAGCCGGCGATCTGTTGTATGAATTGTTCCTCGAACACGGCGTGCTCGTGGCTTCAATATTAGCCACGCCCGAAATCATTCGCCTCGAGCCGCCTTTGATCATTGATGAAAAAGTGGTGGATGATTTTCTGCAGAGGTTCGAAGCGGCGTTGCGCGAATTGCCGAAGCGGATGGCTTGACGCCAGCGCAGATGATTGTGAAAACTCCATAAGTGCGAGCTTCAGGTATTCGAAACTATGGATGCATTGATTTGATTCGGAGGCCGGCTTTTGCTTTTTGAAATCTGCGCAGCGCTTTAAGTCCGCTCGGTGAATTTGCCCCCTCGGTAAACAAGCGCAGATGATACTCAAGAACGAGCCGCGACAAAGGCCCAAAAGCGGTCGCACCGTATTGCTGCACAAGGAGGAATTCATTGAAAAGTACACCTCATGCGCAAGAGCGCTTGCCATCCCATATATTTTTTGCTATCTTGCAGCCCAGTAATCGGCTCGTAGTTCAAGGAAGAAGTATTAACCTCAACGGGAGGAGACGTTATGCAACGGCTAACAGCGGTATTGTTGTTCGCGTTTGGAATGCTACTAGCGGGAAGCGCATCCGAAACTCGCGGCCAGGCGCAGGACGAGCAGTTGTATCAACAGATTTTTGGAAAGGTGCAAGAGAAGGTCGGCCAGGCGCGCACGGCGCAAGCGGATATTCTTTCGCCGGACGTGTTTGCGCGCGCGTTCAAAAAGTATAATGAAGCCCGAGATGATTTCAAGCGCGGCCGCTCACTCAGCGAGATCAACACGAAGCTGCGCGAAGTCTCCACGGATTTGGAAGCCGCAATGAACACGGCGAAAGTCGGCAAGGTGGAATTGGACGGCGCATTGAAAGCGCGCAACGCCGCGCTCGATAGCGACGCGCCGCAATTTGCGCAAGAGAGCTATGCGACCGCGGAGCGCACGTTTCTCGATGCCGCACGCAAGTTTGAAAGCGGCGACCGCAATGGCGCCAAGAAGAGAGGGGAAGAGGCCGAGCGCATCTATCGCGAGGCCGAGCTGCAAGCGATCAAAGGCAGCATCATCGGTTCCGTGCGCAATCAAATCATCAAAGCGCGCGAAGTGAAAGTCGATCGTCTCGCGCCGCTCACGTTCGGCAAAGCCGAAGCGTTGTTGGCGGAGGCCGAAAAGATTTTGAACTCTGATCGTTATGCCGCGGGCACCGCAAAAGAGAAGGCCGAGGCCGCGGAATATGAAATCAAACATGCAACGCAGCTTGCCGAACAGATTCAGCGCGTGAAGCTGGACGAGCGGCAATGGGAAAAGCTGCTGCTTGATCAACAACAGCAGATTGCGAGCATTTCCAAAGAGCTTGATTTCAATCCGCAATTCGCCGAGGGCGCGGAAAAGCCGGTGAATGACATCCGGCAGGCGATCAAATCATTGCGCGCTGAGCGCCGCGACTTAACCGCGGAAGTGAGCAAGATGAGCACGCGCATGGAAGAGTTGAGCCGCGAGCTGAATAACATTCGCGAAGCGCAAGTCGGGCTGGAGTCGCAGCTTGAAAAAGAGAAACGCAAGCAGCAAGAGTTGCAGCAGGAACGCCAGCGCCGCGAAGAACGGCAAAAGGCATTGATGACCATGTTTGAGCCTGCGGAAGCAAAGGTGCTGCAGGAGAGCGATGCCGTGTATCGCATTCGCTTGACGGCTTTGACTTTTCCCTCGGGCAAGGCGGTGATTCAGCCGCAATATTTTTCTCTGCTCACCAAGCTGCAGCGCGCGATTCGCATCTATCCGAACGCGCAAATCTCCATCGAAGGCCACACCGACGGCCTCGGCAATGAAAACACCAATCAAAGAATCTCCACGGAACGCGCCGCGGCCATTCAACAATACTTGCTGGCGAATATGAATCTCGCGCCGGAGAACGTGCAGGCCGTGGGCTACGGCGAAAGCTCGCCGATCGCCAGCAACGAGACCGAAGACGGCCGCGCGCAAAACCGCCGCATCGAAGTGGTGCTCACGGTTCCGCAGCAATGACGAGATGAAGAGCAGAACTCATCCCCCGGCCCCTTTTCTTAGGAAGAGAAGGAGAGAAAAAGTCGGCTCGAAGCTCTGAACGTCCCCTTCTCTTAAAAAGAGAAGGGGATTTAGGGGATGAGTTTGGGCAGAATCGTGAAGAAAAGTGAATGCTTCCCACACTCATTGAATCCGTAGCCGCGATGCAGGCGCACAGTCTTGCGTTGCGCGCGCAAGGCAAAAGCATCGGCCTTGTGCCCACCATGGGCTATTTGCACGAAGGCCATTTGAGTTTGATGCGCCTGCTCAGGCCGCGTAGCGACGTGCTCGTGACGAGCATCTTCGTCAATCCCATTCAGTTCGCACCGCACGAAGATTTGGCGCGCTATCCGCGCGATTTGCGGCGCGACATGGAACTGTGTGCGCAAGTTTCGTGTGATGTTGTGTTTCATCCCTCCGCTGAAGAAATCTATCCTGAAAATTTTCGCACGCACATTGAAGTCAGCGAGTTGACCGACAACTTATGCGGGCCGTTTCGTCCCGGCCATTTTCGCGGCGTCACCACGGTCGTTGGAATTCTGTTCAACATTGTGCAGCCGCATCTCGCAGCGTTCGGACAAAAGGACGCGCAACAAGCGCTCGTGCTCGAACGCATGGTGCGCGATCTGCGCATGCCTATCGAGATCGTGATCGGGCCGACCATGCGCGAACCCGACGGCTTGGCGATGAGCTCGCGCAATGTTTATCTTCAACCCGAAGAGCGCAAGCAAGCCGCGGCGTTGTATCACGCACTTCAGCGTGCGCAGAAGATGATCGATGCCGGCGAACGGCACGCCGACAAAGTTGTCGCTGCGATGACGGAGTTGATCACGCGCGAAGTGACTGCGCCGGTGATTGAATACATTTCCGCGGTCGATCGCCAACGCCTGCATCCGCTCGAGCAGTTGCGCGGGCAATTCGTGATTGCGCTCGCGGTGCGTATTGGCAAGACGCGATTAATTGACAATATGTTTTTAGAAGTAGCTTGAGATAAGCCTCTTGTCGTTGTCATGCAGGAGGAATCTTTTTAGACACTGGGCAAAACGCCAAGTGCGAAGAAAGATCCTTCCAGAATGACAAAGAGGAGGTGGGACTTTAAGAAGGAAATTCCATGATCCTTGCAGGCGATGTTGGCGGCACCAAAGCGCGATTGGCATTGTATCAATTGCAAGACGGCTCGTTCGTTCGGCAACACACCGAAACGTTCCATAGCCCGGATTTTTCCGGTTTGGAAGAGGTGGTGCAAACTTTTTTGCGCAAGCACAAGGCCGCGGTCTCGAAAGTTTGCATCGGCATTCCGGCGCCGATTGTGGAGGGCAAAGCCAAACCTGCGAACTTGGCGTGGGAATTGGATGAAGCGCGGCTCGCGCAAACACTTGGCATCAACGCCGTGCGTTTAGTGAATGATTTAGTGGCCACCACTGCGGCCTTGCCGTTTCTACACCACGATGATTTGGTGGTGCTGCATCGCGGCGAGCTGAGCGGCAAAGAAAAAATCTACGGCGTGCTCGCGCCGGGCACGGGGCTTGGCGAAGGCTTCCTCATTCGCGGCGCGCATCAACACGAAGCCATCGGCTCCGAGGGTGGCCACACGGATTTCGCGCCGACAAACGAAACCGAGATCGCGCTGCTGCAATATCTTCTCGACAAACACAAACGCGTGAGCTACGAGCGCGTGCTTTCCGGACCGGGTTTGGTCAACATCTACAATTTTTTGAAAGACACCAAACGCTCGCACGAGCCTGCGGAGCTTGCCGCGCGCATGCGCGAGGACAATCAAGCCGCAGTGATTTCCAATGCCGCGCTCAATTATGAGTTCGAAATTTGCGCGCAGGCCTTGGATATTTTTGCTTCGGTGTTGGGCGCGCAAGCGGGAAATATGGTTCTAACCGTTTGGGCGATGGGAGGAATTTATCTCGGCGGCGGCATGCCTCCGAAAATTTTGCCGAAGCTTATGGACGGCACTGTCGTTTCTTCTTATTTGAACAAAGGCCGTTTGGCGAGCCTCGTGAGCAAAGCGCCGCTGTATGTGATTCGCGATGATCACGCGGCGTTGCTCGGCGCGGCGTATTTGGCGTCAACGTTGTGAAGCAGGTAAGGAGCTTGCCGTGGTAAAACTCTATTTGCTCGTTTCCGCGCTCGGGCTTGCGGTGATCGGTTTGTCCTATGGCCTCATGCCTGCCAAGTTTCTGCCGCTCGTCGTCGATATTCCCGTCACAACCATTGACTCCAAACACGTGTTTCGCGCAATCATGGGACTCTATCTCGGCATGGCGAGCTTTTGGGGCATCGGCATTTACTCGCCACAGTTTTCGCGTGCTGCAGTCATCTCGGTGATCTGTTTCATGGTCGGCCTCGCCTTTGGGCGTGTATTGAGTCTGCTCGCCGATGGCATCGCGAGTCCGTTGCTCCTCGTTTATTTGGGATTGGAAGTGGTGATGGCAGTGCTTGGCGTTTTGGTGTTGCGTAGTATAGAATGAAATTCCCGTTCGCGAAATCACGATTTTCCCGCCATGAAAAAAATCCTGCTCACACTCGCCTTGTTGTTCCTCTTTGTGCCTCTTCTGCTCACGCTGTTTTGGAATATGAAATATCCGGAATTGCATTGGGATTGGAATAAGATCGAGACCGGCGACTTGCAATTTCCACATGATTTTCTATGGGGCGTGGCAACCGCGGCGCATCAAGTCGAAGGCGATTGCAACAACAATAACTGGTCAAAGTGGGAGACGGCGCGCGACGAGCAGGGAAGGCCGCGCATCAAAAACGCGCAAGTCGCGGGCAAAGCGTGCGAGCATTGGTCGCGCTTTCGCGAAGACATTCGACTCATGCAAGCGCTCGACGTGAAAGCGTATCGCTTTTCGATGGAATGGAGCAAGATCGAGCCGCGCGAGGGCGAGATTGACACGACCGCACTGCAGCATTATCACGAAGTCTGCGACGCGCTGCTTGAAGCCGGCATCAAGCCCGTGGTTACGTTTTATCACTTCACGCATCCGCTTTGGTTCGAGGAGAAGGGCGCGTTCGAGCAGGAAGAGAACATTGCGGCGTTCGTGCGCTTTTGCGAATTGCTCTTTCGCGAGTTTCATGAGCAAGTCGAAATTTGGTGCACCATCAACGAGCCGGAAGTTGTTGCGTCGCAAGGTTATTTCACGGGCACGTTCCCGCCGGGCAAGAAAGATCCGCAGCGCACCGCAATCGTGTTGCAGAACTTGCTCATCGCACACGTGCAAGTTTACGAGCGGCTCAAACAGTTGCCGGGCGGCGCACAAGCGCAGATTGGAATCGTGAAGAACGTCATGCAATTCGAGCCTTCGCGGCGCTGGCATCTTTTGGATTGGGCCGTCGCACGCCAGCTCGATGAGCTTTTCAATGCGAGCATTTTGAAGTTCTTTCGCACCGGCCATTTCGATTTCAGCCTGCCCGGCTTGGCGAATGTGCGGCACGAAGACCGCCGTGCAATGCGTTCGTTGGATTTTATCGGACTGAACTACTATTCGCATTTGCACGCAAAATTCGAGTGGAGCACGAGCGCATTTTTCACGTTCACGTTTCCCGAAGACGCGATCATGACCGACATGCCTTATACGATCTACCCAGAAGGCTTTTATCGCGCACTGCAAGAAATGCAAAAGCTCAACGTGCCGATCTATGTTACGGAGAACGGCATCGCCGACGCGAAGGATGATCGCCGCGCGTTGTTCATCTCGCGCTACCTTTATGCGCTGCACCGCGCGATGCAAGACGGCGTGGCCGTGCGCGGATATTTCTATTGGTCGCTCATGGACAACTTCGAATGGGCGGAGGGTTATGACATGAAATTCGGTTTGTATGAAGTCGATTTCAACACGCAGCAAAGAAGATTGCGCGAGGGTGCGAGAGCCTTCGTGGACGCGCTGAGAGGAACAAGAGAATAGAAACATCCTGTCGGAACGTTTCTATTCTGGCAATTCCTCTCCCGGCCGATACTCCCTTTCCAAATGGCCGCGAATTTCTGCTTCCTCCATCCACACCGGCTTCAACTTGCGCTCGACGAAGAGGGGAGCTTGATCGGCATAATGCTTTGAGTTTTTATTTGCCGTAGCGCTGCCATATACGTGAATGCTCTGCGAATGCACTTTGCCAGCCTTGTCCCAATTCACCAACAACACATACGAGTCGCCGGTGTGGCCGACGAGATGGCCTTTGCCATCGGGCTTGCCGTAAACCGCGTGCAAAATGTCAGGCCCTCCGCCGAGGCCGAGATCGACTTCTCCGCGGCGCAAGCGATTGACTTTTTGCCACTCGACTTCCAGGCTCCCGTGGTTCTTCACGAGTACGTGTGCGGCTTGCCGCAAGCTGTCGAGCAACATGGTCGTGGTGATCGTCGCCATGTCATCGTCAACAAAAGTTCGCAATGCCAGCATTGCGAGAGCAGCTTGCATGTTCTCCGGATCTGTGCGCAAATCCCACGCGCGCAAAACTGCGAGTGCGGCATTCGTCAAGGAATCTTGCGCGGGCGCGGCGGTCAGGGCTTGTTGCACGAGGCGCGCGATCTGTGAATGCTCGGAATAGGCCATGTCATACTTATAAACAAAAAATTCCTCTGCGGTGATCGCAGAATCGCTGCCGAACAATTCCAATGCGCGTAGAGCGCGATTGGTCATGAAGGTTTCAATTCCCAAAGCTGCGGCATAATCTTCTGCACGAGGATTTTCGCGACCGCGCGTGGTTTGAAACGGCGAGCTATTGCAATTCTGCACAAAGCCGGAAGCAGGATTCTTGGCCTGCGGCAATTGTTCGAAAGGAAGATACTCCTTCCACAAAGTTGCGGAGGTATTGCCGGGCACGAGGTATTGCCAATCGTAGCCGCTCGCGCGCAGCGGAATGCGGCCATTGTACAAATAGAAAATATTGCCCGCGCTGTCCGCGTAGCCGGTATTAAACATGGGCAAAGCATTGAGACGCATGGCTGCCATCCACTCTTCAAAATCGCGCGCTTTGTTCATGCGATACCATTGCTCAATGTGCCGCACTTCGCCGAAGCCCGCAAACCTGAGCGCGAAGGTTCCACGCGGCCCAACGATCACCGGGCCGTGCACGGACCACATCACTTCGCGTTTGAACGTCCATTTGATCGGCCCGAGCAGCTTCACCTCAATCGCAGCTTCGCGCACTTCCAAATCGCGCCATTCGCCGTCGAAGCGATATTGCTTGAGATTTTGCGGATTGATTTCCAATTCATAAACGTCCACCAAGTCCGGCGTGTTGACGGTATGCGCCCAACCGAGCTCACGGTTGTGGCCGTGCAGCACGATCGGCGCGCCGGGCAAGATACCGCCAACCATATTCCATCCCTCGTCGCTGTGCAGATGCACTTCATACCACGCTACCGGGCCTTCCCACGGCTGATGGGAATTGACCGCGAGCCACGTGCTGCGATCCGCAGTACGGCGCGGGCTGATGCTGAACGTGTTCGAGCCAATGGGCTGGCTGGTGAGATCGAAATAGCGTTTGACGCTGGTTGCCGGCGGCGGCAATGTCGTGCGTTGCGTATCCGGCTCAAGCAGCTTGATCAGCGTTTTGTCAATGCCGAAGAAGAGCGGCACTTTGTGCACGAATCCTGCTACGAGATCTTTGCCGGTTACGGGATACAACTCGCGGTGCGCATGTTCGGGATGCAGCGCGGCGTAGTAATTCATGCCCGCAGCATAGGCTTCGCACAATGCCCGCGTTTCGGGAGAGAGTTGCGAGTAACCCGCTTCAACCACATCCCAAATGCGCAGCAGATGCACCATGTAATCATTCGGCGCCGCGTCTTTGCCATACACGCTGGCGAGCTTGCCGCGCGCGGCGAGCAATACACCTTGCAGAGTTTCGAAATCATCTTCGGCATGTGCATACGCAAGGCCATAGGCCACATCCGCATCCGTTTTGCCGAAGACGTGAGGGACGCCCCATTCGTCGCGCAGAATGCGCACGTCGTATGGCGGACGCGACATTTGTGCCGCCGGAGGGATGGGGCGCGGTGTGAACCACCAAAGGGCGCCGATTGCAGCGAGCGCGAGAACGAGCAGGAGGGAGGTTTTGGTTTTCATGAGCCGATAGATAAACGAAAAAACTGGCAAAAGCAAGAGGCAGAGGCGTGAATACTGCGTGCGCTTGCAACGCGGCGGCGCCCATGTCTTGCATTCTGCAATTTTGCCGTGCAATTTTCAATTGAGGTGTATCTTCTAACTCGAAACGTGATCTTGAACGTGTTGTAACACCAATTTTAATGAAACTTGTTTGCATTTTGCAAAGCGGAACGCTGTAACCCCAGGAAGAGTTTTCATGTAACTCTTTGGTCTGCCTGGAAGCAATGGACGAACGGCAATTGGCATCGGCATTGCATTCCGGAAAATAGATTTCATCGGTGAAAATTTTTTTTGTGCCTGACAGGCTTTTCCCCTTCATTTGGAGGCTGCTCTATGTCCGTAAAGGTCACCACTCTCGACAATCTCGCAATTGCCGTGGTCGAGCCGAAAGGCAAGATTATTGGCGGCGAGGAAACGGATGACTTGAAAGCGAAGATTACCGATTTGCTCGCGCAAGGCAACCGTAAGCTGGTTATCGATCTGAGTAATGTCAATTACATCAACAGTACCGGAATCGGCGCACTCGTCCATGTTTACACCTCGTATACGAATGCGGGCGGGAAAGTGAAGCTCTGCGGCATGGGCAAGAGTGTGCAAAACATTTTCGTGATCACCAAACTCACGAGCGTGTTCGATACCGAAGAATCCAAAGATGACGCGATCAAAAGTTTTCAAGCCGGCTCCTGAAATTAACCCAACCCCAAGAAAGGATCGAAATCCATGAAGCAGTCCTTATTCATTATCGTGCTTCTCGTCGTCTCGGCCGTCGCAGCGACGCTCATCTATTTCAATCTGCCCAAGTTTATTCAAGACGGCGGCTATTTGGTTATTTCTTTGATCATGCTCACCATTTTGGTGACGGCGTTCGTGTTCGAGCGTATTTTCTCCTTGCGCAAGGCCCAAGGCAAAGGCGCGGTGACCAGTTTCTTGGGAAAAGTACAGAAGCTCGTCAACGCCGGCGACGTGGACGGCGCGATCGCGGAATGCGACAAGCAACGCGGCTCCATGGCGAACGTCATCCGCACCGGTTTGGAACGCTACAAAACCTTGCAAGCTTCCGGCACCGCGATGGAACAAAAGGAGATGTTGGAAGACGTGAAGCACTCCATTGAAGAAGCCATGATGTTGGAAGTGCCGTTGCTTGAAAAGAATTTGATCGCACTCTCCACCATCGCCTCGATCTCCACGATGGTCGGCCTGTTGGGTACGGTGATGGGCATGATTCGTTCCTTTGCGGCCATGGCCCGCGCCGGTGCGCCCGATCCCGTGCAGCTTTCCTTGGGTATTTCCGAAGCCCTCATCAACACCGCGGGCGGCTTGATTGCGGCCATCATCGGCATTTTGGCCTACAACTTCTTCACGACGAAAGTCGACAATTTCACCTACATGATCGACGAAGCCAGCTACTCCATCGTGCAGTCTCTGGCGCTCAGCAAAAGACGCAGTCACTAATCTCGCATTGTGAGGTGAAAGCTTATGGCAGCGAAGAAGAAGCCGCGCGTCGGCATAAAAATGGACATGACGCCGATGGTGGACGTCGCGTTCCTATTACTCACGTTTTTTATGTTGACGACGCAATTCAAACCACCAGAGAGCGTGCAAATCGACCTGCCCAGCTCGCATTCCGCCTTCAAACTGCCGGAATCGGACGTGATGATCATTACCGTGAATAAAGAAGGCCGGATCTTTTTGGGTGTCGATCAACAGCAACTGCGCGTGCGCCTGTTCGGCGAAGAGTCTCGGCTCGCCGCTAGCGTCGAAGTCGAGTCCAAAGCGCTCACGGATTTATTGATCCAAGCGCGCATTGCCAACCCCAAGCTGCGCACGGTCATCAGCGCCGACGTGACGGCGCCGTACGGCATCATCGAGGATGTGATGACGACGTTGCAGAAAGTCAAAATCAATCGCTTCAATTTGGTCACTGAGCTTGAGAAAACTTAAGAGGAGCTTATCATGGCTGCTGTAGAAAGTGGACAACCGCGCGCCCATGGTAAGGCCGCAAAGAAACATAAGAAGAAACGCCGTTTGGGCGTGCGCGTCGATATGACCCCGATGGTTGATGTGGCGTTTCTCTTGTTGACCTTTTTTATGTTGACGACCGTATTTAGCAAGCCGCAAACGATGGAAATCACGCTTCCGCCCGATGAGAAGACGACGGTGGAAGTGGCCGAATCGAATTTGCTCACCTTGCGCGTGAACGCCGCAGGGGATATCTACTGGAGCCTCGGCAGCGAGGCGCCGCAACTTATCAAGTTCGAGCAACTGCGCCCGTTATTGCTCGAGCGCAGCGCCGCGAATCCGCGCCTCATCACGCTCGTGAAGGTGGATCGCGACGGCACGTATAAAATGATGGTGGATATCATGGACGAGCTGAATCTTGCGAACATCACACGATTCAGCATCGCGCCCATGTTAGACACGGATAAGCAAATTCTTCTTAAAGCGGGCTCCGCATAATTTCAGGAGTTGATCATGTCGGAAATCGTGCTTTCGCAATTCTTTCCGTATGGGGCCCCGGAGCTGAAGCAGTTTTACCAGCGCTTCATGACCAAAGGCCTCATCATCGCCGCAGCCCTGCATTTCCTGGGCATCGCTTCCTATTATGCGCCGGATTGGTTGCGCAAAATTGGCTTGATTAGTGAAGAGCCGCCTCCCATGCGCACCGTGCGCATCATGAAATACAGCGAGCTTGGCCCGCCACCTTCCATCACCAATACCAGCGCTGCGCCTGCGATTTCAGTGGCCGCGCCCACGGTGAAGCCGAGCGTTGGTATTCCCGTGCCGGTGCCCGATGCGGAAATCAATCCCGAACAAACCATCGCCACGCAAACGGAAATGGCTGCCGACGTTGGCCCCGTGGTCGAAGCCGGTGATGGCGGAGGCGGAGGCGTGCCGGTCATCGAGTCGGATATTAAGATCGAAGAAGACGGTCCGCCGCCGGATTTTGTGGCCTTCGAAAAAGCGCCGGAAGTCGTCAAATCGGTAACGCCGAAATATCCGGAGCTCGCGCGTCGCGCCGGCATGGAAGGCACAGTGTTCGTGCGCGTGTGGGTGGATAAAGAAGGCAAA
The DNA here is from genome assembly GCA_037444905.1 of bacterium. Lineage (GTDB taxonomy): Bacteria > Zhuqueibacterota > Zhuqueibacteria > Zhuqueibacterales > Zhuqueibacteraceae > JABWAN01. The sequence continues at coordinate 70,909 of JBBILN010000008.1, read as the reverse complement.
GTGCGCAAGGTTGAAATCCAAAAGAGCGATGCAGAAATTTTCAATCAACCTGCGATCGAAGCTGCCGAGCAAATGGTGTTCACACCTGCAGTGCAAGGTGGCAGCCCGGTTTCCGTCTGGGTCGCCATGCCGTTCAAATTCAAGCTGAATACCAAATAGATCATGCCCGCACCGGATGCTTTCAAAATTCTGAAGTACGCGCTTGCGGTTTTCACCTTTGGATTCGGCGTGCTGCTGTTGGCCGGGGTCGTCATGCAAGACCCCGTGCCTCCGCAGATGCGCTACACCTTCGGCGCAGTATTGGTGCTCATGGGCGTGTATCGGTTTGTGTTGACGAAAATACAGTCCTCACGATCCCCCAAACGTGATGCTTAGGATTAAGCTCCAAAAAGACGCCGGGCTGAATCCCCGTGCCGTAATGTCTGCACCACCTCAAAGTCGCAATTGCGGCGGTTTTTGTTGGCAGCTTTTTTCTCCGGCATTGATCATTCTCGCCTTTCTCTTTGCTCTTCTGCTCGGTTGTGAATTGCCGGAAGAAAAGAACCTCAAAAAAGGCAAACTGTCGGCGTTGGTTTCAGAGCCGTATGCAGCTCTGCTTACACGGCAGGCGGAAGAGTTTCATCGCCTCTACCCCGACGCGCAAGTAAGCATTCGCGCAACCTCGACCCGCGAGGCCGTGGTGAGTATGGTAAATGACTCCGTCCGCGTGATCTGCATCGACCGCCAACTCAACGAAGAAGAGTGGCAAGTCGCGAAGGCCGCAGAGATCGGCATCATAGAAACCAAAATTGCCGAGGATGCGTTGGCGGTTTTGGTGCACAAGCAAAATCCCATGGAGAATGCTTCGCTCGCGTCTTTGAAAGATATCGTGAGCGGCGTGAAGACTTCGTGGCATGAAGTGCCCGAGTCGAACTGGTCCAGTGGTCGAATCGAAGTTGTGCTGACCGGACGCAACTCCGGCACGTACGAGTTATTAACGCGGCATTTTCTAAAACTCGCGGAGGATCCGATTCCGGCGCACGTTGCGGAAACTAGTCGCGAGGTGATGCAATATGTGAATGAACATCCGCAAGCCCTCGGTATCGTGTCTGCCGCGGTTCTGCAAGATTCCCTTCCGAACATTCGTGTGCTCTCCCTGGAAACGGCTGATTCCGCGGCACACCGGCCGTTTGTGATGCTGCACCAAGCCAACATTCATCGAGGCTATTATCCCTGGCATTATTCGCTGTACATGTATCGTTTAGAAGCTTACACCGGCATCGCGTTGGGCTTCACGGCATTTGTAGCCGGTATTCCCGGACAAAAAATGTTGCTCGACGCGAAGCTGGTGCCGGCGACCATGCCGATTCGAATCGTTCAAATAAAAGAGAACTGACGCTGCGATGAAATTCAAACTTCTACTCCTCGGGTTGATGACGTGGTTGGCAGGCGCGCTCTGGGCGCAACCACAGCTCACCAAAGCCCAACAACTGATGAGTCAGGACAAGCCGCAAGAAGCCATCGTGGAACTGCGCCAGGCCGTATCGGTGAATCCCAAAAATCTCGAAGCCTGGCTGCTGCTGGGCGAAGCGTTTCTGCGCACGGAGCAACCGGACTCGGCGTTGTTCGCGGGCCGGCAGGCGCGTGACATTGACGGCAAGAATCCCGCTGGGTATGTCATGACCTCGCGCGCGGAAGCGGCGAAAAAGGATTTCAAGGCGGCCTATAACAGTGTGCGCAGCGGCTTGAAATCTTGCAAAGGTGGCAATACTTCCGCCTTGCTGGTGCAACAGGGTCGATTGCACATGGCGATGGATTCCACCCAGCAGGCCATGATTTCTTTTTCACAAGCGAAAGAGGCTGACCCGAAGAATTCTGCTGCGTATGAGGGTTTAGGGGAGGTTTACATGAAAATGGGCAGTCCGGGCATGGCGATTTTGCAATACGAAAACTATTCCAAAATCGATTCTACGAACGCGGAACTGTTCGAGAAGCTGGGCCAAACGTATGAACGGGAGCGCCGCTATACCGAAGCCGCGCGCGCTTACAATCGCGTTGTTGCCCTGGATACCACCAAAGCCGAGCCGCTGTTTAAGATGGCGCGGCTTTACTTTTTGGGCAAGCAATACCTCAACGCGAGCCGCGCGTTTCAGTTGTATACGCGCCGTTTCCCGGGCGAGGAAGAAGGCTGGAAATATTTCACGGAAGCGCTCTATTTGAGCCGGCAATACAAAGATGCGCTCGCCGCGGCCGAGCGTGTGCATATGAAAGAACCGAACTCGCCCAAAGTCGTGCAGATCATCGCGCATTCGAACTATGAAACGAAGCAGTACGATATGGCGATTGCCGCGTATCAACAACTCGGCAAGATCGATACGCTATCGCTCGCAGACAAAGAACGCCTCGGCAAAGCCTACATCGCGGTCAAGCAGGATTCAGTCGCGGCGCCGCTTCTCGAAGACGTCGTGCGCAAAGACACTTCGCAGTACGATCTCTACAGCGATCTCGGCGCCTTGTATATGCGCATGCGCAAGTGGGAGCCTGCCACCGCCGCTTTCGAGAAACGCTTCAAACGGGAGCCGAACCATTCGCCTTCCTATGTGAACTACGGCCTGTGCGCGATGGCGTTGGGCCGCTTCGATTCCGCGCGCGTGGCGTTGCGCAAGGTCGTTGAATTGCGTCCCGATTACCTGCCCGGACATTTGTATCTGGCGCGCTGCTTGGGCGCGATTGATGATTCTTCGCAAGCCACGATCAGGGAATTCGAGACCGTCATCAAGCTGGCGGATACCGCGGTGGTGAGGTACAAGAATGAGCTGGCCGAAGCGCACGGCCGCATCGGCGTTACGCATTTGATTGACAAAAAGTATCCGCAAGCTTTGGAAGCATTGAACGCATCCATCAGGTATCGCAATGACAACCCCGACACCCGGTTGTGGCGCGCACAGACCTATGCTCTGATGAACCGCCGCGACGAAGCCATTGCGGAATACAAGGCGGTGCTCAAGCTGGATCCGAAAAATAAAAATGCCAAAGAGGACTTGGCAAAGTTCAGCCCACAATAAAGCGAAAACGGCATGGGTTGGCATTCCTCGCCAACGACAATGCTCTGAAGTTAAACTGATTGACAAACGTTGTGGCTGTGAGTTGGAAGGAAACGTTTAACTCATCCAAGTGAGAGGGCGCTCATTTATGCTAAACAAGATGATTAGCTCCAGCAGCATGATGCTCATGATTGGCGTGTTGTTTCTGGCCGGCTGTGATACCAAGCCGAAATATCCGGCGATCACGGAATGGCAGTCTTATCAGAACCCTTATTTCAAAATGCAATTCCGCTATCCCAAAGGCTGGTATGCGGCGGAAGAAGGCGGCTCGGTAAAGCTCTACACCACGCAAGCCGCGGCTTTGAAGTTTTTTGAAAAGGTCGAAGGCGTGGAGGCGGAAGTCTCTTTTGCAAAAACGGATTCCATGACTTCGCTGGAAACATATGTCAGCAGCATGCAAAAAGATTTGACCGACGCAGGCTACGAAGTGCAGCCGATCAGCGCGCGCACACTTGATGACACGCCTGCCAGTGTATTGTCGTATCGCGGCGCGCTTGATGAGAAAACCCAAATCCGCGTCATACAAGCCGTTGCGATGAAGGACACGATGACTTACACCGTGAAGTATTCCGGTTTGAACGATCAATACGCGGCGTATCAAGCGGTGTTCGACACGATCATGGCTTCGATCAAGCTACCCAAGGCGAGCGCCGGCGTGTCGCAGTCCGATCCTTCTTTGCCGGCCGAGGATTTTGTGGAATTCGACAACAAATTCCTCAAACTTTCCCACCCCAGCAATTTTGAGACGGCCACTCCCGCGCCAAAAGGCGAAACGCAATTCTCGCTCGAATTGAAGGGCTATCGTCAAGATTGTACTATTCGCGTCGATGTGCTGCCGGCGAAAGGCTTGACCGTGGAAAAAGTCGTCGAGCAAAACAGCAAATTCTATAAAGGCGCCTCGGCGCCGCGCGCGACGAAAATTTCCGGAGAGAATGCGCTCTTTTTCAACTATTCTTTGGTGAAGGGCATCGAAAGCCGCGCCTATTTCACCGTGAAGAATGATAAAACTTATCGCGTGCTCATGAACTACTTTCAACCCATGCGCGCGGATTTTCTGCCGGCTTTCGAGAAAGTCGTGGCCTCGTTACAGATTAAATAAGCGAACCAACCTCTTGGTATACTTTAAAAGCCGGGCCCTGCTCGGCTTTTTTATTTTATGCGAAGCGGTCTGGCCGCCGGCATTACAGCGTTGATATACTCCGCGCTGCATCGGAAATTTGCTGAACTTTACCGAAAAACCGCTTGGATAACCCGCATTTCGACTTTATATTTTGCCCTGTTTTTTGTCGCCCGGACAACCCTTTGACCAGGCATGATTGACTGAATTGCAACTCGGTGAAACAACTTTCTGAAGGAGGATTCGTGCAGGATATTCTCATTCCTGGGGCAGCCAGCCTACTTGCGCTCGGCTTCGTTGCCTATCTCGCCATGGATGTTTTGAAAAAAAATCCCGGCAATGAGCGCATGGTACAAATTTCCAAATTGGTGCAACAAGGCGCAAAAGCATTTCTGCGGCGGGAGTATCTCTACGTTTCCGCATTCGTGTTCGTTATTGCCGCGCTCATTGCGGCCACGCCCTTGTTTGCCCCCAACGTCAGCTTGAATTGGCAAACTTCCGTCGCGTTTATTTGCGGCGGCATGGCGTCGGCAATTGCAGGCTACATCGGCATGAGCATCGCCACGCGGGCAAACTCTCGCACCACGCAAGGCGCCGTGGAAGGCGGTCTCAAAGGCGCGCTCAGCGTTGCGGTTTCCGGCGGCTCCGTGATGGGCATGAGCGTGGTGGGCGTTTCGTTGCTCGGCTTGTGCATCGTTTATGTGATATTCAACGGCGTGCCGGAGATTGTGAACGGTTACGCGATGGGCGCCAGTCTCGTCGCGCTGTTCGCGCGCAGCGGCGGCGGCATTTTCACCAAAGGCGCGGATATGGGCGCTGACCTCGTCGGCAAGGTCGAAGCCGGTATCCCCGAAGACGATCCGCGCAACCCGGCCGTGATTGCGGACAACGTCGGCGACAACGTCGGCGATGTTGCGGGCCTCGGCGCCGACTTGCTGGAATCATACGTCGAAGCCATCATCGCGGCCATGGCTATTGCTGCGGGCTTCGGTTTGGCGGCGTTGAGCCTCATCCCGCTGCAAGTTGCCAGCGTCGGCATTGTCGCCTCCATTCTCGGCATCATTTATGTGAAAGCCACTGGCCGCGGCAATCCCCAAAGCGCGTTAATGGGCGGGCTATACGTGAGCGCAATTCTCACCGCGATCGGCACGTATTTTATCATCAAACATCACAATGTCGCCTTCGAAGGACACGAGGTGATGGGCCCATTCTGGGCAACGATTGCGGGTGTGGTCTCCGGCGTGATTATCGGTTTCACCAGCGAGTATTTCACCTCCTCCAAATATAAACCCGTCAAAAACCTCGCAGACGAATCACAAAGCGGCCCGGCCATCACTGTCACCGGCGGCCTCGCATTAGGCATGGCCTCGACCGCGATTCCCGTTATCGTGCTCGCGATGGCGTTGATTGTTTCGCACGATCTCGCGGGCATCTATGGCGTTGCGCTTGCGAGCCTCGGCATGCTGGCCACCACGGGCATGGTCGTCGCGGTTGACAGCTACGGCCCGATTGCAGACAACGCGGGCGGCATCGCGGAAATGGCGCACCTTGACCCCGGCGTCCGCAAAATCACTGACAGCCTCGACTCCGTTGGCAACACCACCGCGGCGATTGGCAAGGGTTTCGCGATTGGCTCCGCGGCGTTCGCGGCCATGGGGTTGGTCGTCGCGTACATGCACACCGTCAAATTGCAGGCTGCGGATTTGCAAGATCCGCAGGTGCTCGCCGGATTGATCATCGGCGGCATGCTGCCCTTCTTTTTCTCTTCGATGCTGTTCAAAGCCGTGAGCAAAGCGGCGTTTAAAATGATTGAAGAAGTGCGCCGCCAATTCCGGGAAATTCCCGGGTTGCGCGAAGGTAAAGCTTTGCCCGATTCCGCGCGCTGTGTGGATATTAGCACTGTGGGCGCGATCAACGGCATGCTGTTGCCCGGCGCGCTTGCGATTCTCGCGCCCGTCATCGTGGGATTAACGCTCGGTCCGGCCGCGCTCGCAGGGTTGCTCATCGGTGCGCTCATCACCGGCGTCATGCTCGGCATTCAAATGGCGAACAGCGGCGGCGCCATGGACAACGCAAAGAAGTACGTTGAAGAAGGCCATCACGGCGGCAAAGGCTCGGACACGCACAAAGCCACAGTCATCGGCGATACCGTCGGCGATCCGCTCAAAGACACAGTCGGCCCCTCCATCAATATTCTCATCAAATTGATGGCCGTCATCTCGCTGGTGTTGGCGCCGTTGTTCATGCAATAGGGCAGCGCAGAATTCCAAATTGCGAAACAGCGCTGCATTTATGCCTGCTTGACTCGTTCGTTTGGTTTGATCAAGAAGCCGGATTTTGCGAATCGCGAATGCCTGCAAAATTCGGCTTCTTTGTTCGCGCTATTTTTTTATGAAAATGCAACTCGTAGCGGCGCCTTTAGTCTATTAAAAGTGAAATCTGTGCAGAAAAAGCAAAGCCTTCCAATGGCAGAATGATGCACCGGCAAAATAAGGACGTGGAAAATCGCAATTGGCATATGCGTTATCGCGGCATGCTGGCGATTCATGCTTCCAAAAGCATGGCGAGAGGAATAGATACGAAACCTTTGCGCGGTTTTGGAGGGAAGGGCTGGGAGAAGAATATGCCCGTCTTCATTCCAATGTTGTATTGCCGAATGTGGAAGCCTTGACCAAAAGCGCGATCATTGCCGTTGCCGAAGCGGTGGACTGTGTTCACGAGAGTGACTCGCGCTGGTTTGCCGGGCCGCACGGCTTGCTTCTGCAAAACGTTCGCGTCTTGCCGGAACCGGTTTATTGCAGTGGCGCACTCGGGTTCTTTAATCTGCCTGAAGAAATTGCCGCATTGATTGCATCTCAACTCTTCGTTTGATCGCCGCCTCCCAGTTTCCTCAACATGACAAACGCCGAATCCTCCTCACAAACTCGAAAGTCCTGGCCTTTGCGCTTCAATCGCAATGAACTGGCCGGCGCTTTCGGCGACGTGGGCACCGACTTGCCCCTCATCGTCGGCGTCGCGCTCGCGGCCAAACTGGATGGTGCGAGTGTGCTCATCATGTTCGGCGTCATGCAGATTTTGACGGGCTTGCGTTATCGCATGCCCATGCCCGTGCAGCCGCTCAAAGCCATGGCCGCTATCGTCATCGCGCAGAAAGTGAGCGGCGCGGTTTTGTACGGCGCCGGTCTCGCCATCGGCGTGGTCATGTTGCTTTTGACACTCACAGGCTTGATCGACAAGCTTGCGCGCTGGGTGCCGAAATGCGTCGTGCGTGGCATTCAGTTCGGCCTCGGCTTGCAGCTCGCCACGCTGGCAGTGAAGGACTATGTGCGCGCGGACGGCGCGACTGGCTATGTTTTGGCAGTACTCGCTTTCACGCTCACCATTTTTCTCATTGGGAATAAGAAGTATCCCGCCGCGCTGTTCGTGATCGCCCTCGGGCTAATTTTTACTTTTGTATTTAAGTGGAATTGGGCCATGGTCTCCGAGCAATTCGGTCTCGGCTTGCCCGATTTTCATCTCCCACGCTGGAACGATATCGTGAGTGGATTTCTACTGCTCGCTTTGCCGCAAATTCCGCTTTCGCTCGGCAACTCCGTGCTCGCCACCCGGCAAATCGCCGAAGATTTGTTCCCCGAACGCAAGCTCACCGTGCGCCAAATTAGCTTCACGTATTCATTGATGAATTTGCTCAATCCCTTTTTCGGCGGCGTGCCTACGTGTCACGGCTCCGGAGGCATGGCGGGCCACTATGCTTTTGGTGGCCGCACCGGCGGCTCGGTCATCATCTATGGCGCCTTTTATTTGCTGCTCGGATTATTTTTCGGCAAAGGCTTCGATGCGGTTATCGGAGTTTTTCCTCTACCGATTTTAGGCGTCGTGCTTTTGTTCGAAGGCTTGGCGCTCATGCTGCTTTTGCGCGATCTTTTTGCTTCCTCTTCCGAACTGCCCATCGCGGTTTTGGTCGGACTGCTTGCAAGCAGTTTGCCTTATGGTTATCTCATTGGCGTGATCGTTGGCGTCATTCTGGTTTATTTGTCGCAAAAGGGGAAGGCCAGTTTTGTGAGCAACAAATAACTGCGCCAGGCCGCGCCATTCCTACAAAAGTCGTTGCTATTTAAAAATTTTTCCTGTATACAAGTGCCACTTTTTTAAACCATTCGCTGTGCAATCGACCAGCAACACAAATTCTGATCCTGTCGGCGGCGTACTCTAACGATGGATGGCCTCTATGCACATCTTCCGCACCAAGAATCTTGATCAGTTGCAAAAAGATGCTGACGCTTCCACTCAAACTCATCTCAAACGCGCGCTCGGGCCAATCGATTTGATTGCGCTCGGCATCGGCGCGATTATCGGCACGGGTATTTTCACCACGGTTGGCACCGCAGTAGCCGGTGATGCAATACGACCCGGTGCGGGGCCGGCCATCATGCTCTCATTCCTGCTCACGGCCATTGCCTGCGCTTTTTGCGGACTTTGTTACGCCGAGTTTGCTTCATTGGTGCCGATCTCGGGCAGCGCGTATACGTATTCCTATGCCACGCTCGGCGAGTTGGTCGCATGGATCATCGGCTGGGATTTGATCATCGAATATGCGGTGGGCAATGTCGCGGTCGCTATTAGTTGGGCGGCATACTTTCATCAACTCTGCGAAGGTTTGGGTTTTCACATTCCCGCGTGGCTTTCGGTGGATTATCGCTCAGCAGCGCAAGCCGCCTCACGGGTAGCAGCAGGAACGCTCAATCCTTCGCAGTCGCTGCCTTATGAAGCTTGGCTCAATCATCCTTCGATCTTCGGCATTCCGATCATCTTCAATTTTCTTGCGGTCTTCATTGTGGCGGTCATCACCTGGTTGCTGGTTATCGGCGTGAAAGAATCCGCGCGCGCGAACAACGTCATGGTCGCGGTCAAGCTGATCATTCTGTTCTTCTTCATCTACGCCGGCGTCAAATTCGTCAAGCCGGAAAACTGGACGCCCTTCATGCCCAACGGCTTTTCCGGCGTGTGGGTTGGCGCGAGTTTAATCTTTTTTGCATACATCGGCTTTGATGCGATTTCAACCGCCGCGGAAGAGTGCAAAAAGCCGGAGCGCGACATGCCGATTGGCATTATCGGCTCATTGATCATTTGTACGATCGTTTACGTGGTCGTTGCCGCGGTGCTCACCGGCATGGTGCCATGGCAGCATCTCGGTGTTGCGGACCCGCTCGCCGAAGCGTTCGCGCAAGTCGGGTCGAATGTTTCCGCGGGCATTGTTTCGCTCGGCGCCGTGGTGGCGATGAGCGCGGTGCTGCTCGTGTTTCAATATGGCCAGCCGCGCATTTTCTTCTCCATGTCGCGCGACGGTTTGCTGCCGAAGTATTTCACGAAAGTACATCCGAAATATCAAACCCCGCACATCACCACCATTTGGACCGGCGTCGTGGTGGCGGCCATTTCCGCGGTCGCGAACATCGATGAAATCGTCGAGCTCACCAACATCGGCACGCTCTTCGCGTTCGTGCTCGTGTGTGCAGGAATTATCATTCTGCGCTACAAAGAGCCGAATCGTCCGCGCAAATTCAGAACGCCTTTTGTGCCTTTGGTGCCTTTGCTCGGCATCGGGTCATGTATTTATTTGATGGCAGGACTGCCCGGAGTTACCTGGTTGCGCTTCGGCTTGTGGCTCGCCGTGGGCTTGGTGTTCTATTTTGCGTATGGGTTTTGGAAAAGTCACTTGCGGAAAGCGTGATGCTGACGGAGTTTTTATGTTGAGTCTTTTTGATGAATTCGAGCTTATCATTTCCACTTTGGAGCGTGAGCAGATTCCATATGCTGTGTGTGGCGGCCTTGCATATGGTCTGCATGTAGAACCACGAGCTACAAAAGACATCGATCTTTTGCTGGTCGCAGACGACGTGGAGCGCGTCAAAAAGGCGCTTTTGCCTTGCGGATACAAGTTCTTTTCCACGCCAATGTTTTTCGCCAACAGCCAAATCGAGCTGCACAAATTGACGAAGATTGAACAAGGCAGCGGTGATTATCTTTTTCTTGATCTGCTTGTGATTCGATCACCATTGTGGGAAAAGGTTTGGGAAAACCGAATTCGTTTGTTGTATAAAGACAAGCCCGTGTGGGTTGTCTCGCGGGAATGGCTGATATGGATGAAAATGTTGCGCAGTTCGCCGCAAGATTTGGTTGATATTCAAAATCTCAAAGAGGCTGCATGAACCTTCCCCAAAGATCGGTTGAGGTCAAGCTGAGGAGCATGTTCGATCTGCGCGCCTTGAGCATGGCCCTCCGCGATGCATACCTCAAGCAGAGCGAGGACAAATTTTTCGCTTTGTTCGACGACCTGAAACGCGAACCGCTGCCCACGTATGACCATGCCACACTCGAAGCGTTGCGCTATGCCTTCCGTTTCACATGGGCAAAAGATGATTTCGCCGCCATCGTGCAAGCCGGAAAAAACTTGCCGCAGGAAATCCTGCAAAAGGAGCCTTTGCTTGCGGCTTATATCGCGGCCGCGCGCGAGCAGCTCGAAGCTCGTCGCAATATACCCATAGCCTCATAACTCAACCACGGCATTTATGAACGCCCTGCCTCTCATGATCATCGCGCTGTGCGTGCTCGCACTCGCGTATCGCTTCTACAGCGCATTCCTCGCCAGCAAAGTCGCAGTGCTCGATGACACGCGCACGACGCCGGCGCACATTTATTATGACGGCCAGAACTACGTGCCCACGAATAAATGGGTGCTCTTTGGGCATCACTTTGCGGCCATCACCGGCGCCGGGCCGTTGATTGGCCCGGTGCTCGCTGCGCAGTTTGGTTTCCTGCCCGGCTTTTTGTGGATTCTCATCGGCGTGGTCATCGGCGGCGCAGTGCATGATTTCATCATTCTCTTCGCTTCCACGCGCCGCGGCGGCAAATCGCTCGCGGAGATTGCGCGCATGGAAATCGGGCCGGTCGCGGGCGCAACCACCGCGGTGGCAATTCTGTTCATCGTGGTCATCGCACTCGCCGGTCTCGGGCTGGCGGTGGTCAATGCGTTGAAAGAAAGCTCCTGGGGCACGTTCACGATCTTCTGCACCATCCCACTCGCGTTCTACATGGGCTTGCACATGTATCGCTTCCGCAAAGGCAAGATCACCGAAGCCACGATCATCGGCGTGATCGGCATGTTGCTCGCCGTGGTCGTCGGCCGCTTCATTCCCGAATCTTTCCTCGCGCCGTATTTCACGTTGAGCCACGGGCAGATCACTTTTGCGATTGCGGCATACGGCTTCATCGCTTCTGTGCTGCCCGTGTGGATGCTGCTGTGCCCGCGCGACTATCTCAGCTCGTACATGAAGATCGGCACCATCGCCTTTCTCGTGCTCGGCATCATCATCGTCAATCCGAAATTGCACATGCCGATGTTCAGCGAGTTCACTGCGGGCGGCGGGCCGATCATTCCCGGCAAGCTTTTTCCGTTCGTGTTCATCACCATTGCGTGCGGCGCAATCTCCGGTTTTCATGCACTCATCGGTTCCGGCACCACGCCGAAGATGATCAGCCAAGAGTCGCACATTCGCCCGATTGGCTACGGCGCGATGTTGATTGAAGGCCTCGTGGGCATCACTGCGCTCATTGCGGCTGCGGCGCTTTTTCCCGGCGATTATTTCGCGATCAACGTTTCTCCGGAGCGTTTCAGTTCTTTAGGAATGGAGGTCACAAGCTTGCCGGTTTTAGAGGCGCAAGTGGGGGAGGCCGTCGAAGGTCGCACCGGTGGAGCGGTCTCGTTGGCAATTGGCATCGCGCAAATCTTCACCGCGCTGCCGGGCATGAAAGGCTTGATGTCGTATTGGTATCACTTCGCGATTATGTTTGAAGCGTTGTTCATTCTCACCACGATTGATACGGGTACGCGCGTCGCGCGTTTTCTCGTGCAGGAGTCAATCGGTAAAATTTATAAGCCGATTGAAAAGACGGACTGGATGCCCGGCACCATTATGGCGAGTCTGCTGGTGGTGCTCGCGTGGGGTTACTTCATCTACACCGGCTCGATCAGCACGATTTGGCCGATGTTCGGCGTTGCCAATCAACTGCTCGCGGCCATTGCCCTGTGTGTGGGCACGACGGTGATCATCGGCATGGGTCGCGCGAAATATGCGTGGGTCACGCTCGTGCCGCTCACATTCGTGGCGACGACGACGTTGACGGCAGGGTGGAAGAACATCACCGACAACTTTCTTCCGCTCGCGCAAAAAGGCGCAGCGTTTCAAGGTTATCTCAATGCCACACTCACGGCCGTGATGATGATTTGCGTGGGCGTGATTTTGATCAACTCGGTGTGGAAGTGGAGCACGGCGTTTTCTGCGGCAAAGCCAGGGAGAACTGCTCCGACATGATGAGAGCTTTGCACAATGCAGAGAAGGGTTAGATTAAGGTTGAGGAGGGTAGATGGTGAATGCAATATTTCGCGCCGGCCTGTAAATGGAAAAGTCGGTCACGTCGAGCGTGAAGATCGAGTAGCACTTTAATTGAGCGGCAAGATTAACCAAAGTCGCGTCGGCATAGTCCATGGGCACGCTTTGATATTGTTGCATCAAGACGTTAATTGCCTAGAGATCATCGGACGAAGTCGGCATTAGCTCTATGGCTCTTGAAAGAAAAAAATTCAGGCAACCCGCTTGTGCGTGATATGAAAATTTCAGTAGATGCATGGCCTCTGTTAAGACGGCTTCCGTTGTCAAAATATCGCCTTTATAGCTTTTAAGCCAGTCCACACAGCGCCCATGATTTTGGTCACGCTTATCGACTATGGCAACCAAAGGTCCGGTGTCTATCAAAAGGCGGTTCATTTTCTCCGCCACATTTCCGCTAAATGTTTTTCATGATTCGTTCCCAAGTCAGGCACTCCGCTATCAGCGATGCCGATAAACTCTTTCATTTTTTCGTAAGGATATGGCTCCGGCTCTAAGTGCGAGCTCAGAAACTTTTCCAAAGCCAGACGAATGACTGCGACGGTGTTCAGATTAAGCTGTTGCGTTACCGAAGTCATCTTCTGGTCAAGCTCTTCGGGGATTTCAAATGTGATGAGCATGATTTTCCTTTCTGAATAAGAGCAGAGTATGGGGTCGTTTTGCAAAGGCAATATAAACTTTCGACCGCGAAAATAAAGAGAAAAATTTACTCTGACGTTTCATCCCAACATGCCCAACGCTCCTTCTTCTTCCTCGCAAGCTTCACCTCCACCTTCCGCACAACTCAATCGCAGCCTCGGCTTGCCCTCGGCGATTTTGATCGTGATGGGCTTGATCATTGGCTCGGGAATTTTTTTGACACCGAAAGACATCGCCGCGACCGTGCAAGCGCCGGGCGTGATGATCTTCGTGTGGGTTATCAGCGGCCTGCTCTCGCTCGCGGGCGCGCTCACCAACGCGGAGATTGCTTCGGAGATTACGGACACCGGCGGGCAATACGTTTACTTTCGCGTGCTGTATAAAGAATGGATGGCGTTTCTCTACGGCTGGACCTCGTTCAGCGTGTATCAAACCGCCTCGATCGCCGCGATTGCCGTGGCCTTCGCGCAATACTTCGAGTTCTTCGTGACGCTGCCGCATTTGAGTCACGAGTTGGAAGCATGGCATCTGCCGTTATTCGAGAGCATCAAGCCGTTTGAGAATATCGGCATCAAGCTGCTCGCCGTCGCCGCGATTCTTTTGCTCACCGCGGTGAATTACTTCGGCGTGGTGCTTGGCGCGGTCACGCAAAACATTTTCACTGCGGCGAAAGTGCTCGCGCTTGCGGGTGTGATCGTCTTCGCGTTCATGTTCGGCGAGGGCAACACGCAGAATTTTTTCCCGCTGTGGGGCACGCCGACGAGCGGCAACTTGTTCGCAGCGATCGGTGTAGCCATGATTTCCGCGTTGTGGTGTTATGATGGTTGGAACAACGTGACTTTCATCGCGGGTGAAGTGAAAGAGCCGGAACGCAACATTCCTCGGGGGCTTGTGCTCGGCACGCTCGCGGTCATCGTCATTTACATGCTCACCAATCTCGCGTATCTCTACGTCATGCCGATTCACGAAATCGCCGACTCCAATCTCGTGGCCGCGGACGTGATGCGCAAAGTATTGGGCGAGGGCGGCGGCGCGTTCATCGCGCTCACGGTGATGGTCTCGACGTTTGGCATCGTGAATTCCACGTGCTTGACCGCGGCGCGTTTGTATTATGCAATGGCGAAAGACAAACTTTTCTTTCATAGTTTTGCCGAGGTGCATGCACAGTATCGCACGCCCGGCAAAGCGCTCATTGCGCAGGGCGTGTGGGCTTCGTTGCTCACCTTCATGGGAAATTACAATCAACTCTTCAGCTACGCCATTTTCGCTGCGTGGATTTTTTATACGCTCGGCGCGCTCGGTGTTTTTGTTCTCCGCAAAAAATTTCCCGATAGACGCAGCGCGTATCGCACGCCTGGTTATCCCCTCGTGCCTGTGTTGTTTGTGATGGTCGCCACGCTGTTTGTGCTCAACACGCTTGCCGAGCAGACCGAAGATTCTGTTGTCGGTCTTGCGCTCGTGCTCGCCGGCGTGCCGTTTTATCTTTATTGGAAGAAGCAAGTGCAGCGCGTTTGATTTTAATCCGAACTTCGGTTGCGCATGTCCAATTTTGAATTATCCGCTCCGTTCTTTTTGCTGCTTGCGAGCATTTCCGCCGTTACGCGCGTGGTCGGTGTGCTCGCGCAAAACTCATGGCCTCGCCGCTCTTAGCTTTTGTTTATGCGATTAGCTTTGCCAACGCAGAATAAAATTCTAAAAGTTTTTGGGGCCACACACAGATCAAAAATGCACTCGGAAAAAGCAAAAGCCTTGTCCATGTGCGCTTTTAAATCTGCGAGAGCTCCACATTCCTGGATTCCACCCGGAGCAAGAACACAAGCAGAGAAAGCTTTTCGGCGTGCGTTTTTGATCCATGTGTGTTGACCGATGATAAAAAGTTTTTCATCCGCTGGGTTGTTTCTATCCGTTGGAAACTTTTTGGGAGGTTGTGCTCTACCCGTGCCGTGATAGAATAACAGAAAGCGATTCGCTCTCATGTCCTACGTCTTCCTCTTCATCACTGGATTTCTCATCTCTCGCCTCAGCGTGCGTTATGAATTGGTCGAGCAATTTTTCGCGCGGCTTTTTCATGGGCGCAATCATTCCGTACAACGCTTCTTGTTCTATTTGCTCGCGGCCGCGGCTTTCGTTTCCATGTTCACGCCGAATTTCATCGCCGCGCTCACGCTCTTGCCCATGCTCGAAACGCTGCGGCAAAGCTTCGAGCAAAATCACAACGAAAAAATTGCGCGCCGCTTGACCACGGCCATTGTGATTATCGTTATTTATGGCTGCAACATCGGCGGCATGGGTTCACTCGTCGGCAGCCCGGCCAACGCGTTCATGCTCGCGCAGATGGAAATCTTCAACGTGGCAGGTCGCGAGAAGATCAATTTTCTTTCATGGTTGGGCTGGAGCTTGCCGCTGGCCGGCGTGCTTTTAGTAATCGCATGGGCGCAAGTGGCTTTGCTTTTCATACCCGCAAAATTTCGGCGGGAACAAATCGAACTGCCGCAATTTCATCAAAGCCTGCAATTGCATGGCCGCGCCAAAAGCGCTTGGCAAATGCTCGTGCTCTGGTTTGCGTTTTGGACCGTGCATTCCGGCCTGCAAATTCTCGTGCCCTCCTCCGGCCCGAACTTCGCGTTGTTCGATCTTAAGCTTGGTTTCAATCGTTGGGATCAGCTTGCCACTGTGTTTGGCGTGCTGTATCTCGCGCTTTTGTTTGCGCCCGTCTTTCGCGCGGATGGAAAAAAACGCCGCCCGTTGTTGAAAGTCTCCGATTGCTTCAACAAGCTGCCCATTCGCGCTTTTCTCTTCGTGCTTGTGGTGCTCGCGTTCAGTTATGTTTTGATCAAATTAAAAGTGCCCGATTGGCTGGGCAGCCATCTCGTGCAAATCTTGCCGCACGACGTGCCGCCCTACGTGCTCTACTTCTTTCTGCTCTTCATCACCACGATGACCACGGAATTCGTGAGCAACACCACGGTCGCCCTCGTGCTCTTTCCGCTCGTGCATGCGTTCGCGTTGAGCTTGAATTTGAATCCGCTGGTTTGTTTTTTGGCAGTGGGCCTGGCCTCGACGAATGCGTTCATGACGCCCATCGGCACGCCCGTGAATGCGTTGCTCTATGGCGGCGTCAAAAACGTTTCGCTGGCGATGATGCTTGTCTCGGGTTTTCTACTGAACTTGCTCAGCGCGGTGTGGATGGCTGCGGCTTTGGAGTATTGGGTTCCTCACTTTTACGGACTTTGACATGCCCTTGCGAGCGCTATGGAATTGGTTCTCGCCTCATGTGCGGCGCACGCTGTTTTTCGCTTTCGCGGCGTTGGGCTATTGGTTGATTTCCTCCATTCCGCCTCCGCCCGGCACACAACCCGAAGCGATGAAAGCCGTCGCCATCTTCGCGGTGTGCATCTTCTTTTACGTCACCAATCTCATCCCTCTCATGATTACCAGCCTCATGGCGGTGATTCTCTTTCCGCTTGCGGGTGTGCTCGATTCCAAAACCACGTTTGCGCTGTTCGGCAATCAAGTCGTCTTCTTCATCCTTGGGGCGTTCATTCTCGCTTCGCCGTTCATGCGCAGCGGCCTTTCGAAGCGCATCGCGCTGGCTGTGTTGCGCCGGTTCGCGGGCTCGCCGCGCGTGTTGTTGCTGGGCATTTTGCTGTTCCCGGCTTTTCTCTCTTGCTGGATGTCGGAACATGCGGTCGCCGCCATGATGTTTCCCATCATCATGGACATCGCGGACTGCCTCGGTCTTTCGCCGCAAACCAGCCGCTTTGGCAAAGCCATGTTCTTGATTATGGCCGCAGGTTGTATCATCGGCGGCGTTACGACATTTTTGGGCGGCGGTCGCGCGCCGCTCGCCATCGGAATCTTGAAAGAGGCCACGGGTCAAAGCGTGGATTTCATTCCATGGGCGCTCGCGGCTTTGCCCACGACGGTGCTGTTGCTGTGCATCGCCTATTTTTTGTTTCTCTATCTCTATCCACCGGAGATTCGAGAGGTGGCGCATGTTCTCGAAATGCTGGAACAACGCCGCCGCGAGCTGGGCCCGATCAGCGCGCGTGAAATCGCCGTCGGCATTTTGATGCTCGGCACCATCGTCGCGTGGATGCTTTACGGCAAAACTTTTGGCCTTGCCAACATCGCCATCATTGCCGTGATCATTCTCTTTGCGTTGCGTTTGACGGATTGGCAGGAGGTGGAGGAAGACGTGAATTGGGGCATCTTTCTCATGTATGGGGGCGCCATTTGTCTAGGCTATGCCATGGAGAAAACCGGCGGCGCAGCATGGCTCGCGCACCACACGCTCGGCGCTTTTGTTGACTCGCCGATGCTGCTGATCGGCGCGATCTCTCTACTCGCAATCACGCTCACAGAGCTTATTAGCAATTCCGCGGTCGTCGCGCTGCTGATGCCCGTGGCGCTCAGCATGGGCCGCGATCTCGGCATCGATCCGCGCATTATGACGATGGTCGTTGCCATTCCTAGCGGCTTGGCATTCATGTTCCCCATGGGCACGCCGGCCACCGCGATTGCGTTCTCGTCGGGTTTTCTCACCACGCGCGACACCGCGCGCACGGGTTTGATTCTTTTTCCGCTCGGTTGGCTAATTTTTAATGTGTCGATTTATTGGGTGTGGCCGTTGCTGGGGTTGCAGATGCCGTGAAGAGGTTTGAGATCGAGCTTTAGGCAAGGATTTTCCAGTTTTATTTATTATGCGGCCTTAGAAAAAGCTTCGGGTCGCGCCGGAAAAATGATTCGGTCGGTTGTTCTGCCAAGAAAATCGCACGACTACTTTGATCAAAGAATACACCCCGGGAAAGAAGAAGGGCTTGAGATAATGGAATTTCTCAGGAATTGGGCGTCTTGCCAACGTTTCCACGACCGAATCGTGTTTAGAGCGTCGGAGCGCCGTCCTTTGAGTTGAGGATGAGAGTTGATAATATGCTGCCACCGCTCATCCGCAATGTAAATCACATTGCCGTAGCGACCTTGTACTTATTCGCGCATCGTTAAACTCCCCGAAAGTTGCGGCAAAGCTAAGCAAAAAAACTTTCTGCACACAAGCGAAAGATTTATTCGAATCACACCAACCGACTTTATGAAGACCACGCCAAAGAAATCTCCCAAACAAAAAATCATGTTGCTGCTCTCGTTTCTGCGGCGCTCGCCCAGATGCATTGAAACTGCGCTGCAAATCGCAGCCGAGCGCCAAGCGGAATTGCTTGTGCTCTTCGTGCTCGACGCCGAAATTTTGCCCGCGGTTTCACGCAAGCTCACGGAAGATGGGTGGATTGGCGGCAAGCCTTCGGAGCAATTTGTAGCCGCACTGCGCCAAGAGTACAAGGAGCAGGCGCAAACCAAGTTGCGCGAAGTGGAGCAGGCCGCAGCCGCGAAAAACCTAGTTGTACACACGCTTTCGCGCCAAGGGCATTTGGTGAAGGAAGCGCTCGCCTTGTGCAAACAAGAAAAAATTGATTTGATCATCGTCACGCGCCGCAAACGTTCGCGGCTATCGCGTTTGCTGTTCGGCTCTGCCGTGGCGGATTTGAAACGGCAGGTCTCGTGTACTGTCAAAGTTGTCGATGAAGAATGAGGCGGAAAGAAACTCCCCGCGCTCGTTCTGCCTCGCCGGTAGAAGTTCGAGCAGCAAGATATGGAACTCTCGTGCCTTCAAACCACGGGCCACTTGAAAGTAGACTGCAATTGAATTCTTTTCCCACTCCTGCCTGATTTACGCGCGGCCTCGATAATCTCCAGCACGTGCAAAGCATGCTCTGCATTGATGAGCGGCTCTTTGCCCGTGACCAACGCTTCTGCGATAACCGACGCGCCCTGTTGCCAAACATACTCGCCTGGATCGGGCACATAGCGCACCGGCTTTTCCGCATCGACCGTTGCCAAGTCCACTCCGAACGGCGCCCAATCATAGCCCACCAAACCCATGTTGCCGTGCGTGCCCCAAATCGAAATCGTGTGATTCGTTTGTCCCGTGCCTTCGTGGCCATAGGGATCGAAATAATTGAAGCCGCATTGCACGTGCGAGATCACGCCGTTGCCGTGATCCATCAATACCATCGCGTTGTCTTCCGCTTCGACTTTAATCTCGCCTTTGTTGTCCGTCACGCGCGTGGGCGTGACAATGCTCGTCATCGCCATCACGGATTTTGCCGGGCCGAGCAAGCCGGTGAGTGAAGCAAGATTGTACACGCCCAAGTCGGGCAAGCTGCCGCCGAGCTTTTCATAAAAGAACGCAGACCACGTTGGCCCGAGATGCCCGTAATGCGCATGCGCCGAGGAAATTTTTCCGAGCTTGCCTTCCTGAATCGTCTTCGACATAAACGCGAATTGTGGACTGTTCACAACCGCGGGCGCGCCCCACAAGCGCAGGCCTTTGCTTAATGCGAGATCAAGCAACGCGCGACCCTCTTTGTAACTGTTCGCCATGGGCTTTTCACTCCACACATGCTTGCCCGCGAGCAACGCCTGTTTGTTCAATCTGCCATGCTCTTGCATGTCCGTGAGATTGATTAGCAAATCGAACGGCGCGCCGGCGAGTTGTTGCTCGATGTGTGGATAATGATGCGGCACATTGAAGCTTGCAGCACGCTGCTTGGCGCGATCATAAATAATGTCGCACGTGCTCACCAATTCCACGTGCGGCGATTTGGAGAGATGCGGCAAGTACACGCCGGAAACACTTCCGCACCCGATGATCGCGACTCTGATTTTCTTTTTTTCATCAACCGCGGCAAGGCCTTTGAGAGAAGACAGCAGAAACGCCGCGCTGGTGAGCGCGATTTGTTGCAGGAATTCTTGACGTGAAATGTTTTCGCGCATGGGTGGTCTCCGGTGATAAAAACTTCCTCAGTGGCTTTGCAAAATATTGAGGGCTCGCATCTGACAAAAAACTATAACGCCGGCAGGATATTGTCAAGCCTGTTTTGATAATTCTCGCGCCTCAGAACGATGTTCTGGCATTGTCATGATGAAACTTCGCGGCTTCCTCAACTATCTCTAGAGATAGGCAAAAGCTTGCTTCGCGGTTCGCGTGTGGTTCAGCATGTCGTGAAATCCGGCGAACCTAATGAGCCAATAGCTAAAACCATCCCTAACGATAGAAGAAATCTCATGGAAAACTTCGTACATTGCACGAACAAAAAATAAACGCACAGGGAGCAATGAAAAAAGCGGGAATCGCAAGAATGCGATCGCAGAGGAGCAAATTCAGCGGAGATTCATGATGAAGCCAACAACAGATATTCTAAAGAAGTCCTTGCTGAGACCTTTCCAGTGGCTGATCGCTTGCCTGATTTTGGCAGTGATGGCGCCGCAGCCGTTGCCAGCACAAAACGCGTGGCCGAAAATGGCTGCCTTCATCGCACAACTGCGGGCAGTGGATTTGAACCGTGAGACTCAAAACGGCTATGCCATCACTCCGGCGGAATACCAGCAACTGAACTCGGCTTGGCAAGAGCTGGAGTTGATCGAAAAAATCGTGCTTCTGCACAGTTCAGAAGAGGAATTGGGGATGACCTATTTCGCCGCCACGCTTTTCATCGACTTGGCTAATAACGAGCCTTGGGAAGTGCATTTTCGCAGGATGGATGCGCTCGGTGCGAGAGGATTGTCCTTGACGTTAAGTCGTGGCCGCACGCGGGTGCGGTTGATCGATGCGCGGCAGTGTTTAGTAGATCTGCTGCAGCAGGGCACGCGCATGTTGCAACACGACAAGCTAGTGCTTCCCGAAGCCCTCAAGGCGGAAGCAGAGCAGCGAGCGGGAAAAAGTGCGCGCCGCCGCATTGAGGCGTGGGAAAAACAGATGAACAATCATAACGCGCACGCAACGTGGGACAAGCTCAACGCTGTGAATCTCTTTTTCAATGACGCGATCACAATGCAAGATGACGACGGCAGTGCTTTGGGTTGTGACTATTGGCAGTCGCCGCTTGAAACTCTCGCGCGCAGCATTGGTGACTGTGATGATTTTGCCATGGCCAAATATGTATCGCTGCGGTTGCTAGGCTTTCCGCCCGAGCAGTTGCGCGTTGCTGTCGTCATGTATCCCCGCGTCAGCGGCCATGCCGTGCTTTTGTTCTGCCCATCCGGGGAAATAGATCCGTGGGTGCTCGACAATGTGCTCACGGCAGAACATGGCGTCATTCGAAAAAGTGAGATTCTGCGATTGAGCCAGCGCATGCGCCTGCACGGTCTCAAACCGGCATTTGGAATCAATGAGGAGTTTTGGACGGTGTTCGAAGCAGGCTTGATTGAAAGTAGACAATTGGGGGAACCGCGCCACAGGTTTCGCAAGTTTGGAGTGGCGCTGCTCAACTCGCAAGGGCTACTGCCATGAAAGGAGATCCCGTCCGGGCGCTCACAGCACCCGGACGGTGGGTTGAGATTGGGCTTGAAAATGAAATCTCTCTAAACCTTCATCTTCTTCGGTACCGTACTTCGCAACAAATTCTTCGTACTCCTTCGCCGTTTCGAAATATCTCACGCGAAAACCCGGTACGTATAAAATGCCTTTTCGCGCCTCGATAAACTCCAAATAGTTTGAAAATGGCCATGCACACAAATCGCAACGAGTCCATCTTTCTTGGGATTGACGTGAATGTGGCGGCAGAGCAGAATTTGATAGCGCGCGTTGTGGACGTGCACGTGCTGAATGCGCTCGAAGAATAGCGGGCCGTTGCGCGTGAATCCCAGCTTGCAAAAGCATGAGAACGACGTTATATTGCCGCGAAAGGGAAGGAGGAAGGTATTAACAATCCCAAGATCGTCGTCGTTATTCCGGCTTATAATGAAGCGCTTGCCATCGGCAAGGTCGTTGCGGAAATTCCGTGCCCGCCGGTGCATGAGGTAATTGTCGTGGATAATGCTTCTACCGATGCCACCGCGGAAATCGCGCGCAGTGAAGGGGCATTGGTGGAATATGAAGCGGAGCACGGATACGGCGCCGCCTGTTTGCGCGGCATCGCGAAGGCGAAGCAGCTCGCAGCAGATCTCGTGGTGTTCATGGACGGCGATTATAGCGATCACGGCGAAGAGCTTCCGCAGTTGATCTCTCCGATTCTCCATAACAAATGCGAAATGGTGATCGGCTCGCGCGCGTTGGGCGATGTGGAAAAAGGTGCGCTGACGCCGCAACAACGCTACGGCAACAAACTCGCATGCTTTCTCATGCGCGTGTTGCTCGGCGCGCACTACACCGATCTCGGCCCATTTCGCGCGATTACCATGGCGGCGTTGGACAAAATCGGCATGGCCGACCGCGATTATGGTTGGACGGTCGAGATGCAAATCAAAGCGGCAAAACACCGGCTGCGCGTGCAAGAAGTGCCGGTGCGCTATCGCAAGCGCCTCGGCAAATCCAAAGTCTCGGGCACGGTGAAGGGTGTGGTTATGGCCGGGTACAAGATCATTTTCACCATATTACGACATGCCCTCAGGAAATAGAGGGGAATCCTGCGCAGTTGCACCACCTTTCCGAAATTTGAAGCTGAGTCTAGAGTCAGCTTTCGAAAAAGAATTGCAACCCTTTTGCTCCCACCTCTGTCATATTAAACGAAATTCTTCGCGAAGGTTTTTACTCGCTGTCTAAAGTTTTTCCGCCAGAAAGATCCTGTGGAGCGTGGTGCATGCTTGCCGCGGCGCTTCACGTGCGTTCTATTGAGGAGACGTGTCTCATGAAACGAAAAATTGCACTGCTGTTTTCGCTGTTAGTACCCGTAACCATGTGGGCCGCGCAAAACCCTCCCGAGAAAAAAGTCTATCACACTAAAGCTGTGAATCCGCATCCGCCGGTGTTGGATGGGCGCTTGGATGATCCGATTTGGGAAAAATTGGAATGGGCCACGAGCTTTACGCAACGCGAACCGGATGACGGCAAGCCGCCTTCGCAGCCGACTTCTTTCAAGATCACTTATGACGACAAGAATCTCTACGTCGGCATCCGCGCGCACGATAGTGAGCCGGATAAGATTGTGCGCCGGGTCACGCGGCGTGACCAATTCGACGGCGATTTTGTGGAGATCAACATCGACAGTTACTTCGATCATCGCACCGCATTCTCCTTCACCATAAACGCCGCAGGCGTGAAGGGCGATGAAGCAGTTTCCGAAGACGGCAACAATTGGGATGCGAACTGGAATCCGATTTGGTTCGCGGCCGTGGCGGTGGATGCGGAAGGTTGGGTTGCCGAGATGCGCATTCCATTTAGCCAATTGCGCTTCTCCACTGATAAAACCGAGCAAGTGTGGGGCATTCAAGTGATGCGCCGCATCTTCCGCACGCAAGAGCGCTCGGTGTGGCAACATATCCCGCAAAATTCGCCGGGCTGGGTGAGTTTGTTCGGCGAGCTGCGCGGCATCGAAGGTCTCAAATCTGCGCGTCGCATCGAAGTGTTGCCCTATGCGGTGGGCAGCACGCGGCGGTTTGAGGAAGTTGCCGGCAATCCTTTCGCCACCGGACAAACGAATAAATTTTCCGGCGGCTTGGATGCCAAGCTCGGCGTGACCAGCGATCTCACCATGGACGTGACCGTGAATCCCGATTTCGGCCAAGTCGAGGCTGATCCTTCGGAAGTGAATCTCACCGCGTTCGAAACTTTTTTTGAAGAGAAGCGGCCGTTCTTCATCGAAGGCAACAGCATTTTGAACTATCGCCTCACCGGCGGCGACGGCCCGTTTTCGAATGATCGTTTGTTTTATTCGCGCCGCATCGGCCGCTCGCCGCACGGCTTTCCCGAGTTGAATGAAGATGAAAACGTGAAAATGCCGGACAACGCCTCCATCGCCGCAGCCGTGAAGCTCACCGGCAAAACCAAGAGCGGCATCTCCATCGGATTGATGGACGCGGTAACCGATGAAGAAGAGGCGGAGATCGATTTGCGCGGCGTGCGTCGCAGAGAAGTTGTCGAGCCGCGCACAAACTTTTTCGTGGGCCGCGTGCAAAAAGATTTCAACAAAGGCGTGAGCGCGATCGGCGGCATGTTCACGGCAACGCATCGCGATCTTTCCAACACGCCAATGAACTATCTCAATCGCGCCGCATATTCCGGCGGCGTTGATGTGCGGCATCAATGGCACAATCGCACCTATTACTTCGATGCGCTCGCGGTGTTTAGCCAAATTCGCGGCGATGCCACTGCGATACGCGCCGCACAAGAAGCTTCGCAGCGTTACTATCAACGCCCGGATGCGGATTACG
Organism: bacterium; assembly: GCA_037444905.1. GTDB lineage: Bacteria > Zhuqueibacterota > Zhuqueibacteria > Zhuqueibacterales > Zhuqueibacteraceae > JABWAN01. The sequence continues at coordinate 46,421 of JBBILN010000008.1, read as the reverse complement.
TCGAGCTTGACCCCACGCGCACCTCGCTTTCGGGACACGGCGGCAATATCAGCTTCGGTCGCGGCGGCAACAGTCGTTGGCGTCTCAACTTCAGCACCACTTGGCGTTCGCCGGGTTTGGAATTGAACGATGCGGGTTTCTTACGCATCGGGGATCGCATCATGCAAAGCGCGTGGGCCGGTTATCGCATCACCAATCCTGTGAGCATCTTCAATCGCTTGAATCTCAATTTCAATCAATGGTACGGCTGGAATTTCGGCGGCGAGACGGTATTTCGCGGCGGCAATGTGAATGGCGGCGGCCAATTGCGCAACTATTGGGGCGTGTGGGGCGGCGTGGGAAGAGACGGAGACGATCTCGCCACAACCGCATTGCGCGGTGGCCCCTCGCTGCTTCTGCCCGGCAGATGGAATCAATGGTTCGAGATCGGCACGGATCAACGCAAAAACATGCAGGTCGGCGTCTTCACCTACAACAGCGTGAAAGATAAAGGCGACACCCACTATCACGAATTCGGTATTTTTTCCACACTGCGTCCGATGAATTCTCTCTCGATGCGCATCAATCCGTTTTACAGTCTCAACTACGACGACTTGCAATACGTGAACACTCTCGACTTCGCCGGCGATACGCGTTACGTTTTTGGGCGCATCAATCAGAAGACCCTTGGCATCACGTTGCGCTTCGATTACAGCATCACGCCCGATCTCACCGTGCAGTTCTATGGCCAGCCGTTCGTCTCCGCGGGTAAGTATGCGGAGTTCAAGCGCATCACTTCGCCGCGCGCGGAACAATACAGCGACCGCTTTCACACGTTCGGCAACGAGATCAATTATGACGAAGCCGGCGGCGTTTATGCGGTCGATGAAAATTCCGACGGCGCCGCTGACTACTCTTTCGACAATCCGGATTTCAACTTCCGCCAACTGCGCTCCAATCTCGTCGTGCGTTGGGAATATATTCCCGGCTCAACGGTTTTTCTGGTTTGGTCTCAGGGTCGCACCGGCTTTGAGGCGAACGGCGACTTCTCTTTTCGCAATGACGTGAAGAGTCTTTTCCAAGTTTATCCCGACAATATTTTCTTGATCAAGCTGAATCGGTGGTTCTCGCTGTAGTAAAGTCCGTTCAGCCACGGCTTGACCGTGGCTTTGAATTTCAAGTGTGAACATTCACGTTCGATGCTAAAACCACGGCCAAGCCGCGGTTGAGCAATTAAAATAAATCACGCCTTCAGTGCGATGTTGCCGTCGTCTGAGGGCTTTCGTTTTTATGTTGAACAGGCGAGAATTCTTTGCTATCATGCTCACAACCGCAACATGCGCTGTCGTTCAGTAGAAATCTTCTTTCGCATAGACAAAGCAACCGCCGCCGGTAGATTTTGAAATGCACAAATCTTTTACAAACGCCTCTCACCAATGTCATTCTGTAAGAATCTTCTCTAGCGCTCGAAACACGGCCCATGTTGAGAAGAGCACCAAGTGCGAGGGAAGGTTCTTCCAGAATGACATTGGAAGACAGGGGGCATTCAAAAGTATTTTCTCGCGGTCCTGCCTATTTCTTCTTTTCTGTCTGCATTGCATCGGTCTCGCACAAACCTCCTCCGATAGCACTCGTTACGACGTCACCTTCATCAATCGCGGAGAAGTGTCCTCGAAACGTTTACAGGATATAACCAATATTTCGAAGAACGCATCACTGGGACGCGCGGAGATCGAACGCAGTTTGCGGCAAGTGGTGGAGCGCTTTCATCAGCAGCAATATTATGAAGCGCAAATTGATAGCGTATTATTTCAAAACTCTCCCAAGCCCGAAGTCCTAGTTTACCTCAACAGCGGCCCGCAATACGATTTGAAGCTCTCTGCTGCGTTTTCAGATAGCGCAAAATCGAGTCGCGATTGGCAGCGCGAATTGCGCGGCAATCACAATGAAGCCGAATGGCTCGCCCGCATGCAAAATGTATTGGATGATTTCGCGCGGCGCGGCTATCCTTTGGCAAGTTTTGTTTTGGATTCAGCGAGCGAACGCAATGGAGAGGAGAAACGCGAGGCGGTTTTGCACTTTCGATTGAACCACGGCCCGCTCGTTCACATCGATTCCATCATCGTGCGCGGCAACAAAACCACGAAGCTGCACGTGCTGCTCCGCGAGTTGCCGATTCGCGTTGGCGACGCTTTCAATCTCGATGAAGTAGAGAGCATTCCTGAAAAGCTGCAGCGTCTCGGTTTCATTCGCAGCGTTGCGCCGCCGGAATTGCGCGTGCATCACCGCGGGCAATACGTGCTCGAAATCAACGTGACGGAAGGCAATAGCAACACGCTTAACGGCGTGGCAGGATATAATCCGAGCGTGGGCAATCAAAAAGGTTTTCTCACGGGATTGATTGACGTGCAGTTCGGCAATCTCTTCGGCACGGGACGCTTGGTCAATGCGCATTGGGAAAAACGCGGGCCAGAGACGCAAGAACTCGGGCTGCGCTATCGCGAGCCGTGGGTGCGCGGCTATCCGCTGCATCTCTCCGGCGGCTTTCAACAGTTGATTCAAGACACGTTATATGTGGAGCGCAAGCTTGAGATGAGCGCCGAAGCGCCGATTGGCAATCGTTTCGCCATACTCGCCGCGCTCACGCGCGAAAGCGTCCTGCCGGATTCGCTTTCTGCGATTCGATTCAATTTGCCGAACAGCCAAATCACCAGCGTGTCAGCAGGATTGCGCTTCGATTCGCGCGACGATTTAATCAACCCGCGTCGCGGATTTTTTTATTCGACAACAGTGGCCACCGGCAGGAAGCGCGTGCAGAGCGATACCGCATCTCAAAGCTTCTCGCACAAACTCGTGACGCTCGATTTTCAATGGCTCGTGCTTGTGAAATGGCCGCAGGTTTTGAGTCTCGCGTTTCATGGCCGGCAAGTCACGAGCGGCGAGCCGCAAGTTTCGATTACGGATCAAATTCGTTTCGGCGGCGCGACGACGTTGCGCGGCTATCGCGAAGAGCAGTTTCGCGGCGCGCGCGTGGCGTGGAGCAATCTCGAATATCGCTATCTGCTCTCGCGCTACTCGCGCGCGTTTGTGTTTTGTGATGTCGGCTACTACTTCCGCACGGAAGCCGAGGTTGAAATCGAATCCGTGAAAACCTCCTACGGCCTCGGCGCGCGCATGGAAACGCCATTGGGAATCGTGGGCGTGGATTACGGTCTCGGAGAGGGGGATGGGCTATTCAACGGCAAGGTGCACGTGAGCTTGGTGAATAGTTTTTGAGTAAAGCAAGACAGAAAAATGGAGGGCAGTAATGCCTCAGTTATTGGTGGAAAACGTAGCGCAGACATCCTTGTCTGCAGGCGGGGACGCCTGCGCTACTCCACCGGTAACTGAGGCATTACGGAGGGCAGAAAAATATTAAAAGCTTATTGTTGAATTTCGGTGAGCATTTCAATGATACCCAATGTCACGTTTCTGTCCTTCATCCGTGCCTTCGCCTTTGATTCGTTTTGCCAGCAATCGTTTTGTTTTAATAAAAAGTCAGCAGCTTTGGGCTGTCTGTCTGCCTTACACAATACCCTCGCGAAACGCGGCGGCGTAGCGGCGGCTGATTTTGACACGCTCGTTGCTCGTCAGGGTAGCGAGCATGCCGCCTTCTCCGTCTTTTTCGAGATGTTTGATGCGCTTCAGGTTGATGATGGCGGAGCGGTGTACGCGCTTGAAGTGGGAGGGGGGCAGTCTCTTTTCCAATTCGCCGAGGCCGAGAGTGGAGAGCGGTTTGTTGTTTCCCGCATGAATGATGGTGTAATCGTCTGCAGCCTCCAGCCATTCAATGTCTTTCAGCTCCACGGGAATGATGCGTTCGCCTTGGCGCACGAGCAAGCGTTCGGGCACAGCCTCCGGTTTCTGCGCGTGCTGCAAGAGCCGCAGCAAACGCTCGAGCTCTGCGCTCGCGCCGGTGCGCCGCTCGAGGGCGCGCTGCACGGCCGTGACGAAACGTTGGCGGTCGTAGGGTTTCAGCAAATAATCGACGGCGTTCACTTCGAAGGCGCGGATGGCGAATTCATCATACGCGGTTGAGAAGATGAGGGCGGGAATGTGCTCCAGGCGTTCCAACACTTCGAACCCGGTGAGCACGGGCATTTGCACGTCGAGGAAGATGAGGTCGGGTTTGTGGTGGTTGATGGCAGCCACGGCTTGCTTGCCGTTTTCGCACTCCGCGAGAATTTCAATTTGAGGGAAAGCTTGCAGAAACTCGCGAATGATTTGGCGCGCGAGCGGCTCGTCGTCGATGAGTATCGCTGTGATCGGCATTTCTTGCTTTCAAAGCTTCAATCTGCGAAGCGCTTTATGTCACCCTGCTTTGAAAAGATCATTTAGAGAAACAAGCAGAGATGAAGCCTCGGTTAAGCAGCGACAAAAAACAAAAAGTCATTCGGAGTTATCGGTGCGCAATTGCGCCTCGGCTATCGGTATGCGAAACTTCACGCGGAAGCCTGCTTCGCCGTTGCTCACTTGCAAGCCCGCGGCTTCGCCGAACATCTTGCGCAGCCGCAAATCCGTATTGCGCAAGCCGGTGCCGTTGTTCAATAATTCTTCTTTGCGAGATTTCGTCGTGCCCACGCCGTTATCTGCAACCTCGATGTCGAGTTGTCCATAGCGGATTTGCACGCGAATCCGCAGCTCGCCGCCTTCCTCTTTGGGAGCAATGCCGTGCCGCACCGCATTCTCAGCGAGTGGCTGCAAGATCATCGGCGGCACGAGCACAGCGCGCGCTTCGTGGTCTATTTCAAGCCGCGCTTGCAAGCGCTTGCCGAAGCGCGCTTTTTCGATATCCAAATAGGTCTCGACGAAGCGCAACTCTTCTGCGAGCGGCACCATGGCGCGGCGATCGCTCTCGAGAGAATAGCGCAATACTTCAGCGAGACGCGCGAGCACTTGCCGCGCGCCCTCGGGATTGCTGCCGACCATGGCGTTGATGGAGTTGAGGGTGTTGAACAAGAAGTGCGGGTTGAGCTGCGCTTTCAAAACCGCCAGTTCCATTTTGTTGGTGTGCAGACGCAAGTCCGCTTCACGGCGTTCTTTCTCGCGCAATTGGCGATGATGGCGGCGCATATAAAAAACGCCGACAACCAGGCCATACATCGTCATGGTGCTCAACGTTTGCCAGTAGCGCGTTCTTTCCATTTGCGCAAACGCGAAGACCTCCCGGCCATAGAGCCAAATGAACAACTGGCAGAAACTCTCGAACCATCCCACCGCAAAAATAAACGCCCCGGCGACGTGACCGAGCAATTGCACGAGCCAATGCCTCGGCGCCAATACGTGCGTCGTCCAAAACCACACGGGAATCGTGTACAAGGCGATGAGGTAATTCGACATGAGCGAGCTGGGCAGTGCGTAGGCATACGGCAATCTTTCTGAAAGAGACAAGACGCCGGCATGGAACGCGGAATAAATCGTCCACACGAGCCAGCCTAATAACAGCGGCCGTATCCAGGTTCGTGAGATGGTCACGAGTCGTGCCTCATAAACATGGCGCCGTCACGCCGGTTGCGCGGCGAGCGCTTTGTCAATGCGTTTTCCCATAATCCAGCCGTTGAGGTACTGCACCGGCCCGATGATCATGTAGATCATGCCGGAGAGCGTGATCAAGTCGGTGGCAAGCACAAGGAGAATGGAAAGCAGGCCCACGCCGATGTTGATCAAATGCGACTGAATGCTGGACTGCGTATACAAGACCTCTGCGGCGGTCAGTGCCAGCTCGTCGCGTTTGCGATAAGCATGGCGAAACAGCAAAACGAAAAGGAACGATACTGCGATGTAGCCGAGGCCGTAAGTGATCATCAGTGTGGGGAACTGCGCGTTTTCAATCATGCGTGCGGTCGAGCCGTCGTGCAAATGGACCGTGACATTGCCGGTCGCGAAGAGCTTCACCAACATGCTGAATAAGAATTTGAGCGGATAGACGTAAGTGAGCACGACAAAAATCAGCGCGCCGTTGAGCCATACCGTGAAGTGGTCTTTGAGCGCGTAGCGCCGGAAAAAAATGTATTGCTCAAACCACACGTAGAACAACGCGGCGAAGCAAATCGCAAACGCCAAGAAGCCGTGCATCTTTTCCCAGAGCTCCGTGAAGGTCTCCGGCACTTCCAGCGAAACCACGAGCAACGTTACGGCAAAGGCAAAGACCGCGTCGCTGAAGCCTTCGATGCGGGAAATCTCGTGGCTGCGCCAACGGAATTTGGATGTGGCTTTCGGCTGCGTTGATGATTCGGACATATCCTCTCTCCTCGGAAATGTTTTGGATACGGCTGGTAAGCGACGCGGCAATATAGTTTATTCTCATCAAAAAGGAAACCTCGTGAAAGCTGTATTACTCCGAACGTGTCATTTCGGAGGAATCTTTTTAAGCGCTGGGGGACATCTCCGGCGAGCAAAAAGATTCCTCCGGAATGACAGTGATAGGGGCGCGAGGTGCAATCTCTTTTTCTTGTTCAGAAGAACATGTCCTCGCAAGGCTAATTCGCCGCGAGCGCTTTGGGGAGCAACACGTGTTTAACCCAACCAAAATCGGGATCGAGCGCGAGCGCGCGGTCAAATGCGATTTTCGCCTCCGCCTTTTTGTTTTGATCAAGATAAGCAAAGCCGATCCACGCATGCGCTTCGGCGTGGCCCCAATCGGGTTGTATGGTGCTCGTCTTGGTTTGCTTGGCGAAAATTTCCGCGGAGCGTTTGAATCCTGCGAGGGCGAGGTCTTTGTCGCCGCCGAACATTGACGGTGTGAAAAATTTGCTAATGGCCTCGAGCATGATGATGCGCGGATTTTCAGGCTCCAGTCTCAACGCGGTGGAGAATGCGGCGCCGGACTTCGGACCGAGCGTCATGCCGAGCATGGGATTTTTGCTGATCTTCTGGCCATAGCAACTCGCCAGCAACGCATACGCCTCGGCGAATTTTTCGTTCGCCTTGACCGCGGTTTCGAGGTGGGTGATGGCATCGTCCAGATATTTTGCGATTTGATCATCGCTGCTGTTCTCGCGCGCCGCATACGCCGTGACGTAGCGGTAATCGCAATAGGCGAGATAATAGTGCGCCAAAGCCTCGTGTTGCTTTGCGCTCAACATACGCTCAAAATGTGCGCGCGCATTGAGCAACTCCGTAGACGTGGCTTGCTTCATCGCGGATTCAATCATCGCTTTGCCTTGGTGCACCAATTCGTCGGGCGACTGGGCATGAACCGAGATCGTCACACAAAGGCAGGCCAACACAAGTTTGAGGGAACGCGACATGGTTTCTCCTTTGGAAGTTTTTGACTGTTCCACCACGGCGTAGCCGCAGTTTTTTGAATTGCAGCAAAACACAATCATGGATTGGTTTTTGAACGCTATCAGGCAACGGCAATAAGCCAGCGCGCACTGAAACCGAGGAATACCAGGCTACCGATCACCGCCCAAGCCATGCCCTCACCGTCTTTGGTTTTGTAGTGCCACATCACGCCGTGATAGATCGACCACACACACGCGAACGTGCCAAGAAAGTGCGTGAGTTTGCCGAGCAGCGGCTCGAATCCTGCAGCCAGGAACCACCAATAGCAAAACAGCTCGATGGGAATCAGCGCGCGATTCAGTTTCAGCATGGGATCATCCTTCCTTTGTGATTATTTGTTCTTCATTAGTTTGGTTTATAACGCCAACCGCGAAATTATTCGGCGTCTTGAAGAATTGCATTGCGCAGACGCAGTTCGCTCAACGCCATGCTCCAGGCCTCATCCTCTTCAGGCTTTCATTGCAGTAGCGTCGCAGTCACGCCGAAGTAGATGAACCGCTGATAGTTCGTCGTGCGCAAAGTGCGCGTGGAATAGTCCGCGGAGTATTCGTAATCCAAAACATTCGAACGATTGAGCACGTTAGAGACGGCGAGATAGAACGTGGCCGCGTGGCCCTTGCCATAGGGTAGATAATAACTCAACGAGGCGTCCAAACGTTGGAAGGAGGGGAGCCGCTCAGAATTGACTGGGCCTTCAATCGGTTCATAGAACCCGAACCCTTCATTGCGAATCGCTCCCGCAATGGGCGTGATCGGTCTGCCGGTCGCGATACGATACGTCAATCCCGCGCTGAGAAATTGCATGATGCGCAGCTTGCCGACGAGTGTGAGATTGTGCGTGATGTCGAATGACGAAGGTGCGTGCTCGTAAAGAAACTTGTCGCCCACATCGCGCGGCTGCAAACGGCGCGAGCGCAAGAAGCTGTACGCGATCCAACCGTTGAGGCGCGTTTGCAAGAACGCGCCATACTTTGCAAAGAGATCGAGGCCGCGCGCCGTGCCGTCGCCGCGATTTGCATACTCCAACTCATTGTCGCGGACAACGAGACGTTCGTAAGATTTATAATAGCCCTCAATGCGAAATTGCGATTGGCCGCGTTCATGCTCGAGTCCGAGAATGAAATGCTGTGCGCGCTGTGCATTCAAGCTAGGATTGCCGCTCTCGGCATTAAACAAATACGGCTGCGGGAATTGATGATAAACGCCCCAAGCGAAGCGCGCATTGGTGTGTTTGTTGAAATCATGGCGAAGCGAGAAGCGAGGATCGAAGATGGTTTCTTTCGCGAGGTTTTGATGATCGGCGCGCATGCTCACGCCCGCAGTCCAGCGCCGCGACAACTGCGTTTCTAAATCCACATAGGCGCCGGTGCGTTGCGCGGAAAATTTTTCATTAAGCCGATAAACCTCGGCGTCGGGATCTAGCACGTTGTCAATTTTCGGCACGGTGCCGTTGAAGCGATTGGTCACGTGTTCGAGCTCAAAACCCCATGCGAACCGCGCGCGCGGACTTGTTTCCTTTTCGGCATCGAAGCGCCATTTGAACGTGTCGTCGCGGGGCTGAAGATTCAAATTGCCCAAACTGCGTTTCGTATCATAACGATTGAGCGAAAGGCTCGTTTTGAAAATCCAATTCTGCCACGCCTCGCTCCATTGCAGGTTGTGCAGTTGATTCGTTTCCTCGCCTTTATACACACCCTCGAACGAAGGCTCATCCACGTGCACGCCGATGCGATTGGTTTCAGCATAGTTGAAAAACTTGAGGCGACCGCTAGGCGAGTATTGATAGATCACGCTCAAGTTGCCGTCCACGCCGCGCGGCGTGGTGGTGAACTCATCGCGCCTTCCGTTCAAGCGAAACATCGCATCGGTCGAGCTACGATTGCCGGAGAAGCGCACGCCAAGTTTGTTGGGAATCACATTGATTTGCGCTCCCGCGGAAGCAGCCGCCAAGCCCACATTCAAAGTATAAGACGAGTTTTCCGGAAGATTTTGGCTGTCCATTGCGAGAATGCCGGAGAGCGCATTGCCGTAGCGCGCAGAAAATCCGCCGGAAGAAAAGAAAGTGCCGCTCACGAGAAACGGAGAGATGGTGCCAAACACGCCGCCGGTCGGCGATTCGAATTTGTAGGGATGCACGACCGTGGCTTGGTCGAGCAACGTCACGGTTTCGCTCACATCGCCGCCGCGCACAAACAACCCCGAGCCTTCATCGACCATGGCCACACCGGGGAAAGTTTTGATCGCGAGAAAAATATCCGCGGCCGCGCCGGGCGTGGTAACGACTTCGAGACCGCGCAGCGTGACGCCTTTGCCTTCATCGCCGGTCGTGTATGCGCTCGCGGTGACAACGGTTTCTTGAAAATTGATGAGCGTTTCGCGCAGCACAAATGCGAGGTGCGTGGTGTCGCCAGCCATGAGTTGAGCAGCTTGCTCGGCGCTTTCAAACCCCAACAAACTCGCGCGAATTTGCACCATGCCTTGCCTGCGCACCGAAAAGAAGGAACGTCCGGTGGCGCCAGTCACACCGCCGTCGAAGCTGCCAAGCACTTGCACGTTTACGAGCGCGAGCGGTTGGCCTTTTTCATCAACGACATGACCGGCAACATATGCAAGTTTGCTCTGCGCTGTGAGAAAAACGGGAAGCGCGCAGAAGAGTAGAGACAGATTTCTTCGTAGCATGATCGCCTCGATTTGATGGTCGATGATACGAAGCTTGTGGAAATGGTTGCGGAAAATTCGGCGAAGTACGGGAGGGCGCGGTGAATGGCGGAAGAAGAGCGAAAGATGAAAGCTGAAGAGTGAAAGGCGAGGGGTGCAGCGCGCATGCCCACTAAAATCCCTTTTCGATTTCTGGCATCCCGAAGGGAACCTATTCAACGTTGGAGCCCCCACATTTCTAAAACAAAAAACGCACGGCTTTGGGCCGTGCGTTTTCTATGCTTCGTCTCTTTTTAACTGGGCATTTATTTCACCATCTGCATGCGCCCGCGATACAGCTTCTCGCCGATTTGCAAACGATAGAAGTACACGCCGCTCGCAGAGAGGTTGCCCGCGCTATCGCGACCGTTCCACACTCTTTCATAACGCCCACGATTGAACTCGCCGTTGGCCAGAGTGCGCACCAACTCGCCGCGAATGTTGAAGATTTGCAGCTTCACACTCGTCGGAGATTGCACCGCGAAGCGAATCGTAGTAGAGGGGTTGAATGGGTTCGGATAAACAGCCGCATCTTTGAAGTTGTCGATCTCCGCTTCGAGTTGTTCTTGCAAAGTGATTTGCTCTGCGCGTGCTTTCGCCAAACTGAGATCGATCTTGTTGAACCACAAATCGTCCGTCGTCGCATTGCCGGCGACGATCATCAAACCCGTGGCATTGGTTGCAGCCGCAAGTGGTGCGGACATGTGGCCGAAATTGTCTGTGTTGTTCTTGAAAAGCGGCTTGGCGACTGCCGCTTCCAACGTATTCTCGCTACCTACCGCACAGATTTTGTATTCACCGATATTGGGTGAATCCGTGCGCACGCCCATCGCCAAAATACGGTTGCTCGTCGCGTCGATGGCGAGCGTCGGGCTCGTCCACACGCTGCTGCCGGTGTTCACTTTGAATTTGCTCCACGTGCCGGCGGTGTTGCGTTTGTAAAGCGTGTTGGTGGGATCGCTTGCGCCGCCGGTTTTGTTGCGCGTGATCACGTACACTGTGCCGTTGCTCAACGCATTCGCGCTCACCCAGTTGTCTGCGCCTTCGGTTCCGAAGAAAGTGATTTGTGTGCTCTCATCGGACCACGTGGTGTTGGGATCGCTATCCAAGTGCTTGAAGAAGCCGATCGCCGTGCCGCCGGAGGAGGCTGCCATGCTATAGAACACGCCCACGTAATCTCCGCTCTGCGTGAACGCCACCGCATCGGCCTGGCCGTTATTGCCCGCCATACCGGTTTTGATTTGAATGGTTGACGACCACGTGTTGCCGTCGTCGGCTGAGACTTGCGTCTCGAGCGCGCCCGCAGCGATGCGAAACGCCCACAGCGCATTGTTCTTCGCGCGTGCGAGCGTGACCACGTTGCTGCCATCGCCATGACTGAAGCCCAACAACGTCACCGAGGCTTCTTCCGTCCAACTTCCCGCCGCATACAAAAAGCGCAGGAAGATCGTGTTGGTGCCTTGCGAGCTGAGGACGTATAGACGATTGGTAGCTGCGTTCACGAGCATGTCCGCACGCGAGCCGGCGCGGGAATCCACTTTCACGCTGCGGGCCCATGTTGCGCCATTCTGATACCACATGTACCACTTGCTGTCGGCGCTGTCTTGCGCAATCGTCCACCACTTGTTGTCGAGATAGAAAACTTTGCTCTGGCTCGATTTGTCGAACACAGCCTTCGTTCTGCTCGCCAACAAAGCGCCAGTGTTTACCGGGCCAGCCGGCAAAGGCTTGATCGTATAAAGCGGCGAAGCGCCGAAGCTGGTTTGCACAGTCGTCTTCGCTTGCAGGCCGTAATCGCCAGCCGTAGCGGGATTGCCGATTCCGGCAGTATTCATGAACAGCAATGTGACCACAGCATTGTTGGCGAGATTGCTTGGCACCGTCACATTGACAACCCGATTGGTGAGATTCACGCCGACGGCAAAAGCGCTCACGCCGTTCACTTTTACTTTCGCTTTGCCTATGGCCGAGGGCAGCACTGTGCCGAGCGGCCACTTTACGCTGATTTTGCCGACTCCACCAGTCAGTGCGCCGCTGGCGCCGAGCGTAATCGGAATTTGATAACTCGCCGAGCGCGTGGCCGTGTCGGGGGTGACGATGACATTGCCAACAGCAACTGTCGCGCTGCCCGTGATCGCGTAGATTGGTGAAACAGCATCTGTGGGCTGCGTACTCGTCTGTAAACTTAACGTATAGTCACCGCTAATAGCCGGGTTAAAAAAGCTGCCGGCTTTGGTGAAGAGCAGTGTCACCTGCGTGCCCGCGAGGATATTGTTCGGTACAGTGACGATTGCCTGTCGTGCCAAAGGATCGGTTGTAACGGCTGCAGCCGCTACTCCATTGACTTTTGCGTTGGTGTTCAAAAGAGTCACTGGAACGGTTGTACCTTCCGGCCACGTAACCACGATTTGATCCACACCGCCGGTCAGGCTGCTCGTCGCACCTAGTGTGAATTTAATTTTGTAAGAGGCTTTTTGGCTGATGGTAGTCGGCGTGACAATGACGCTGTCAATCGTCACGGGCAGCGGACCGTTGTTGCCTGCAATGGAGAAGAGCTGATACCAGGTTTTGAAGTTCGTGTTGTTTTCCGCGGCCACGAGCAAGCCCGTGCAACTGTTCACGTAATGCGCCGGCGTGGAGACATTGTGAAAATCGTTTATGCCTTCTTGAAAATAGGTCACCACCGGGGCGGTGCTCACACTATCTTCTTGCCCGATGCGGCATTTGCGGTAACGCCCGAAGCGCGGGGAGCCCAGCAGTGTGGTGAAAACGTAAAGCTCGTTGTTCGTTTCATCGATCGCAAGCGCGGGCCGCGTTTCTGCGCTGCCCACAAACACCGTGCGCATGCTCCACACGCCCGCTTTGGTGCGTTTATACAACGCAATGCCCGTGGCGTTGTTGAGATCGGGATTGGTCTTGGTCGCCATATACACGTCGTTGTTCGGCGAGACCGCCATGGCAAGATGATCATCGCCATACGTGTTGGGCGGCACACTGATGAGATTGGTTTCATCCGCCCATGAATCATCCGCGGCGCCGTCTTGATGCAGCACAAAACCGTAATGCGAAATCGGGTCTGTGTCTTCTGCATATCCGATACCCACGTAATTCTTGCCGTTGCTCGTGAACGCCACGGCATCGACCATCGCTGTCGTGATGTCAATGGCCTTTACGATAATGTCCGCAGTCCAAGTTGCGCCACCATCCGAAGAGCGGCGGCCATATATTACGCCCAAACGTGCGACGAACACCCAAAAATCGCCGTTCTTCGCGCGCACCAGCACGCATGGATTTTCACCTTGATGTCGGAAGCCCGTCAGCCCCACCGGGAACCCGGGATCGTTTGACCACAGGCCGGTGTTGGGATCGAAATTGAGGCGCAGAAATTTTGTGCCGTCGTTCGAGGAATGCGAGAGCAAAACGTACAGTTTGTTGTTCGGGGAATCGATGAAACAATCCGGCTTCATCGAGCCGGGAGAGCCGAGTGAAAAGAATTTGATCCAGTTCGCGCCTTGCTTTTTGAACAAGAACCATTCCGTGCCGCTCGTGTCTTGCGCCGCAACCCACCATGTGTTCGCGTGATAAAACACTTTGCTTTGATTCGGCTTAAAGAAAATGCTCGAGCCGCCTTTGGTGCCTTCGATCGCAGCAGGACCTGCTGCGAGTACGGGTGGGCAACCGCCGGGACCAGGCCCGGGTCCGCCGCCGCTCACATTCAACAAGTTGAACCAAATATTACCGGCTTCGGAGTTTTCACAAGTCACCATCAAATGGGAAGTGCCATCAACCACATGTGAAGGCGCGCTTAAGTCGGCGAAGAGATCCGCACCATTTTCAAATAGAGGCGCGCTCAGCGCACTGGCCGCATTATTTTCTTGGCCAATGGCAATGCTCTTATATTCGCCTGTGAAAGTGGCAGTATCAATGCCCATCAAAAAAAGTTTGTTCGCACTCGTCACGGCAAGCGCCGGCGAGGTCCACGTATTGCTGATGTTCACTTTGAATGCCTGCCATCCGCCCGCGGCTGCGCGTTTGTAAAGCGTGTTGGAGGGGTCGCTGCCCGTGGCGTTTGCGTTTTGCGTGAGCAAATAGAGATTGTTGGACGCATCTGCTGTCAGAGAAATATTCGAGGTCGCGTTCTCCGTGCCGACTAATAACGATGCGGATTCATCCGTCCACGCGGTTTCCGCGGCGCCGTCTTGATGATACAGAAAACCGAAACGGCTCACGCCGGGAAGGTCTTCTTCGCCGTACGCCACGCCGACATAATTTTGCCCGCCATTGCTGAACGCGCGCGCGTCGGTCAAGCCCTTGTCGGTATTCAAGCCGGTTTTGACATTGATGAGTGCGGACCAACTCGCGCCGTCGTTGGAGGAACGAATGGCTTGCAGGGTTTCATTGTTGATCCGAAAAATCCACAACTCGCCGTTCTTCGCTGCCACCAAACTCGCCGGATTTTGGCTGTCGCCTTTGCCCAGCACGCTGAGCGAAACGGGAAAACCGGAATCAATGCTCCACGTGCCGCCGCTAAAGCTCAGGCGATAGAATTCCGAAGCCTTTGCCGAATAGAGAATGTAGAGCTTGTTGGTCGCTGCGTTCAACACAACGTCCGGATGCGCGCTGGAGCTGGTGTTGCCCGCGGTTGCGGCGATGCTCCACGTGGTATCCACATATTGCCAAATCGCCCAGGTGTCTTCCGCGTCGGCAAAGGCCATTGCCCACCACTTGCCGCTATGATAAAACACTTTGCTTTGATTGGATTTTGAATAGCCGTCTTTGGTATTGTCGGAGAGCAGCTTTCCGGTTTGTGCAAAGGAAGGATTCGCCAAACAGAGCAAACCGGACAGAAGAATTGTGAGGTGCATCCCACTCAGGCGCCAATTTTTCCTAGCCATTTGGTAAAAAGCAGCAAGCACAAATGCCTCCTAGTGTGAAGAGAGGGTGAAACACGACCGTAAATTTTTCGGAGATGAACCCGTTCCCTCGGAGGATTTGCAGCCTAATGGCATTGCGGGCAGACCGTTCCTTCGGCTTGCGCATGTTGGGCATACAACAAGAGCTGTAACGCGTGTCTGGAAGGAGGTGACAACGACCGCGTTGGATTTCACGAATTGAAACTGAAGCAGGGAGTACGGACAACGACGATAGTTCGCGGAGAAGCGTAAGGGAAGATTGTTAAAAGGCCCCCGTAATTTTGCGCCTCCGAAATGTCAGACGCGATTATCCTTACGGTTCCGGTTGTTTTGTGTGGGTAACGAGTGGCACAGGACTAAAACTTCTTTATCGTGTTTAGTCCAACGCCGGAGGCGTTGCGATGGAGAGCCCAGGGTGCCCAGAAGCTGGGCACCCTGGGAAATATACCGTCACTCTTTGAGAAGCTGATTTTTCGAGCGCGCCATCTCATAAAAAGATACGATAGCTTTCGTTGCAAACGGCATGGCCGACGAAGCGACAGATCGCCAAAGATTTGCAGGAAGGCATGATTCATCCAGGGTCGTTGCAAACCTGTGCATCTCAGATCGCCTCGCGCGTCCAAAACACGAAATCCGTTACGGCGGGTGTGCCGCCCAAAGAGCGAATGAGCAGAGCGATCTGCCCGCGATGATACCATGAGTGGCCGAAGAGCTGCGTGAGAATGTCTTCAATCACGTTGCGATACGAATTTCCTTCGAGGCTGCGGTACTCGAAAGTCTTGGCGATTTGCACCTCGCCGAGGCGGCTCAAATATTCCGACCAAATTGCGTTCACGTGCGACAATTGCTCGTGCAATTGCGCCAGCGTGACGTCCTTCGGGAAGAATTCTTTCGGCGCTTCGGGATATGCGCCGAAGCGATAGAGCCATAAGCGCCGCGCGGCCATCATGTGCGCGAAGAGGGCGAGGGCTTTCTGAAAATCTTCTTTGCTGCGATGCGCAACGGGCACGGACTCAAATGATGCGAGCACTTTGGCGTGTGCGTCTTGCTCGTAATCAAACCAGCGGCAAAAGCGTTCTATCATGTTCATGTTTGGTCCTATGGTCGTTTTAATATGAATGATGGTATTCGAGGAAGTTTAGGGTTCATCTAAAATTAACTTCCTGCGCGAAAGTAGTCCCCGCCCCTTGTGGGCGGCTGTAATTCATACTCGCTACAGCGCCCCACAAGGGAGCGAGACTACAACGATCTCGGGAAGTAATTGTAAGACATTCGCTTAGTTTTGTCGCGCCTCGTGCGGTTTGTGCCTAAAGGTCCGACTGCAAACACAGCCTCAACTGCGCGGGGCGAGCAGCAGGGACACGCCGGCGATGATGAGAAAGAACGGCCACACGGCATGCCATCTCCACTCAAACAAGAAAACGCACATGATGAATGCAATCGAAAGCATGCCAATGAAGGAATTGCGCACCTCGGGCGTAAATTTTCCGCCGCTGGCTTGGCGATGCCTTTGAAAAGCGCTGAACGTGTAAAAAAGCGGAATGAGCAGAAAGAACGCCCACCAATGGCGTCCGAAATAAACCAGATCAAAATTGCGCGCGAGGAAGATGCCGCCAATGACGATCAAAGCGATCCCTCCCCAAATGAGGTTGTTGCGTTCGGGATTGGAACTGGAAGGCGTCATGTCGTTTCCTTTGGTTGGAGTATGATTTGAATTGCAGCAAAGTAGTAACACCGGACAAATTCCGCAAGGCAAGGATTGTTTCATGACGTGCCGCGCGCTTGAGAAGTGTGTGCCACGTTACGAAGTTTCGTTTGAAAATAAGCGACGGGCGGCCATCGCTTTAAAGTTGCCTCGCTTGAAAAAATAAAAGTCAGGTAAACAAGCATAGATGGACCCTAGGTGAAGCAGCGACAGACCATAAAAAAGTGCTTTGTGGAGAGCACTTGGTTGCATGCCGGCGTTGTCTCGCAGCGCGGCATAAATTTCTTGAGTTTGATGGCGTCACGACGTATGTTCGGCTGCAATTTTTCGGGACATTTACATAGAGAGGAACGATGTCGATTCGCACTGGTTCATTCGTCGCAGTTGTTTTGTTGTTTGCCTGCCATTTCACCAGCCTGCCCACTTATTCGCAAGCCACTCTCAGCGGTTTCATTCAAGATGCGAGCACGCGCGAGGCGTTGATCGGCGCGAACGTGGTCGTGAAGGGCACGAAGCTCGGCGCGGCTTCGAACCTTTCGGGCTATTATGTTATTCCTGCGATGCCGATTGGAACGTTCGAACTCGCGGTGAGCTACATCGGTTATGAAACGCACACGGAAAGGGTTACGGTCGCCGCGGATGACAAGCTCGTCAAAAATTTTTTGCTGCACACGAAAGCGGTTGCTCTTCAAGGCGTCACGGCTACCGCGACGAAGGAAGACGAGCAGCAAGATATCAACCTTGCGCAGGTGAGCGTGACCACGCGCGAGATGCAGACCATGGCGCGCGTCGTGGAGGCGGACGTGTTCCGCGCGTTGCAATTTTTGCCGGGCGTGATTGCGCCTTCGGATTTCAGCACGGGCTTGGTGGTGCGCGGCGGCAATACCGATCAAAATCTCATCACGCTCGACGGCATCACGGTATATAATCCTTCGCACGTGGGCGGTTTGTTTTCGAATTTTATTACCGACGCTTTGAAGGAAGCGAACCTCATGAAGGGCGGGTTTCCCGCGGAATATGGCGGGCGCATTTCTTCCGTGCTGCGCCTCACGAGTCGCGAGGGTAACAGCCAAAAATTTTCCGGCTCGGCTTCGATTAGCTTGCTCAGCTCGCAATCCACGCTCGAAGGGCCGGTGGGCAAAGGCGCATGGCTGCTCTCTTTGCGGCGCACGTATATCGATCAGATTCTCAACGCCGCACGCCGCTTGCACATTACGGATTTCGAGTTGCCGTATTACTTCTATGACGTGCAGGGGCACGTGTTTCAAGATCTTTCGCACAACGATCGCATTTCGTTCAGCACGTATCTCGGCCGCGACGTGTTGGATTGGGAAGATCTCACGCTCGATTTGAATTGGGGCAACCGCACGTATGCGTTGAATTGGCGGCATCTGTTTTCGCAGCGCGTGTTTTCGAATTTCATGCTCGCGAGCAGCCGCTTTGATACGAAAGTGGGCGTGGGCAATGACGGCGGCTTGACGAGTTTGAATGAGATTGTCGATCACACCGCGAAGGGCGATCTCACGTATTTTATCACCAACGCGCACGAGCTGAAATTCGGTTTCGAAGCAAAGGATTTGAAGTTTTCTTATGAGAATGAATTTGAGGATCGCGATTTGGGCAACATCTTACAAGAGCCAAATTATTTTGCCGCGTATGTGCAGGATGGTTGGCGGCCTGCGCTGCGTTGGGTGATTCAGCCGGGCGTGCGTTTGAGTTACTTTAGCCAAGCGACGGAGAAGGTGCGTTTCGAACCGCGTTTTTCCGCGAAGTATTTGACGGGCGCGAAGTCTGCGCTGTCGCTTGCCTACGGCCAGTTCAATCAATATATCTCTACGGTGCAAGACGAACTGAATCCTTCGTTCATCGATTTCTGGTTTGCGTTTGATGAAACCGTGCCGCCCGCGAAATCGAGCCATTACATTTTGGGTTACGATACGGAATTGCCGTGGCACGGCTTGCAGTTGAATGTCGAGGGTTATTACAAGGACATGTTCAATCTGCTTGCCTTTAAAGAGACACGCTCGTCTGTAACGGAGGAGTTGGATTTTACTATTGTAAATATCTTTCGTCGCGCGAAAGGTGAAGCGTATGGCGGTGAGATTTATGTGCGCAAGCCAGTGGGGAGATTGAACGGTTGGCTCGGTTATTCTTTCTCGCATGTTTATAAAAACGGCGTGACGATAAACGACGTGAGCACGCGCTACCCGCCGAATTGGGATCGCCGGCATGCGTTGAACGTTGTGGCGAATTATAATCTCAGCCGCAAGTGGGAATTGAGTGCGTTGTTCAAGTACGGTTCGGGTTTTCCATACACGCAAGCAAACGGCAGTTTCGAATATGATGAACTCGGCACGCCCATCAAGCGCCGCGTAATTTTTGACGAGATCAACGGCGCGCGTTATCCCGCGTATCATCGTTTGGATTTGAGCCTCACGCGCCACTACTTTCACAAAACGTGGCAAATGGATTTGTTTCTGAATTTGGTGAATGTCTACAATCGTAAGAACGTTTTTTATTATGTGTGGGATTTCGACGAAGACCCGGCCAAGCGCGATACGATTCCGCTGTTCCCGTTTTTGCCGAGCATAGGGGTGAGCGCGAAGTTTTGAAGGGAATAGAGGCGATTGACAAACCAAGGAGATTACTGGCTTGGAAGGATTTGGTAGCCGAACTGTTTGAAATGAGCATCGAAGCTGAAAGCTTGGTCGATCCCCAATTGCTGCATGACGACGAAGCTGGTGCAATCCGTGAAGCTGAAAGATTTGTCATGATATTTTTTAAAAATATCCCAAGCCTTTTTCTCAAATTCAGAATCGATATGAACGGTTTTGATAAGGCGGCTCTCCTGCAAAGTATCGCCGAACGCCACAGCCGACGCATAGCCGGTTTTGATGCGCAATAGCGTAATCGTTTCATCCAAAATTAAATTGGAAGTTACGCATGAGCATTTCTGTTTTGAAGGTATTGCGACACCTGTGTTGCTGATTCATGAAGGCGGTCGTTTTTCAGGAATACTTTGTGTTTTAGTGTGGTCGGCGGAAACATATGAAATCAAACCTGCATGCGCAAGCCTCGCGGACGGAAATGGCTTGTATGTTCGCTGCGCGGAAGGAAGCTTGTTAGGCTTGAATCTGTTCCGCTGCTTCATACCGTCACGGCAGTTTTGCCATGCGCGTTGCATGAGTTGGTCATCAGGATTGCTCATCGTTAACGTCGTCCTCTTTGTTTGCTTCCACTCTCGCATCCGTTTTCAAATTGCTCGTCTCTTTTTCCCTCGCCGTATGAAAATAATCCCACACCCTTTGCGCGAGTTCCGGCGTGATGCCGCTTACGAGCAGCAGTTCATCCACCGAAGCGTTGCGCACGGCTTCCATGGAGCCGTAGAATTTGAGCAGCGCATTGCGTTTTGCCGGGCCGATGCCGGGGATGTTATTCAACTCCGAGGTAGTCGTGCGTTTCGTGCGCAGCGAACGATGAAACGTGATGCCGAAGCGATGCGCTTCGTCGCGAAGCTGCTGCAAGAGTTTCAAACCCGAAGAGGAGCGTGGAATGTTTTGCGCCTCGCTCGCGCCGGGCACGAACACTTCGTCCAATCTCTTCGCCAATGCCGCGAGCGGAATATCGATATTTAGTTTTTGCAAAACGCCGAGCGCAGTGTTGAGTTGGCCTTTGCCGCCATCAACCAAAATTAAATCAGGCGGCGGCAGTTTTTCAGAGAGCGAGCCGGAGTAGCGGCGCTCGATCGCTTCGGCCATCATTGCGAAATCATCCGGCGTTTCTTTGCTTCGAATTTTGAATTTGCGATAGTCGGATTTTTTCGCGCGACCGTCTTCAAACGTGACCATCGCGGCAACGGGATCGGTGCCTTGAATATTCGAGATGTCGAAACACTCGATGCGCCGCGGGGGATTCTTCAAGCGCAAATCGCGCTGCAACGCGGTGACGCTGTGCGGCACTTTGAGCCTGGCTTTCATCTTTTGCAATTGCAGCTCTTGCAATAGCAGGCGCGCGTTCTTCGCGCACATCTCTACCAGTTTTGCCTTTTCACCCTGCTTGGGCGTAACGAGTTTGATCGCGCCGCCGCGTTTTGATTCCAACCAGGCCTGCACTGCTTCAATCTCGGGAATCTCACACGGCAAAACGACTTCTTCGGGAATGAAATCCGCCTTCAAATAAAATTGTTTGGCGAAAGAGGCAACGACGTTTTCATAGGTTTCTTGAAACACGCCGTTGAGATAATAATGCTGCCGCCCCACGATTTTGCCGTCGCGCACTTTGAACACCGCGCCCGCCGCGTCTTCGTCTTCCATCGCCACGGAAACGATGTCCCGGTCTTTCATGTCATCGGCCACGACTTTTTGCTTGTATTGAAACTCTTCGATGAAACGAATGCGGTCGCGCATCTTCGCGGCTTGCTCGAAAAATTTATGTTCCGCCAACGTCGCCATCCGCTCTTTCATCTCCGCAACCACTTGCCGGTCGCGGCCGTTGATGAAGTTCACGACTTGTTTCACCACCTTACCGTACTCTTCCTGCGAGACCAAACCTTCGCACGGGCCGTCGCACTTCTTGATGTAGTAATCCAAACAGAGCTTGTACTTTTTTTTCGCAATGACCTCCGGCGTGAAGTGATAATTGCAACTGCGAATCGGAAAGATGCGCTTCACGGTTTTGAGCAGCGCGCGCATTTGGCCCACGTCGGTATAGGGGCCGAAGTATTGCGAGCCGTCATTGATGATTTTGCGTGTGGGAAAGATGCGCGGGAACATCTCGTTGGTGACGCGAATGTAGGGGAAGCTTTTGTCGTCGCGGAGATTGACGTTGTAGCGCGGCCGGTATTCTTTGATGAGATTCATCTCGAGAATGAGCGCTTCCATCTCGGAATCGGTGACGATGATCTCGACATCGGCGATGCGTGAAACGAGGCGCGCGGTTTTGGCGTCGAGCGGCCGGCTTTCTTGAAAGTATGAGCGCACGCGATGGCGCAGCACTTTGGCCTTGCCCACGTAGATGATTTTGCCGGTGCGATCTTTGAATTGATACACGCCGGGCTTGGCGGGCAAATTGCCAAGCTTGTTTTCGAGTTCAGAGGACAAAGGAGTGTATACTCGAATTATCGTGGTTGGCGCTTTGGCTCATTGTCCCTTTTGGCGCCTTGCGTTACCTGAAATACATCATCGCCGCAATGGCGAGCGCAATGATCGACATCGGCCAGATGAAGATTATGGTGCGCTTCAAAATGTCCAGAGTTTCGACTTTAGTAAATGAGGCGATCCAAACATTATGCGTGTTGGTGGGATCACAAACGCCTTGAATGGCGCCGAGCGAGGCGAGCACGGCCATGATGGCTTCGGGCCGCAACGCGCCGGTGGCGAGCATGATGCCCGCAAAGCCGCTGCCCATGCCCCAGATATTCAGCGGGCCGCGATAGAGCGCCAGCGGCGCGAGCAAGCCGAACGTGACGATGAAAAGCGCGGCCGAGGTCGGCATCGTGCTGGTGAGCAGCGGATGCAGCGCGTTGCGGACATTCTCGTGGCTCACGGCGGCCATGAGCATGCCGATACCAATGATGATGATCACCGGCGGTCCCGCGCTCTCAAAGCCTTCGAACACGGATTTGGTAAAAATTTGAAGAGTGTCATGGCGCACGGTGACGACGATTGCGAGCAACATGCCGGCTACGAAGGCGGCCGTGGTATCCCAATGCATGATATGAACGAGCAGCAGCGGCACGAGGGGCGAGAGCAGTGCAAAGATGGTGCGCCAACTCGCTTTCCGTTTGAACGCGAACCACGTAGCCACGCTCGCCCAGATTAAGAAGGGCGTGAGCACGAGAAAACCATAGGCTGTGGCTTCTAGAAAAGTGGCGGCTGATCCGGCATGCGTGGCGCGCAGATGCGGTAAAAATTTCGATATGGCGAGGACGTTTATGAGCAAGAAGAGCAATGATAACACGGCAAGCTGGCCTTGTTGTGAAGAGACCAATAGCGTGAATAACAAGCCGACGATGAACGAGGGGACGATAGGCCAGTGCAAAAACAAGGTGCAGGCCAGCGGCACGATCGGCGCAAATAATGCCAGGCGGCGCAGAACGGGCATGGCTGTAACAGTCTCCTCCGCAGGCTCCGGCCAAAAACGATGAAGCTGAGAGCGCCGTAATGAAATGAAGCAGAACAGCGTCCCCACGACGAGAAATAACCCAAACACGACAATCATAAATTGCCGTACCTGCGCTTGCTCCAGCTCGAGCACGCTGATGTAAAGCTGCCAATTGCTGAGGTTCAATGTGCCGCCCATGGCGAGGCCGAGGAGCATAATGCACGCGGCGGTAAGCGGAGGAACGCCGACGCTCAACATGATCGGAAGGATGATTGAACCGACCATGATCACGGTTCCCAAACCACCGAGCGCCGTAAACAATACTGCGGTGACCAGCATGAGCAGAAAAGAGAGCAAGAACGGGCGCTCGCCCCCGAGCTCCGCGGCATAACGCACCAAGGTTTCGGCGATACCTTGGTTCTTGATGAAGAGCGCGAGCATGCTTCCAAAAATCGCCGCCATGAGCGCCGGACCGAAACGCAACGGACCTTCTTCCAAAATTTGTTCGAGGATGTATTCGTGGGGTATGTTTGCGACTAACGCGAAGAGCAAAGCCATCACCGGCAAAGCCAGCATGGCAGTAATGCGCTTCAAGTAGAGCAGCACTACGAACGCTAGAAAAATCGCGAGCAGAAAAAACGCTACAAGCATGTAGCCGACTCCGTCATGGCAAGAGCTGCAATTGCGAGCATGCACATTGCGCGATACTCGCAGGGGAGCTGCAAAAAGCATAACCAAAGTAGGGAGCTAGGCTTCCAAAGTCAAACGGAAATTCGTGACGAATTCGTGGGCAAATGCGTGCGCGGCGACTTCTTCAGCATGTGCAGTAAGCTGCGGAATGGTGAGGTGGGAAGGCAACACCTTTTGGTAGGAATTGGCGACGAGGCCATGAAACATCTCGTGCGCGCATGCGAGAGCCAGCGCCCGCGGCAGATGGGCAAATTTGCGCTGCAACGGCGCGCGACAAAGGCGGATGGTTTTGGTATCGCCTTCCCATACCGCAAAACGCGGCAGTGGGAAGGGCGCATGCTCTTCGGCGACAATGATCAAACGCCATTGCCACGTGGCGAGAATTTTTTGCAACGCGTTGCCGTGTTTGTGATGAACACACGCGGCAACATAACGGCCCCATGCTGTGGCATTTTTATCATTCCCCCCTTGAGGGGGGCTAGGGGGGTGTTTTTCAGCTTGAGTTGAAGCTATATGAGCTTGATCACATGCAAAACTATGACACATCCCTGCCCACCACAAGGGGGGATTTACTTTGGCCCGAAATAAATTCTTCCAGAATGACATGCTTGCTCTTTTTTAAAACAACGAGAACACCTCTGCGTGCTTTTTCTCCTCCGCGCATTCGAGTTGCGGAATCTGCTGGAATTCAAGGGCGTGCAATTCTTCGCCAACTTGTTCGACGAGATCGTAATAAGAAATCCGGCCTGCGCATTCGCGCAGTAGGCCAACCAGCGTATGCGTGAATGCACCGTGATACGATTGGTCAAAATTCGCGTCCGCGGCTTTTTGGTCGCTCTGGCAGGCGGCGAGCAGAATATTGCCCTCGCGCACTTCAAAGTCTCCGCCGAAGCGCTGCTTCTGGAATTTTTTCATTGCGGCATTAATGTGCCGTTCCATCTCCGGATCCGGGCCGCGCGTGGCGCTCTTGAAGCCTTGCAGCGCTTGCATTACAAATGCACGCTGCTCCGCGTAGAATTTGCGTTTTGCTGCGGCAATCGCTTTTCTTTCCTCAAAAGTCAAAGGCATGAAGCGATAAGTAATGTCGCGCTCATCATCGCCGCGTTGATTCGTGCCGGAATGGCAACAGTCCATAATGATGGTGAGATTGCCGTTTTTTGGAAAACGCGCATAAAGCTCTTTAAGATGATCATCAATCAAAAAGCCCTTCTTGCTGCAATCATACGGCACCAAAGCCTCGTCCGCGCCGTCCGGTTCGTCGCCGCTATGGTCCGGCACGAAGTGGCCGTGGCCGGCGTAATGAAACACGCGGACCGCCGGTTCCGCGCCGCCTTCGGCTAACCAATTCAGGCCGTTCACAAGCGCTTGCGTGGTCGCTTCTTTGTCCGTCAGCACGCGCAGGTTTTCCGTTTTGAAGCCATAAAGCTCGAGCAGCACGTCTTTCATTTCTACAACGTCGTTTACACAACCGCGCAACGGCGCTTCGCGATAGTCGTTGATGCCGACGAGAAAAGCCTTTTTAAGCATGATAGACTCCTTTGGTTATTGGGGTTCTATCATAAAGACTCGTTGCCGCGATGAGAATTCTCAAAATTTTTTCAGCCCAAATCGCTTCCCATTGATCTTTTCATGCACCGGTTGGGAGCAATACACTCGTTCAATACCGTCTCGATTATTGCAGATCCCAGTTGTTTGGCGCGCAATGCAACGTACAGACCTTCCGCCGGAACATCTCTACGGCCAAGGATTTCACAATGGAGCGCGCACACATCACTCCACTAGCTGCGCATTGTTCTCCAAACGCGCCGGCTCCGCGGCGGCATACAGCAGACTATTGAATACTAATTTGAACGTGGCATAAGTCTGACCGCGATGCTGCGGGCGAAAGCCGAAGAGGAGCAAACGGCCCTTGCCAAAAGGATATTCCACAAGCGCAGATTTGCCGTGCAGTTTCTCTTCGCCGTGCAGCCAGCCGCTCAATAACGCATTCTGTTGCGGATAATGCACGAGCGTTTTGCCTGCCTGATCACGCACATTGAACAACGGCGAATCTGCGAAGAACAGTGCGAGTTCGCGCGGCAAACCATAACACACCGGATGCGCAGCCTCGGCCAATCCCATCAGCAAAGAGCCGGGCGCGGAGAACGCACTGCTTTTCACGCCTTCCAGCTCATCGATGATCGGCAACGCCCACGCTTTGATGAACAGTTTCGCTGCACGATCAAAGGCCAGCAACGTACCGCCGTTTTCTACAAATGTGCGCACGTGTTGCAAACCGGTTTGACCAAGCCCGCCGCAATATTCCAATGGATACGCCTCGCGCTCGCCTTGCGGTGTGCTGCTATTGCCCAGCAAGATGGCGCTGTCATTTTGCGCAGGAAAGATGAGGGCATCAAACTTTGTATCAAGCGCACCACTGCGCAGGTCGCGATCCCACACGGTTTGACATTGAAATTCGAACTGCTCCAACACTAGGCGTGTCCAACCTTCATCGGGGTTGGGTATGTGGCTGCGATAGACCGCGACGCGCGGCGCACGCAGACGATGCGCAGAAACTGCAGCGCCAATTTCTACGGGCACAATCGTGATATTGAGTTCTTCGGAAAGCTCGCGCAGCCATTCGGGTTTGAGCGCCATGGCAGAAAACACAAACTGCCCCGCGCCATGCGATTGCAGTTCCGTGCTATTCCAATAAACCTCTTTACCTTTTTTGAACAAGCGATTGAGCAGGCGATATGCGTCCAGGCTCGACGAAGAACAGAGATAGAATGACGACTGCTCTGCAAATGATGAAGGCGAAACAAAGGAACGCTGCGGCAGCTTTATTCCATGCAGCGTGTCTGCATGCAGAGTGAGTTTCGTTTCAGCCGGGAAGCATTCCACGCCCATTTGCAGCGGCAAAGTCCATCCCGTGACATCATAAGGTCGCTCCAGCGGGCCGCCCGGATAGGTTTGCCGTTTGGGATAGTTTTGCCGCTCGAACAAATTCTTCACATTCGCGCGATAAGGCTGCGCGAGGTCGAGCACAAACGACCCGGCAGGAAATTCGGCTCCTTCGGCGAGGAAGCTTTCTTTTGCGCGCAGAATCTCGGTGCCTTGTTGCAACAAAATTTCGAGCAGCTTTTGCGCCGCGGCTGGATCTTTTTGCGCGAGTGGAACAACATACGCATACGGTTTTTCACGCTGCCCCTTCGCAATCGCGCGTGCGCCGAGCAGATAAAAATTGCGCAGCCACTCTTCGCGATAGCGCGCAGCCAGCTTAAGCAGCGAGTAGCATGCTTCCAGCTCCAGATTGATGATGTCACGCATGCTCCACGTGCCGCCGCGCCACGGCTCGGGAAAATTGGTTTGTGGCTCGCGCGCGTTTTTCAGGCCGCGCGTTTCGCCCTCCAAATTCTCAAACTTGATTTGTACCGGCGTAGCGAGGCGCGCGCTGGCGGCCTCACTCAATATGCCGATGGTGTTGTGATAATAGGGCGCGGTGCGCAAGCCGCCGTGCCACCACGTGTCGAAGGTCGTCTCCGTTGCAACGCCAGTAAAGCCCGCGGCCGCGAGAGCGGTTGCCATGTGCCCGCCAATTTGCATGAGACTGCGCAGAATGAGAGGATCGATGTTCGGATTGGAAACTTCATAGAACGGCGGAATCACAAAACGCGGCCCGCGCCGCCCCATTTGGTGCACGTCATAAAGAATCTGCGGGAACCATTTGTGATACAGCGCGCGAGTGAGTAGCTGCGTCTCCTTCAAATTAAGCATAAACCAATCGCGATTATTGTCATGGCCGGCATAGGTATGATACAACCACGGCGGATTTGTGCCCTCATACGGCGTGTTGAGATTTTTCTCGTACCAATCCACCACCATCTGCACGCCGTCGGGATTCGGCGAAGGCACAAGCAAGAGCACAACGTTGTCTAAAATTTCGCGCGTCGTCGCGTCGTTGGAAGTGGTGAGTTGATACGCCAATTGCATGGCCATTTGCGCGGCCGCGATCTCCGTGCTATGAATGCTGCACGTGATCATCACCACCGTGCGGCCGCGGCGAATGAAATTTTCGAGTGAATCCTGCGGCACGCGGCGCGGATCGGCGAGCAAGCTTTGCCTGCGCAGAATATCCTTCATGCGCGCAAAGTTGCCGGGCGCCGTAATGATCGCCATCACCATCGCGCGGCCTTCGGTGCTCTTGCCCAATTCGACGAGCTCGAGCGCCCTGCTGTTTTGATCGAGCTTCTCAAAGTATGCGGTGAGCTCTTTCCAATCAGCAAGTCTGCGATCGGCCCCGATTTCGAAGCCGAGATGTGAGGCCGGAGAGGGGATTTGCGCAAATGCGGAACAGGTGATGCTTGATGCAAGAACCAGAAGGGCAAGGCGAGAGTGAGGCATGGCGACGGCCTTGTGCAATAAGGTTGAAACCCAAGCAGCGAGCGGGCAGCACGCAAATCAATAACGCACGCGGAAAAAAAATCCAGCGTGCGTTATTGCTAAATTGACCGGCAAAAATTTTAACACACACGCGCAGATCTCAAACAGCAACAGACAAGGTCCTTGCAATGTGTGTTCTTGATTGGCATATAAACTCTCAGCAAAGAGCCAACCTTCTTACCCTACTTTGTTGCCACCGGGACGGCGTTGCGAAAAGAATGGCGAGGCGCCTTTGGTATTGCCGTGGCCGCCGCCAAAACCTCTTTGCGCCGGCGGTACGTTGCGCAACCGTGGCGCTGCGGGCTTTTCGGTTTTGTTCTCGCCTTCTTGTCCAGCCTCAACATTCTCCGCGGCCAGCGCTTCTTGCTCGGCTTTCGTGGCCGCCAGCTTGGCTAGATGCTCGGCTTCGTCTTGCGCCATGTGGCATTTTTTATACTTCTTGCCGCTGCCGCATGGGCAAGGATCATTGCGATCGACTCTCATATAGGACTCCTCTCACTGGTTAGGTTTGAAGGTTTCGTTTGCAATTTTTTGATTAAGCAATTTTGAAGATCAATTACTTCTACATAGGCAGATTTAAGTTTTTGCCCGCGAAACATACGAATAACGCGAAAAAAGTTTTTCGTATGATTCGCGTGTTTCGTGGGCAGAAATGGAATCTGTTGAAGTAGAATTACTGGAGTACATTTTACCGTTGGCGCTTTTACATTTTTGATGACACCTCATGCACGATGTGAAGTATGCTGGAATCTACGATCCCTCCATGTGAGCGCCAGCATGATCGCCAGCGTCAGCGCCGACACACTCGGCACGGCCCAGCCAAGATAGCCGAGCCGTTCCATGATATCAATGCTGAAGGCGGCGAGCAGCGGCCCGATGAGCGCCGCATAGCCATAGAGCGTGGAAAAGCGTGCATTCGCCAATGGCAAGTTTTCCGCCGCTGTACGATCCGCCAGCACTTTCAAGCTAATCGGATAAACGCTGCCAATCGCCACGCCGATTCCGCAAAACGCTGCGGCAATCCCGAACATATTGATTGCTGCCATGCGCTGCGAAACGAAGCCCGCTGCAAAGCAGCAGAGGATGCCAAACAGCGTGACTGCGGCAATGGGACGGCGCGCGCCGAATTTATCCGCAAGCCAGCCGGCGAACGGTTGCCCAGCGACCATGCCGAATGCCATGAGGCCGACTATGCGCAACGTCTCGCTGCGCGTCATACCCAAGCGCTGCCCTTCGACCGGATATGTGCCGGAGATGGCAGTATCCAATGCGCCGAACACCACGGCGCCGAACAACGCCATCCACAGCGCACGCCAATGCAAACGCGGGCCGTTTACATCTGTCATCACGCCCTCGTGCAGCGCAGACATCGGCTCGCCAATCTTTCCGCGCATGCCGCGCCACGCGAGCGGCGCAAAGAGCGCGGCGATTGCTGCCACCAAAGCAAAACACCACAAGCCGAGCCATTCATAGGTGAGATCGCTCGCGAAGACGCCGAGCATAAAGCCGATAGCGAAGCCGCTGCCATATGCGGCCATCACTCTTCCGCGCACAGCCTCGGCCACGCCGCGCAACAGCGCTACTTCGGTGGCGATAAACGTCATCGTGGCCGCCATGCCCAAGCCAAAGCGCACCGGAAAGAGCAGCACTTCATTCGTGGTGAGCGCGAGACCCAAGCCCGCAAATCCCAGCGCCTGCCCACTCACGCCGAGCACATTGATGCGTCGTGTGCCATAACGTTCGACGAGTTTGCCCACCCACGTGCTGCTCAATGCGACGGCCAATGACAGGGTCGCGGTGACGCTGCCGGTAAAGTATTCACTGAAGCCGCGATTTTCAAGAATCGCGGAAACCAGCGGCGCAACCGCGCCGAAGCTCACGCCGACAATGAGCATCGAAAGAATGAGCGCGATCACGGCGCCGGTGGAAAGGGTTAAGTTGCTTTGCGCCGCGTGCAGTTTTTCTTCCCGCACTGGCGCGAATTCGAGCGCGTTCTCGTTCATGCCAACGCCTGCTCCGCAGAGGCATGAGGCCACGGCGCGCGCGACAAATTTTGATAGAGATTGGGGTCGCGAGCATAACTGCGCAATAACTTCAACACGTCTTCACGCGCTTCGTGCAATTCGAGTAAAGTTTGATCGCGCTGCGCCGGTTCGAGCAATTGTTGGGCAACAAGAAAGTTCAGCCACTCGGGCAACAATTCAAACAACGCCGTGTGCAGGTAGTAATCCGAAGCATCGTGTTGCATCATCACCTCGAGGTAACGGCGCAGGGTTACGCGATCGGGGCAGAGCAAGCGCGCGTGCGGCGGCCATTCGGGATGCATTTGTTTGCGCAGCGCGTGAATCTCGGCGGAGTCCCTGCGTGCGAAAGCGCTGGGGAATAACTCGCCGCAAGCGCGGCGCAGGATATAATTGTGAAGCTGCTCGCGTCCCAATTCCGATTTGCAAAAGGGAAGAGCGCGCGTGCCTCGCGCGTGCGCTTGAAATTGCAATGTGAGCTCGAACAGGTTTTGGGCAACGGAGCGCTCACCCTGCTTGCGCCGTTTTATCGGAACGTGAAAATGTTCCGGCAGCCAGTGGCGTTGCTCCTGGCCCGAGAGCAATGCCATGAATGCGAGCAGGCGATCTGCCGGAATTTTGCTGAAGCGCAGGAAAGGCTCATACCACGCCGTCTCGCCGGGCTGCGGCATGCCCTGGCGTTCGAGCTGAGCAAACGCAAGATACCGCGTGGCCACCGACGCGAGATGAGGATCCCATAAATATTCTTTTGCGGAATCATCCGGACGGGGACATGCAAGAGGCATGGCGGCATTGATCACGTCCAATTTCACGTAATATGCCAAGCTATAGAGGACCTCCTCAAAAGCATCGACGTCGGTCACGGCCAGCTCATCTACCAGAGACGCCAACGCCGCCTCGTTGCCGAGCACGAGCGCGTTGCTGATGCGGTGGTCGAGGTACGCAAAGGAGGTGGCGTGGTAAGCTTCGGGAGAGCGACGATGAAATTTTTCGATGACCTCCTCATAGCGTTCGCGCGCGTTCTCTTGAAGTGTGGCCTCGAAGATCTCTTCGAGTAAGTTGAGGGCATCCTCGGGTTCGATCGGCTCGGGCTTTTCCAGCAAGTCTTCGAAGTAGGCAATTTTGCCCTCCAAATTTTCCTCGAAGAAACGCCGCCATTCCGTCTCTTCCAGAGTGATGTTCGTCTCGCTTTCTTGCTCATCTACAACTTGCTCGGATTCTTCGTCATCCAACTTTTCGTCGGCGAGCCGCGCTTCACGCTCCCATTCGCCGTCATACTCTTCGTCCCAATCATTCTCATCATCGTCATCCCAGTCCTCGGTTTCGTTCTCCGCCTCAAAGTGCCAATCATCAAAGAGCATTTCTTCGAGATTATTTTCGAATATGCTCGTGGCCTGTTCTTGCCTTATTTGATAGACGAGACGATGCGCGTCTTCATCCTTGCCGAGGCAACATTGCTTGTACTTTTTTCCGCTGCCACATGGGCAGGGATCGTTTCTGCCGAGTTTCATTTTTCTTTTTCCTGAGGGGGAGAGACTGCTGCGTTTTGGAATGTGGCAATGTAGTTTCGGCTTGCGAGATTGTCAACTCTTGCACCGGAAAAAATTCACGGCCACGGGTTCTTACTTTGAAGCGAAAAGATGAATAGCCTCGTTTACGTCCGCCAGCTTCGGCGGCAGCAGTTTGACGCGATTGGCATAGCGCGAATCAATGTCTTTCAGTGTGCCGTGATGATAGCCGATTTTGAAATCGACAAACTTTAGGCCGCTCGCAGTGGAGACGACGACGACACGATCGTTAGGTTTGATCACGCCGCGCTGCGCGAGCTTGAGCATCGCCGCGAGTGCGACGCCGGTTTGCGGGCAGCAGAACAACCCGTCGCGATCGGCGAGGGCCGCGGCCGCGGCCAACTCATTTTCACTGGCTTGCTCGACGAGGCCGTCGAATTCGCGCAGAATATTGATCGCTTTTTTATAGCTCACCGGGCGGCCGATTTGAATGGCGCTGGCGAGTGTGGGCTGCGCCGGTTTTGAATGAAACTCGCGAAACCCGTTTTGAAAACTTTCATAAAGTGGATTGGCATGCTCAGCTTGCGCGCACACCAAACGCGGCAAGCGTTCGAGCACACCGAGGTCGCGCATCATCAAGAAGCCTTTGCCGACCGCGGAAACGTTGCCGAGATTGCCGCCGGGCAGAATCACCCAATCCGGCACGTTCCAACTGAGTTGCTGCGCGATTTCTATTGCAACGGTTTTTTGGCCTTCGAGGCGGAGGGAATTCATCGAGTTGGCGAGATACACGTCGGGTTGCTGCGCGAGTTGCTGCACGATTTGCATGCAGCCGTCGAAATCCGTATCGAGCGCGAGCGTGAGTGCGCCGTTCGCAATCGGCTGAATCAATTGCGCGGGACTAATTTTGTTTGCGGGCAGAAGCACCACCGCAGGAATTTGCGCCGCGGCGCAATATGCGGCAAGCGCCGCCGAAGTGTCACCCGTGGAAGCGCAGAGCACGGCTTTGATTTTCTTCCCGTCGTGCATCATTTGTTTGACTTGTGAGACAAGCACGGTCATGCCCAAATCTTTGAACGAGCCGGTGTGGCTGTTGCCGCATTGCTTCACCCAAAGATGATTGAGACCGCAACTTTGCGCCAAGCGCGCGACAGGAAGGAGTGGGGTTCCGCCTTCACGAAAGGAGATGAGGTTCTCTGCGCGCAATGCGGGATGCACCCATTCCTTTTTGCTCCACACGCCGGAGCTGTAAGCGCTCGTGAGTTGTGCGTAACGCTGCGCGAAAGTTTGCTTCCAACTCTGCGCAGGAATTTCTTTCAGCGCAGAAAGGTCGTGTGCCACTTCGAGCAAGTCGTCGCAATGCGGGCAACGATAGAGCAACGCGTCGAGAGCATATTCGCCGGGGCATGCGTTGATGCAGCGATAGACCGCGTGGAATGAAGTTTCGCTCATGGTCGTTTTGTATTTTGAAGTGCGTTAGTGAATTATGGCAATGATTCCTCATGGAGGATAATAACGCGCACAGGGCAACAATGCAAGTGCGGCGTGGCAATGCGCGTAATGTCGATGATGAAGATGATGCAACTCTGGCTTGAAAATATCACTGCGGCGGCGGAATGCCATTGCTTTGAAGCCACCTCGCGCGAAGAAATAGGGTGAGATAAACAAGCAAAGATGAACCCTCGGTAGCGCAGCGACAGAGCAAAAAGAGCATTGGGGTGTCAATGATGACCGCGTTCATGCCGAAGCCGTGGTTTTTCCGCTTGCATTTTTATGGTCGATGTGCTATTGTGCGCACCGTTTGCAGTGAGCGATCACCTTTCATTTGAGCACGCCGCTCTTTGTCATGTCACTCTGTAAAAATCTTGCTTAATAGTGGGCGCATACTTGTGTCTTGTGAAGTTTTTTACAAGGTGACAGCACGAAGAAGCACGAACCGTTTAGGAAGGAGTTTTTTTTCGCATGTTGAAACTCTTCGAAGCGCAGCAAATTAGAAATTTTCCCATTAAATGTGACGCGCCGTTTCAACGCCTGCCCGAATTGGCATATAATCTTTGGTGGAGCTGGCATCATGAAGCACAGGCGTTGTTTCATGACATCGATCCCGAGCATTGGCTGGCGCATCGCAATCCCGTCAAGTTGCTGCGCGAGAGTGGGCGCCGGCTCGCGGTGTTGGCGAACGATCGCGACTTTGTGGAATTTTATCGCGGCGTGCTGTCGCTCTACGAAGATAATTTGATGAACGAGTTAACCTGGTTTGCGCAGAAATATTCCGAACACAAGGACGGGCTCGTGGCCTACTTCTCTCCGGAGTTTGCATTGCATGAGTGCTTGCCGATTTATTCGGGCGGATTGGGCGTGCTCGCGGGCGATCACGTGAAAACCGCGAGCGATTTGGGATTGCCCTTCATCGGCGTGGGCTTGCTCTATAAGAACGGCTATTTCACGCAGCGCATTGACAAGCAAGGCCGGCAGCAGGCAATCTATCCGGTATTGAATTTTGCTGAACTGCCCATCTTGCCGCTCAATCAACAGAATGGCAAACGGCTTTTCGTGAAAGTCGAGTTGGCGGAACGCGCGGTGATGGTGCAATGTTGGCTGGTGCTCGTGGGTTCGGTTTATCTTATTTTGCTCGATACCGACGCGCCGCCGAACAGCGCTGAAGATCGCTTGATTACCTCGCAGCTTTATGGCGGCGATCGTGAGATGCGCATGGCGCAGGAGGTTGTGCTCGGCATGGGCGGCGTGCGCGCGCTTACGGCGTTGGGAATCACACCGAAGGTGTGGCATTTGAATGAAGGTCACGTTGCGTTTCTGTGTTTGGAAAGAATGCGTGCGTTGATGAAAACGAAAAAGCTCGCGTTCGAACAAGCCTGCGAGGCTGTGGCGGCGAGCACGGTGTTCACGACGCACACGCCGGTGCCCGCGGGCAATGAAACGTTCGAGCTTCCGCTGGTGCACAAATATTTTCGCGGGTATTGCAAAGAGTTGAAGCTGGATTTGTCGCAAGTGCTCGCGCTGGGTTTGCAAAGCGAGCCGAGCGGCTGGAAATACTTCAGCATGACCGTGCTTGCGTTGCGGCTGGCGCGTGCGAACAATGGCGTGAGCCAATTGCACGGCGAAGTTTCCCGCGAGATGTGGCAACCGCTGTGGCCCGCGGCACCGCAACACGAAGTGCCGATTACGGCGATTACCAACGGCGTGCACGCGGATACATGGCTGGCAGTGATGATGTCGGAGTTGTTCGACGAATTTCTCGGCGATGGCTGGCGCCAGCATCTGGCAGATCCCAGGTTTTGGCGCAAGGTGGAAAAGATTCCACACGAGGTCTTGTGGCAAGTGAAGCAAGAGATGAAATATGACTTGATCGAGTTCGTGCGCGAGCGTTTGACGGAACAATTTCGCCGTGTCGGGACTTCCTCCGCGAAGATCAAAGCCGTGCAGAGCATGCTCGACCCTGAGGTTTTGACCATCGGTTTCGCACGGCGTTTTGCGGCGTATAAACGCGCCGATCTCATCTTTCACGACTTGCGCAGATTGGAGCGGATCGTCAATAACAAGAAGCGCCCGGTGCAAATTATTTTTGCGGGCAAGGCGCATCCGCGCGATCTTGCGGGACAAGCGATTTTGCGGCGCGTGTTTCAGATGACGCAACGCCGTGCGCTGTTCGGCAAGGTGGTTTTGTTGGAAGATTATGACATGCACGTCGGGCGCATGCTCGTGCAGGGCGTCGATCTGTGGCTCAACAACCCGCGACGGCCGATGGAGGCCAGCGGCACGAGCGGACAGAAAGTGCCGCTCAATGCCGGTATCAATTGCAGCATTTTAGACGGTTGGTGGGAGGAAGGCTACAACGGCGAAAATGGTTGGAGATTCGGCGAAGCGAAGGTCTATGCGAATGAAGTGGAACAAGATCGCGCGGATGCGAGCGATCTCTATCGCGTGCTTGAGCGCGAAGTGATTCCACTCTATTATAGGCGCAATCGCCAAGGCTGGCCGCAGCGGTGGATCGAGCGCGTGAAGCAATCCATGATCACGTTGATTCCGCAATTTAACACGAACACGATGGTGCAGGGCTATGCCGAGCAATTCTACGTCCCCGCGAGCGAGCGCGAGGACGTGTTCTCGCGCGAGCATTTTGCGGTCGCCAGAGAGTTGGCGCGCGCGAAGGAAATGTATCACGCGAACTGGGCGCCGCTGCACTTCACCGGCATTGCATTGAAACCCGCAAGAGCCGCGGGGCAAATCGAAATCACGGCACGCATCTATCTCGGTGCGCTCACACCGGAGCTGGTGCAGGCCGAATTTTATTTCGAATCCGAGCAAGTGCTGATCAACGTGCCAATGAAGCTAAGCGCAGCTCGCGAAAACGGCATCTATGAGTATCGCGTGCGCGTGTCGCGCTCTTTGGTGGGAAAACAACAAACACGTCTGCGCGTTGTGCCGAGGCATCCCGCGTTGACGCTGCAGCATGAAACGGGGTTAATTTGTTGGAGCGAGGCGGTGTAACTGATCAGAGACATGAAATGCTGGGCGCGTGACAAAAGAGTTGCTTTCGTGAAAGTTCATATTAAATTCTCAAGCACGGGTAAAGAGCGGAGCGCGATAAAGGGTCCAAAGCTGCTAGAAAGCAATACGTAATGATATTGAGGAAACGGCCATGCCGGCGAGAGACCAATACCACGACAGCGCGAAGAATGCGCTTATCTAAGGATGGTTGGACGATCACGCACGATCCCCTGCGCTTGAAATGGGGCGTGAAGGATATGTACGTGGATTTGGGCGCCGAAAAAGTTTTAACGGCAGAGAAAGAGGGCCGCAAGATTGCCGTAGAAATCAAAAGCTTCGGTGGCGCATCGGAGTTGAACGATATTGAAGATGCGTTGGGACATTATCTGCTCTATCGTTCCGTGTTAGAGCGCACCGAGCCGGAGAGAAATTTATATCTTGCGATTCACAAAGAAATCTTGAGCGACGTTTTCGAAGAGCCGCTCGGCGCTTTGCTGCTCGAAGATTACAAAATGGCGCTCATGGTGTTTGATATAAAAAACGAGGTAATTCTCAAATGGATACCTTAGAACAATACCGCCAACTTATTCGGACCACTCTCATTGAGCATACTCGAGTTCCTTACGCCTACGGTGACATTCAATTCGAGCCGGTCTTTGATCGCGAAGCTGACCGTTACCTATTGATGATCGTCGGGCGTGAAAATGATCGTCGCGTTCACGGGTGCCTGGTACATATCGACATCATCAATGGAAAAATTTGGATTCAACGTGATGGCACGGAACGCGGAATCGCAAACGAACTCGTCGATGCCGGTGTGCCGAAAGAACGCATTGTATTGGGCTTTCGTTCAGCCGAGCTGAGGAAAAACACGGAATTTGCGGCTACCTGAGCAATATCGCGAGTGTTGGATCGTTGCAATGATGGAGGGCCTTGACTCCTCATTGCAACAATCTAGAAATTCCCCAATCCAATAGTCCAGCCTTATCTCGTCACACCTACCTGCACCTTTGCCTCTTCCATGTCCACAATCGGGACCTTTGCGACCAAATCCCCCAAATGCAATTCGCGCAAAAAGTACGGCGGCAAGCTCCGGAAGCGGAGCTGCACGTCGAGATTGATCGGCCCCGTCGCCGTCGCCGGAACCACGATTTTATAGCTCGCGGTTTTGAAAGAGAAGAGAGGGATGAGATTATTCTCCACGGTTTTCGCTTGGAAGAAGAAGAGCACCTCTTTGCCGTCTGCGCCAAAAAGTTTTTGCCGAAAGACGACAAGGTCACGGTCCGCATTGGGATGGAGCACGCTGTGTCCGTCCATGAGATCACCGTTCGCGTCGAGTTGGCCGGATTGATAGAGCAGATTGCCACTCGCATCGTGCGCTTCAAGGGCAACCCACATTTGCCGTTCCGCGGCCGTGCCCGAAGGCAGATGATGGCCCGTGCGCGTGTTCATCACTTTGACTGAAACCCGCAAAGTATCTCCGGCCTTGATCGAGGCCGGGACCTCCACACTAATCTCCGCGGAGTTCTTCAACAACGAATCGCTCCTCTGGCGCTGCAAATCTGCGCCGGGGAAATCCACGAGCGGCACATCCACGCCGACGAAATTGTGACGATGAATTTTGTCACGCAGCGGTCCACCCACTGCGGCCTCGCCCACATAAGTTGGCATGTGGCAATCTTGGCATTGTGAGGACATTGCCGCCACGGGAATCTGCACCCACTCCGTATAAGTTTCCTCCACGCGCGTGTTGAGCGTGTTCTCCACTTCATGGCAGGTGCCGCAAAGTTCCGAACGATCGAATAGCGCGTTGAATTGCGATTGATGAAAGGCATTCGGCGCGGGATTATCCAACGAGCCAAACTTCGTGTTGCCGGGAGACATCGCAAACTGCGCATTGAAAAGTTTATTCACCTTTGTGATGGAATGGCAAACGTCGCACGACACGCCTTGTTTGGAGATCGGAGAAAGCTGGTTGCGATCGAAGAACGGCGGTGTTTCACCGCTGCGGCTCGCAATGGGGCTGTGGCATTGCGTGCAGAATTGCCCAAGCTCGCCGCCAGTGAGCTGCTGCCCACGGTCGTGCATCGCAAAGAAAACGGGATCGACGAACGCATAGGCGTGCATCGAGCTTTGCCATTCTTGGTAGTGATTCGGATGGCAGGAAGCGCATTGCTCCGGCGCCGTGAAATTCGTGACTTTAAATTCGGGCGGTGCTGGCTCGGGCGGTTTGGGCTCGGCCGGGTCCTTTTTGCACGCGGCAAAAAATAAAACTCCAACCAAAAGCCAGGGGCAGCGTCTAAAAGATCTGGTAACCTGAATATGCCCCGGCAAGTGTGGGATATCATGAAGAGTGCTAAAGTTTCTTCTGGTCATTTTCATTAGGCACCATGTATTTTGTTGTTCAGAAAAATATAGTAATTCCCATTTGTGGAAGCAACGGCGGCGTGGGTTCCCAAACTTGATTTTTCGGATAAATTTTGATACCATGCTAAAACATAATTTGAGCAGTCGGAAGGTTTTTGGCCATAGTGCGGAATGGCGAAACAAATGCAGGCCTGCCGAATGCCAAACTCATTGCTGTGTCACGATCCAAGGAACCTAATTCATGCGTAAAGT
Organism: bacterium; assembly: GCA_037444905.1. GTDB lineage: Bacteria > Zhuqueibacterota > Zhuqueibacteria > Zhuqueibacterales > Zhuqueibacteraceae > JABWAN01. The sequence goes on along the minus strand of JBBILN010000008.1, from coordinate 7,930 downwards.
CATTTTCATTCCACTCGCGATCTTGCTGCTCGGCGCCGGCGGCTATTACTTGTGGCCGAAGAAATCTGTGCCCGACCAGGCCGCAGCACCCGGCATGCAACAACGCACTTTTACCGTGCAACGCGGCGATCTCAACGCCATGGTTTCCGCCACGGGCAAAATTCAGCCGATCGACCAAGTCGAAGTGAAGAGCAAAGCTTCGGGGCAGATCATGGTGATGCCCGTGGAAGAAGGAGATTTGATCGCAAAAGGTGATCTCATTGCGCGTATTGACGAGACCGACGCGCGCAACACCTATGAGCAAGCTGTTGCCGATCTCGACGTTGCCAAAGCGACCGTCGCGCAAACTGCGGGTAATGTCAAGCGCCAAGAAGAAATGTTCAAGCGCGGCCTGCTTTCGGAAGCGGAGATGGACCAAGTTCGCCTGGAAGAAGTGCGTGCAAAAGCGCAATTGGTGAAGGCCGAGACCGAAGTTGCGACCATGGATGTGCGCTTGAAAGACTCAATCGTGCGCTCCCCGATTTCCGGGGTCGTTCTACAGAAAAACGTCGAAGCCGGCCAAATTATTTCTTCGGGCATCAATTCGGTGAGTGGCGGCACGCTCATCGCCACGGTTGCGCGCATGGACAGCATGTATGTCTATGCCGAAGTCGATGAAGTCGATATTGGGCAAGTGCAAATTGGTCAAGCCGCAAAAGTGGTTCCCGATGCGTTCCCCGAAGAAGTGTTTAGGGGGTCGGTGTTGCGCATTTCTCCGCTCGCCAAAGTGGAGCAGAATGTGACCACCTTCAACGTGACGGTCATCGTTTCGAATGCAAATCGCAAATTGAAAGCGGGCATGAATGCGACCGTGGACTTGACGGTGGCAGACAAACACGGCGTGTTGCTCGTTGCCAAAGAAGCATTGAAAGATTTGCGCGAGATTCGCGCGCAGTTGCTGGCGCTAAATGCCGCGGATTCGAGTTCCGGCCAGCGCCGTCCTGACGCGCCAGCCGATTCTTCGCGCGCCGCAAGGCGTCCGCGATTGGCGGAATCCAGCGGCATGGAAAATGGGCAGGGCGGACCTCGTCTCGGCTCCGGCGAAGAGATGCGCCTCAGCAATGGCGCGGCGCCGCGCCGCTTTGTGTTGGTGAAAACCGAGAATGGCTATCATCCGCGCCCGGTTGAAATCGGCGTGGGCAATTTGGATTATGCCGAAGTCGTGAGCGGTTTGGAAGAAGGCGAAACCGTGGTCGTGTTTTCGAGCAGCCGCGCCGCCGCCGCGCGTCAAGAGTTCATGAACCGCATGCGCGGCATGAACAGCTTCGGCGGTTTCAGCAGCGGCGGACAGAGGCCGGCCGGGCGATGAGGTCGGCTTGAGCTGAACACATCCGTTTCGCTGCGAGTCGTCTCTTTTGGTTTTGTCGCTGCTCGTTGTTGCGTATCATCTCCGTTTGTTTACCGAGGCGATTTTTTCAAGAGAGCTGACGCATCGCGGACCAGCCGTAGCCCAAAAGCCCGACAGGAGAAAACAGAGCAAACAGAGGGGACAATGATTGGGAAATTCTCTTTGACTTTTTAATCTCTGTTTACTCCGTTTTCTCCGTGTAAAGATCTTTGCTTTGTTTTGCACAGATTGGCCTCTTTAGACATTAAAGCGCTGCGCAGACTTCAAAAAGCAAAATCCGTTAGCAAAGAAAGGACGTGTATGAGGCTGCGACTCAAAACTTTTTCCTATGCGACCGTGGTGTTGTTGCTCACGATTGGAAACGCGCCGAGTCAAACGCTGCGCTCCGGGCCGCAAGTGTTGTCCTTCTTTTCCGAGGTCGATGACGCGGAGCAGCCCTATGGTTTGTATCTGCCCAAAAACTTCAGTGCTTCGAAAAAATATCCACTCGTCGTCATGTTGCACGGCGCCGGCTCGAATCATCGCTTGGCATTGCGCCGCGTCTTTGGCAAAAGCAACATTGCCGATGAAAACGACGTGGAAGCCACGCGCTATTTCCCCGAATGGAAAGACGTTGATTTTATCGTTGCCACGCCATTCGCGCGCGGCACCATGGGTTATCAAGGCGTGGCAGAGACGGATGTGTACGACATGCTCGCCGACGTGAAAAAACGTTTTTCAATTGATGAAGACCGCATCTATCTCACCGGCTTGTCCATGGGCGGCGGCGGTACGTTGTGGCTCGGTTTAAGCCGCCCGGATATTTGGGCGGCGCTTGCGCCTGTGTGCCCGGCTCCGCCCGATGGCACAGCAGAGCTTGCGCCGAACGCACTCAACATTCCGATGCACTTCTTTCACGGCGATGCCGATCCGGTCGTCGCACCCGCGGGTGTTCGTGATTGGGTCAAACGTCTGCAAGAACTGGAAACGATAGTTGAGTACACTGAGTACCCCGGAGTGGGCCACAACAGTTGGGAGAACGCCTATAAAGATGAAGCGATCTTCGCGTGGTTCGGCAAATTCCGCCGCAATCGTTTTCCGGAGCGCGTGCGTTTTTCGACGAGTCGCTACAAATACAACTCCGCCTATTGGATTCGCATAGATGAACTCACGCCGGGAACATTGGCGAGCATCGATGCGAAATTCACCGCGCCCAATCGCATCACAATCGCCACTTCCGAACTTGGCGCATTCACGCTGGATGTGAGCGGCCATCCGAAATTCAAAGCCAGCCGCGCGCTCGAAGTGACCGTTGATGGAAACAGCCTCTCCGCGAAATCGAACGGAGCTTTTTCTTTTTCAAAAATAGAAGGCAAATGGGGGGCGGCAAAATATGAAGCGGCTGCGAACGCAAAACGCCCCGGCGCCGAAGGCCCGATGCGTGAAGTCATTGCGGAGAGGCACATTTATGTTTATGGCACTGCCGATAATCCCTCGCCCGAAAAATTGCAGGCCCGGCGCGAGCACGCCGATCACGCCGCGAATTGGTCGGTTGATCGCGGCCCGTTTCTTCGCCGCGTGCTGGTGTTCCCGCGCGTTGTTGCCGATCGCGAAGTACGGCCGAGTGATCTTGCAACTTCGAATCTGGTTTTGTTTGGAACAAAAGAAACGAACAGCCTTATTGCCAAATACGCTGAGCAATTGCCGCTTCAACTCAACGAGGGCGCGTCCGAATACGGATTGGTTTATGTGTTTTCGAAAGGCGAGCGCTATGTGCTCATCAACTCGGGATTGCCGTGGTGGATGATGAGCGCCAATCCTGCTTCCAATGCAAACTCATCGCGTCGCCGCGGGTTTCGCCCCTTGTACGGGCCGCCGGGCTTGCTGATGGATTTGCAGGACTATGTTCTCTTTCAAGGCTCATTGGAGAATGTGATTGCCGAAGGTCGCTTCGACCGCAATTGGCGCATCCCGGAAGCGGAGGCGGAAAAGATGAAAGCCACGGGGGTCGTGACTGCCGCGCCCGCCGCGGTACAAGCGCAAGATTGAAGGCGAATTGGTATAAGCACTAGCGGCGATAAAGTGATTTCGTATTTGAAGCGAGGATGATCATGGATTTTCGCGAAGGCATTAATGTTGCGTTCAGCGCAGTGGTGGCGAATAAAATGCGCTCGGCGCTCACCATGCTCGGCATCATTATAGGCGTCGGCGCAGTGGTTACGATGGTCGCGCTCGGAAAAGGCGCGGAAAACGCGGTGAAAGAGCGTATTCAAGCGCTCGGCTCGAATCTGCTCTTCGTCAGCCCGGGCGGCGGCCGTTCCGGGCCGGTGTCAATGAGCGCGGGCAGCAGCATCAAGCTCACGCGCAAGGATATCGACGCAGTGCTAACGCAATGTCCGGAGATTCTCGCCGTAGTGCCGGAGTTCAGCCGCAGCGCGCAAGTGAAATACGGCAATAAGAACACGAACACGCGCATCACCGGCACCACGCCGAACTATGGCGAAGTGCGCAACGTGGCCGCAGTGCAAGGGCGTTACTTCACGCCGCAGGAAGAACTGACGCGCGCGCGCGTGTGTTTGATCGGCTCGACCGTGCGCGACAATCTTTTTGATCCCAATGAAGACCCGATCGGAAAAACCGTGCGCATCAGCAGAATGAATTTTCAAGTCATCGGCGTGCTCGAAACCAAAGGCCAGTCCGGCGGCTGGATGAATCCCGACGATCAAATTCTCATTCCCCTAGCCACCGCGCAGATGCGTTTGTTCGGCGTGGATCATATTTCCAACTCGGCCTTACAAGTGGCGGACGCTTCTTTGATGGACAAAGCCTTTTACGACGTCGAGCGCATTCTCCGCCGCGAGCATCGTTTGCGCGATACCCAGGACAATGATTTCAACATTCGCAATCAAGCCGACATTATCTCGACGCTTACTTCGAGCACGCAGACATTCACGACATTATTAGCCGGCATTGCGGGGGTCTCGTTGCTGGTCGGCGGCATCGGCATCATGAACATCATGCTCGTCTCTGTAACCGAGCGCACGCGCGAAATCGGCGTGCGCAAAGCCGTGGGCGCGCGCCGCCGCGATATTATGATACAATTTTTAATGGAAGCTTTGACCTTGTCCTTGATCGGCGGAACGCTGGGCGTGCTCGCCGGCATCAGCGCTTCGCATCTGCTTGCGCGCTTGGCGGATTGGAATACGCTGATTTCGCCGGAGTCGATTGCCGTGAGTTTTTTGTTTGCCGCGGCGGTGGGAATTATCTTCGGGCTTTATCCCGCGCGCCGTGCAGCTTTGCAGGACACGATTGTGGCGTTGCGGTATGAGTGAGAATTGCAGTTGCAAAGGCGTGTGGCTTGCAATGAGAAGGCCGAGAGCACAAACAAAGCGCTTGTGTTCACGGCCTTCGGTGTTTTGCATGCATGTATTCGCCAATCTCATCTTTTGCGTGCGTATGAGATCGCCGGCTGTTCACGCTACCTCGCAGCAGGCTTCAAGCTGGGAATAATTTATTCATCCGAGCGATGGGTGGCGACTCATGCGCGCAGCATGCGAGGGTTCCTCAAAATCTCATCTAAAACGGCAATCATCTCTTCGATAAAAGCCGCGGCTTTGTCGAGCGAGCCTTTTTCTTCCACACACCAACGATATTCCGTGACCAATTTTTCGACGCGCAAATAAACCTTGTTCGCGAGAAAGGCCTCGATCGGCTCGAAGCCTTCCATGTAGCCCTCCATCAAATAGGCTAACGCTTGCGCCGAGTCGCCGCTTTGATAGCATACGAGGCTTTGCCGCCATTTAGTTTTGGCGATCATGACGTGTTCCGCGAGGGAAAGCTGAGGCAGGTGGCTGCGATAATAGTCAATGGTGTTGACCACCTGTTGCGTTGACAGCTTGCTCGCCTGCGCATCGCGCGAAAGGCTGCGCTGCAATTCGATATTGGTCTGCACGGCCAATTGTTGCAACGAGAAATTGACATCGATCCGCGGCGCTAGCGGAGCGAAGCCGCGGCGCAAAGTCATCACATAAAACGCAACGCTCCAGCTTTGTTCGGAAGAAAACGCTTCGCCGAAAGAAGGCATGGCGGTGCCGCTAATGCCAAGTGTGAGCGCTTGATAAATGTGGAAGGGTGTGACAAAGTCGAGATAAGCCGGAGCGCTGAGGTCGCGCGGCTTGGGATTCAGCGTATCTGCGGTTGGACCGTTGCCGTCACCGCGCTCGCCGTGGCACGACACGCAATTCTCCCGAAAGAGTTGTGCTCCCATATTCAAGTCGGGCGTGGCAAGCGGGAAGATTAAAAGATTTTTTTCTTGCGCCACTTGTCCGACAAGTTGCGCACAAAGATTTCTAATGACGGCAAGCTCAACTTTGGCGGCGATGTGTTTTTCCAATTGCGTCAAACCGGCGCGCGTGCGTTTGTTGCTTTGTGAAGAAGCACGATAAGATTCCACGAGCGTGCGTGAAAAGTTTTGCATCTCGGCGTATTCGAGCGAGTCAATGACGAGGCCGTTCCGTACGGCGCGGCCGTAATCGTTGCCGATATATTGCAGCAAAAAAACCGTGCGCCTGGTTTCGGCTTCATCTTCCGCAAAAGAGGCCGCTGCGCCGGAAGAAGGCGTGGACATGCTCGCGGAGTTTAGCCGCAATTTGCTTTGTGAAGAGAGCAGCCAGAATGCCGCAAGCAGGGCAGGGAGGAGGCAAATCCCGAGTGGAGTTCGTTTCATCGTTCCGTCCTGGAGGTGATGAATAGTGGTGTTCGTTTATCTTGAACAAGATTAGCGGCAAAAAATCATTCTGCGGAGTCTCGAAAACAAAAACGCCCGTGCACAGCTTCGTTGCCTTGTGCGGGCGTTTTGTTAGCAAGAGAGCGCTTGAAGCGACAATCCTAAAACGCGTACTTGCTCCCGATTTGCACAAGCCGCGGGCCGCCCACTTGAATGCCGCGCGTGCGATCGACGATATAAGTTTTGTCCGAAAGATTTTTTACGGCAATGAAGAAAGTTGTGTGCGCGGAGAGAAGATGATAATTCAAAGCCGCGTTCCAAATCGTGTACGCCGCAAGCTTGCCGCGCTGGCCGTCCGCCGTCGGCGCAATCGTGTTCGCGAAATCTGCGTATTGCTCGCCCACGTAAACAGCTTCCAATTGCGCATCAAAACCGGCTTTGGCATAACCCGCTGCGGCAGTGAGCAAATGCTCGGGCGCATAGGGCTGGCGATTTCCGGCGGCGCTGCCGGTTACGATTGCGCCGCTCACGACTTGCTGAAACGGCGCGGTTTGCTCGGCTTCGGGCAACCACGTGTAGGCGCCGTTGAGATAAAAATTCTTCGGAAGATTATATTGGCCGGAAAACTCCACGCCTTGAAACAGGGCCTCGCCTTGCGAGAGCGGCGTGCCGCCGCCGGCAATCGAACCCACAGCAATCAAGCGTTTGAAGTCGTTGCGAAAAAACGTGGCTTGAATCAAACTGCCCGTCGCGGGTTGAAAACGCGCGCCGAGTTCGAAGTTGGTTGATTCTTCCGGCTTCACTTCGGTCGAGGTGCCGGCGCCGTCAATGATATCTTCCACGCGCGGCGGCGCAAAACCGAGATGCACGCCGGCAAACATCGTGAGCGTGCTCGCAGGATTCCACGTTGCGCCCACGCTCGGAATCCATTTGCCCAAATCATCTTTGCCGCTAAGGCCGCCCGGCAGGCGATTGGTGCGCGCGGAATTGATGTGCTCGTAACGCAAACCCGGCGTGAGCGACCATGCGCCGAACAGAAAACGATTCAACACAAACGCGGAATAAGCCGTGGTCTCGCGCAGATTATCTTCCGCCAGCGTGCCGACGCGCGCGGTGGGCGATGTGCCGTTGAGTTGTTTGCGATTCTGATTTTCAAAATGCGCTTTGACTCCGGCTTGCAATTCGCCCGCAATGCCCAAAGCCGCGTGCGTAAGCTTCAAGCGCGGCTCGATGCCCCATGTCGTATATTCGCGCAAACGACCTTGCACGGAGTTGAGCGTGTCGGGATCAACGCGGCGGCCTGCGAGACGCGCATCGCGAAATGCCGCGCCAGCAACGCCGCCCTGCGCATCCGTGGTCGTGCTCGATTGCCGCCACCAATCGCGATTGAAATTGGAGAAGTACAAGTTCGTGGTGAGCATCGTGCTCTCGCGCAGTTGCACATTGTGCGTGGCGGAAGCGCCGTAGCGTGTGATGTCGAAGCGGTCATTCTTAAATGGATTGTAGCGCGGTCCAAAGTTCGCGAACTCGGCCTCGGTCAATCCACTGTACGTCACGTTGGAATTTTCCGTGAGCGCATTCGCGCGCAGCGTGAGTGCCTGCGTCTTGCTCAACACGATCACGGTTTTAAAATTCACGTCGTTGAGTTTCGAATAGATGTTGTCACGCGCGCCGTCGCCTTGCTTGCGCGTGTAATCCAAAACCATGCGATGCCCGGCCAGCCGCACTTTGCCGTCGAAATAATCACGACCGCCGCCGGTCAGCGACGCAAAGCCGCCGAGCCTCACTTGCGGCGCGGGCGTGATGTAATTGATCACGCCGCCGATGGTCTGCGGCCC
>JBBILN010000007.1:0-163929 GCA_037444905.1 bacterium | reverse complement strand
TAGCCATCGCGTTGAATAAAAGACAAAGAACAGGATCAAGATAACATATAGGATAAAGCTTTTGCCTTTTCATCCGTTGGACTTAATCTATCCGTTGAAGAAAAGTTAGAATTCTATTCTAAGTTTGAAAAGGTAATCGCCTAACGCAACACCGCGACTTTGCCAATCGCTTTCTCGCCCGCGCTGGATTCGATGACGTAGAAATACGCGCCGTTGGCCACCAACTCGCCGCGCTCGTCGCGGCCGTCCCATTCCACACTCTGTTCCACGCCGCCGAGCATGGAGACCGCGCGCGTCACTTCCCGCACTTTGACGTTACCCGCGTCGTAGATCGTAATGCTCACCTCGCCGTCGCGTTCCAAGCGGAAACGAAGCTTGGCGCGTTCATTGGCCGGGTTGAAGGGATTGGGATAGGCGTAAACGTTTTGGTTATTCAAAGCTCCCGGCGTTGCCGGTGAAATGTCCGGCAAGTTCATGGAAAAAGATTTCCCGGGCAAAACATAATAACTCGCGGGCGCGGAATTGGCGCGCAGCAACATTACGCCGGAAAGGGAGGTGTCTGCGGCGGCTATTTCAAACTCGGCAAGCGCCGTTTCGCGATTGCGGAGCTGAAAGGTTTGCAGCGTGTCGCCATGCACCACCGCTTCAGGAGTTGCAAGATAGGGGTAGATTTCGATGCCGCTCGCGAGGCCGGGCCCGTAATTGACGACTTCCGCGGTTAATAAAATATTTCGCGGCGAGCGCGGCGACTTACGCACGCTGATTTCGCCAATGCCCACTGCGGTGCGAATCGGGATGCCGCGGTCGGCAAGTGAATCATAAACGGCCGCGCGCACCTCGTTCAGCTTTTCGTAATTCACGATTGTAGTATCCAAAGCCGCGAGGGCGCTGTTGCGCGCTTCGGCGTTCATCAATCCGGCGTGATAAACAAGCGCGCTCAAGTCCAGGCTTGCGGAAAAAATTTCGCGCGCCGCGGCCCTTGCAAAATAATTGCTCGTCATGGCGCGATAGCTTGCGATGACTCGGCCGGCGCTATCCGAAGCCGCGAACCATTGCGCCGTGGTGAATTCTTCCTCCTGCCGAGCCAGGCCCTCGTAATAGTTCAACGAATCCATGCCGGTGGTTGCCCATGCCGGGTCATTGCTCTGGACCATGTCGCGCAGCTTGAAATAGTAATTTTGCACTTTCGCAGCATGCGTGGTTCTATCCCAAGCGAATTCTCTTGGGCTGCCGCTGCTTTGCTTCAAAGTAAGAGGGTGCTTTCCAAGTTGCGACGTTGCTCCAAACGCATCATTAACGGAAGGATTGAGGTATCCGTATGGGATGACGGCATTCACATGCACCGCAGCGCCGGCCGCTTCCGTGAGGGCTGCGGTGCCGGAAACAAAAGAGCCCCATTTGATCAGAAATGCTGCAAGTCCGGCCAGCGCAGCTAAAAGGCTCGTGCCGCCGCTAAACACGGCGCCCGCTATGCCCACAACAATGAGAATAAACGCTCCGATGAGCACCGCATTCTTGGATTGCTCGCGCACGGTTTCGAGGAAATTCCCGGCTGCTTTGGCGGTTTGATTTGCGTTCGCCATGTCGCGCAACCTTTGGCTCGCTTTGCCCTCGGCTTGGGAAAAATCGCCTGCCGGGAATTGCCGCAATTTCGCGTTTTCCACCGCGTCTCGTTGCCGCCCCTGGGTTTGAAATTCAAACACAGAGAGATAAACATAATCTTGAATGAGATGATCCGCGGTCTCGAAGAGATCTGTTTTGAAAATATTTTGATCTAGCTGAGTCGCCGTTTCTACGGCAAGCCTGGTATCGGCTTTTAGCAACGCCTTTTGGAGCTCTTGTTGTGCTCTGAGCAGGTCGAGCAAACTGAGCTGCCCGGCCGGGTCCTTCAAACCGTTGTGGAAAGCCATGAGCAAACGTTCCAGCGAGTTCGCGATTTTCTCACTCGCAGAATTTAAAGCGCTGTTTGCAGCCTTGCCGATGAAAGGCACGGATTTGACGATTGTCGCCAAGTGTCGCAGCGCGAACTCAAAAATTTTTCCGGTCGTATAAGCCCGAACTCCCTTTGCCCCAAACGCAGAAATTTCGACGGCGTCAACCGCGGCTTGCTTGGTCACGCGCTCGCTCAAAGTGAGCCGGGCAACGGCTTCCAAATCCACAGGATCGGCCGTGCCGGCGCGATGCGCGGTCTCCACGCGGTCAACAAAGCCGCGCGCCTCTATTTCAATGCTCTCGTAAAACGGATGCGAACGGCCGTGGAATGGGCGTTGAATATTCAATATGTCTGTGATCAAGCTTTGCTTCTCAGTGAGATATACGGCGAACCCTCCAAACGCGGCAATGACGTGCGGCACATCCGCGCTGCCGTGCGTGCTGCGCACGCCGAAATTGTCTTCCGCAACGAGATAGTAATCCACTCCCGCGCTGGTAACGTAATCAACCGGTATCGCCGCGACGTATTGATTCCCGGTGTTCAAACTCATCTCGCGTTGTTGATAGAGCAACTGCCCGGTTTTGCGATAGAACAGCTTGGCGGACGACAAAGAATTGGTGCGATCAACAATCTCTGCGGAGATAGTGAGGGCCCGGCTTGGCGTCAAGCTCGTCACCGGCGTGTGCGTAATCTCCGGCGCTTCGTTGGGCAAGATCGCGATTTGATAGGGCGCGCTTTCCGGGTTGGTTCGAGGATCGGTGGAAGTGGAAACGCCGTCGCTCGCTTTGAGATAATAATCCACGCCCGGCTGCGCCACGGCGCTGCCAGGAATGCTCGCGCGATAAACGTTACCGCTTTGCCGGGTCATCACAACCGATGAAAACGTCGTCGCGCCCGTACGTTTGTAATACATGCGCGCTTCCTGCACCTGCGGGGCAACGTTGTCCACGATCTCCGCGGCGAGCAACAAGCTTTGGCCTTCGATCTGAGCGCGTTCATGCAGCGCCAGCGTTGTTGCCGTGCGATGAATCACAGGCGCGGCCCCGGGAATGTACGCGCCTGTGGCCGTATCCGCCTCGGCACCATAGGTGACACGGACGCGCACGTTGCGCCGCGCGTCGTCGAAGGCCGGGTTGCTAGAGCGATATGAGATCACGTAGGAATTGGACACTTGCGAGGTGATATGCCTCAAGATTTGATCGAACGGAGAATAGATGTTGAAATATTGGCCGTTGGTGGCTGTGGTCAAAGGGGCAAAATAGGAGAACAAACCGGCTTCCGTCAATGCAAAGAGCGTAATCTTATTTCCCGTTAATAGTGCAAGCGCTTGCGCCTGAGTCGCGCCACCCTGATCTGGGTGTTCGTCAGTGATGATGATGAAAATTTTTTGCGCCCCCGGCCGAAAACTAAAGCCTCGTGCTGATTCCACAAGCGCGTAATATCCAGGCTCTTTCACGCCGTTTGCGTAGTTACGTTTCCAAATAGTATCTTTGAAATAACCGGCATCGGTTGTCAGAATGCCATTGTCTTCGATGATCGGATTCCCGCTGTTTTCATATCCGCCAAAGCGGCACAAGCCTAAGGCAAAATCAACTCCCGAAGAGGAGAGCGCGTTCACAAAATCAAAAACGTTGTTGGAAACCGCCGCGATTTCGTCATCCATGCTGCCGCTGTTGTCCATCAAAAAAACGACGTCGGCCAAGCGCACGCCGCCGCCTTGTTCCGGAGGAACGACGTCGAAATAATCCGTTTGCAAAACGTCGTTTTCATGCACGGTAAAATTCGCGCGCTGCAAGCCGGGGAAGCCTTGGCCGAAAGTATCCACTGCAACGTTCATGTAAATGAACGGAAAGTTTTGGCTGTCCAAACTTTTCAGCGTGGCGGTCAAAGGCTCCGAGGCCTTTGGGGCGCGAAGCAAAAGAGCTTCATCTGCGGCGGTGATTGCACGGCGTTGGGCCGGAGGGTCGATCAAACGCCCATGGGATGGCGCGTCGGGCTCTTGCTCTTGCGCCATCAGCGTATTCTGCGCGAAGGCGAGCAACAGGCAAAACCACTTTGCAATTCGAGTGTGAGAACGCATGGCGATGTTTCCGAGGTTGAACCGCAATTTCAAAAACTTTCCCGCGCAAACGAAGTCACTTCCATCATCAGTTCATCACCCACCGCGAGCAGAGCCGAGAGCCGGGCGTTGTTGATTTTGAGGACGGCGTGACGGGCGCGGGCTTGAGTTACGATCGCAGGCACGGCATATCTTGCCGCAGGCTTGCCCTCGAACACGGGATAAACTTTCAAGCGCATGCCGGTGCGCACGTCTTTGTTCTGCCCGATGTTGATGATGAGCAGGTTTTGCTTCTTATCAAGAACGCGCGCGCGCAAGACCACCGGCTCTTCCGCTTCCGGTTCTTCGGCTTCATCTTCTTCTTCAAATTGCGCGCGGTTCGACGTGGCATTCCATCTTTGCCAAATGCGGCTCTCCGCTTCCGGCGGAACCTCCTGCCGGCGCGCGCCATTGAGTTTGAAAGAAAGGCCGACGGTCACACGTCTGTCGCCGACCTCGTAGTCGGACTCTGCCAGGAAACCATAACCGGCCTCCGCAAAGAACCCGAACCCGGGGCTGAAGTAATAACGAAAACCAAGCTGTCCGCCGTAGAGAGCTGCGCCTTCGCTGGCGCTGGCCGAAGCGAAGTCGTCGCGTGCCGTTGCAGAGATGACGATGTATCCTAGCATGACGCCGAGATAGGGATCGAACGTTTCGCTGTCGGTGTTCATATGAAAGGAAAGCCGGCCGCTGAGAGTGAGGGAAGAGAGCTGTAGATTGCCCCAGGAGTAATTCTCTTTTGTAGAAGCATAACTAAAGTTTCCGCCGGTTGACCACTCGTCACCCACACCGAATTCCAAACCAAGACTCACCGGCCTCATTGAGAGCTGACCCTCCGTGCCGATCCAACTAGAGCCAATTCCCGCAAGCATAACCACGTTGCCTTTTTCAAACGCATATTGCGCGGACACGGAGTGCCACGAAAGCACGCCGGCGATGAAAATCCAGATGCTTTTCTTCATGAGGAAACTCTCAGATTCAAGATTAGGAAATCATGCAAACATCATTGGCAGGCCCCCCATTCCTTTGCAAGGCCGGAAAATAAAATTGCGTGGGATTGCGTTTTACTCCACCAGCTTCACCACCAGTTGATCGCCCACGGCAAAAGCCGCGAGCGCTTTGGTGTCGCGCACTTTCAAAATCGCGTTGCGGCCCTCGCTTTCAACGACGCGCGCGGACACGCCCGTTTTGCGCGGCAACGAAATCATGACCTCGGTCTCGGGCGGCAAATTGCGGCCTCGGTCAAGCTTGATCATGAGGTGACTCTTCTTCAGCGCGACGATCTCCGCGGTCAACGCCCCCTCTTCATCATCGGATGCGGCAGGCTCCTCGTCCCACGCTTCTTCCTCTTGCGCCTGCGAGGGCGGATCCACGCCGAAATCAAACAGCCGCTCGGTTGTTCCGCCGGCATAGAAGAAGCAATACTCGCCCACGGCGAGCGGCGTGGTGATCGTAACTTTGTAAATGCCCGAGCGGATTTTTTCGAAATCAAAATCCCGGGTCTCCGCGGAACTGGTGCCTTTGGAAGAGCCCAAGACATTGGCTTCCGCAATCGTCACCTCCCGGCCGTTGCGCGTGGACTTCATTTTCACCAGAACAAACTCATTGGGGCTAGTGGCGCCGCTGATGAAACTGTGGCTATAGCTCAACCCCGAGCTGGTTTGTTCGAAATAGAAATAAAAAACCGGGCGCGAGACGGCCACGCGCAAACGCGCTTTGGGCCGGGGCACGACGGCCTTCACTTTGGTCTTGGCCAAGCCATACGTCAATTGCGACTCCAGCCAGCCGCCAGTTTTGCCTTGCGAATAAACCGTGGGCTCGAGCTGCACCAGCCTGGCTTCGCCGCGTTGTTTCATCCAGCAATAGATGCCCGGCTCGTGCGGCGAGGAAGGATCGTAAGGGTCGTCGCCTTGCTCTTTCTCCTTCTCTTTTTCCTTCTCCTTCGTCGCGGCGCTTTGTGCGGCCACCATGGCTTTGATGACGCCGTCGCTCACGCCCGCTTCTTTCAACTTCTTCAGGCCGGAAAGCCCGGTATCAAAATCATGCTCGGATTGTTGAATCTTTTCGATGATCACTTCTTCGCCGAACCCGAGCTTGGTCAGCTCGACGACGTCCGCGTTGGTCAAGGTTTCCTTTTGGGCTTGAACGGTGGCAAAGCAGAGGCACAAACAAGCCCAGCTCGCCCACGCTCGCCTGATAAAAAGTGTCTTCATCTTGCGCTCCGCTAAAGTTCTTTCTTTGTTCCATCAAACCCCGGGATTGGTCCTGGCGCCATGAGAATCAAAAGCAATCGCGCTCAATTTGCGCCAACGGCAAAAAGAACGTTACGATTTTATCATCATGGTGAAGTGAATTTCAAAGATGTGCCCCTTCCATGGGCGGGTAACGGCAAAACTTTAATCGCAACTCTCGCTTTGCCGTAATATTACGGGTGGTTCGATGAGAGGTAAACCATCAGTTTCTTGTTTTCCCTCTTTAAGCTTACCCGCCAATATGAGCAGTGCAGAAAAATTGATATCAACACAATGCTCGAATACTTTCTTCAAGGCCAGCCAATAAAAATCCCGCAACATGCCAGCCGCCATAATAGGTTCTATAAACTCGAAACGCCACCTAAGCCCCGAGCCCCCATCCGTGGCGTTTCGAGTTTTCATGGGTCAATCACATCAAAGAAAGGCACGAACACGAAAACGCATTAAAGCCTCGCGGCTTTCTGAAAAACGACTGTCCCAATGTACCGGCAGCGCGCGGAAATTATTCTCACACGAACGTGGTATTTTGGTCAAGGAGCCAAAGAGGCAAAAAAGATAAAGAGCCAAGAGGCTTGGGGATGATTGCGCGAGGCTATTTCTGCAAATACTTCAGCACCGCCTCGGTGCGGGTGTGGACGTGGAGTTTTTCGTAGATGTGATGCAGGTGAGTGCGCACAGTCTCAACGCTAAGGGAGAGTGCGGCTGCGATTTCTTTGTAGAGATAGCCTTTGGCGAGATAGGAGAGAATTTCTTGCTCGCGTTTGGAAAGCTCCGCGGTGGCGTGATTGGGTTCGCGCCGTTGTTGAAACGCGTGCACGACCTTGCGCGCGATCTGGCCGGACATGGGCGAGCCGCCGTGGTGCAAATCACGGATCGCTTCGAGCAACTTGTCTGGCGGCGTCTTCTTCAAAATATAGCCGCTCGCGCCCGCGGCCAATGAGTTGAAAATTTTCTCGTCATCTTCGTAAATCGTGAGCATCATGATTTGCAGTTTTGGAAGCTGCGCTTTGAGCACGCGAATACATTCGATGCCGGACATGCCGGGCAGCTCGATGTCCATGAGTGTAACGTCCGGCTCCCAATCCGGCAGGTCCGACAAAGCGGCTTCGGCGTTCGCGTATGTAGCAACGCAGCGAAAACCTTCCGCCCCGTTGATGAGCGCAGCCAACCCTTCGCGGATTTCATCTATGTCTTCGACAATGGCAATGTGGATGAGCATGAGCGATTCGATGAATTGTAATACGTGATTCGCAGTTGCGACTGCTGAAACTAATAGTCGTCAAGTTTCATTATATACGCGCAAAGCTTTATACGAGTGATCACACGAACGTGGCAATTTGTGTGTTGCGGATCGAGCATTTGTCCTATACTTCACAGTTGTTGTCATTGTTCCGGCGCCGGCGTTTGTCCGCGCTGAACGCAAGCACCGGCCGAGCCGTCGTTGAATAGCTCAATTCATTAGGGCGACTACGCATCCTTCACCTTCGCCCAAAGCTTCACCTTCGTGCCCCTGTCAGGCTGTGAAGTAATTTCAAATTTTCCTCCCAACTCTGCCATGCGCTTGCCCATGTTGCGCAAACCATTGCCCTGCGCCGCTACTTCATTCGGGCAAAAGCCTTTGCCGTTGTCTTGAATGAAAATCTCCAACGCATGATCTTGTGAGAAAAATTTCATTTCCACTTCGCTGGCGTGCGCGTGTTTGACGATGTTGTGCGTGGCTTCCTTCACAACCATAAAAATGTGGCGGCGGAATTCGGAGGACAGAGTGTGGTTGGGCACGGCCTCGGGGAAATCCAGGCGGCATTGCACGGCCGTCTTGTCAAAAAAATCTGCGGTGTATTTGCGCAGGTAGGCGGCGAGGTTGTCCAACGCATTGTTCTGCGGATTGAGCGCCCAAATGATCTCGCTCATGCTGTCAATGGTCGCTCGCGCGGTTTCGGAAATCTTTCGCAGTGAATTCTGCAAATGCTCTGTGCTGCCAGGCTCCTTTTGCACAAGCTCGCTGAGTATCGCCATTTTAGTGAGGTTCGCGCCAATCTCGTCGTGCATGTCTTTGGAGATGCGTTCGCGCTCGCGGCTCAACGCATGTTGGCGCTCGTATTGCCGCAAACGCATTTTAAATTTCCGCACGGAGAGATATTTGGCCGCACCTGCAACCGCGCCGAGCACGGTGAGCGTTGCTGCTACTTTGAACCACAACGTCATCCAAAACGGCGGCACGATCGTAATCTGCAACGCGGCGCCGCGTTCGTTCCACACGCCGTCGTGGTTCGTGCCTTTGACGCGAAACGTGTAGGTGCCGGGGTTGAGATTGGTATAGCGCGCAAACCGCCGCGTCCCGCAATACACCCAGTCTTTTTCGAAGCCTTCCATCATGTAGGCATATTGATTCTTTTCCGGGTGCGTGTAATCCAACGAGGCAAATTCAAAAGAGAAAACTTTCTCTTCATAAGCCAACACAATTTCATCAAGGTCGGCAATGTCGACTTCCAACTGCACCGGCGCGTCAAATTTTTTGAAGTCGGTCAGTATGATCGAAGGCGCAAAATGGCTGTCACGCACCGAGTCGGGATGAAAAATATTCACGCCGTTGATGCCGCCGAAAAACATCTCGCCGGTAATTTTGCTGCGATGATACGCGCCGGTGTTGAACTCACGCGATTGCAAGCCGTCTTTCACATCATAGTTGCGAAATCTGGCCGTGGCGGGGTGGAATTTCGACAAACCATTATTGGTGCTCAACCACAAATTGCCGCGGTCATCGCCGAGAATGCCATAGATGAACGTATTCGGCAGGCCCTCCTTTTCATGATAGCGCGCAAAGGTTTCGGTTGTGGGATCGAACTTGTTCAAGCCGTCCGTCGTGCCGATCCAAAGATTGCCTTCGCGATCTTCAAAAATCGTTTTGATATAATCATTGCTCAAGCTGTGTGCGTCGGCCGGGTCATGAAAATACCGCGTGAAAGTTTCGCTTGTGCGATGGAATTTATTCAAACCATGAGCCGTGCCGACCCACAGAACGCCTTGGCGATCTTCATGGATGACCGTCACCAGCGAGCCGCTTAGGCTCTCAGGATTTTCCGGCTCATGTCGATATGATTTCGTTTGACGAGTGCTTTTATCATACCTGCTCAAAGCCTCGCCACCCGCCCAAATGTTGCCTTCGCGGTCTTCATGAATTGAATTGCTGACTTCACGTGGCAAGCCCAAGCGCCTTCCTGCCTCGTTATACGCGTGCGCGAATCTTTCATGCTCGGCATCGAAGCGGACCAAGCCATTGCATGCCAGCCAGAGCGTGCCCTCTCGATCTTCAAAGATCGCAGTGGCGCCCGACTTGGGAAGCGTCCACGGATCTACGGGATCGTGCGGGTAATGCGTCACTTTGCCGGTGCGACGATTGAAGCGATCCACACCGGATTGATTTGTGCCGATCCACAAATCGCCGTTGCGATCTTCACAAATCGCTTTCGGCAAGTCCAAACTCAGGCTGTTGGGATTGCCTGGCTCGTGCTGATAATGCGCGAATTTCGGCGGGTGCGGATTGAGCTTACTCAAGCCGCTGCCATCCGTGGCGAACCACAGCAAGCCGGAACGGTCGCGGAAAATTTTGGTGCAATTTCCATAACTGATGCTCCCCTGGTTGCGAGGGTCGTGGCGGAAGCGTGTAAACTTGCCGGTGGCGCGCTCCCAGCGATTCACACCTTTGCGCGTGCCCACCCACAGCGCGCCAGTGAGGTCTTCACAAATCGCAGCAACCTCGTCGTCGAGCAAGGAGGTGGAGTCGCGCGGGTCGTGCCGAAATTGGCTTGTCACGATTTCTTTTTCACGATCAACAACCAACAGACCGCTGCACAGTGTAGCCACCCAAAATGTTCCGAGTTGATCTTCATAAACCGAGATTACACTGTTGCACACCTCATTTGGCGCAAGCGGCGCAAGCGCATAGCCTTTGAAAGAACCGGTGCGATGATCGAACTTGTACAAAGCTGCGCCGTCGATAACCCAAAGTGTTTTTGCCCGGTCCTCGTATATGCGCCTCACGTAATGATGCGTCAAACTCTGCGGATCTTTGGGATCATGCGGGTAGCGCACAATTTTTTTCGCTTCCGGGTCGAAGGCATTCAGTCCTTCGTAAGTACCGATCCAAATCGCGCCGAGGGCGTCGCAATAAAGATAATGAATGTAGTTATTCGAAAGACTGAAGCGGTCGTTTGGGTTATGCTTGTAGCGCGTGAATTTTCCGTTGCTGCGATCGAATTTGTTGAGTCCTTCACCGCCGGTACCGAACCACAACATGCCGTTGCGGTCTTCAGCAATGCTCAACACGTTGTTGTGCGAAAGGCTGTTTGTGTCGCTAGGGTCATACTTATAATATTTGAACTCGTAGCCGTCATAACGATTGAGACCATCTGCAGTGCCAAACCACAAGAAGCCCTGCCGGTCTTGAAAAATGACGTTCACGGTGCATTGCGACAAGCCGCTTTCAACGGATACATGTTCAAACTTGGGCTGGGAAATTTGCGCATGAAGGTAAACAAGATCTGCACCGCAGAAAATCACAGCGAGCAAGGGTGATATTCTGAGGAAATGAAAACCTGCTGCAAGATTTGAGTGCGAGAACGAATCCCAAATGTGTTTCATGAGAGCGGCGCCCGAGTGGCAACGGTGACAGAGCAAGAGATGTTTTTAACGAGAGGGAATATACCGTCAAATCCGAATGGGTGCTGAAGGGGATTCCGGCGTGCCGCTGTAGTCTCAAAATTCCTGGCAGCGGGGAAACACATGCCTTTTTATTTTTCTTCCACTCTCTCCTTTCCAAAAAAATACACTAAAGGCCGCCATACGCGGCGCGACCATGAGCCTTCGTCGTGGCCGTCGCCGATGCCATAGAAGTACTCCAAATCCTGCCTGAGCAAGAATCCTTTTTTGATCAAAGTATCGCGCATGCGTTTGAACACCGTGGCGTAGCGGCCTTCCTCGCCTTCACTGCCGTGATCCATGTAGATTTTGATGCGGGGCCGCGGCATCGCGTCTTTCCGGATTTTCTCGAAGACTTCAGCGTGATGCCACATCCACGAAGCGGAAAGGCAACCGGCCATGCTGAACACTTTGGGATGCCACCACGCCAGATAAAATGCAATCAATCCGCCGAGCGAAGAACCCATCACCGCCGTGTGCTCGCGGTCCGGCAACGTGCGGTAATGCGCATCGATGAACGGCTTGAGTTCTTTAATGATGAACTTCGCATATTTTTTCCCGCGGCGCGGCGTGTATTCTTCCAAACGCGCGGGCGTGTTGTAAATGCCCACAACAAGGAATGGGCGAAGCATCCCGCGTTGCAGCAAATCTTCGGCGACTTCATCGACGCGCCAATCCACGCCGGCAAACGCCGTGGCGGGGTCGAATAAGTTTTGCCCGTCGTGCATATAGATGACGGAATAGCGCATATCCGGATGCGCTTCATAGCCGGGCGGAAGCCACACCACCACATCGCGCTGGTTGCCGAGTTTTTTCGAAACAAACTGGCGATGATAGTGCAAGCTTCCGTGTGCAGTCGCAGCTTCCTGCTGCTCTGCGGATTGTGTTTCCGTGGTCACGTGTTGATCAATCAGAAAAATCTCTAGGGTAGGTTGTTTGATGGAGGATTAAACAGAGGCTTTCAGCATCATAAAAAGTCCGATTTTCCAACTGGGTGAGATAAGCACGGGCCTGAGTTCGGCCCCAGTTATGATCTGTATAATCCCAGATTTCTTCGAGATCGCTGTCCGCTTTCGAAGTGAGGAGGTATTTGGGCATATCCCAGCTAGTAGGATTTCAAGGCTTCCTTATCGCAAATAATATTTTGAACGGTACGTTCGCTGAACTCGCCTCGATCAGCTTGTTCTATTCCAATAGCAATGGCTTCCTCCAGTCTGTTCTTTTTAGCCCCTCCCATTCCATGTCTTGAAATATTGCTTCCCGAATAAATTCGTGCGCATTGGAGTAATTTCCGGAAGCGATTTTCGCTTTCACGATTTGTTCCAATTCCGGTGAAAGCTCGATAGTCATACTGCATTCCTCTTATGGTTGCAAAAAGTCCGGCAGATCGGGATTCACCTCACGCTCCTCCCACTTGATCCACTCGAACGGCGTGCGACAAGCACGGCAGTAAAACTGCGAATAAGCATGCGTGGTTCCAAACGCGGCTTCTTGCGTTGTGTTCTGCGAGCCGCAAAATGGACAACACACGACATTAGGTTGCTTCTCGAAATTCCCTCTTTGAGGAGGGCAAGGGGGTGTCACGCGCCTCATGCCTCACCCAATTTGAAAATGGCATTCTTGCTGCCGCGCAGATGATAGAGCAATTTTTCATCCGGTTGGGTAGCGGTGGAGCGGCGCGTTATGGGATTCCACGTGGTGAAATCCATTGCGTGGCGCGGAAGCCAATGACTGTTTTGTTTTTCCAATCCCATATCGAGGCGTTGTTCTTCTGCCAGCGCGCCAACCCAATCCAAAAATTTCTGCTGCACTTGGCTCCACGGCATGTTCAAAATGCCGGCGGTCGTCAGCGTGTTCGCCATTTCTTGCTCGTTCGGCCCGAGCCATTCTAATGTCGAGGCGAGCACTCGGCGGCAGGAATCTGCGAGCGCAGTCTGCGTTTGCTCATTCGCAGTAGCGAGCGAACGAAACCAGCCCTGCGCATTGCGCACGTGATGCTTTTCTTCTTCCAACATTTTATCAATGAAGTTCGCCACCGGCTCGAAAGCGGAACGTTGCAATGCGGAAAGCAGCGCCGTCATCGCGCCGTCGGTGAGCAGATTCACGGCCACAAAATCGGACCAACTCTGCAGCGGTTTATCTAACGAAGGCACATTGGCAAAAGTTGAAAGGCCGCGACGTTCGAGCAACTCTTGCGATTGCGCACTGAATTGCGTGGCGAGGCAAGCGTGCAAAAGACGCAAATGCCCGAACTCGTCCTGCGACATGCTGCATGCAGCAATGCACGCTTCGAGCGCCGGCGTGCCGAACGTCCATTCGCCGTAATGAAACCCGAGAAAGAGTTTGGTGTCTGCGAGCGCGAGCATAAGCGCACGAAGTGCTTGGCGCTGCGTTTCAGAAAGTTCGGAAGCGGATTTAAAAGTGGGCACGTAGTTTCCTTTGTATGAACATGGATTGCTGATCACGAAAGGTTTCAATTACCCCAAATCGGCTTTGCATCGGGATTCAACACCGGAATCACTTGCTTGCGCGGCACGACGCACATCTCGATCCAACTCTCTTCGTCATATGCGGTCCACGCATAGACTTTCGCCAATTCATCGTTGGGCGCATTGACGCTGCCGACGTGTTGCAATTGCTCTTCGTGATTTTTGCGGGCGAAAACTTCGTAGATGCTTTGCACAGGCATGGATTGCTCAATTTTTTTGAAATGATTATTGTGGCAGCGGAATTTCGTAAAACGTTCCAGGTTGAATTTCGCGCAACGCCTGTTCGATTGCGGGAATCAGTTGTGCAACGACAGGGACTTTATTGCTGGGCAAAATAATCACTGTCAGCTTTTTGCCGGAGAGGTTTTGCTGATACGGAAGGTTTTGATCCGTCGAAATCAAAACATCGAACTGGCCTTCCGCTAGGTTGAGCAGCCTTCCATTCTTTATACCTACCCAACCCATTTCTTGCGCCGTTTGAATGACAAATTGCTGCAACCGCTTTTTCACCAAGCGCGGCGTGCATTCGTCCAGCAAGATTCTCAATTTGGTTTTCCCAATCGTCTCAGGGCGTCTTTGGAAAACTCTAGAACTTTTACCGCCTGCTCTCGCGTAACCGAGGGGAAATTATCGAGAAACTCATCCAGTGAAAGCCCGGCTTCGAGATTATTCATCAAGGCATCAACCGGCACGCGCGTACCTCGAAAGACGGGTGTTCCGCTGACTATTTCGGGATCAATCGTGATCGGCAGTTGCTTCAGTTCATTCTCTTCGAGCACAAGTATCATGTCGTCACCTATTAGAACATTCGTTTTGAAATAATACTTTTACCACAACAGCTCTTTACGCTGCGCGCGATTTTGCTACCGGGCGGCCAACTTTGGCCAGCATCGAAGCAGGCGCGAGGTTTTTCCACGCCGCATTCGCGTTGATCACGCCATAACCCAAATCATAATCCCACCCATCGCCTTCCAAATCAATCGCGGTGCGTTGCAAGACGCCTTTGAGTTGTGCGGGCGGCACTTTGGTCGCAGAGAATTTTTGTCGCAACGCGGCAGCCACGCCCGCGGCAACAGGACATGCCGCTGAAGTTCCGCTATCTACGGGATACACACCCGAGCCGGCAAAATGACTATATGCTGCGAGGTCGGGCTTGCGTTGGTGCAATCCGCCCGGGCCTTGTGACGAGTATCCGAGGCGACGATCATTCACTGTGACTGCGGCAACCGTGATAACGTCGGGATGCGAGTTGGCGCCATGAATACTCGCGCCCGGGCCGCGATCATTGGCGCCGCAACGGGAATCGGGGCATTGGCCGCCGCAATTGCCGGCGGCAAAAAACACGTCCGCACCCATTGACACCAGAGTACGCACGATTTGATTGAACGGGTGCTCGAGGTTCGCGCTGTAGTTTTCCGGCGAGCCGATGGGCGCATCATCGGAGCGATTGTACATGCCCCAACTGTTGTTGACTACCAGAGGGCCCGGCTCCTGCGTGAGCAGATCGATCAAGCTGGCATATGCCGCAATGGCGTCCGAGAGAAATGCGGTCCAAGTATCATTTTCCGAGCGCAGCAGCGCGTAGTCGAGAATCCTTGCTTCGGGAGCCGCGATTTGCGCATCGAACGCGACCATGGTGCCGTGATCGTTCGGCGCAGTGCCGGGCACATAAGTTGGATTGGGCGACCAGCCGCCCGTCACCGGAATTTTTGCGCCGTTGATGCCGGTATCAACAATGGCGAGGCGGACTTTTTTGCCAGTGAGATTTTCACGTTGCAGTGTGCGCACGCCGATTTTGTTGGCAACGTCCGAAGCTTTGCCGATTGCCGCACGACCGCAATAAGGCGTGGGAAAAATCGAAATTGCGGGATCAGCGTAAACGCCGACAACTTCATCGCGGCGATCGTGCAAAAGACGCTGCAATGCTTCTTCATCATCGGCGACGATACGTACTCCAAATGCGGCGCCATATGAAATCTTGAACATGTCGCCATAGTTGCTGCTGCCCATGGTGAGCTCTGCACCGGCCGCGGCCAATCCCGGCAAAGATACCGGATGATAGTTTTCGTCTACTTGCAATCCGCGAACTTGAATTTGCTTTTCCAACAAGAATTGTGCAGGCTCAATCGTACGCGTACGCGCGGCATGCAGCAACTCTTCTTTTCTATTTAAAACGACGATCCTTTGCAGCATAGGACCCCTTTCTAAGTGCAAAAATGGTTTGCTGGTGCAACGGCATGTTGAAGTATGCAATCATACGAGCGCGAGAGAATTGCAAATTCCTCATTCCTCGCTCGAATGCTCTCTCACTCCGCGGCTTTGCTTTTCTTCCCGTTGGTCGTTAGCGGTTGCACGCGGCCGTCAGAAAAGAATTTTACATCCGTTCCGAACCTTTGCTCGGCGCGTTGGCGGGCTTCCGAAGTCGCTTCTCCCCGCACGACAAAGCGATTTTGCTGCGGGTTGATGCAAACCGGCGAGTAACTGGGATCAAGCTCGATGCCGGTGCTGCCTAGTAGGCGTTTAAGCGTATCAATATTCACGCGCGCTTGCTTTTTCTCCGCGGCTTTCGCCAGATCGATTTGAATGAGATAACGTTGTGAAGCTAGCTTGGTATTCATGACACACCTGCTCCTTCCTCGACCTCGAGGTGGATGCTTTGCCCGGAATAGAGCTGGGTCTCTTCGGGCAAAACAAAGTAATAGTGTTCGTGCGGCTTCAACGGGCCCCGGCACGTGCACGCCACTGCTTCTATCGAAACCGGTATGCTTTCGCCGTGAAGTTTGACCTGCACCTTTGTGCCCGGCGGCGGCAGCCGCTTCCACATGTCTTTGGTGATCAAAATTTTTCCCAGCATCGCTTCTTCTGCTGAGATTTTGCGTTTGTAAACCATATCGCCCTCCTTTCGCGCCGCGCGAAAGTTAGACTGCGATTCCGAGACTTTGCAATACTTCGCGCCCCTGCATCGTCAAGCGCGCCTTCGTCCACGGCGGATTCCAAACGACGTTCACTTGCGCCGAGCTAACGCCGGGCAGTGCCTCCAACTTCTCGCGCACATCATCAATGATCATCGTCATAGCCGGGCAGGCAATCGCCGTGAAGGTGAGATCGATTTCCACATTTTGCTGATTGGTGCGCACGTCATAAATCAACCCCATGTCTAAAATGCTGATGGGCAACTCGGGATCCATGACTTCGCCCAGCGCTTGCCAGATTTTTGCGTTTTCAATCATCGTGTTCATGCAAAGAATCAAAAGCATTTCAAATTTAAAATTGAAAATTTAAAATACTTGCAAGTCTTCACCAATTCAACCCGCCGAACGCGCCGTTCTTTTCGCCTTGAATCATGTTGATATAAGTTTGATTCATGGGGCCGCGCTGTTTCCAACGCTGGAAGACTTGCTGCCAGGTGATGGGTTGATCGAAAAGCCAGCGCTTCTCCTTGGCATCATACTCAACCGGGAACTCGTAGTCGATGTGATATTCCTTTTTGTCGCTGTCAAAATGCGCCGGCACGCGAATGCCGATGCTTTCACAGAGCGGCACGGTCGCGCTCATCCAGACTTGGCGGAGTTGATCGTTCGTCAAGCCTTTCAAGCGATACTCGAGCTGGTCGTTGTGCTTCTTGAGATGGTCGGGCAAGCCGAACCATTCGAGGGTCACCGGGAACATCCAATCCACGGCGCGTTGCAGGGCTTCTTTGGCCGCGCCGCCGGCTTTGGCGAGACGCTTCATCCAGCTCTCGCCGTGGCGCAAATGCAAAACTTCTTCGCGATCGACTTTCGTGAGCGCACGTTGCCACGGGCCATAGCTGCAATTTTTGTGAACGTCGGAAAGCAGCGTGATGCCCGCGCGATCGAAAAAGCCGTTGGCCACCACCATCTCCGCCCAATTTTCCAGCGCTTGATCGAAGCCATACGGATGCTTGAACTCGTGCGGCGCGCGACCGTACATCAGCCATTGCTTCGACACACCCAAGTCTTCCAGCAAACGATACGCAATGTTCGCGTGGCCCAACTCGTCCTGAATAATGGCATAAACCGCGAGGCGGCTGTTGATGGTGGGCGCATCTTTGGAGGCGAAATAATACGCGGGCGCGCTCACCAACTCGGTGTCGCCTTGCACGGTAAGAATGACTTCGAGCGCGGCTTTGTAGCCCGGAGTCATGTCTTCTTCGGTTTCGACGATAAAGCCATTGGCAATTTTTTGGCGTAACTCAGCGTCTTTTTCAGGAGGAAGCATTGCAAACCTTTTTGCTTAGTGGGATGAACGCAGAAGAAAGCTCAACCAATCTCGGCCACATCATTGTCCAATTGGCGGCATTTTCCGTCGTGAGCAAGATAGGAAGCTGTCTCGGAATTGTCAAGACCGGAGCCCGGCGCGCGGCAAGGAAATTTATATTGATAAAAAAGCAATTTTTTGAGCGCGGCAAATCACTTGCGCGAGTAATCGAAATCGCATAGATTGGGCCGCATGGCAGATAAAAGTCATTCAGCTCAACTTGGCAGATTCCATCTTTACCCCGAAACACGCTAAGAAACGAAAAGGCTTTTCGCATGTTTCGTGAGCGCAAATTCCAACGTGCCCAAGTAGAATCAGAACGGCTTCATCACCACCAATACCACGATCACTACGATCAATACTGTGCTCACGTTCGCAAAGCGCAAATGCTTTTGTTTAACTTGATCGGCTTCCTGTGCTTTGCCGGCTTCGCGCAGCGCAATCATACGCTTGAGGTTGCGCAAATCAACGTGCGCAAGCCCAAGGAGAATAACGACGAACAAAGTTTTCGCATGCAAATAACCGCCGGTACCAAACTCGCCGTTGTAGAGCGCAAGAATGAGACCGCTGACGAACGCAATAAGGAAACCATAGTTCTCAGGGAATTTGGTGACGGCCAAAGCCATGCGCTCACTCGCAGCCGCATCGCTCGCGCCCGCCGCGCGAAATTTTCGGAGCAAATAGCTTTGCACGAGCACACCGCCGATGCCCATGGCTACGAACATGACATGCACTGTCTTTAATAAGGGGCCAATAAGAACTTCCGAACTCATACTCTCTCCATTTTGCTTCACGAAATGAAATTCGCTGGTGAATTGTTGCGAGCAAGATAGGCAGGCAAGCCGCCAATGTCAAGGGCAGTGCCCGGAGAATAATTCATTGCAAGATCGCCTCCGAATATGATTCTACCCGAAACCTTACTTGAGGCTTACAGTCAAGGCATTTTTCCGATGGCCGACGAAGACGGCACAGTGAATTGGTATGAAGCCAATCCCCGCGCTATCGTGGAAATCGACGGCTATCGCATTCCGCACGACCTCAAGCGCATTTTGAACCGCGGCGGCTTCGAAATTCATTACGATCGCAGCTTCGAACAGGTCATGCGCGGGTGCATGAATCGCAATCCAACGTGGATTTCAGAAGAGCTTGTGGGCTCGTACGTGGCGCTCCATCGTTTGGGACATGCGCACAGCGTCGAAGCTTGGCAAGAGGGTGAGTTAGTCGGTGGGCTTTACGGCGTGGCAATCGGCGGCGCGTTCTTCGGCGAATCGATGTTCTCGCGCGTGTCGCATGCTTCCAAAGTTGCGCTGGTGCATCTCTTGCGGCATCTCCAGGCGAAGCGGTTCGTGTTGCACGATGCACAAGTCATGACCTCTACTCTCAAACTCTTCGGCGCCAAGAATATTTCGAGCAGCGAGTATCTGCTTCGCCTGCGCGCCGCTTTGAAAAAGAAGGTCTCGTTCTAACGCGCTGTAGCGCCAAAGAACTTTCAGAATTTCACTCTGACTTTGGTTCTCTGATTCGCTTGACCAACACCCGCCTACGTGCTTTTCTTCGCGGTATTCTTGTTTAGCTTTTTTCCACGCAATTGCTGCGGCGTTGTGCTCGTCGCTGCGGCCTCCGCCTTCTTCCAAGGATATTCACGATTGCGACGAACCGGTTTGGTTTTCGTTTGCATCTTGGTGCCACGATCCTTGCGCTCGAGCGCCACGGTCGCATCATTCGCCTCCGCGCTTTTGGTCGTTTTGGTTTCCGGCCAGTCGCGATTCAAACGGGTGGCTTTGGTTTTGGTTTGCATCTTGGCGCCACGATCTTTGATGTCAGTCGGCATATCTGCTCCTTTGAGATTAACGGCTCGGCGCTGTCGCGCGATTGAGATAGAGTTCAAACACTGCCCAAAAGTATGGCAGAGGATATTTGAGGCTCGCATCGTTCGCAAGCTTGTCGATCAGCTCCAGCTTCGCGAGGTGCAACGCGGTTTGTGCATTCGCACCCGCGGCAAGGCGGCGATAAAAGGCCGTGACGAGCGCCGCGGACCAGCGATCATCGTTCTTCCATAAAGAAGCGATGACCACAGACACGCGTTGCAGCGCAAAGAGGCGTGCGATATGCAATGCGCCCTCGCCGCGCACGATCTTGCCGCTCGCCGTTTCGCAGCCATTCAGCAAGACCAGCCACGTTTTTGACAATTCCCACTCTAAAAGCCGGCGCGCATAGATGCGTTCGAGGCTCGGCCGCAAATCGGTTGCATCTGTGCGGCTCAATTCCAAATAAGAATTCAGCGCGCGCTGCGGATCAGCCACCGCATGCAGCGAGAGATGAAAGATCTCCGCGCCCTCCTGCAAGCTCGTGGTGATGGTATCGAAGCGCGCGAGGCTTTGCGTCAACATTTTTTTGCGCGCAAAATGTGCAGCGATGTTCGCCTCTTCCTCTCTTGCTGCTGGCAAGTCTCCCGCGGGATTGCCGACGTACAGGAGCCTATTGTTCGCGAACTGCGGCGTCCGGCGTTGCGCCAAAAATCCCTGATAAAGCGCGGCCAAATTAGGCGCTTTCACGAGCACGTGTTCTTCTTCCACAAAACGATTTTGCGTTGTTGCCAACGCGCCAAACGGAAGCTGATGCAGAATGCCGTCCGGAATCAAATAGACTTCGTTTCCGTCCGCAAAAAATTGCGCCACCGGCGCCAACAGCTCATCATAAAGTTTGCGGCCCCAAGCAAGATTCTCTTGATAAACCGCCGCGCTATTCGCCATGACGCGCTGCCGATAATCCGGCAAGTCCTTGGCCCCGAGGCTCTGCAAATATTTTTGCGTCGAATCTTCCAGCGCGCGCCGCGTTATCGGCAATTGCAGCGTAATAAACTCTTGTGGGGAGATCAGCCACACCACCAAAGCGTTCGGCAAAACGCGATATTCCACCACACGCGCCGAATGCGGCAATGCACGTTGCAGCGCTTTGATTGAAGGAGAGTTTTCCAACAGCACGGCGCTGCTGTCGGCAAACTCTTTTCCCCAAGCTTCCAGCAGC
The DNA here is from genome assembly GCA_037444905.1 of bacterium. GTDB lineage: Bacteria > Zhuqueibacterota > Zhuqueibacteria > Zhuqueibacterales > Zhuqueibacteraceae > JABWAN01. The sequence continues at coordinate 143,154 of JBBILN010000007.1, read as the reverse complement.
GCCCGCGCGCGGCCGCGTTCCGCCCAACTCAATGCGCGTTCATTCTCTCCCAGTTCCAATGCCACGGTGATCGCTTCATCGAACAAGTCTTGCGCGGTTGCAAAGAAGCTTACGCGCAAGCTATCGCGTGTGATGGAGCCGAAGATTTTTTCTTGCACGGCGATCGCTTGTTCGAGATGCGCCAACGCGAGCATGGGCTGGGCTTGTTGCCGAGCCAGCCGCGCGCGCTGCCATTGCACTTCCGTTTTAAGCGTCGGGCTATTGATTTTTTCGGCAATCTGCTCCGCCACCATTAATAAAGAATCCGTGGCGCTGAAAAGATTTTGCTGCACCGTGAGCTTTGCCAGATTGAGGCAGGCGCTCGCATGGCCATACACAAAACCGAGCTTTTCCGCGTCGCGCGCCGCTTCATAGAAAACGCGCTCCGCGTCAGACAGTAAGCCGCGTTTCAGCAACAGCTCGCCTTGCAGCAACAGCGTCTCGATGCGGCCGCGCGCTTCGCCGCTGGCGCGATAGAGCAGCAAGGCTTGTTCATAAGCAGCTTGCGCCGAATCCACGCTGGCCAGTTTGGCGTAAATGAATCCGAGGTTCATCGCAGACCGCGCCATTCGGCTTTCGTTTTTTTCACTCTCATGGAGCGCATAGGCTTTGCGTTCATCGCTCAAAGCGCGCTCATAGTCGCCGGCTTCCAGGTGCAGAAGCGAGAGATTGCTATAGACCGCGGCGATATTCGCGCTTTGCTGGCGCTGCTCAAAAAGCTGTGCAGATTGTTCCATGCCCATCTGCGCCAAGCCATACTCCCCTTGTTCGTGATGAAGCTGGCCTTCCAAGAGCAAAGCATCTGGAAGATATTCTGCCTCACGATCGCGCTGCCGCATTTCTTGCAGCGCTTGCTCGGCTTCTTGCAAGCGATCCATGCGATACAAGATGCGCGCGCGATAAAAATCACTATCGCGTTGCGTGAGGCGATCTCCCATCTTTTGTGCAATCGCGAAAGCTTGTTGCGCATATTGCAAGGCAAGCGAATCGCGCTCAAGCACGCGATACGCATCTGCAATGATGTTCAAGGTCTGCGCTTGCGCCCAATGGTAGCCGCGCCGTTGCGCAAGCGCGAGCACCGTGTGGCCGTGGGAGACCACTTGCTCATAACGATCTTGCTGCGCCCACACATCGAGCACGCCTTGCTCGGCATGAATCTCCAGAATGGAATCGCCAATAGTGCGCGCCTCATTCCGCAAGCCTTGATGCGCCAGCAAGGCTCCGGCATAATCATTGTGCTCGAGCAACGCGCGCGCATGTAAGCGCTGCAGCGTCAAGATCGCGCGCTGGCGTTTCGCATCGGCATTTAATGTGGAAATAAAATTGGCGAGAGAAGTGAGCAAGGTATCGCGGCAGGTTTCCCCCAAATCATGTGCAATGGCATTCACGGTATCGAGTTTGGCTTGAGCCGCGCCATCGGAAGCAAAACCGAGTTGCAGCAAAACTTGTTCGGCGAGACGCAAGCCGAGGGATTGCATTGGCCAATAGTTTTTTTGCAGCCACACCGCGAGCGTATCCGCCGGCTCGCCGCGTTTGCGATTCCACGCTTGCAAAACCGCCGCGTCGCTGCTGTCAAGCGCAAAGGCATGCAACGCCGATTGCCAATCTTCTTGCGCCGTGAAAGATCGCAACGCGCCGCTTTGTTCGACGGAATCCTTGCACGCCGCAATAAAAAGCGCGGCTGCCAGCAGGAGCAGCGGAAGAATGAGTTTGGAAGAGCGCATCGTTGCAACGTTGTTGAGGTAGACTCACGTACTCAATTACGGTGCGGCGAGAAAGTTGATCCGCGCGCGCGCAGCCTCGGCCCAAGGCGAGGTTGCATCGCGCCTCAAATAATCTTGCCACGCTTGCAGCGCGTCCGCTTTGCGCTGCAACTGTGTGAGCAATTGCGCCCGATTGAAAGCGGCTTCGGCATATTGCGGTTGATATCGCAAGGCGGCTTCGCATGCCAGCAGCGCCTGCTCAGCATTTCCAAGCCGCGCTTGCACCAGACCATATTGATTCCACGCCTCGGCATCCGTGGAATCGCGCGCCAGTAAAATGCGCAGCAAACTGTCAGCAAAAAACATTTGTCCGGAGAAATAATGGAAGATCGCCAAGCCGAGTTGGGCTTCGCGATTATCGGGGTCGCGTTGGAGGGCTTTTCGGAAGGACTGCACCGCAGCATTGGAATCCGCAATCGGCGTTTTACTGCGCGGGCGAGAGAAAGCGGAGCTTGCAAAACCGCCCGCGGGCCGCAAATCCTCGCTCGTGATGAACCACTCCGACTTCAAGATCGTGAAGCCTTGGCTCAACTCCGTTGCGAGGCGGCGCTGTTGATAGGTTTTGTTGCCTTGCACACCCGCGAGCGTGATCATGACGACCAACCCCAACGCGGCCGCGGGCGCGAGTATCGGCGAGGCAAGTATTTCATCCAACCAATTTAAAACACGTCTTGCGTTGAAAGTTGCAGCGCCCGGCGTTGCCGGAGCTTGCCGCACAATATGCCGCACGTGCTCATCAATAGTTCGGCGGGGCGCGGCTTCGAAGCGCTGTATTTCGTCGGCGGAAACCTCGGCGCGCGCGAGCCGCACGTGCTCGGCCAATTCTTTACGGCATTGCTCGCAAGCCGCCAAATGTTTTGTGAGCGTGCGGCTTTGCCGTTTTGTTAACTCGCCCGTAAAAAACTTGCCAATGATTTCACGCTCCGGATGCGCGCCCGAGGACTCGTTTTCCACTGCAAAATTATCCGCTGAGACCTTCGCCATAAACGTCCACACATTTTATTTGGAATGAGCTTTTCGTGTGATTGAGTGCCTGCTTCTCCGCTTTACATACTAAAAGACAAAGGCACGCGCACAACTTTCTCAGCTTCCGTTAAAACATTTCTGCATTTTTTTTCGCATGCGGCTGATTTGGATTTCGATGGCATGCGCAGACATGTTTATGCCCGCGGTCATGGCAATCTCCGCGGGCCGCAAATCTTCCAACGCAAAAAGTTTGAACAGAAGCATCTTTCGCTCTTTATTACGGCCGCGAATGTGGCGCTCCAAACATTGCTCCAACGTGGTCCGTGAAATGAGCTTGTTGCCAGAATCTTCATGCGCTGGAAGCTCAAGATGATCATCGTCGAGCGGCTGGCTCGGAGGCTGGCGAGTTTCCTTTCGAATCGTGTTGAGCGCCGCGCAAACCGCAACTTTCTTTAGATAGGCATGCGCTTCGCCTTCGGTGTTGCCGTTGAACGCCAGCAGCACGCGACGGTCGTTGGTCAGCAATCTCGCATAAAGATTTTGCCAGGTTTCGTCATGGAACAACTCATACTGGCGCTCTCCGGGAAATCCGATGACTTTGCAAATGCTGAGGCCGAGAGATTTTTCATAACGCCGCAAGAACTCGCGCCACGCGTGGCGATCCTCGGGCACACGCGCGCAACGGCTGAACAATTCACGCGGCGATAATTCCCCCCAATCCATTGCACTCAAAAGGAAAAAAAGCAGGAAGGATTGCGCGTAGAAAGCCCTGGGCAAGCGCTCAGTCTCCACAATTACGAGTACGAGTGCGCATGAGATGAGCAAGCACATTTTTCCAAGACGCGGGCGGCCGGTAGCATTCATGAGTGCAATCTCAAAAAATGTTTAAACCTCTGGCTCGCTACCATCACGACGAACATTGCAAGGTTTTGGATTTGGAAAATCGCGAAGGGTGGGAAGAAGATTCATGCTGTTTCACGCGACGGCTTTAGTATGGGAAAAGTCGCTAAGATTGTCAAGACAATTTTCCCCGAGTTGGTAGCGCCTCAGCTTGAATGTGTTATTGAAAAAGTCTGCGCTACGTTGTCATCGTGCCAGGACGCACGCTTTTGCTTTTCGAAGTCTGCGCAGCGCTTCAAATCAGCGCGGTCAACCAGCCCCTCGGTAAACCAGCGAAGAGGGCACTCAAGAACGAGCAGCGACAAAGCAAAAAGAAAACGCGGAGGAGTTTTGAAACTCCAGGCACTTTAGAAGTGCGTGGGGGCGCCAATCTCAAAGCTTGCGTGCAAAGCTCCCCGGCTTTATATTGCATCCGTGACAAGATATTCGCATCCACCCCGAGGCTTTGTGAGGTATTCACTTTCCGTCTTTCGCGCGCTGCGGCACCGCAACTATCGCTTGTTTTTTTCCGGGCAGATCGTCTCTTTTCTCGGCACCTGGATGCACAACACCGCGCAAGGCTGGCTAGTTTATGATTTGACCGGCTCTTCGGCTTGGCTCGGTGTGATCGGCTTTTTGAGTTTTGCGCCCTTCTCCATTTTTGCGTTGTGGGGCGGCAGCATTGCGGACCGTTACGATAAGCGTCGCATGATTTTGATCACGCAAACGCTCTCGCTCTTTCTGGCTTTCGGTTATGCGCTTTTGGTGTGGTCGGAATGGATTACGATATATTTGATCGCAGGCTTGGCGTTTGCACTGGGCATTGCCAATGCGTTCGACACGCCCGCGCGGCAGGCCTTTGTCATCGACTTGGTGGGGAAAGAAGATTTGTCGAACGGCATCGCGCTCAACTCTGCGATGTTCAACACCGCGCGCTTGCTCGGGCCGGCATGCGCGGGAATTGTGATCGCCCGTTTCGGCGTGGCCTGGTGCCTGTTTGCGAATGCGCTTTCGTTTATTCCCGCGGTTGTGACGTTGGGCATGATAAAAACTCCGGCCTCGACCAAGCCACGCTCTACAACCGCGCCACTGTGGCACGCCATTCGGGAAATCCTGCAATACCTGCGCGCACAGCGCACCATCTTCGGACTGTTGCTTTTAGTCGGCATCACCACGATCTTCGGTTGGTCGTTCGTCGTGGTGCTGCCGGTTTTCGCCAAAGACCTACTCGGCGGCGGCGCGGCGCTGCTCGGAAAATTGCTCTCGGCCAGCGGCTTCGGCGCATTGATGGGTGCCATCGCAGTGGCCTCGCTTTCCGGCCGCTTCGCAGTGCGCCGGCTCATGTTTTCCGGCTTGACAATTTTTACCGTTGCCCTCAGCCTCTTTGCGCTCTCGCGTTTGGCGTGGCTTTCCATGCTCGCCCTCATGCTCGCGGGCTTCGGACTGATCATGTTCTATGTGAACTGCAATAGCACACTGCAAAAACGTGTGCCCGATGCGTTGCGCGGTCGCGTGATGGGCATTTACGTAATGTGCTTCGGCGGCTTGATGCCGATAGGAAGCCTGCAAACAGGCATGGTTGCGCAACACTTCGGCGCGCCCGCGGCGCTGCTGCTCAATGCTGCGGTGTGTATGTTGGCAACACTGGCAGCAGCACGTGTGGTTTCACAAAAAGAAAAAGGCGCCGTAGGAAAAATTATGACTGAGTCTCGGGCGAAAATAAAATGGCAAGCGCTCTTCGTCGCGTGGACCCTGTTCGGCTTGTTCATGACTGTACAAATTTATGTCGTGTCCACGCGCTTACAGCAGCCGGTCACGTGGGCGCGCGTGCTCTTCAGTGAAATGAGCTATGCCTACCTCTGGATGCTGCTCACGCCGCTCGTGCTCCACTTGAGCAAAAGGTTCTCCCTCGAAAAGCCGCACTTCTTACGGCACGCGGCGTTCCACTTTGTGTTCGGGTTCACGTTTGCATTATTGCATCGCGCGGCATTCGGTTTCATAACGGGTTTCCATAATTCCATCACGGCAGCCGCGCCCTTCTCCTGGTCGCAGTGGTTGACGCGCGTGATCACGTATTTGGATTACGGCGTGCTGCTCTATGGCATGATCTTGATCATCGACTATGCGTTGCAGTATCAGCGGCGCTATCAACAAAACCTGCTGCGCACGGCGCAATTGGAAACCCAGCTTGCGCAGGCCCAGTTGCAGGCGCTTAAAATGCAACTGCATCCACATTTTCTCTTTAACACTTTGAATGCAATCTCGGTGTTGATTGGCAAGGAGCCGGAACTGGCGCGGCAAACGCTGCGACGGTTGAGCGAGCTGCTGCGGCTTGCGCTCGAAAATGCCGGCACGCAGCTCGTGCCGCTCAAAACCGAGTTGGATTTTCTGCAGCGCTATTTGCAAATCGAACGCACGCGCTTCGAAGATCGTCTCCATGTGCAAATGAACATCGCGGAAGAGGCGCTGCCGGCGCTCGTTCCCAATTTGATTTTGCAGCCGCTGGTCGAGAATGCCATTCAACACGGCGTGATGGAGCAACGCGGCCCGGCCCAGCTTGAAATCTCCGCGCAGCGTGCCAACGGCTCATTGCGCTTGCAGGTGCGGGATAATGGCAAGGGCCTGGCGGTCAACGGCGAGCACAAAACCGGCATCGGCTTGCAGAACACCCGTGCGCGCCTCGAAAAGCTCTATGGCGAGCGCGGCCGCTTTTCTTTAGTGGAAGCTGAAAGCGGGGGCGTCGTTGCTGCCATTGACATTCCTTTTGAATATTCTCATGAAGCCCTCCCCAGATAAAAATTACATTCGCACTCTCATCGTGGACGACGAGCCGCTCGCGCGCGAGGGCTTGAAGGAATTGCTGGCGCACGCGCCGGACGTGGAGATCGTGGGCGAATGCCGCGATGGTTTCGAGGCGATTGCAGCTCTCGAAAGCAAGCATGTCGATCTGCTCTTTCTCGACGTGCAGATGCCGGAGCTGAACGGTTTTGAAGTGCTCACGGCCCTGTCCGAAGAACAATGGCCCGCGGTCATCTTCGTCACGGCATATGACGAGTATGCCGTGCGAGCTTTCGAGGTGCATGCCGTGGATTACCTCTTGAAGCCTTTGGATCCGGAACGCTTTCACGCGGCGCTCGCACGCGCACGCGATCAAATCACGTGGCGCGCGAGGCAGGGCATGCAGCAAAAGCTCGCCGCCATGTTTCTTGATCTACAAAACCAACGCAAGCCTTTGGAGCGAGTGCTCATTCGAACCGGCGGGCGCTTGTGGGTGGTGAAAACCAGTGAAATCGATTGGATCAGCGCGGAAGCGGATTACGCGTGTTTGCACGCACAGGGGAAAAAACATCTGCTGCGCGAGACTTTGAGCGCGCTGGAAAAACAGCTCGATCCTCAAAAATTTCTTCGCGTCCATCGCTCGACCATCGTGAATCTCGATCGCATTCAAGCGATGGAATCACTCTCGCACGGTGAAATGGTGCTGCAACTCAAAGACGGCACCCGGCTGACGGCAAGCCGGAATTATCGGGCCAAGCTCGCGGAAGTTTTCCACAATATGATTTAATGCTTCCAGTTCTTTTCTCCGGCCGCAATGCGAACGTCGAGATCATTGCTGCGAGGGGGGATCGGACAACTGAAGTCTTTGCGCCCATAGGCACAGGAGGGATTATAGGCGAGATTGAAATCCACCACGTAATGATTGTCTTGCTGCTCCTCAAGGTCCAGATAGCGCCCACCACCATAAGCCTCCTCCCCACTGGTCAAATCAGTAAACGGAATGAATAGATAATTTGCGTATTGCGCCGGCAACGTGAGCAAGTGATACACTTCAAGCTGATGCTGCCGGCCTTCGAGAGAAAACGAAAACGTGCCGTAACGCAGGGCTTTTTTCAAGCGGCCATCGCTCGTGGCCAGCGCGAGAGTATCCGGCTGCTCGAATTTTTTAATCGCTCCTTCGAAACGATATTTCAAATTCACGGGGAAATAGGGTAAGCCGGAAAAGTGTTCCTTCGCAGAGTCTGGGAGGGGAGAATAGTTTTCATGCTTGAATTGCCGATCTTTTTCTCGGCGCTGTTGTTCAATCTCGGCGACGAGCGCAGGCGAATTGGAGGAACGCTTCGTGCAACCGATTCCAGCCGCAAGCAGGAATGCGGCGACTGTTGCGAGCAGCATTCTAATAGTTTTCATTAGCGCACGCGATGTAATTCGATGCGACGATTCTTCGCCCGGCCCTCGGGCGTATCGTTGGAGGCCACGGGATTTTCTTCGCCATAACCCACGGCCAGCAAGCGCTCCGGCGCAATGCCGCGACTCACCAAATAGTTGTACACCGATTCCGCACGGCGAGTGGAGAGCAGCAAATTCTTCTTGGCGTCGCCCGCGCCATCGGCATAGCCTCGAACTTCAAAAGCCACGGTGGGATTGACTGTCAAAGTGTGAAATACCTTTTCCAGAACGGCGACCGATTCCTGCGTCGGCTCTGCCTGGCCTGCAATGAAATTGACGCCCGTCAAGACAATGACGTTGTCCACTTCCACCCAAATCTGTGGGCGAATTTCCGGGCAACCTTCGGCAGTGGCGTAGCCATTAGAAATCGCAGGCTCGGTGGGGCATTTGTCGCTGCCATCGGGAACGCCGTCGCCATCACTATCAACCGCCAACGGATTGGAGACGTAGGAATTCACTTCGATGCCGTCAATCACGCCGTCATGGTCTGTATCGGCTTGCAATGGATCCGTGCCATGCTGAGCCATTTCTTCGCCATCGGTCAAGCCATCCAAATCACTATCCGCTTTGAGTGGATTCGTGTTGTGCACACTCACTTCCTTGCCATCTTCCAGACCGTCTTTGTCACTGTCTACTTCAGTAGGAAGCGTTCTATACTTGCGAACTTCATCGAGGTCCGAAACCCCGTCATTGTCCGTATCGACTCGCAAAGGATTCGTGTGAAAAGTAAAAATCTCGTCGCTATCGACCAAACCGTCTTTATCACTGTCTGGAGATTTAGGGTTTGTGCCGTATTCTTTTTCCATCTTATCCGGAAGCCCATCGCCATCTTTGTCCTTGCCACCCGCGGCAAAAACCACGTGCTGGGCAGATTGCTTCTGGCCCAGCAAAACTTCTTCAGTTTGAAGTGCAAGCGCGGCAATGGGGTAGGCAAGTATGATAAAGAATACTGAGATCTTGTTTTTCATTTTTCACCTATGAATGGCCAGAGATGAGCTGTAGCTGACTAAAACTTTCAACATTCAGAAGGACAAACCTTATGCCAAAGAGATTTCATAAAGAAATAGCCACTTATGCAAGCGGAACTCCAAACAGAGTGTGGGCATTGACGCAAAACAAACCATCTTCCATATAGTTGGCGTAAAATTCATACACCTTTTCATGTGCTTCCAGACTACGGTAACGTCACTCAAAACTAATTCTGAACTGAGGACGCATTTCCATGCTAAAAATGCACACGCATTCTTTGCAAGCGCCAAATTAGTGCCTGGCTCAATCGAAACTGGAACGCGATAAAGGTCGGGAGGAATTCTAAAAGAAGGCGGCGGATACAAGCGGGTGAGTGACTTTGAGAAGCTGAACGAAGAGCAATTGCGGGAGCAAAATGAGAAGAGCAAGCCTGAGGAATTTTCTGAAAAAAACGGTCCCGGCTTCGCACGCAAACGAAGCATGAATGTCGAGCGCCGCTTGAGCACCCTATTTCGTTTTGCGATAGGCAAGTGGCTCCCTTTTAGGTTTACAAAGCACCTCGCCCCGGTGCTGGATGAAAGACGGCGTGAAGTTTGTGCGAGGTGGAATCAAATCGAATTGCCAAGCTTTCGTCAACAGAATTAGGTAATCCAGTTTTGCCTCATTCCAAAAATCTGCAGGACAAGATAGAAAAATAGCTAAAAATGTCAACCGCAAACTTGCCAATGCCGCAACGCTTGCATGTTGAAGCCTGAATCTGTACATTTGCGTCGTTGAAATAATATCAAGGAGGCAATGGCTGCTTATTACTTGTTTTCCGATGCGCATTTGGGAGCGCCTCATATTCCCAACGAACCGGAACGCAAAGAGAAAATTCTAGCTTTTCTCGAATACGTCAAGACTGCCGGCAAGGGATTATTCATCGTCGGCGATTTGTTCGATTCTTGGTTCGAGTATCGTCATGCAATTCCCAACCAGCATTTTGCGATCTTCGCAAAACTCTACGAACTCCGGCAGAAGGGCGTAGAAATAGATTATTTGGAGGGCAATCATGAATGGCTCGGCGATTATCTGCGCCATGAAATTGGCGTGCAAATTCATCACGAGGGTATCAGCCGGGACCTCTGCGGGCATAAATGCTTCATCACACACGGAGACGGCACGGCGAAACCGGATGTGGGCTATCGCTTGCTCAAACGCATCATCAAGCACCCTGTGAATATTTTTTTGTATCAACTGCTCTCGCCCGACCTGGGGATTCCATTGGCCAGTTTTATGTCACGCGCCAGCCGTAAAGCTCAGCAGCAAGAGGAAAAATGGCCCGAGGAGTACCGTGCGTATGCCGCGGCAAAACTTGCCGAGGGTTATGAGATCGTGCTCATGGGGCATACGCATTATCCCAAATTCGAACGCCTTGCGGGCAAGATTTTCATCAACCTCGGCGATTGGATGACGCACTTCACGTATTGCGAAATAGATGACGCGGGGCCGCGCTTGCGGGCTTGGCCGGAGCGAGGAAATTGAAAGCACAGATAGAGTCTTGGCAAGAGCACGCGGACAAAAATCCGCTACCTGCCATGCGCCTTCATCTCCAATTGCTTTGTTGCGCCTCTCTGTGCAGTGCGAATTGTGATTCCAATAATTCAGGAATACGACATGAATCTCTCCTCTCAGTTTAATTCGCTCTCGAAAGCCTGGGCGGCGTTTGGCGTCGTCTTGCTGCTGCTCGGTGGCGCAATCGGCATTTACGTTCTCATCCTAAGCCAGGACTTGCCGGATCCCGCGCAGCTCGAACGCTATCAACCCAAGCTCGTTTCGAAAGTCTATTCCGCGGACGGCAAGCTCATTAAAGAATTTTTCGAAGAGCGCCGCTCGTACATAGCACTCGAGCAAGTTCCCGAATCGCTCGTGCAAGCCTTGTTGGCAACGGAGGATCGCCGTTTTTATGAACATTGGGGGGTCAACTTGACGCGTTTGGCGCAAGCCGTGGTCATCGATCTTGCCTATATGGAAAAACGCCAGGGTGCGAGCACGATCACGCAGCAGCTCTCCCGCCTGCTCTATCTCTCCAGCGAGAAAACCCTGACGCGCAAGCTCAAAGAAATGCTCACGGCGATTCAGATCGAGCGCACTTACACCAAAAAAGAAATTCTCGAGATGTATTTGAACCACGTGTATCTCGGGCATGGCGCGCACGGTGTGCAGCTCGCCGCAGAGCGTTATTTTGGCAAACCCGTCAATCAACTCGACGTGCAGGAGGCCGCGACGCTCGTCGCTTTGGTGCAGCGCCCGGAAACGTTGTCGCCGATTCGCTACCCGCAAGCTTGTTTGGCGCGACGCAATCTCGTTCTTCGCAATATGTACATCTGCGGCATGCTCACCAGGGAAGATTTGGAGCGTTATTCCAGCACGGAATTGGGGGTGCAGAAAACTTTGCCGAACGAATACTACGGCATTGCGCCTTATTTCACGGAGCACGTGCGGCAACTGCTGTGGGATAAATACGGCCGCGATATTCTCACGCAAGGCTTGACCATTTACACCACGGTGGATACCCGCGCGCAATATCTCGCGGAGAAAGCCGTCACCGAACAGCTTCAAAAAATTCAGGTGCAATACAACAAGCGCCTGCTCGCCCGAAGAGAACATTTGCAAATCATTACCCAAGCCATGCTCGATTCGCTCGGCATGAACATGCGGCAAGTGCTCTTAGATTCCGCCACCATACACGGCATTCTCAGCAAGGAACGACCGGTGCAGGCTGCGCTCGTTTGCATTGAGCCTAAAACTGGATTCGTGCGGGCGCTGGTCGGCGGGCGCAATTTTGAAGAGAACAAATACAACCGCGTCATTCAAGCCAAACGCCAACCCGGCTCGGCGTTCAAGCCGTTCGTTTACACCACAGTAATTGACAACGGCTTTCCGCCGACTTATGAAGTGCTTAATCAACCCGTCGTCGTCAAGCAAGTCGACGGCACGGAATGGCGGCCGCACAACTATGACAATTCCATCGGCGGGTTCGTCACCTTGCGCGAAGCTTTGACGCGCTCGCTGAATTTGCCGACTGTACGTGTCGTGCAGCAAATCACCAATCCCGGAACCGTGGTGAGCTATGCCAAGCGCATGGGCATTACCACCGATCTTCCCCCCTATGATGCGGTGGCGGCTTTGGGCGCGGGCGAGGTCATTCCGCTCGAAATCACTTCGGCCTTTTCCGCCTTCCCCAATCAAGGCGTATTGATGGCGCCGATTTTTATTACGCGTATTGAAGACAAAGATGGGAATGTTTTGGAAGAAACCCTGCCGCACGGCAAAGAAGTGTTGAGCAAGGAGACCGCCTATATCATGACGCACATGATGCGTTCAGTGATGGACCACCCGCGCGGCACGGCGGCAGGCGCGCGCAGCCGCTACAACTTCTATCGTCCGGCGGGCGGAAAGACCGGCACCACGAACACCTATCGGGATGCGTGGTTCATCGGTTTCACTCCACAATTTGCGACGGGAGTTTGGGCCGGCTTTGACCGCCAGGATATGAGCTTCGAGAGAGGCACCGGCGCCGTCATTGCGTTGCCGATTTGGGCGCCGTTCATGCGAGCTTATCACGACACGCTCAATTTGCCCGTGGAAGAATTCGAGCAGCCGGCAACTGTGGTGCAATTGCAGATTTGCAGGGATTCGAAAAAGATTGCGAATGATGAGTGCCCCTCAATCGTGCAGGAGGTCTTCAAGGCGGATTCCGCGCCGACGAGCAATTGCTCGTTGCATCGCGGCCGCGAGGGAAGGCACAGCAGCCGCACCACGCGCCGGCCAGATTAGTATATCCCAACCTTACGGCCTAAGCGCCACGCACTGGTCAAGTGCGTGGCGCTTTTTTTATGGCCTCATTTCACCAGCGCCGAAATTGCTTTGAACTCCGCAATATCCGCGCGCTCCATCAATTCAAACAAAGCCGCTTCCGTTGTGGTGATCACCGCGCCGGCCGTGCGCATGCGCTCCAATGCGTTGGCATGATCGCTCTCGCGGCGCGAGGATACAGCATCGCGAGCGATATGAACTTGCAAGCCGGCCGCCAATAAATCGTGTGCGGTTTGCGATACACAAACGTGCGTCTCAATGCCGCACAACACGATTTGCTTAATCCCCTGCTCTGCCAGCCCTGCCATTAGCTCCGCGCTCCCACAGCAACTAAACGACATCTTCTGCAATGGCACAGTTCCCTGTAACGCTTCGGCGACTGCAGTGATTGTCGGCCCGAGTCCTTTTGGATACTGTTCCGTTGCGTAGATGGGCACTTGCAGAATTTGAAAACCGCGAATCAGTTTCACGGCATTCTCTTCCACTTGCCGGCCAATACACATCGCCGCGTGCACGCGGGCTTGAATGTCAATCACCAACAATGCGGTGTGCTTACGGTCGAGTAAATTCGAATGGCGCACCTTAACCTCCCACTAGTTTTCGCTGACATGCTCATGGACCAACTTCCAATTGTTTTCAACATACACCCAAACGCGCGTCACTTTGCCCGAGCCTTCGACGAATTTCTCGCCGAGCTTGCCATCCGTCATATAATTGTACGTCACGACCAGCACACCCTCGCGATAAAGCTCTTCGCTCTTTGAAATGATGCTCGTGCTGCCGCCCACCGCTTCCATTTGGCTTTTGACCTTCTTGAGCACTTCCGCGGAGCCGTCGATGCGATACGGAATCTTCGGCTGAAAGCGCGAGGCCTTTTTGTGCAAATGTTCGCCGTAGGCCTTATCATCCTTTTTTGCCAGCGCGCTGTCCAAGTCTTTGTTGTGATTGCTGGCGCTGTTCTTGAACGTGTCCTGCTCCTGCTTGGTTAATTTCGCTTTCCGAAAATAACTTTTCGCGAGCAGACCGCCGCCGACCAGGACGGTTATAATTGCGATAAGATTAGCCAGGGGTTCGATGGTCAACACCTCCTCAATAATAACGACAACAAATCACGTGGCTACAAACTTCCGAAAAATTTCAGGGCACCACTTTCCACACGTTTTGCGGCAAGTTGGATTGCAAATACTTCCCAAGCTGACGGCTCGAAGCGAGAGCGTATTTCGAGCCGCGCCAGAGGTACAAATCACTCACCAAAATGCTCTCCTGTTGCTTGCTGAATTTGCGCGAATAGATGCGGATATTGTGATAGCCGTTCGTGAGTGAATCTTCCACGACGACGGCCTCGGCAAGAATCTTCTCCGTGGGCAGCAAATTGCGCAAGCCCGTGCGCGTGCGCTGCCAGAGCCACACCCCGCAGCCGCCGCTGCCGCACCACTCAAATACATTCGAGAGCAACAGCTCTTTCGAGCCGTCGTTGTCGACGTCCAACGGCTGCATGCGCCACAACTCATGGCGATCGAGGCTTTTGATTTCGTATTGAGCCATGGCCTGCAACACGTCTTTCGGCATGGGGCTGTTCGGCGAGATCACGTCAAACACCGACCCGGCGACCGGGCCGGTCGGCACGTTCGACGAAGCTTCCGGCTCCGCCGGCGGAGGCTCGATTTTCTCAGAAGGCTGCTGCTCGATGGTTGTATGTGAAGCGTTTTTTTTGGTACACGCATAGCAGCATGCGACAATCAAACATAGTCCTAATAACTTACTCATGAACGGCTCTCGTCCTATAACAAAAGTGCGGCCTCGTCAACAGAGAAGCTTTTGGCATTTTCCACGCGCACAATATAAGTAAAAAATTCCAACGCGGACAAGCCCTTTTCCATCGCCTGCGGCAGAACATTTGACATCGCACGGATTACTTTCTATATTGCCGCCGGCCTGAAAAACGCAACTGCGCAAAAGCATTTCCAAGGCGCGGACTTACCGGATACGTCGAATCGCATCTGCGGCACAGGCTGCTTCCTGCGTCAATCCGCGAGGAGAACCAGCGCAACCAATACGCCGTGAGACAAAGCAAAAATTGAGAAAGGCAAACCCATGCAAATTTATATCATCCGACACGCCATTGCAACACCGCGGGAGAACTGGGAGCAACCGGATGAGGAGCGTCCTTTGACCGGCAAAGGCCGCAAGAAGATGGCACGCATCGCCAGCGGGCTCTCCCAAATCGGAGTGGAGTTTACTCATCTCTACGCCAGCCCGTTGGTGCGCGCACGGCAAACCGCAGAAATCCTCCAACAACGCTTCAAGCTCAAAACGCTCTCCCAAACGGATTTGCTGATTCCGGAAGCCGCGCCTGAACACCTCCTGCCTTTTCTCAATGAGCACGAAGACGAAGCCGCGCTCGCACTCGTGGGCCATGAGCCGCACGTTAGTGCGTTGCTCACTTTCTTGCTGACCGGCTCGAACAGCGTTCTCGCATATTTCAAAAAAGGCGGCGTAGCTTTGCTTGAAGGGAACAAGCCGCTGCGCGGCGAACACTGCACGTTGCATTGGCTCATGGAGCCGAATCAATTGGCCCAACTAGGAGGCAAATAAGGCGCGCAACACGAAAGTCGCGATACAATTCTATCCGAAACCAGTATCGCATCCTCTGCCAAGTTGAGGTTGGAGCCTTCTCCCCTGCTGCTACCAAATCATGTTCAACTCCACGCGGCGGTTCATTAAACGGCCAGCGGGAAATGCATCTTTTCCAAAAAAAGATTTTGGCATTTCTTCGCTGCTAAAACCCATGCGGCAAAAAACTTCCTGCAATTCTCCCGAAAGCTCCAGCGCGCGATAAAACGGCACCGCCGCGCCCATGCCCGAGCCAATGAGATGCACAAGCCGCCGCTGGCCAGCAATCGTAAATTCTAAGGACGACACTTCCATGGGGATGAGCGCTTTGATCGCTTGGAGGTTCGCAAGCACCTCGCCCGCTGAGGGAACCCCCTCCTGCTTCATATCCAGCAACAGCTCACCTGCTTTGAAATGGCGTACTTTTTCCTGCAGCAGAAGATCAAGATAAGATTGCAACAATTGCTCCTGACAGCCTTGCCCAAGCTCTCTGCAATTGGCGCGTTGAAAGACTTCGAGAATCGCAGGGTTGTTGACGTGCTTCTTCACGCTTTCGCGCAGCGGCTGCGGAATGTTCAAATAGGTTGTGGTAAGCCGTCCGGGCATTGCCATCCGTCCGGCATGCGCATTGATGGAATCCAACAAAACTCTTTTCAAATAAGCGGCGCGGCTGAACGAAAGGCTGATGTTGTAATCGCGACCGAGGCCCTGCGCGCGATGCTCTCCCAAGCTGTCGCTATGTCCGGAGATCAACACAAAGATTTCGGGTTGCTGCGCGGACAAGCTATCGCGGACGGTTTGCAAAATATCCCGGCTCAATTTGGAAATGCGCTCATGATCCAAGTCGTAAATCAAATCCACGCGATCATAAGGCGAGAGCGCAAAGACCTCGTCGCGCACGATGCTGCGCCGCTCGATCTTGAAGCTGACGGCATTGCTCGCAATGGCATCCTCGGAGAAACTGGTGTGCAGCCAGAGCTGCGCCGTAAATTCCCCCTGCTTTAAAAATTCCTGCAGTGCGGCGGCGTTTAATCGCAAGGGGCGCTCATTCTGCGCTGCAGCCAGCAATTCCTCCAGGCGCACTTCATGCCGTTGCTTCTCGCCAAAGCTGTTGGTGACTTCGATGAAAGCCTCGCGCACGCAATTGAGCAACCCCGCAGACAACACATTTTCGCAGCGCAGCTCGATGAAATCGGAATCTTCCATGGGCTTGAGCAGCAGCGGCTGGAAGAGGAGGCGTTGCGCCGGCAACGAGGCGACCAACGGCACGACACGATTTTCTTCTGCAAACCATTGCGGCGAAATCTCCGAGCCGCTCGACTTGATGAAAACCTGGCTTTGCAGAGACCCTGCCGGTTGGATCGTGATTCCGGTCGTACACGCATACGCATGGGCATGCCCATTAGTCTCGCTGCTATGGCTATTCACGTGCGTGGCGCACGGCCCGCCGCTTTGGAACTGTGCCGACTTTTCTTGCACGAGACGTAAGAGCGCATGCGCACGGCGATTGGCCAGCTCGAGGCGGGCGGGTGCGCTTAAATCCGAAGTGGGATCATCCAACAACAGCAGCTTGGCATCGATGGGATGGCACGCGATGCGTTTCGCGGCGAGGCCCCAAAATACCGAGCGATAAATGCGATCCGTGCGGTTGCCATTCCACACCTCCGAGCCGGGTTCGAAAAACGTGCTTGCGACTAATGGCATGTGAATGTATGGCACGCGCACTTGGTGCAACACTCCGGCTTTGAGCACGGCAAGTTGCGGGCGCTCCGGTGGGCAATAGAATTCGATGACTTCTCGCGTTTCGAACGTCGTCCGGCGCTTGCCCTGCAACTGATAGTGCAATTCATAAAAGCCGGCTTGTTGCGGCTGAAACTCGAACACGCCGATGCGCATGAGATCGTTGCGTCCCATGGCCAGCGTGGAGTGCAGCGTTACCTGCGCAAGCGAGTCGCCCTGGGCAAATTGCAGAATCGGCAACTCTTGCGAGGGCGGTGTATCGGTGCAGATTTTCAATCTATCCCAATCGATTTCTTCCGAGGCGTTTTGCGCCTCGGTTAGGCGTTGCTTGCCATCCCACTCTTTAAAGTATTTTAAGTCGAGGCGTTTCAGCAGAAAGCGGCCGGCTTGCACGCTGTGCCGGTCGTGCTTTGGCGTTTGCCCCAAATAACGCGCGCGCACGATCAAATGAAAATCCGTGAGCTTGACGTCCTTTTCCCCTTGACGAATTTCCTTGTTCCACACGTTCAGACTGCACGATAATGCTTCTGTCAAACTCAGGCGCTTAATCGTTTGCGCCTTCGCTTGCTCTGAAAAGGAAAAGCACGGCTGAAACGCCGTTGCGATGCTGAGCGCGAGAAATAAAAACCAAGGCTGGTGCAGCTTCATGCTCTTTCCTCAGGTGTTCAAAGATGAGATCATCTTACCGCTCATGGCTGAATGTTACGAGCCGATTACTGCAATTTTGCAAACGCGACAGAAAAGCGATGCTGAAAAAAACCTTCCGGGCGATCATCAGAAAAAATCAAGGGCAGCATAAAAGCATAGTGCAATTCGGCAAACGATGGTTTGGCGAGCATAAAACCCGCGGCCAGCCAATTGCGATTCACTCCCAAGCGCACGCGCAGCACGTTGGGATCGAGCCTCGGCACACCGCTTTCGGCGCCCAGATAAATGCGCCGTTTGGGCGGCACGGGACTCTGCTCATAATCCAAAGCGAGCAACAAGCGTCTGCGCTCATGCAGCAAGAGTGCAAGGCCGCTTCGCAAAGTGCGCGGCGCGCTGGCCGAGCCTTGCAACGCCAGCTCCGGCCTCAAAGCGTTCGTCCAACTCAAAGCGGCGTGTACGCGCGGATGCAGCTCAGTCATCACCCCAAGATCCATTCCGAACCCGAAGCGGTTGCGGCCGTGCTCCGCAAAAAACTCTTGAATGGCCACGCGTTCTTCCTCAGAATTCACTTCGGCGTTTTGGGCGATTTGTGCATCATATTGCAAACCCAAAAGCTTTGCGGTCACGCTCACGGCCAGCGTGTGCGGCAAATGATTGGTGGCGGGGTCGGCCTCACTTTTTTCAAAAAAGCCTTTGCTGACACTCGCGCTCAAGAAGAGTTGATTCATTAAACCAGAGTTGAAAAAACTTCCGGCTACGCCCACCGAAAAATGATTCGACGTTGCGGCTTGTGCGGGCAGGCCTGTTGACAAATCGTCTCCACGCAGCACCAGCATGGGCTGGGTTTGATTCGGATGGTGCAAACGATTATACACCACGCCAAAACTGGAGGCGGTGAGCACGCCTTCATTGCGCAATCGGTCGCGAAACGGCAGCCCCGAGCCGAAAGGATTTTGCAAGCTGAACTCCGCCAGCCATTGCTGCGGTGCATACACCAGCCCTGCGGGGTTGAACGCGAGACCGTTCACGTCATTCGAAACCGCGAGAAATGCGCCGCCCATCGCGCCCGGTCTGCTGCCTTCATGCCAGCGTGTTTGCGCAAAAGCGCCGTTCGCGCTATTCATCGCCACGGTGCCGCAAACAAATAGCGCGTGCATGCCGGAGAGCGAGACAAGCCTCCACGCGATTCCCCTCTTGAGGCGGGCCAGGGGGGTGTTCTTGTTGGCGAAGATAATTTTCAAATTCATCACTCCTTGATTCAGTTCTTTATCTCACCACCACAATCGTGCCTGCACACGCATTTTCAATCTCCCAAATATAAAGGCCCGGATCGCAAAGCCGGCCGCTTTCATCGCGGCCATCCCAAGTTTGCGAGCTGCGCAACGTGCGCACAAGATTGCCCTGCGTATCGAACAACTGCACTTTCTCGCCGTTGTTTGGTGCGAAGCGCACGCCCCTGGGGTGACGCGTTGGTATGAATGGATTCGGACGCGCGTAACAATCGTGTTGAATTGCAATTTGATCGCTGACCGTGGGCTGTGGGCCGGCAATCGCAGAAACTTGCAGAAATGACGAGAGCACGATGAATTGCTCTGCAGGCTCGAAATTATCATAACGTATTTGAATGAAAACGCTGTCGCGCTCGCCCGCAGCTAGCCTAGTGCGCAAACGCACGGGCAAAGCAGTTATCGCGGCTTGGTTTGATTCCAAAAAAGTGAAACCGGGCAATGAAATCGTGATCGCCGCGTCAACGCTGTCGGCAACAATTGGCCCGATATTCTGATAGACCACGATCAAATTCAAAGTCTCACCTTCCGAGGCCAGGCCATCGCGGTTGCCATTGTCGTCGTTGATGTCGACGTGGATGAACGCAACTTGCGGCTGCGGACAGAAACGCAGATCGGCAGCGAATACTTCGTAATCCTGCGCACAAAAATTTTCCGCCGTAATGCTACCGGCGAATTTCAGCGTGTCCGCAGCAAAATCATTTTCATTGATGATAAATTCAAAAGTTGCGACGCCGGTATCGTTCGGAGCAAGCACTGGTGGTGTGAGGTCTAGCTGAGCCATTGGCCAGTCTTTGGAGAGTATCGCACGTGGAACAATGAACTGAATTTGCCGCGCAGAAAGATTACGCTGGTTGCGGTTCACAATGCGAATTTGCGCGACGATGCGTTCGCCCGGCTCGATGCAGCCGTCGCCGTTCGCATCGCGCAAGGCAATGTCCTGCACGAGCAGTCGCGCCTGCTCTGCGATCGGCGAGGCTAAGATTGTGGTCGCAGCGCGGCTCGTGTCATCACGCGTATCGCAATCGCGCGGCTCGGAGCTTAACCAGGCGAGGTTTGCAATGGCCATCGGCGCGCAAAAAATGGAATCGAGCACCTGTGCTTGCAGTGAAACTGAACCCGAGGCTTGCGGCGGTAAAGTTCCAAGCAGCCATTGTATCTGGTGCGAGCCGAGCAGCGTGCCGCCATCATTGATCGCGCGCACCAGCAAAGGATAGGGCAACACATTACGTGCAACGACGTTCGCCAAGGCGACATCGCTGAGATTGGAATAATGCAAAACCACGTCGACAATGCCATTCGGCGCGATCGCACTTGGCATTTGCACGTTGAGGCGCAACAAGTTTTGTTGTGCCGGCAGGGCCACGGTTGAGGAGGCGCTATTATTATCCCAACGGCATTCCAAACTGTCGGAAGAAAGAATTCGCGCGCGATTGGTGAGGCTGAGCGCTGCGCACGGTGCGTTGTCGTTGCGCAATACTATGCGAAAAACGGCAGAGGTACTTTCATTGGGTGCGAGAGAAAAATTTTCTCGCCGCAAAACGTTGTTGGCAGCATCATAAGAAAAACCGGGCGGCAATGGTTGCAACAGTTGCACGAAGCGCGAGCCTGGCAGTGAATCGATTACCGTGACATTACTGGCGAGAAGGCGGGTGCTGCGGTTGCCATAAAAGAGCGCATACTGCAATGTATCACCGGGCAGCAAACTCGCAAGATTCGCTGGCGACAGCGCCGTGACCATTTGCGTGATTTCCAACAAATCGCCGAGCGGTGCGATATGCACCGCGACCGCGCCGCTGTTGTTCGCCATCATAATTTGTGCCTCCGGGCTGGGCGAACCGTCTGGCGCAGTCGAAGTGATAGTGACGGAGTTCGTGATTTGTGCGCCGAGGCACGCGAGGCCACGGCCTTGCGTTGCATAAAAATCCGGGCGAATGCGCACCGAGAAGTGCAGCGTTCCACTTTCTCGTGGCAGCAATTGCGCACGTTGCCAAGTGAGCACGCCATTCGTGAAAGTGAAAGCCGTATCGGCCATGAGCAAATCGACGCCGAGCGGCAACACATCCGTAATCACAACATTCCAGGCCGTGACAAGCGCATCGCGATTTTCAAAACGAATCGTGTAATCCAATGTATCACCGACTTCCACACGATTGCGCTCGGCCGTCTTCATGGCGGCGAGCAAATCCAATGGCTCGACTTGTGAACAGATTTGGTTATAGAAGTTATTGGCCGGCTCGCGATCGCAATCCGTCACCAACGCGCCGCGCAAACAGAGCGAGTCCGCTTGCGCGGAGAGATTTTGTTCGATTGGCAAGCGCAGCGTGATTGCTCCTGCGTGCCCGGCCGGAATGAAACCCAAATCGACGCAGAGCGAATCCGGCGGCAAGAGTTGCAGGCGCAGTGAGTCCGGCGTCGCAAGAATACCGGAGCGCGAGATGCCGTTCGGAATCCTCATGCAAAGCATGAGCGCTCGTCCGACATTGCCGGCGTTGCGATACGAATACGTCACCGCAAGCGTATCACCGCGCTGCAGCCTTTGCGGATTGCTCGTGACGCCGAGTGCGACAAAGTCCGGCGTGAGTGCGAGCGTGCTTTCCGCCGCGCGCTGCGTGCCGGGATAGATGCGTTGGCCGCGGGCATCGAGAAAGGATACACGTGCGAAGGCCGTTAACGGATTTTCGCCGCACTCCAATGCAAACTCGCTTACGTCCGCGAGATGAAATGAGAAGGCGACGTACGCGGTATCGCTTGGCAAGCGCGGCATATGGCGAATGAGGTCCCCGAGCTGCCAAGTAATTTTGCCCTGCGCCGCGTCAGTGGCAAACGGATAAGGCCCGGTGTAACGAAACGTCGCGAACTGCAGAGCAAAATTGCCGTTTTGCAGACGCGGCAGATAGAACTCAGCTTCGACGCTGCGCAACGTATCGGAAAGCAGCGGGTCATTCCAAATCACGAGGCTGTAGATTAAGCTGTCTGAAATCTCGGGGTGAGATTTGTCGACGCTGAAAGTGTAAGCAATGGCGGCGGCGACAGCAGGTGGATCATCGGGCCTGGAGGTCGAAGCGAAATCCGGCTTTTCCAAAACAGAAGCGGCGGCGCTTGCGGCGCAAGAAAAAGGAATGGCAGCGTCGCTGCTGGAACCGATCAAGCCAGCGACCCAAATGATACGGAGGCAGTATGTCAGAACTTTACGCACTAATGAGCCGTACGCTTGCGCCATGTTGTCGTGCGAGTTGCGAGCGATGAGGTGATGAATTGTGATTATTTGAACACGTGCATGAAGTCCGGCATTCCAGAGCAAACGCTTGCGCGTCTCCGTTTGGAAATCGTGCGAAGCACAAAACCGGATTCTTCAGAATGACAGACGGATGCTTGCGGCAAACAACGCCTTATGCCGCGAGTCGTTCTAGCGTGCCGACGAGTAGCTTGTAATAATTTCCCACGGAGGAAATTTTCACCCGCTCGTCCGGCGAATGCGGGAATTCGATCTGCGGCCCCAGGGAGACCATGTCCATGCCTTGGTACTTTTCCCCGATGATGCCGCATTCCAAACCGGCGTGAATGGCTTTGATGGCAGGCTCTACTCCAAAGAGTTCTTGATGCACTTGTCGCGCTACTTGCAAAACTTTTGATTGCAGATTCGGCTTCCAGCCGGGATATCCGGCTTCTTCTTCCACCTCCGCACCGAAGGCTTCCGCCACAGCGCGGATTTGATCGCGCACCGCTTGCAAGGCGGTATTCACGGAACTGCGCGTGCTGCAATGAATGCGCAGCTTCTTCTTTTTCACTTCGACCACTGCGAGATTGCTGCTGGTCTCAACCAAACCCGGAATGTCGTTGCTCATCATGAGCACGCCATGCGGCAGCGCGTGCAGCAAACCGAGCACGGCGGCGGTGGTTTTGTTGCCCCACGCAGTTTTCGCTTTGATTTTCTCGATAGTCAAATTGAGATTGGGATCGGAGGACGCATACTCGGCTTGCAAATTGGCGAGTTGTTGCCGCAGGGCTTGTTGAAATTTTTTCTGCGCGCTGCGCGGCGCCACCACCGTCGCAAAAGTTTCGCGCGGAATCGCATTGTGCTTATTACCACCCGCAAAAGCCGCGAGCCGGAATTTAATCCCGGTATCCTGCGCCACGCGATACAACGCGCGCGCCATAAGCTTGTTGGCATTGCCGCGCTGCAAGTGAATATCGACGCCGGAATGGCCGCCGCGCAAACCCGAAAGCTTGAGCTGCAAGGCAACATGATCATCAGGTGCCGCGTTTTCTTTCAGGGGAAGAAAGATCTCCGTGCCGGCACCGCCGGCGCAACCGACGTAAAGGGCCCCTTCCTCTTCCGTATCTAAATTGATGAGCACGCGGCCGGCGAGCAGATCATCCGCAAGATTGCTCGCGCCGGTGAGGCCGGTTTCTTCATCGACCGTAAACAAACACTCGAGCGGTCCGTGCTTGACCTCCGTGGTTTCGAGCAGGGCCAACGCGGAAGCGACGCCGATGCCGTTGTCCGAGCCTAGCGTCGTGCCGGTAGCTTTGAGATAATCGCCCTCCAAACGCGGCTGCAGCGGGTCTTTTTCGAAATCATGGATGACATCGGAATTTTTTTCATTCACCATATCCAAATGCGATTGCAAAACGGTGACGGGCCTGTCGGCGCGGTCGGGGGCGCCGGGTTTCGCCACTACGACATTGCCGGTTTTATCCTGGCGCGCTTGCAGCCCAAGCCGTTTGGCCACGCCCAGCACATATTCGCGCATTCCTTGTTCATTACCCGAGCCGCGAGGAATCTTCAGAATTTCGTCGAAATGTTTCCATACTGCGCGCGGTTCTAGTTCCGCTACGAAAGACATCGGCGTGCTCCTTTTCTAGTGAAATTCCATCAAAGCCAAGAGCATTTCAAATTCTAGATTGCAGCTTTGCAATTTACAATTTGCAATGTTTTCCACCAGCCAGCCTGGCTGCTCGCCATCGCGTGCGCAAGGGCGGGGAGTTTGAGAATCCTGATTTGCACAACAACAGAGGGAGGAAGATTCGCGGAGGATATCGCGATTACTCCGCGGAGGAGGAAGCGCCGCGCCGATATTTGACCAGGCGCACGCTGTTTCCTTTTCGATTGAAATGGACTTCGTCCATCAAACGATACATCATGTAAATGCCCCGTCCGCGGGGCTTGTACAGATTTTCGGGCGCAGTGGGATCGGGCAAATGGCGGTGATTAAACCCTTTGCCCTGATCGCTGATTTTGATCTCGCCTTTGTGCTCATCTATCTTCGCTTCGACTTTCACGCGCAATTGCGCATTGAAGCCGTGACCGTGCTCCATGGCGTTGGTCAACGCTTCCACCAACGCGATTTTGATGTTAATTTCCTCCAGCGAGATGATGCCGAAGCGCACGAGCATTTCAGTCAGTTGATTCGCAGCGCCGGTGACGTAGTCCAGACTGCTCGGCAATTCGAAGCGCACCGTCTGGATAAGCTTGGGAAAGACGCGCGCGGGCGCCAATAGCTCCTGATGAAAACCCAAAATCTTGCGCAATGCGCTAATCGCCTGCTTAGCTTGGCACGGAATCGGAATGAGATGCATCGCGCCGGCGTTGAGCGCTCCGATGGCCTCATTCATGCGCTTTTGATCCGATAACACGATGACCGGCAGGAACGGAAACCGATTGCGCGTTACTGCGACCATTTGCGCCGACGGCATGTCCTGCGAAGGCACCTCGAGCAACAACACATCGCGATAACGCTGCTGTAGCGCATTCAAGGCTTCTTGCGCGGAGTCCGTGACTTCGACTTCCATGCCGCTGTCGCGCAACGCCTGCACCAAATCATTAGTTTGGTTAAATTGACCATCGACTAACAACAAGCGCGGAGCGCGAGGCTCTTGCTTTTCATTCGTCATATTTACCGTGCGCCGGAATCCTTCCTTGTTTTCGAAACGGTCGAATCACGCCAACGCATCATATCTCTGCAATGCTCGCGTGCGCCGCCGGGCTTTCGCGCCGAGCACCAACGGAATCGCATGGCCACATTGCGGGCAACTACTTTCTGTCAGATTGATTGTTTTCACCGCATGCCAAGAGCGCTCAATGAGCAGGGCATGGCAGATCGGACAATAGGTGTTGTTGCCTTCGGGAGTGTGAACATTGCCGATGTACACATAATGCATACCCAGCTCCAGTGCGAGCAAGCGCGCCTCTTCGAGTACAGTGCTCGGAGTCTGCGGCAAATGCATCAGCTTGAAATCCGGATGAAATGCCGTGAAGTGCAACGGCACCTCCGGACCGAGATATTCGAGAATCCACAAGCACATCTCGCGAATTTCGGCCAGCGCATCATTCAGCGTGGGAATGATCAAATTCGTGATTTCGAGCCAGGTCGTGCCGCGTTGCTTGAGCAGTTTCAAAGTTTCGAGTACGGGTGCGAGATGAGCGAGGCAGGTTCTCCGATAAAAATTCTCTGTGAAGCCTTTGAGATCGATGTTTGCAGCATCCATGTGGTCGTAAACCTCGGGGAGCACCTCCGGCGTTATGTAGCCCGCTGTGACCATCACCGTCTTCAAACCGCGGCGATGGGCGAGCTTCGCAATGTCAATTGCATATTCCGCCCAAATTGTGGGATCGTTATATGTGAATGCAATGCTCGGACATTCATGCGTCAGCGCTAGCGCTACTGCTTGTTCGGGCGAGAGGCCGTGGGCGCGCTCTTGATCATACTTCGCTTTGGAGATATCCCAGTTCTGGCAAAACTTGCAACCCAAATTGCAGCCTGCTGTGCCAATGGAAAGAATTTGCGTGCCGGGAAGAAAGTGCGAAAGGGGCTTTTTCTCGATGGGATCCACGTGAACGGCATAGGGATTGGCATATGCAAGGGAATACAGCGCGCCGCCTTCATTCTTGCGCACAAAGCAGAATCCCGTTTGACCGTCGCCGATCTCGCAATAGCGCGGACAAAGATAGCAACGGACACGCCGGTCGGCTAATTTTTCGTAGAATCGTGCTTCCACCATAGGCCTGTGGTTCCTTTAAACCGGCGCGAAAGTAAAGAACTCTTCCTGAAAAAGCAAGCTTGGATTCTGCGCGTATTGCAATTGCGCAAGGAACGAAAGGAAATTTTCCTTGAACGCCGAATTCATCTTCGCCGATAGGCCTCCCATAAAAAAGCTGGAAAAATCCTTTGCTTCTTTCAGGCTCTCCTTGTATAATCGCCATCGTCATTCCATTCAATCCGGGAGAAACGCTATGCCAGCCAGATCTCGAAGCACCTCCGAGAAGATCGACCTAGTCGACAAGAAGGTGAAAAAGCTCACCAAAGATGTCGCGACGTTGAAAACAGACGTTTCGAAGATAAAGGAGGACGTCTCTGGTCTCAAAGAGGACGTCTCTGGTCTCAAAGAGGACGTCTCTGGTCTCAAAGAGAACGTCTCTGGTCTCACGGAAGACGTCATGGGCTTGAAGACGCAATTTACTGCAATGAACGAAAGGCAGTTGCGCTTCGAAGAAAACCAGCAGCGCTTCGAGGCTAAACAAGCCAGCTTTGATGAAAAGCTTGAAAATTTCATGACGACTATGATGAAGTTATATAGTGACCAAAAAAGAGAAGCCGAAGAAGACAGAAATGAGAATAAGAAATTCAGAGAGTTCATGTATTCCCTCGCGGATCGGCTTACCAAGAATTATGAAATATTTACGGTGGAAAAACTTGCATTAGGGTCCAAACAGGATCGCTTGGAAACGAGGGAGGATCGTTTGGAAGCAGAGGTCGAGGCCTTACAAGCTGCGGATGAGAAACACGGCAAAGCTATCACTAACCTCGAAACTCGTGTGGAATATCTAGAAGCAAAAGCACAATAGGCACGCAAACCTGGCATGTGCTTGATTATAAGTCTGAATGTAGGAAAGCCTATGTCACCAGATTCTGCGATCAACCGATCGTGAGCGGTCGCACTTCCACCATGGTGTTAAAATCCGGGATGCCGCAGTGCGGATCCCTCACGCCCCGCGCGATCAAAACGTTGCCCTCCGGCCAGTGCACTTGTAAATTCCCCGCCCGAATCTCCGCAAACTTCACCAGGCCGCGATATTCGCCGATTTCATTTTTCAACAAAACGCTTTGCCCCTCGCGCAATTGCATCCGCCGCGCATCTTCCGCGTTCATCAAGACGTCCCCGCGATGCGCACCATTGAGCGGATCGATCTCATCTTGCACCATGCTGTTGAATTGCTTGCCGCGGCGTGTTGTGACCACGAATTTATCATTCTCCGCTGAACGAGGTGCGGGTTGCAAGGCCACAAAACTCGCGCGTCCGTCTTGCGTTCCAAAAACTTGATTTTCACACAGTCTCACGCCGCCCCATTGCATCGCATCTCCTTTGGCTTTGAGGTGTTGAATGCCTTCATAAAACGGCACGGCTTGCGCAATTTCCTCGCGAATGTGTTGCGCGTTCGCGAAGTGAATTTGCTCGCGCCGTTCGGGGTAAACCCGTTCCGCCAGTTCCATGAAAATTTCCCACTCGCTTTTCGCTTCGCCGATGCGGCGTCCCGGAATCTCCGGTGAAAAATAAATGCGTCGCTCCGTGGAGGTTTCAGTACCTCCTCCCTTTTGTTCATAGCGCGTGCATGCGGGCAGAAGAATCACCGCCTCTTTCGGATCGAGCAACATCTGCGGCGTGAGCACGAGGTCTTGATGCACGCGCAGCGGCACCTTCAGCAAAGCCTCGCGCACGTATTCCGGCTCAGGTAAAGTCTCGAGAAAATTTCCGCCGGCAATGTGAAACACCTCCAGCTTGCCTTCGTGCGCCGCGTCGATCATCTCGACTGCGGAAAGCCCTTTCTCTTTCGGGACAGGAAAGCCCCACAACTTTTCGAAGCCTCGCGCAGATTCATCATTCACCGCTACGCCGCCGGGGAGTTGATTGGGCACGGCGCCCACCTCCGCGCCGCCCTGCACGCCGCTGTGGCCGCGAATCGCCATGAGGCCGTTCTTCTCCTTCCCCACAAAGCCGCGCGCGAGCGCGAGATTGATGATGGCCTTCACATTCTCCACTCCGTTGCGGTGCTGCGTGAGGCCCATGCTCCACACGAACACCGCATTTTTCGCGTGCGCGAGCATTTCGGCGAAGGCCAACATCTCCGCGGCACTCGCGCCGGAGGCGTGTTCGAGCATTTCCCATGGTTGCTGCGCGAGCGCGGCGCGCAGTTCCTCAAAACCGTTTGTGTGTTGTTGAATAAAATCCGCGTCGAGCCAGTCTTTTTCAATGAGATGTTTGATCACGCCGTTGAGAAACGCCAAGTCGCCGCCGACGTGAACTTGAAAAAAACGATCGGCGAGCCTGGTGCCGAACAATGCGCTCTCGAACACCGAAGGCACCCAATATCTTTCCAAACCCGGCTCGCGATAGGGATTGATCACGACGATCTTCGTGCCCCGCTGCTTGGCATAATACATGTACTTTGTGGTGACGGGTTGATTGTTGGGCGCATCGCTGCCGAGGAACACGAGCACATCCGTGCCGATCCAATCGCTGTACGAGCACGTGGAGGCGGAGACGCCGAGCATGTGTTTGAGCGCAACGGTACTCGGCGCGTGGCAAATGCGCGCAGAGTTGTCGATGTTATTCGTGCCCAAAAAGCGCGCGACCTTTTGCGCAACGTAATAGACTTCATTCGTGAGACCGCGCGAGGTGAGATAAAAAGCGAGGCGCTGCGGATCGCTCACGCGAATCTTCGCGGCAATGTGTGAGAAGGCTTCATTCCAGGTAATGCGACGAAAGCCCGCCTCGCCCGCGCGGCGAATCATCGGGTAAGGCAAGCGGCCGAGTTCGCGCAGTTCCGAGGCATTCTTCGCGAGCAATGGCTGCACGTTTTCGAGACTGCGGATATCTAAGGCAGGCGCAGTGTTCAAGCGCATGAGATTGAGGCGCACCATGCAGAGGTGCACGCCTTCCATCGTGAAGTCGCGCATGCCGGTGGTGCCGAGCGCGCAGCCGTCGCACACGCCGTCGTTCAAAATGCGCCACGCATAACGTAGCTCGCCGCGATTTTTGAGCGCGACTTTGAACATGTCCCAATAATGATTCGGTTTGACGTGGCCGAGGCCGTTGGGAATGAATGAGACCCAAGTGGAGGGCGACCAAAGTTTCATGAGTAAGAAGGTTGAGGAGGTGAATGTCGTGTCCTGCTCGGTGTCGTCCGATACACGGTCTAATGCTAATCAACGCGAGAAAGAAATGCAAGCACGACACTCGCTTTTTATTAAACAAAAAGCCCCGCGAAGATTGCTCTGCACGGGGCCTCAGCCAAATCAAAAACTCAAATCAGAACGTGTAATTCAACCGCGCGAGCGCGAGGCGACCGATGAGCGGCGCGCCGATGAATTCGCGATGCTCGTTGTTCGTCACGTTTTGCACGGTCACGTCAAGGCTCATGCCCGGCGCGAATTTGCTGAGGTCGTAGCCCGCGCCAACGTCGAGCAGGAAGTAATCTTCCACGTCGCCGGTGTACGGACCGGAGCGCACCGGGAAGCCGTCAGAATAGCGGCCCGAGGCATTGAAGTTAATACCCAATGGCACATTGTACGAAAAGCCGGCTTTGGCTTTGAACTTCGGCGCATTGAGCGCTACGGCCAAACTGGTGTTGGCTTCGTCGAGCTCTTTGTTGTCGAAGAAATCATCACTCACATAGGAAACGTTGCCAAAGAGATTCAAACGGCTCGAAGCAATGAATTGCATCGAAGCATCGAGACCGTAAAAATCGACTTTGCCAAAGTTGCGATAGCTGGCAAAAATCTCGCCCGGCACTTGGTTGTGATCCGGCTGCACCACCGCCACGGGCAACACCGAGAGATTGGGCTTTGCAAATCCGACAACGATGGCTGCCACGGTTGGCGCGTTCAGACCGAATTGACCGATGGTCGCGTTTAAGGTCGCATTTGCGGCAATGGCTTGCGCCAATGCCGGCGTCAACTCGCCGTCGATGTTTGCAAGAAACGCCAGTGGCGATTCGCGCAGCACCGGGCCCACAAAATTTTCTCGCGTCGTGTAATAAGCATCCAAAGCCATCAATAGTCGGCCGCCGAACAAGCCTTTGTAGCCAGCTTCTAGCGTTTGCGTCGTAGTCGGTTTCAATGGGTCGCTGTCAACCGCATCACGATCCAGCACGCTGGTTCCAATGCCGGAAACTCTCGTCAAGCTCGGATCGAGGAGTTGAATCAAACCGGTGATTGCCGCATCCGGAAGATTGATGCCACTTTGCGCCAAACCGGCCTTGATCGTAGCGACCGGCGTCGCTTTCAAACCGCCATAAACCACGCCGTAAACTGCCGCCAACGGCATGTTTGCCGTGGGAATGCCGGCGCCGGTGAATTTCACAGGCGTTCCAAAAAAGCCGGGAACTGGCAGAGTCGCCGATCCGGTCAAACCGCCGCTAGCCCGGGCATTTTTAAAAGTGAAACCATTCGCATTACCCTGTGCGCGTGCAACCAGCGCGACACCAGGGGCCAAAACGGTGCGCGAGCCGACAATGTCCAGAAACAGCGAGTTGTTGCCGGGCGAAGAGAATGCACGATTAAACGTCGCACGCAAAGTATGCGAAGGACTGGCCTTCAAAACTGCAGCCACGCGCGGAGAGAACTTCACTTCGTCTTGAATATTGTTGTGATCGGCGCGCAGGGCCACGGTTAAGTCGAACTTGGGCGAGAGTCCCAAGGTCGCTTGCGTATAACCACCGGCCTCGGTAATCTGATCATCGTCCTCATTGCGGCCGTAGATCGTGCCTTTGGTGTCCGGAGTGATGACGTCCAAATCAGCGCCGACGATTACTTTGTGTCGACCGTTGGAGAAATCGAAATCGTACTGCGCTTGCGCGTTGACCAACCGCGAATTATCGACCACGGCATCACCCGTGCCATACACAAAAGAATCGCCGGCATTGTTGCGGTTCAAATAAGTCTGCGCAAAAAAGTTGCCGGATTGGAAACGAAGTTGGCCATAGCTATAGCCAAATCCTTCCGCCTGCACCGTGCCAATACCGGAGAGCACGGTTGCATCCAATGAAGAATAACCGCCGTTCGCCGTCAAAGAAGTGCGGTCATTGATGCGATATTGCAGCATGCCGTTGAAATTGTACTTCAAATAATCATAATTGCGCGGCTTCTTGTCGCTGGCTAATTGCGCTTGGTCTTCGGCATTTTGGGGATCAAGCTCCCAATCATCGGCTTGCGCATATTGTCCGGTAATTTTGTAACCGAGCTTGTTGCTCAACACACCGGCATGGCGGAAAGAACCGTAATACGAGGCGCGTTCGCCGCCGCCCACGGAAACGGAAGTGCCCGGGCTGGTGAAAGGATTTTTGGTGAGATAATGAATCACACCCGCATCGACGCCGGCGCCATACAATGCCGACCCTGGTCCGCGCACCACTTCGACGCGCTCGAGATCGATACTGGCGTTCGGCATGATGGAATGCAAATTGACGCCGAGCGAGGCCACTGCGGCTTGGCGATAATCAGTCAGCACATACGCCGCGCCGGAAAAGGCATTGTTGAAACCACGCAACACGATTTCTTCACGATCAATGCCGGTCTTCGCCATATCGACGCCGGTAATGTTCGTGAGCACCGCTTGCGCCGAAGGCGAAACCACGTGACGAATCTCCGCGGCTTCCAATACCGAGATCGCGGCCGGCGCATTGAGAATCTTTTCCTCTTGGCGAGAGGCGGAAACGACCACGGCATCCAAATCAATTCCCGCGGCCACCAGAGCCAGATCCATGGTTTTGGCTTCACCGGCCGCGAGACTCACGTCCGCCACGATTTTCTTTTGATAGCCGATATAGGAAACCGAAACCACATACGTGCCCGGCGCCAAGCCCTTCACTTCGAAACTGCCGCTGCCACTGGCCGCGGCGCCGGTCATAGCGCCTCCTGCAGAAGTCACAACCACATTAGCTCCGGGCAGGGGATCTCCCGTCTGTGCATCCGTGACTTTGCCTTTCAGACTCGCAGTTTGCGCGAAGACAGAGCCACTGGCAAGCACGAGCAGGAACAGCCCGAAGATTGACAACCGCGATAGCCAGGAACGAGCTATCATGTTTTTCCTCCCTACTTTAGGGTGAGTAACGGACAACTGCGCCGTTGCGCTCGTACCTCGCGAGCACGCCGGCAAGGGGATTGTATTTGACCGCAACTTCACACAGCCAAAAACAGAGGTTGGAACACGAGTGCAGATTTTTTTGTGGAGAGCATTTGAAAACGCTTGCAAAAATAGCAACCAATATCTACAAGCGCAAGTGGAAAGATTCTGGCGGGACTTTACCTCAATGACTTCGAGAGAACCTACTCACCCTCACTTCTCAATGACTCCGAGGTTCCTCGCAAAAGGCTAGATGTTTTTTTTATGTTCTGTCGCTGCTGCAATGCGCGCGTTTCAGCGCGGTGCGGCATTCGCGACGAAACTGCCGGCCGCGGGAATGAGCGGATTGTCGAACTCAAATCCGAACAAGCGCGGATTCTCGCCGATTACGGCCGCGGAAATGATGTAAAACACATAGTCGTAAGTTTCTTGCGGAATGACGGTGCGATAGTTTTGCAGAAACTGCCAGAAGTTGCGCTCGCGCGGGTTATCCGGCATCTTTTGAATCAACTCACGCACGTTGTTCTCGCCCCAATTATAGGAAGCAATCACCAGCAGGCCGGAGGCTTTCGCTTCCGTGTCGTAGATCGTCTTGAGATATTTTGCCGCGGCGAGCGTGGACTTTTCGAAATCATGGCGCTCATCGCGCGGATCGTGGCGGCGATAATTCACCAGCGGCCCGATGCGCAGACCGTATTGTTCCGCGGTGGTGGGAATGAATTGCCACATGCCCTTTGCAATGCCGTGTCGTGTGACCGGCCCGCATGAACTGGGATCGAGATTGCTTTCCTGCAACGCCAAATAAAAAAACTGCGGCGGCAAATCGTTGGAGATCATGGCCTCCGTAATTTTTTCGGCATAGTCGTTTTGCTCGGCGCGCTCCAGCGCGTTGCGCAAGCGGTCCGTCGATCGCCACCTGGCGATGTAGTTGCGCACTTCCCGCACGAAGCCCGGCGGCATATCCACTTCACATTCTCCAAAAAGCCGGGCAATGTGCAGAATGATGCGCTCTTCTTCGCTCCGATCCACGCTGCTCCAGCCGGACGTGCTCACAAAACGGTCGTAGTTTTTCGCCAATTCCCGGCGCCGCGCTTTTTGGCGATCGATCTCCGCCAGCGATTCGGTGTTGCCGGTTTGCTTGACGGCACGCTCCACGTTTGCCAGCGTCAGCTCCAGCTCTTTCATCTCATAGAAAATGTCTTTGGCCAGTGCTTGTTGCCGATCCAGTTGATCGTGCTTTTGCTTCGCATACCACGCCGCGCCCAAAAACATGATGCTGACCACGGCAATCGCCACGAGATAGCCTCGTGAACGCTGCACTTGCACGTTTTGCAAGGACCGCCGAATCCGTCTCGCCTGCCGGCTCAAGGCTGCGGTGCTAGCATTATTTAGATAGCGGCGAATGCGGCCGGTTAACATCGCGGTTGTGAAGATCGCCGGCGGCGGCGGAACCTGGCCGGGAACATTCAAACAGAGAGTCGGTCCGTTTTTTCCCAGCGTGAGCTTCGTTCTTTCCGGTAGGATTTGGCGCTCGACGCGATTGCCGTCGAGGAAGACGCCGTTGGTGCTGTGTAGATCACGAATCCACCAATAGCCTTCTTCAAATGACACTTCGGCGTGTACGCGGCTGAGGGCGTAGTCGTCGATGCGCACTTGGCATTTGGCATCGCGTCCAATGCGAAAAGTATTCCGAAACTCAAAGTCCCTTTTGAGCGCTTCACCTTGCTCGATTTTGACTTTGACGGATGGTCTTATCGTGAGGGGCCGTGACATTTAAGAAGCAGAGAGGTTATGCTCCAAACCAACCTTCGTTCGATTCATGGATTATCGAATTGCCGGAGTAGTGGAGTGCTGGCGCCATGTTACTGGTCGCCAAACCGTCACTCCAATTGCTCCATCAACTCAGATTTACAATTATGAAATAGCCAATCTGGGCGAAATAGGCATGAACGGGAACCGTCGAAACGCGGCGCGTGAAAATGCGCCAACGTGCGCCCCAATGAGACAATATCAATCCGAATACCAGCCAAGCGACGAAATTGCGGACGGGAATTTTTGCCGAACTCCAATGCCAGTATCCCAATTTCATCGCGGCCGGCTCCATGAACGCATCGAAAAGAACCATGAATAAAGCAATGACAACGCTTTGGGCAAGAGGCCGCGCATCCGGCCAGACTTTTTGCGCAAGCGCCGCGGAGCTTAACAACATGCTCAACCATGCGCACCCGATCGCGACCGGCACATTCCACAACTGCGGTTGCAGAGTGTCACCGTAGGCATAGTTGCCAAAAATTACGCCGCTTTTTACGCCGGCAACTTCGAGCAAAAAGCCGCACAGCAAAACCGCCCCACTCCATTGCAGGAATTTTCGCCGTTCCGCCGCACGCTCAGCTTGTCCGCTTTGCACTGCTTCATTTACGCGCAATTTTTCAGGTTGCGTTTTCAAATATTCGTAACAAAGCAGCAGGCAAATGCCCGCGATCATGGGCGTCGCGAGAATTCGCATCGCCGTCTGGAATATGCCGAGCGCATGCCACAAACCGCCGGCGAGGAGAAGAACATAGAGCACGGTAATGAGCAAGCGTTCCCGCTTCAAATTCTTCTGCAATAAAGCTTTCATTGCGAAGCCGCTCGCGCAGTGAAAGTTCTGCCCTTCCATCTTATCTTGCCGGTCTTATGCCAACGCAATGAATTCAACCCGATCACAATGATCGCCGCGATGGCGAAAGGATGGAACACAACGCTTGTGACCAAAGGATGTGCATACCCAAACGCGAGCAAGACACGCAACAGCACGTTCATCGCAATCGCGCTGCCCGCTAATCTCGTGTATGGCGCATTCCAAACTAGCAAGTACGGCAATATATGAATGAGAACGAGTACGGCGATCACCACCAAAAACGCCGCGGTTTGAAAACGCACGAGCCCGAAAAGATTTTTGGAATAGCCTTGCCAAATGCCGCGCGCGCTGCTATACATGCGCCCGAAGATTTCGCCTTTGCCGCAAACGGTGAGAATTTTTTCGCCGCGGCGCTTGGCGCGACGGCTCAGTTCCACGTCTTCGACGACTTCGTGGCGCACTTCGGCATGCCCGCCGAGGCGCAAATATGACGCGCGCTTGAACGCCAGCCAGTGCCCGTTCGCTGCCGCGAGCGAAGGATTGCGCGTGTAATATGTGAGCCACAGCGGCAGATAACTATAAACGAACATATCAAGCAGCGGGACGACTAATTTTTCCGGCAGGGTGATGGTGATTTGTTGGGAAAACGCCGAGAGCATGCCGAGATCGAGGCGTTGCATCCACCCCACGGTGTTGCGCACGGCTTGCGGCGCGTAACGCAAATCCGCGTCCGTGAAGATCAACACCTCGCCGCGCGCTTGCATGCTCAATTGGTGACACGCCCAGTTTTTCCCGATCCATCCCTGCGGCAGCGCCGCGCCTCGCTGCAATTGAATGCGATGATCCTGTTCCGCATGGCGCTGCACGAGGGCCGCGGTTTGATCGGTGGAGCCGTCATCCAACACGAGTATTTCAAAGTTTGGATAATCTTGCGCGCGCAAATCACGCAGGCAAGCTGCAATTCCACCCGCTTCATTGCGCGCGGGAATGAGCAGCGAAACCAAAGGAGCGTTCTGCGGCTCAGGCGCGCTTCGCAGGCGCGGCGCGGTGATGAGGTTGATGAGTGTAATCAGCAAGAGCACACCCAGCAATGCGATGATGGCGTAGAGCAGAGCGATCAAAACGATTTTCCGTTCACATGAACATCGTTGCTTCAAAGGGAATTCGTGTGGACATACTTGATGATTTTGACCTTCTCCAAAGTGACCAGCCCCTCCTTCACGGTTGCATCGATAAAAGGCATAAGCTTGTTGAGATTCTCTTCCGTGTCCACCAACTCGACGATGATGGGCAAATCCAGCGAGAGTCGCAGAATTTTTGCAGTATGGATGCGGCTGTTCGCGCCAAAACCCATGAGGCCACGCACGACGGTCGCGCCGGCGAGATGAAGTTCACGCGCCTTCAGCACGAGCTGCTCATATAGCGGCTTGCCATCATGCATGTCACTTTCGCCGACAAAAATGCGCAAGAGCAGCCCTTCTTCTGGCAGTTTCATAGCAGCCTTCCTATTTGAGTAATTTGATAAGTGTATTTGCCGCAGCCATGCCGGCAAAAACCAGAACAATTCCCAAGCCGTTACTGAGTAAAATATTGGCGGATGCCAGTTTGATTTGACCGTCTCGGAGAAGGTTGATGCTCTCCAAGCCGTAAGACGAAAAAGTTGTGAACGCACCCAGGATGCCGATCAATACGAAAGCACGCCAATGCGGCGCGACCAGAGTGTTCGAAAAAATTTCCCACAAGAAGCCGATCACAAAACAACCGAGCAGATTTACGCCTAGCGTGCCCCAAGGAAAGCCGCTAGCGATCTTTTTTGAAATGAAATCGGTCAAACCATAACGCAGCAACGCGCCGATTGCTCCTCCGATTGCAATACCAGCCAGTCTCAACATCGCATGATTCCTTCTTGTCGTTAATAGCCTCCGTCCGAAAATACGTAAATTTATACCTCAGTAAACGGCATCGTGTACCCAGCAATCTGCAAAACGCTTTAGCCTTCTTGAGATTGTCGCGCTCAATTTAGAGGTAGCACGCTGCCACGCTTCCCCACCAACCCAAACACCATTGGCAGCGCGAACAGCAACAACAACGTTGAAACGGAAAATCCGCCGATCACAGCAATGGCCAGTGGCTGTTGCATTTGCGTTCCCGCGCCGAGATTGAGCGCCAACGGCAGCAGCGCAAAGACGGCGGCAAAGGTGGTCATAAGAATTGGGCGCACACGCACCAGGCTGGCTTGCACCAAGGCTTCGTCCAACACCATGCCTTCCTTTTGATATTTTGCCACGTAATGCAACAAGAAAATCGCATTCTCGGCGACGATGCCGACAACGAGAATGGTGCCGACAAAGCTCGAAACATTGAACGTCACGTTCGTCAGCCACAGCGCGAACACGACGCCGAACAGCGACGGCAAGTTGATCGCAAACACGGTGAGCGGCACGCGGAAGGATTCAAATTCGAATAACAAAACAATGAAAACGAAAAGCACCGCGGCGCCGAGCACCAGCAGCAATCCCCGAAACGATTCTTGCTGCGTTTGATATGTGCCGCCGTAAGCAATATAAACCCCCGCCGGCAGCGCCAGCCGGCTTTTCAACGTCCGTTGAATTTCGGCGACGGTGCTGCCGAGATCGCGACCGGAAATGCGTGCCGTGACCGCGACGAGTTGTTTCAAATTTTCGCGCTGCAATTCCGCCTGGCCTTTAGTGGTGGTGATCGCGGCGATGCTGTTCAAGGGGACAAGGAAACCGGCGGGCGAATGCAATTGCAAATTCTTGATGGTCACGAGATCGTTCCGGTACAGGCTATTAAAGCGCGTGCGAATGCCGATCAGTTTTTCGCCGCGCTGAATGCTGGTTTCCGCCTGCCCCTGCATGAGATGATCGAGTTGCGCCTGCACCTCGCTCACCGTGAGTCCGGCGATTGCGGCCTTGGCTTGATCGACTTTGATCAAGATACTCGAACCGGAAATCGTGATGCCGTTGAAGACATCTTCCACGCCGCGAATTTGTTCAATCAGCTCCGCCGTCTCCCGCGCTTTCTCCTCAACTTGTTCTTTATTGTCGCCAAAAATTTTAATCTCAATTGGCTCGGGGTTGTTGGTGAGATCGCCGATGACGTCCTGCATTTGCTGGCCAAATTCGATCAGCATCGCCGGCTGCGCGGCTTCGATGCGCGAACGGATTTCATCCATCACAGCAAAGATCGAGCGTTGCCGGTTGGTTTTTAATTTAACCAGAATGTCGCCGGTGTTCGCTTCGGTCACAAAAAAACCCAGCTCGGCGCCGGTGCGCCGTCCGTAGTTTTCCACCTCCGGTGTCGAGCGCAGAATCGCCTCGACTTGCAACAACATGCGATGCGTCTCTTCGAGCGACGTGCCGGGCGGCGTCCAATAATCCAGCACGAAACTGCCTTC
Organism: bacterium; assembly: GCA_037444905.1. GTDB lineage: Bacteria > Zhuqueibacterota > Zhuqueibacteria > Zhuqueibacterales > Zhuqueibacteraceae > JABWAN01. The sequence continues at coordinate 105,003 of JBBILN010000007.1, read as the reverse complement.
GTCCATATCCGGCATAAAACCGGTGCCGACTTGTTGATACAGCATCCACCCGCCCAACAGCATTGACGCGGCAAGCGGCACAGCCAGCCATTTCTGCCGCAGCAAGGCGCGCAGCCCGCGCTCGTAAAGATGCAAAAGGCGGTGGCCGCTTTTCTGTTCCCGCGCAATGGCTTTTTCGATGTCGTTTTCGGTAAGCACGGCGCCGGCCACTAATGGCGCGAAAACGACGGAGAAAATAAATGAAATGCTGAGCGCAAACACCATCGTGATCGACAGCGCGGCGAAGAAGGCGCCGGTGACGCCGCCGAGAAAGGCGAATGGAATGTGAATCACCAGCGTCGCGAGACTGGAGCCGACGATGGCCGGAAACATTTCCTGAATCGAACTCTGCGCCGTGGCGATGAAATTTTTTTCACCCTTGTGAAAATGATGAAAGATGCTTTCGATCACCACGATAATATCATCGATAATCAAACCCACTGCCGCCGCAATACCGCCGAGCGTCATGATGTTGATCGTTTGGCCAATCACGAAAAGACAGCCGATGGTTGCGGCAATCGTCGCCGGCACCACAATCGCGGCGACGATGGTGATACGCCAATTTTTCATAAAATACAGCAGCACCAGCATCGCCAGGCCCACACCGAAAAAAATGGCATCACGTGTGCCGGCTATCGCGTCGGAAATAAATTCGGATTGATCCATGTAGGGTTGGAAGCGCACATCCGGCGGCAGTTGCGATTTCATCGTCGCCAGCAGCGCTTTGATATCCTGGCCGATTTGCACGGTGTTGCCATCGGGCTGGCGATTGATGTCGAGCAGCACCGCTTCCTTGCCATCCGAGGTGAGGCGGAGATAAGAGTCTTGCTCGCCGGGTATCACTTGCGCCACATCTTTGACGCGCACCGGTGCGCCGTTGGGCATGGCGATCACGACGTTGCCGATCTCCTCGAGACTCGTAAATAAATTATCGGTGAGACTGAGATAGAGATGATAATTGTCGCTCACCAAGCCGGTGGCCGCAACGAGATTGGCATTGGTGATGGCCTCACTGACGGCGCGAATGTCGAGATTGTATGACGCCAACGCCATCGGATCGACAATGACATGAAACTCGCGCACCTTGCCGCCGATGACATTGACTTGTCCGACGCCTTGAATGCGCAACAATGCAGGCCGCAGCGTGTACATCGCCAGATCGCGCAGCTCAACTTGGCCGCGATGGTCAGAGGTCAAACTGAAGCCCATGATCGGAAAGACCGAAACGTCCATGCGCTCCACTTGGATCGACACGGTCGCCGGCAGCTCATTTTGCACAGCAGCAATGCGCCCTTGCAGTAGTTGTAACGCGCGATAAATATCCGTGCCCCAGTTCAAGTTGATGGAAATCTCCGTCGCCCCGCGACTCGTTTTCGAACGCACGGTGGTCACGCCGGGAACGCCGCGCGAAGCTTCCTCCAGCGGCTTGGTCACTTCGATCATCATGCGCTCGATGGGCTGTTCGCCGTTGTCGGCTAAAATGACGATGCGCGGAAAAGTGATTTGCGGGAACAGCGCAATCGGCAGGTTGACCGCCGCATAAATACCGGCGAGCGCCAGTACTGAGATGGTAAAAATAATCGCGCGTCGATGCCGGTGCGCGAAGGGGATGATGTGCATGGATGCAAAACCTTTTTGAACACGGATGACGCGGATCACACGGATTTTCACAGATTTTGTTTTTATCGGTGTGAATCCGTCAAATCCGCGTCATCTGTGTTCTATTCTTTTACAACATGAATCTTAGTCGAATCCGGCAAACCGTAATGGCCTTCGACAAGGATATGCATGCCCGGATGAATTTCGGCGCCGGAGATTTCAACCAGCGCCGGCGTTTCGAGGCCGAGCGCGACTTCATGAATCACGCCGAGCGAATCGCCGGCAGCTTCGACGATGGTATGCGCGCCGGTTTCGTCATCGCGCAACACCGCCGCATCCGGCACGAGCAGGACTTGTTCATGCCTGCCCACTTCAATTTCAGCGTTGCCAAACATCTCGCTGCGCAGTTCCGGATTCGGCATTTGAAAACGCAACCGCACTTCGGCCATTTGCCCCAAAGGATCAATCTGCGGTTTGATATTTTCGACGCGGCAAGAGAAATGGTTGTCTGGCCAGCTTTGGAAATGGACGCGCGCCGTTTGTCCCAATTTGAGCCGGGATAAATCACGCGCCGGCACTTTCGCAAAAAAATAAAGCGAACGCAAATCAATCACCGTCGCCAGGGTGCCGCCCGCCGCGACAAACTCGCCTTCATTCAAGCCGCGCGCCACCACCACGCCATCAAACGGCGCGCGAATTTCCAACGACGTGTTGTTCTGCTGCGCCAATTTTAATGCCGCGGCGGCGCGATTCTTTTCTTCGCTCGTTTGGGCGCGCGCCAGCAACAACTCCGCACCGGTGAGCGCGGCGAGCGACTCTTTCGTATTCACCAAGGCCATCACCTCGCCGCGTTTGATGGCATCACCTTCAAAGATGCGCAGCTTCGTGACTTTGCCTTCGATGGGCGAGCTAATATTTTCCTGGCGCAAGGCTTTGGTCATGCCCGTGGCGTTGATCACTTCCGGAATCGCGCCGAGGCGGATACTGTCGATCTTCACTTCGACAATTGGGGTCACGGCGGTTTCGGCCTCTTCGCTTTCGCTCTCACTGTTGCCGCAAGCACTCAAAAGCATAAGCAATAACATTGGCAGCAGTAATCTTAAAGTCGAAACATTATAGAAAGAACAAAAATTTTCCGACCACAAAGACTTCAAGGCACAAAGAAAAAACTTCGTGTCGTCTGGCCTTCGTGGTGAAATTTGATCGTGGCGCGTCCACGCTATATTTGGGGAATGGCTATTCATTCTGGTTCTCCTGTCAGCCGCAGCAGTTGCGCCTGAATGCTGTTGCGGTCAGCACGGGTTTGTTCTTCCTGCAAAACGATTTCCAACCATGTGCGATGCGCCTCGAGCACTTCCAGGCTGCTCGCGCCACCGCCGGCATATTGCGCCAGCAAAAGGTTATATTGTTCGCCGGCTTTCGTCCGGCTTTGTTTCAGCAACACCAATTTTTCCTGCGCCGCACGCAATTGTTGCTGCAGCGTTTGAAAATCTGTGCGGAGACGGCGCTGCAAGACTTCGAAATCGGCGTTGAGCGCCTTGAGGGCGGCGTTCTTCTGTTCGAGACGCGCCGTCGTCACGCCCCAATTCCACAACGGCATTTCAAGCTCTATCCCGGCTTGATAGCCGAAAATATGCCGCGGATTGGATTCGAGGAGTTGGTTCCGGGAGGTCCAGCCTCCGGCGTTGCCGAAAGCAGAGAGCACTGGCAGGCGTTCGGCTTGCGCGAGTTTCACTTCCAGCCTGGCGGATTCAATGCCGAGTTCGAATTCTTTCAAATCGGGATTGGCGCGCAGCGGCGCAGAAACACCGGGCAGCGCAATAGAGTCTTGAATGGCAATCATCGTATCCAACGGCAAACCGACCGGCTCGAGCAAGCGCTGCATCGCAACGGCGGCGGCGGTGCGCAGATCGGTGAGCGTAATGGTTTCGGATTGCAATTGAATTTCGACTTTCATGATATCGAGTTTCGGTGCCGCGCCGCCGTGCGCAAGTGAACGCACGGTTTCAAGATAGGATTGCAAATCATTGAGACTCGCTTGGGTCAACGCCAATTGTCGTTGCGCACGCAACAGTTCAGCGTAAGCTTGACGCACTTCCAGTCGAATGTCGGCGGCGGTGCGTGTTTGGGCCACCGTCGCTTGTTGGAGATTGACCTCCGCTTGTTGCCGTGCTGGTTTGATCACGCCATTGTAAAGCGGTTGTTGGATTTCGAGCAGACCCACGTACTCGCCGCCCTCCGTGAGCGCCGGATCGAGTCCCGTCACCGGCGCAAACGAAGCGCCGCTGCGAAGATTTACTGTTGGTTTTTTCAGCGTGCCGGTCTCTTGGCGGTGAAACGCCGCGGCCTGAACGGCATAGCCGGCGGACACGAGGCGCTGACTCTTTTGCAGGGCCAGTCGAATGCAATCATCTAAGGACAGCGTTTGCGCCAATGCCGGCTTGACCCAAAGCAGTGCAAGCAAAGAAACGCTACAAAAGTATTTTGCCATGTTATTTTCACATTGAAAAACGCGATAATCGTCGATACCTATTTTACCAGTTTACTGGCGGACATGACGATCTCTTTCACGCCGTGCGCAATGCTTTCAGAGAGCGCAAGATCTCCCTGCATTGCTTTCATTCTCGCTGGAACAACCAGCTCATCTTCCGGCGTTCGCGCCAAGTCGAAATTATCACGCGAAGTTTTGCCGCGGTACTGTGCGAGGAATTCGTCAGTAATCCCAGCCATGCCTCTTACACAGACTTTTGAAATGACCCCGGTGTTCTTCATCCCAACTAAAACTTCGAGGGTTTTGCCTTCATATTGAAGCGCTTTGAGGAAGACGTATCCAAGTAGCTCTTCGGGTGGTCCCCATGAGCCATGCTCCCATGCTTCGGTATATTGCACACCTGAGGCAAGCGTTCTAATCATTTCAGTGGAGTTGGCGCCAGGGAAAATCGATCGGCAATCTTGCTGGGTCAATCCGGATAACATTGGGCTGGCGGCCTGAGCCGCCGATACGCCAAGTATCAACATGGGAAGAAAAAATCTTTTTGTCACTTTTCACCTCGTTGCAATATTCAAATGTAATACGCGCGCGCGGCGCGAGATTGATTTCTCACGACGGCAAAGATACGCAGGCAAGCTGAAGTGAAGCTGAACACCTCCCTGTCATCGCGACTCGCATCTTCAGAAATTTATTGCCATGCCGAAACGATTACCTAAAAAGTAGGGTTGGACGGCGCAGTTTACCGGCGCTTCACGCTGCTTGCGCACCAACGTGCTGCTCACCCAATAACCGAGCGCGCCGCCGACCATCGTGTCCGAGGCCCAATGACTGCGCGTCGTCATGCGTTGAAAGGCCACCGACGCGGCGAAGGTGTAGGCCGGAATCTCCACATACCAATGATCATATTGTTTGGCAAAGACGGTCATAAGTGCGAAGACGCTGCTCACATGGCCGGAAGGCATGGATTTGAATTCTTCCGCGTGGCCGAACTTGAACAGATTGAAATCGCGCGGGCCAAGATCAGTATAGGGCCGCGCGCGGCCTAAAATTCCTTTGCCGGCAGTTGTGAACAGTTGCGTTAATACCGAGGCTTCGACCAGCAATCGGGAAGTTTGTAAAAGCTTTCTGTCCTGTAAGATCACGCCGCCTGCAAAGCTCGCGACGGACAAACCAATGGCCGTATTGACCGGCCCGATATCGTCATAAACTTGGCCGAGCTTTGCCAACTCTTTGAAAGGTCGCGAAGAAAACTCGTAGCCCTCGAGTGCCAACTCTTCGTCAATCTTTTCGTCCGCACGCAGAATAAACCCCGCGGTCAGAGCCGAGAATGCCAAGAGCTGCAAGCCGCCTTTGGTCGTCATGCGCGACGGCGAAGTGAAAACATATGCCACGTCGCTGCCAACGGTTTTGATTGCGCACACGAGCGGATTGGAGCGGCGCGCGTGAGTGGCATCTTGCGCAAAACTTTCGCCTTGAGCAATGCTCACAAGCAGTCCGGTCAAAACAGAAGCTGTGGTTTTCAACATCAATGGCCTCGCAGTGAAAATAGATGAATGAAAAGGTTGAAGTGCAGCCGGGCTTGCGCGCAAAAACTTCCTGTTGGACAAACCAGAGCGCAAACCTGAAGTTATTTATGATAGGGCAAAATCACTCGTACCGTTGTTCCAATTCCAACGGAGCTGTCGATCACAAGCTCGCCGTTGTGCGCCTCGACAATCCATTTGCAAATGGCGAGTCCGAGGCCGCTGCCGCCGGTCGCGGTTGTGTGCGATTTATCCACACGATAGAAGCGATCGAAAATATGCGGCAAGTCCTCGGCTGGGATGCTGACGCCGGTGTCGGCAACGATCAATTCGAGGGCGTGCTCGGAGCGGCGCAAACGCAATTCCAACTTGCCGCGCGGCGTATATTTCAGCGCGTTGTCGCACAGGTTCATGAGCAAGCGGCGCATGAGCAGCTCATCGCCGATAAATTCCGCGGCGCTGCATTCTGGCAAAAAGGCGGCAAGCCCGCGCGCTTCCGCGAGAATTTTCACGTCCTCGAAAATTTCCTGCACCACGGCATCGAGCCGAAATCGTGTTTTGTAGATGGGATAGTCGCCGGCGTCGGAACGCTCCAAAAGCATGAGATTGTCCACGATTTGTCCGAGGTCAATCACACGATCCAAATTTTTTTGCAGCCACACGCGCGTTTCTTCCGGCGTCTTTTCGTCTTGATATGCCAGTTCCAAATCACCGCGCAGGATGGTGAGCGGTGTGCGCAGCTCGTGGGCCGCGTCTTGCGTGAATTGCTGCAATCGCGTGACGCCCTGCTCTAAGCGCGCAATCATGCGATTCAACGTCGCAACCAGCGCACCGAATTCGTCTTTGCCCGCGTACGCCGGCAAGCGCTGTTTGAGATTTTCCACAGAAATGGCTTCTGCCGAGTGCGCCGCTAAAGCAACCGGACGCAGCGCCAACTTAGCCATGAGCCAGCCGCCAAGAATGGCGAGCAATGCTGCGAACGGCACAAGCCATATCAAAACTTCACCGGAAGCTTTCGCGACTTTCCACAGCGTTTCATTTTCCACGCCCACGGCCGCCACGCCCCACTCGCGGCGAAAGAGGCGCACGCGATAGCGGTGCTCGGCAAGCATGAGGTTGTAATTGCCGGCATGGCGTTCGAGAAAAGCGCCAGGCAAGCATTTGTCCGCATCTTTCAAACCGCCGCTAAAACTTTTTGTACCGGCGTTGCCGGTGAGAATAAGAACGGCAAACTGCCGCTTCAAACCATAACGTTCATCCAATTCCTCGGTGAGCTGTGCTGCGAGTTGTTGGTAGCTTTCGCCGGTCAATGTGCGCAACGGCAAAAACTCAGATTGGATCAAAGTGGTGAGCCAATTTTCTTCGATCTGCAGCGCTTTGCGTGCTTCGTTGCCAAGCTGGCGCTGCAACTCCAAGGCAAGCACGCCGAGCACCGCAACGAGCGCGAGGAAAAAAGCGGAAACGTACCACAGCGTGAGCCGGCCACGAATCGTCAATCGCATGTTTCGGGTTCCCGAATGACGTAGCCGCCGTTCCGTACGGTGTGGATCAAGCGCGGGTGATTATCGTGCTCAAGCTTTTGGCGCAAGCGGCGAATATAAACTTCGATCAAATTGAGATCGCTGTCGAAATGATAATCCCACACGTGCTCGGCAATCATGCCTTTGGAGAGCAATCGGCCTTTGTTGCGGAGCAGATATTCCAAAATGGCGTATTCGCGCGTGGTCAAGTCAAGACGCTCCTCTTGCAAACGGGCTTCACGCGCCACCGGATCCAAAATCAAGTCTCCCGCGGTGAGCAAAACGGTTTTCGTCACCGCATGGCGGCGCAAAAGGGCGCGAACACGAGCACGCAGTTCCGCAAGGGCAAAGGGTTTGCCGAGATAGTCATCCGCGCCCGCATCCAAGCCGTCAACACGATCGCGAACTTCATCGCGGGCCGTGAGCAACAAAACCGGAGTTGCGATTTTCTGCTGGCGCAAAGTTTTCAAAACGGCGAGACCGTCTTTGCGAGGAAGCATCAGATCGAGAATGATGAGATCATATTCTTCCGTGAACGCCATGCGTTCGCCGGCCAGTCCATCCGGCGCGAGGTCGACCGCATGCGATTCTTCCTGTAATGCCCGTTGGACCAGGCTCGCGACTTCGTTTTCATCTTCGATAACAAGGATACGCATACTTTACCAGCATTGGAGCGTTTCATTCAGCAACGTTTCGCCCCAGAGGGCGCGGCACGCAAGAGCACGTGGAATGATTGGAAAATAAACTGAAACGAGGCTGAAGCTGGGGAAATACTGCTTCAAAGCCGCATGCCGCGCTCGCCGTTTACGAGGCGAAGGCGCAACTGCTCGAGCAACGCCTCTTCCACCTTCTCAAGCCATGCTACGCCCGCAAAGGAAGAATAATCCACCGTCACATTTTCACCGAACATAAAAAACACGGAAGGCAATTTTTCGCCTAAAAACTCCACGCGGATGGCGAGCGGCAGAAGATTCACCGGCCCGGCATGCCAACGCAAAAGGATTTCCACGCCACGTTTGAGTCCAAGCGGCCTTTTTTCCCAAGGCAGCAACTCGCCTTGTGGAAAAATACAAAGCAGGTTTGCGGGATCGCGCAGAATGCGTGCAGCGTAACGCAACGACGCGCGCGTGTCCACGGCGGAATGAGGATTGATGGAGAAAACGCCCAAACGCGTGAAGAAGGGATAACGCACGAGTTGCTCTTCGAGCATCATCACATAAGGCCGGCGCGCGAAAATTTTTTTGTTGAGGAGATGAATGAAAAAACCATCCCACCATGTGCTGTGGTTCGGCGCCAGCAGCACTGGCAGCGTCGCTTCGGTTTTGGGGAAATCGCCGAGCAGAAATATCGCATGAAAGTGGCGCCGGAAGAGTCGGGAGACATAAAGATGAAACAATTTTTCAGCCCACGCAGCGGGTCGGGCGACGATCATGGTGGCGGCCTTCGGAAGTTTATTTTTCCGCCGCAGCGTTGTTCATCACCAACAAAACTTTTCCAGCCGACATGTTTTGTATGTACTGCCGCAAGCCAACTGCGATTGCTTCCAGTGGCACGCGCGCTTGAATGTCGGTTTGTAATTCCTTTGCCAGGGCCTGTTGTGCGCGCCGCACCATAACGAGCCGTTGCGCCATACGCAATTGCCGCATGGCGTGGCCCAGATAGAATCCCTCCATGCGCTTGCCTTCATTGATAAACGAGCGAGGATCGAGGACACAAGGCTGCTGCGCCAGCCCGCCATAAATGATCAAACGCCCGCCTTCGGTCAAGGCCTGTAAAACTTTGCCGGTCAGTTCTCCGCCCACGGCGTCAAACGCAAGGCGCGCGTTTTCGCGGCGACAAGTTTCGAGCAAACGCGCGTCGAACTCCGCTTCGGCACTATTCAAAATGTGCTCCGCGCCCAAAGCGCGCAACGTTGCGGCCTGCTCTTCGCGCCGCACGATATTGATGGTGACCACTTTGCGCTGCCGCGCGAGCCGCACGATCATTCTACCGAGTGCACTCGCCGCTGCAGTCTGCACAAGCGCGCGATGGCCTTCGCGCCTGGCGACTTCCATCAATGACCAAGCCGTAAGGGGATTCACGATGAACATCGCGCCTTGTTCCAATGAAAGCATACGGCTGAGCGGCACACAATTCTGCGCGGAGGTTGCCATATACTCCGCCCACGTTCCATCTCCACTGTCGGGTGCGGCGCACGCCACGCGTTTACCCATGAGAAAACGGCCGAGTAATCCCCCTCCCGAAGCGACCACTGTTCCACTGCCCTCGAATCCGGGAACCGCGGGCAGCGTCTTCTGAACACGATACAAACCACGCAGAGCAGCAAGATCGGAAGGATTGATGGGCGCGGCGTGCATGCGCACCAAAACCTGGCCCGCGCGCGGTTGCGGTACCGGCTTTTGCTCAACAGCAAGTGATTCGAGTTTGTCAAACTCATGCAGGACGACAGCACGCATGTAAGCAGGAAGGTGGAAAGAGGCGGCCATGAAGGTGTTCTCGCGCTAGGCTGATTTTGGGGACGGAGTAAAACTCATGAATTAAATCTTATCATATCGCCAGGCGCTCCTGCGCGGCGAGCCATTTCGTGCGCAGAACTTCCTGGATGAGAATGCCCATCTTGCGGTGTTTGGGCACGTAAACGCGACCGAGAAACGGATTATAGTCGCGCGCCTGAATGCGTTTCAGAATGCCGCGATAAATGCGGCTCGCGGAATAGATGGCATATTGCGCGTCGGGCTTGAGCAGGCGGATGCCGGGTTGCGCGGCTTCATAATAGGAGCAGGCGCGGTCGAATTGAAAGCGCATCAACTCGCGAAACGCGGAGGTCATGCGCGCCTCGAAAATGTTGTTCTCGCTGCAGCCAAAGGCGTGAAGCTCTTCGAGTGGCAGATAAATTCTGCCCATGTTGCCATCTTCCTGCACGTCGCGCAAAATATTGGTGAGTTGCATGGCCACGCCGAGCTTTTCGGCATATGCAAAAACCGCTTCGTCTTTGTAGCCCAGGATATGCGTCATCATCAACCCCACGACGCCCGCAACGCGATAACAGAAAAGATAGAGCGCATCGAAATTCGCATAGCGGGAATGCTCGAGGTCCATTTCCACGCCTTGGAGCAACTCGAGCGCATATTTTATGGGAATGCCGTAACGCTGCGCCACGACGATGTAGGGCTGCAGAATCGGGTGCTCCGATTCGCCCGTGCGCTGGGCTATGAGCAACTCCTCACGCAGAAACGCCACTTCGCGCAAAACTTCCACGGCGCTGCGGTTGCGTTGTTTGTCGATCAAATTGTCGGCATAACGACAGAAGCCGTATACCGCAAATGTTGCCCACCGCTTCTCCGGCGGCAACATGCTCGCGGAAAGATAAAAACTCTTCGAATAATAGGCGGTCATTTGGCGCGCGTGTTCGAACGCGAGCCGCGAGGCAGGGTCAAGCCAGAATTTCACGTGTGCGATTCTTGTTACTTTGCGACGCGGTGCGACTTTCCGTTGCTCGTGGCGCTACGGACTGTGGTTTTCGGTTTGTTCATTGGCAGCAGCTTCTGCACTTCCGCCAGCGATGCGGCTTTGAGCGAGCGGCGCGCAATGGCTTTGAGCTTGCTCGGCGATTGCACCGTGTGGATCGCGCGCACCGTCTTGCCAGGCACGCTCCCGAAGCGCGAGCTCAATACTTCAAGAAGCATTTCTTGCATGCCAAACAGGCCGCCTTCTTGACGGCCTTCTTGACGGCCCTCTTGCCAAGCTTCTTTCTTCTTCGTTTTTATCGTATCACCGATGTAGGGCATTTCTTCCCATTTTATGCCGGTCATGGTAGCCTCCGTAAAAATGGATTTGATCATATTCAAACCAAAATGTTTGTTTGCCAGAGGGATGGCGACGCTATACAACTCTTCGCGTCTGGCCGCATCTTTTTCTTGCTCAATCAACTCTCGAACTTTGCGCAACAAAGCCGCATCCGGCTCGGGTTCGATCTCCAACAGCAGCGGCGCGAAGATACGATAATTCTCCTCGCCGGACAAGATCGCCTCGCGCAGCTTCCAAAGATGAATCACACGAAAACCGAACTCGTTGGCGCGCTTCCCAAAGAGGCTTGAACGATAAGTTCCCCATTCGCCGATTCTGCGCGTGGGCTTGACGACAAACAAAAAAGACGCCACTTCCATTTGATACTTTGCCGCCAAAGCGCCGCAATAAACGAACATGCGCCGCGGCGTATTGGGTTTATAGCGCAACTGAAACTCAATATGCGCGATGCGGTCGCCCTCGGCAGTCTTCAAGTGCATCACGCGATCGGTCACACGCGTTTTGATGGTCAGCTCTTTATCAAGTTTGACCGAAACGACGCGAAACTTTTCTCCGGGAAAGAGCCGCCGGAGAAAATCTTCCGGATGATGCTCGGACATCTCCTTGAGAATCTGATCGACAAGCGCCGCCGCCATTTTTCTTCTCCCAATTTAGTGCATATGCTTCTGTCATGCAAGCTTGGTTTCAAATGCCGTCATCGGCGATTCGGTCCGGCCCAAGTCCGCGCGCACCAATTTCTCCGTCGCCTCCGCGGAGAGCAAAACCCCGGGCACACCCGCGCCGGGATGCGTGTTCGCGCCGACGAAATAGAGATTCGGAATTTCCTCGCTGCGATTGTGCGGGCGGAAATAAGCGGTCTGCGTGAGCTTCGGCTCAAGGCCCCACGCGCTGCCGAGGTGGCAATTGCGCCGCAGCTTGAAATCGATCGGCGTCAAAATTTCCTGCACCTCGATTTCCTGCCGCAGGTTTTGCAAACCGAAATCTTCTTCTAGAAATTTTATGATGCGCTCGGCAAACGGCTGCGCGGCTTGATTCCAATCAATATCGCCGGCAAGATTGGGAACCGGGACGAGCACGTACATGCTCTCACAACCCGGCGGCGCCATGCTTGCATCCGTGCGCGTCGGCGCGTGCAAATACATCGAAAAATCTTCCGCCAAAATTTTGCGATCAAAAATGTCTTTGACCAACTCCTTGTAGCGCTCCGAAAGAATCAAGGTGTGATGCAGAAGCAGCGGATATTGCCGCCGCACGCCGAGATAGAGCAAGAACGCGCTCATGGCATAATCGCGGCGCTCGACTTTGCGATTTGTCCATTTGCGCCGGTGCTCGGGCTTCAGCAGTTTGAGTTGCGTGTGTGCCCAATCCGCATTGGAAACCACCGCCTCCGCGGCATAAAATTTTTGATTGGCAGTCACACCCGTCGCGCGACCGTGCTGCACCACGATCTCTTCGACTTCCGCATCGGTTTGAATCACTCCGCCCAATTCTTCAAACACGCGCGCAAAAGCTCGCACCAAACTATACATGCCGCCTTTGCTGAACCACACCCCGCCGGTCTTTTCGAGATACGGAATCATGAGATAGACGCTCGGCGCGCGAAAGGGATTGCCGCCGATGAAAAGCGGATGGAATGAAAAAGTGAAACGATGGCGCGGATCCTGAAAATAGCGCGAGACGAGATAATGCGCGGGATAAAGCGCCTTCAGCTTCAGCGCGCGCGGCACAAACTTGATGAGCGTGTTCAGATCCATAAACGGCGTCGTGCCCAACCCCTCGACCATCACGGCTTCGTAAATACCGCGACACATTTGCATAAAACGGTCATAGTTCGCCGCATCCTGCGGATTGAAGCGCGCCATCTGCGCCTTCATCCGCGCGCCGTCGCCGGAATAATCCAAACGCGAGCCGTCGTGAAAATAGAGGCGATAAAACGGATCGAGCGGCACCATATCGATATAATCTTCGAGCCGCCTTCCCGCAACATTGAAGATGGACCGAATGATTTCCGGCGCAGTGATGAGCGAAGGGCCCATGTCGAACGTGTAGCCGCGTTTTTGCAATTGATAAGCGTGGCCGCCGGCTTTGGCGTTCTTTTCGAGCAACGTCACTTGAAAGCCGCGCGCCTGCAAACGCACCGCGATCGCAAGCCCGCCAAAGCCCGAACCAATGACGATAATGCGTTTCATATTCTCCTGTTGGTATTATTCCGAAAAACCAGCATGCGCACGCGAGGGTTGCAGCGCAAGCTTTCAGCCTGCATTCGTTTGCAGGCTTGGAAGCCTGCGCTACGAAGTTTGCGCCATCATTTTTTTGCGCGGCCGCCACGGCAAAAAAGCATTCGTGTTTTCTTGATACTCGCGATAGCCCGGCTTGGTGTTTTGCAGCGTCTTTTCCAGCATCGTCACGCCGGAAACCTTCAACAGCAGCGCGGTGATGAGTATCGGACTGACGATCGTCCAATACGCTCCGGTCGCGGCGGCGAAGAGAAAGAAACCCCACCACAGCACCGCTTCGCCGAAATAATTCGGATGGCGCGTGTAACGCCACAAGCCCGCGCTCATCAGCTTGCCGCGATTCGCGGGGTTCGATTTAAACCGCAACATCTGCGCATCGCCCACGGCCTCGAAGCAAAAGCCGATGAGCCAAATGCCGGCGCCGAGATAATCAAACCAAACAAGCTGCGCCGGAGTTCCACGGAATTGTGCGGCCAACAGCGGCATCGCGATCAGCCACAGCATGAGGCCTTGCAACATAAAAACCTTGAAGAAACTGCGCCACCACCACGTCTCCGGGTTCTCCTCGCGCCACGCCCGATAACGAAAGTCCTCGCCTTTGCCGTGATTGCGCCAGAAAATGTAGATCGCCAGGCGCAACGCCCACACGCACACCAGCGCGGTCACAAGCCACTGGCGCGCGGGAAAGCCATCGGGCGCGAGCACAAACGCAACCCCGTTCGCGAGCATGAAACCCGGCCCCCAAAACCCGTCCACGATGCTGGAGTTTTTCAGCGCGAGACTCAACAGCCAAATCACCGTCATGTAAAGGAAAATCGCGAGCGCCGTCGCGCACAAAATATCGGTGAAGGTCGTCATAAAGTGCCTGCAAATTTTTGAGTGATGAATATCGGAGAACGCGCTCCTCGCAATCCGAGTGAATATTTTTTGTTCCGTCGCTGCTCCACCGCGAGTTCATCTTTGCTGCTTTGCCTCACTTTTATCTTTTCAAGCGCGGTGACTTCAAAGCGACTGCATCCCGCTGCCGAAAAGTGATTTGCAAAATAGCCTGTCTGCAAAGGAGTGCTCCGCAACCCGCTCTAAAGTGTGTCATTCAGAAGGAATCCTTTTACTCGCTGGCAAAACACCTCGGTTGACGATTGTACCCGGTCCTCAAGAAGATTACCACGAAAATGCAACGTAGCGCAGGCTTCCAGCCCAATGTCACTAACTTTTCAAGCCTGTGTATTTCGTCGAATGTCTAAATGAAATTCTCGCACTAGAGGACAAATTCACACTAGAGGACAAAAAGCCATCTTGAATTTGACGTTGCTTTTTTTATTAACGGAGCATGACGACCACTCATGCTCCTGCCACGCATCCTTATGATGCCACAACACTGTTGCCGATTTTTTGCAAGCTATTGCCCTGTTCCTTCCTTCAGCAATTAATCGACAAAAGTGAAAAGAAGTTTTATCAAAGAATTTTTACCCCGCTGGTTCTGCTGTGGTGTTTGATCTATCAACGCCTCAACAAAGATCACACCCAAGACGAAGTCCTCGCTCACGTCAAAGACGGTGGCGCAGATCACTTGAGTCCGGATGCGACACGTCCAATTTCGCAGCGCATCCAATCCGAAAGCACCGCGGCTTATAGCAAAGGGCAACAGCGCTTTCCGTTGTCGGTTTTAAAAGAAGCCGTCAGCCACGTGGCGAACGCGAGCCAACAAACGGCCTCGCGCTGGCTTGGTCATCCCGTGGCGTTGCTGGATGGGACGATCTTTCGCACGCGCCCAACCACGGCGCTGCGCAAACACTACGGCGTTCTTCACAATCAACATGGCGAGCATTATTGGCTCCAAATTCGCGGCGTCGGCGCGTTCTGCCTTTCCAGCGGCGCAGTGTTAGCCTTCGCTGAAATGCCGGTGACGACCAGCGAACAAAAGGGCGCGCTGGAAGTCATCGCCCAACTTGAACCGAATACGGTGTATGTCGGCGACCGGAACTTCGGTATCTTCATGACGGCGCAAGCCACACGGCATTATCAAGGATACGCCCTCTTTCGACTCACCGGCGTACGCGCGCGGAAAGTTGCGGGACGGTGCTTGCGTGCGGGTGACGATGTGCCGGTCAACTGGTCGCCCAGCCAACACGATCAAATCAACCCGGAGATGTCCAGCGCTCCGATTGCGGGACGAGTCGTGTGTTATCGCGTGGAGCGCAAAGGTTTTCGTCCGCAGAAAATTTTTTTGTTTACCACGCTTTTGGACGCGACGGTTTATACCGTCGAAGCGTTGGGTGAATTGTATGGCTTGCGCGGGCACGTGGAGTTGAATTTGCGCTATGTGAAAGAGCGACTCGAGTTGGGAGAGTTGAAGGGCAAATCTCCCGATAGTGTGCGCAAAGAGCTTTACAGTGGCCTGCTCACCTATAATCTGATTCGCGCGAGTATGGCGGAAGCCGCGGCTGTGGAAGAAAAGATTTCGCCGCTCACATTGAGTTTTTCGTGTTGCTGGCGAAGGCTGCGTCGCAAACTCATTCACCTTCGTGCGACAGACAACGCGGAACGGCTCGTGGTAATTTTTCAGCAGCTTCTGTTGCGATTGCGCAAATGCAAGCCGCCAAAGCGCAAAGTTTCGCGGATAGAGCCCCGAGCCGTGCGAACGCGCCCACGAACTTATCCGTATCTCGTGGGCGACCGCAAGAAAGCGCGGGCGAAATATCGCCAAAAACTCAAAGCCCAGATCGCAAAAAGTTAGTGACATTGGGCTTCCAGCCTGCAGACAGGATGTCTGCGCTACATTTTCATCATGCTCGGGTGCCGCAACCGCGGCATGGTAATTCCTACAGAATGACAGATTTGGAGTGATGCACTTTCAAACCTTCCGCCTCTGCCATCAACTCTGCGGCAATTTTGCCGGAGAGCAGGACCAGCGGAATGCCCCCGCCGGGATGTGTGGAACCGCCGGCGAAATACAACCCGCGCAACTCGCGGCTGCGATTGGGCGGACGCTTGAAAGCCGCGCTGCGGCTGTTCGAGGAAATGCCATAAATACTGCCGCGATTGCTGCGATAGAGCCGGTAAAAATCTTCCGGCGTGATGACGTCCTCTTGTTCAATCGCTCCCTCCAAATCAAAGCCGAAGCGGCGCAGCTTCTCCAACGTGAGCGCGCGCACTTGCGGCAGCGCTTTTTTCCAATGCACTGCCTCCGTGAGATAGGGCATATTGAGCAGCACGAACCAATTCTCGCAACCCTCGGGCGCGTGCGCGGAATCACTCTTGCTCGTGATCGCAACATAGATCGTCGGATCATGCGGCGGCACGAGCTGTTCGAAGATTTGCCCGAATTCCTGGCGATAATCGCGCGAGAAAAAAATATTGTGATGCGCAAGCTGCTCATGTTTTTTCCGCACGCCCCACATGAACACCAAGCCCGAGCACGAAGGCTCAAGACGTTGCAACTTCGCGCGCCGTTGCGCAAAGCCCGCAATAAGTTGTTCATGCGCCACCACCACGTCCTGGCCGCAAAGCACGCAATCCGCGGCAAGGCTCTCTCCCGCGATTTGCAAGCCCGTGACGCGCTTGCCGTCGTGCAAAATCTTCTGCACTTCCGTGCCATAGTGCATGTGCACGCCAACTTGCCGCGCCAAATCCAGCAATGCTTCCGCGAGGCGATACATGCCGCCGCGAATATAATAACTCCCGAGCGTGTATTCCACGTGCGGAATGATATTGAGCGTGGCGGGCGCGCGATAAGGATTCGAGCCGTTGTAAGTGGCGTAGCGGTCGAACAACTGCACGAGTCTTTCATCCGCAAAAAAACGCGCCACGCTTTGATGCACGGTGCGCAGCGGATCGATTTCATGCAGGCGCAGGAGCGTGGGCAGGTTTTTCAGCTTGAGCAACCTGGAAAATTCATGAATGGGAGAGAAGAGAAAAATTTCCGCGGTGCGTTGATAAATGCGCGCGCTGTAGCGGAGAAATTCTTCGTAAGCGGCAACGTCGCGCGGCGAGAGTTGCGCAATTGCCGCTTGCATTTTGGCAAGATCCGCGCTCGCCTCGAGCGTTGCGCCGTCGGCAAAAAAGTAGCGGCAAATCGGCTCAATCGGCGCGATATGGAGTTTACTTTCGCGCACGACGCCGGCAAATTCAAAAAGCTCGTCGAGCACGAACGGCATGGTCAACAGCGAAGGCCCGGTGTCGAAACGATAGCCGCCCAATCGCCGTTCGTTGAGTTTGCCTCCGGCGCTCGCGTTTTTTTCGTAGACCTGAACCTCGAAGCCCATGCGCGCAAGTCGAATCGCACCGCTCAATGCGCCCAGGCCCGCGCCGAGGACGAGCACTTTCTTATTCATTTAATTTCGGGCGCGCCCGCTTGGCGGCGCGCCCGCGCTTTTAATTTTTCGTAAACGCTCGTGGTCAACAGCACGAGCGCAATGCCGTAGCCGAAATCTTCAATCGGAATCGTGCCGAGGCGCACGCCGAGCTGATACTGTTCCTCGTAGAGCACGATGGGGCGCGCAGTAAGATAGCCATTGAAGATGAGTGTGACGACAAAGAGCGCCGCAAGAAAAATGAGCAGCCGGGTTTGTGTGAAGAGTTTTGTTTCCAGCAGAATATCGAGCAGGGCGGCGCAGGCGAGGGCGATGAGCACCAAACCCGTGTACTCTTTGCCGTGAAAGAGGAGCATGAGGCCGCGCACCACGCCGAGCAGCAGAACATAACCGGCATATTGCAAGCCCGCGCTGTGTTTGAAAGGGAAATAAAACTTAATCGTCTCCCACATGAACAAGGCCGCGAAAGGCACCGTGAAAAAGAAAAGGCATTCTTCCAGCGGTAACCCAGCAATCCTCATGTCAAGAGTATAATCGGTATTGAACCACCAATGTCTACCGGTGACGAGCGCATCCCAAATGAGAAAGGGGAGTGCCACGAGGGCAATCGCGGGCAGGGCGTGACGCCAATTCTGCACGAAACGCACTTGCTTTTCGAAGCTCATGCAGAGCGGGCCGGCGAGAATGAGGAGGTTGAGCAGGAGGTATTCGAATTTCAATTGGGCGCCAGTTTATGTTTGAGCGCAACGAGATTGGCCTTTTCCAATTTGTTCAGTCGGAGGCGCTGCAAAAGAAAATCGATCACATTGCGCACGAGGGCGCGATCATAGTGCTGATGATGATCCGGCAGGAGCCGGGCGATCGCGCGGAGATTTTTTTGCGCGTCCTCCGAGCGGCCGAAGAACACGGGCAGAAAATAGCAGGTCGAACCGTGCACAAACAGCGCTTCCACGTCCTGCGGCGCAAGCGCAAGCCCTTCATCCATGAGTTGCAAGCCTTCATTCGCGAAGCGCCACTTGTCATGCGGCCACATGGCATGTTTCGCGCGCAACGCGGTCAGCGCGCCGATGTAAGTCCGCGCGCGCCCATACAGCCGCCCGTCGAGCGCCCCAATTTTTTCAAACAGCATGATCGCGGGCGTAATCTGCGCTTCTTGTTCGACGCTGCCGTAAAACAGCAGCCGCGCTTGCGCAAGCAGGCTGTCGACCTCCGCGGCCGGCAAAGTGGAAGGAAGGGCAAGCGCGCTGATCACACCGCAGAATGCCATCACGCCCAATCTTTTTCTAAAACGCACCGATAATCCTTGCGAACAACAGACTCGTCATCTCATTTCCGCGGCGTTTAGCCATGCGTCTCCGCGCACGCGCCTCGCCGGGCTTGCTCATTGCGGGCGCAATATCACACGCGGCGCGAAAAGGTGCAAGCGGAAAGTTTTTTCCCGGCACACTCGCCGCGAAGCGTCGCAACGCGATTAGGCCTTCGGCAGGGAGACCGTCAGCTTGCCGGCATCAAGCAACTCGTTTTTGCGATTCTCCCAATATTCGCGCTTTTGCGGCCGCACGGGATTGAAGACCTTTTGCGCGCCGTTTTCTTCCACTTTGAATTCTTTTGTGATGTAATAATCGCGCTGTGCGTTGTGCAGACACATGGACATCGGGCCGTCGGGGGTCATGACCATGAACGAGCAATTGGCGATGCGCTCCGGGTCGAGGCAATCCGCGTGCATGAAATCGTGAATCATAAAACTGAGCTTGTGAACTTTGAACCCGCTGCGCAACAAATCCCATTTCATGCGCCACAGGTGTTTGGCCAAAAACGGAAAGCCTTTTGCGATGATGCGGGGATGTTTGAGAATGTGGAGCGCAATGGTCTTCACCGCTTGCTTGGGGTTGCCGCGATCCAAACTGACGCCTTGAAAATCGTCATAGAGCTTGTTGATGATTTCGGGATCGTGCCACAAGTCATACGCGTTGCCGTTGCACGCAAAAGCATAGCCGATGCGATTGCACGAGGGGTGGCCAATATCGACGACGTCGAAATTGATCTCGCGCCCGATGGTTTCGTTGATGATGCGAATGATGTTGCGCGGCGAAATCTCCTCGGGCCGGCCGTGCAACACGCCGCGCCCGGTGTCCGCGCCGAGTTGGAAACTGCACATGCCCACGCCGTCCGCGTTGTCGATAAAAAATTTCACCAGCATGGGCAGCTCGTGAAAGTTCGTGCGGCAGAGTGTGGTGTTGAAAATCACGGCAATGCCCAAGCCGCGCGCGCGCGCGATGTATTCTTTGCGAATGACGTTCAGCTCTTCTTCGGAGGCGTAGTAGCGCTTGTTCTTGTCGCGCAGATTCTGCGTCATGTCCACGTGAAAGGCGACGTCGCGCAGACCCGCGTCCGCCAATTTTTTGAGCAGCGCGCGCGTGGCTTTGATGCCGTTGGTGAGCAACGCGGGCTGCAGCGTCCGCGAAGCGCAGTAACGCACGATCTCGATCAACTCTTCTTCCTTGCGCAAAGTGGGATCGCCGCCGCTGATTTGGACTTGCGCGTTGGGGCCGTAGTGATAAAGAATCTCATCGACGCGGCGCTTCAATTCCGCCATCGGAACATCGAGCGTGCTCTCGCTCATGTCGCTGAGATAGCACAACGTGCAATCGAGGTTGCAGCGCTGCGTGATTTCGAGCGAAACGCAGCCCATGGCTTTGCGTTGCCCCAGCGATTGATTCGGGGTGCGCAGCTTGGGGGAGAGCCTGGCCCAGGTGCGCGCCATGGCCTCTTTTTGTGTGGGATAGCGCCGCCCGTTGCCGTTATGATCATTGCTTTGCAAAACCGGAAGCGTTTTCAAAACCGTTGCCGTTATGATCATTGCTTTGCAAAACCGGAAGCGTTTTCAAAACCGTTGCCGCCATGCGTCCTCCTTCTTGAATGCTCTTCAGGTAAAAATTGGAAAAGCTTTATGGCCTAACGGATGTTTTTAGACTTTTATCCGTTGGGCTTGATCCATGCGAATTAGAAAACCGAACGCGATATAAAATTTCGAGCCTTTTTGAACGACACACGAATTGAAAACACACGCGGACAAAGCTTTGCAGCGTGTGTTTTTTGTCCGCGTGCTGCCCGCAGGGCTTTGGTTTTTAGCTTGTCTGAAAATCCGAGTCAGCCGTTTGGAGACGAAAGTTCGAACTTCGAGTTCACTTCCAATAGCGCCGCGCAAGCTTTTGCGGATGCACGCCGAGCGCGTACAGCAGTTGCAAATAAAGATTGCCGCACGTGCGTTTGAGATAGCCTTCGCTTTCAAAACGCCGCGCGGAAGTATAAACCGGCGCGCGTAGAATTTCAAAGCCGGCGCAACGGTGCAAGCGACGAACGAGTTCGACGTCTTCCATGAGCGGATAGTCTTCGCGATAGCCGCCGAGTTTTTTAAACAGGCTGCGGCGCACGAACAGGGCTTGGTCGCCGTACGGCAACTTCAGCATGCGGCTGCGCAGCGCGACATAAAACTCCAAGTAGCGATAGACCCGGCGCGCATGCTGCACGCGAAACGTAAACGCGCCGGCGTTAAAATCATTCTTGTTCCTCGCGGAATTTAGAAATTGTTGGAAAGAAGAGTCCGGCAAAAACGTGTCGGCGTGAAGAAAGATGAGCCACTCCCCTTCGGCAACGCGGGCCGCGGCATTCATTTGCGAAGAACGGCGGCGCGGCGCATGAAGCACGCGCACATTGGAATGGTCACGGCAACATTTTTCCAATTCGGGCAGGGTGCCGTCCGAACTGCCGCCGTCCACGAAGATCACTTCGGCTTCGGGCAGGGGCGCGAGCTTCTGCGCTTGGCGCCGCACATTGGAAATTTCATTGACGGTGGGAATGATGATGGAGACAAAAGCGTGTCGAGGCTTGCTCGCCGGTGAAGGGACTCTGCTCAAAGTTGCCGTGGCGTACACCGCGCCTCCTGTTTCGTTCAAAGATTTAAAATGGAGAATCGAGGATAGCAAGAGCTTTTCGCATGACGCACTTCGCGCTTCTCCATTTTCACTGAAGCAATTTCAATAATGAGCCAAAGCGATACAACGTCATTTGCGATCTTCAATCCACGATCTTCAATCCACGAATCTTCACTCGTTCAAGTCCCAGTCATACTCCGTGTGTTTCACTTTCAGCGCGGCGGCATTTGCCAGCAGCATTTGCGCCTGCTCTTGCGGCAGGTAACGGCTGATGAAATCCAATTCGGTTTTGCCGTCTTTTTTGAAATCGTCTTTGAACCAATCGAAGATTTTCGAAATGTAAATTTCCTTTTTCTCGAAATCAAAGCGGTTCTTATCGGTTTGGCTCATGAAGATTCTGCCTTGCTCGTCCATCTGTGCGCCCAGGCGTTCGCCTTCATAAGCTTCCGCGCGCAACGGCGGGCAACTCTTCGCGCCGCACACCAGCGCAAAGTGAATGCGGGGATCGCCCATCGGGCGGATGATGTCGTTTTCAATATCGTTCAACGAATACTTTTTGCCGTTGATCTCGATGAACTTGGTTTTGAACGTGCCGCCGCCGGTGGCATAAGAGAGCTTGTTCATGAGCGATTTGATGGGGTATTTGTTGATCACGTATTGAATGGTGAAGGCATTATAAGCGTTGATCCAAAACGCGAGACGATGCTGCTCGGGAATCGTTGCGGGGTCGCTCTTTTGCAAGATAGCGATATACTGTGCGAAACGCGCATCGGTTTTGAGGGCCTTGTAATTCACGGCGCCGTCTTTGACATGGTCGCGCAGCACTTGCGTAAACAGCGAGTGATCGGGCGCATTATTCGGCTGCGCGGCGGACACGGCACTCGCGCTCATGGCGAGCACAACAAAGCCGGGTAGAAATTTGCGAAGAGGTCGGTAAAAAATCATGGCTTGGCCTTTCCGTTTGGTTGCGGGGGAAGAATTGCCGGGCTTGTAAATTCCTCTCAAATACGTTTGCGGACGGCTTTCGGATTTGCGCCGCCGTAATATAATGTGCGATGCGATAAAAACAAGCGCGCGGTGGAATTTAATCCGTGAAAAAGCGCTTGATAATCAGGCCTCTGCTTTTATATTGCTTATTGATGTCCCCGAAATGGTGAGGCAAAGATCGCTCAAATCAACGCGCTTTTCAAAATCAGGAGACTGCTATGTTACGTCGATTGCTTCCGTTTTATATTCTCATGTGTTGTTTGTATGTGACGGCCTTCGCGCAACCCGCTACGCATCCGTTCTCCATTCACGACATGCTCGCGATGGACCGCATCTCCGAGCCGCAAGTTTCCCCGGACGGCAAGTGGGTGGCGTTCACATTGCGCAAAACCGATCTCGCTGCCAATCGCGGGCGCACGGATTTGTGGCTCGTTGGTGTTGATGGAAATAATTTGCGCCAGCTTACGACGCATCCGAGCGGCGACTTCAGCCCGAATTGGTCGAAGGACGGCAAGAGCATTTGGTTTTTATCCACGCGCTCCGGCTCATCGCAAGTGTGGCGCATGCCCATTGACGGCGGCGAAGCAGAGCAAAAGACGAGTCTGCCGCTCGACGTCAACGGCTTCACGCTCTCTCCCGACGGCAAGCTGCTCGCAGTTGCAATGGAAGTTTATCCCGATTGCGAAACTCTTGATTGCACCATGACCACGCTCGACGCTGCGGCGAAGCGCAAGAGCAGCGGCCGGCTTTATGACAAGCTGTTCGTCCGCCATTGGGACACGTGGAAAGACGGTCGCCGCTCGCATGTTTTCATCGTGCCCGTGAACGGCGGCGCCCCGATCGATCTCATGAAAGGCATGGACGCGGATTCGCCTTCCAAACCTTTCGGCGGCATGGAGGAAATTGCCTTCACACCGGATGGCAAGAGCCTCGTGTTCACGGCGCGCGTGGCGGGCCGCGAAGAGGCCTGGTCCACAAATTTCGATCTTTATCTCGCGCCGGTTGACGGCGCCGCAAAGCCGCAGTGCCTCACCGAGAGCAACAAGGCATGGGACACCGCGCCGGTGTTTTCGCCCGACGGCAAAACGCTCGCGTATCTCGCCATGAGCCGCGCCGGTTACGAAGCCGACCGTTTTCGCATCGTGCTGCGCCATTGGGCCGACGGCAAAGAGCGCGTGCTCACCGAAAATTGGGATCGCTCGCCGAACTTCGTCGTATGGTCTGCGGATAACAAAACGATCTACACTGCCGCGGGCAATATCGGGCAAGTTTCGCTCTTTGCAATTGATGTGGCCACCGCCAAAGTGAGCACGATTGTGAAAGACGGCCATGTGCGCAGCGTGGGCATAGCCGGGCCGCGCCTTGTTTACGGCCTCGATCATTTGCGCTCGCCGGTTGAGCTTTATTCCGCCTTGCCGAATGGCAGCGACGCGCGCGCGATCACGCGTCTCAACGCGGAGAAAGTTGCCGCAGCGCGCATGGGCGAGCCGGAGCAGTTCAGTTTCAAAGGTTGGAATGATGAAACGGTTTATTGCTACGTTGTGAAGCCGGTTGATTTTGACGCCAACAAAAAATATCCCGTCGCGTTTTTGATTCACGGCGGGCCGCAAGGTTCGTTCGGCAATGACTTTCATTATCGCTGGAATCCGCAGGCCTACGCGGGCGCGGGCTACCCCGCGGTGATGGTGGATTTCCACGGCTCAACCGGCTACGGCCAGGCTTTCACCGATGCGATTCGCGGCGATTGGGGCGGCAAGCCGCTCGTTGATTTGCAAAAAGGCTTGGAGGCCGCGCTCGCGCGCTATCCGTGGATGGACGGCGAACGCGTCGGCGCGCTCGGCGCGTCGTATGGCGGCTACATGATCAACTGGATCGCAGGCAACTGGAGCGATCGTTTCAAATGCCTCGTCAATCACGACGGCAATCTCGACGAGCGCATGGCCTATTATGACACCGAAGAGTTGTGGTTTCCGGAATGGGATCACATGGGCAATCCGTGGGACAATCCCGAAAACTTTGCCAAGCACAATCCCATCGATCATGTCAGCAAGTGGAAGACGCCGATGCTCGTCATTCACGGCGCGCTGGATTATCGCGTGGTGGATACGCAAGGCCTTTCCACTTTCACCGCGCTGCAGCGTCGCGGCATTCCGAGCAAGCTGCTCTACTTCCCCGATGAAAATCATTGGGTGCTCAAACCGCAGAACAGCATGCAATGGCACGAGACCGTGCTCGGTTGGTTGGAGCAATGGCTCAAGCCGCAAGGGACGAATTGAGGCTTTGAGAATCGAGGATGGTGGAACGTTGATCGGGGATAGAAGGAAGTATGCCGTATCTGGCTTGCGCTCTTCTATCCATGCCCATTATCACTCCGAGCGAAATATAGGTTACACTTGCTTTCCTCGCTCCGTCATTCAGGAGGAATCTTTTTTAGCTTACCACGATGGGTTGACTGAAAAAGATTCATCCTAAATGACAGCACTAGCTTTTCGAAGTGTAACCTATTTTGTGCTCCGATTAGCAACTAACTTATCATATGCTTCCACTCCTCCTCGCCACGCGCCTACGCTACTATCGCAATTTCATTCGCGCGCACTTTGACCGGGTCACGATCCTCGAATTCGGCGCCATTTTTCTCATTTTTTTCTTCCTCACGTTGCGCTCGCCGGCGGACATTGGCTATCGTTTGGAATTTTTATCAGCCTCGGACTTTCCACAAAAATGGGCAAGCCTTTGGGCGGCTTTGCTTCCTCTCTTTTATCTTACGGCTGAAGCTTTTGCATTGATCACACTGCGCCCGACCGGCGAAGCGCAAATTCTCGGCACGTTGCCGATCGCGCACCAAGCCATTTTGCCGTATCACCTCGTGCGCCATTTCTTGAAAACCTTTGGGCTGATTTTTTTCGGCGCGGCATTTTTCTTAATCGGCAAGTACAGCTTGGGAGAAAGAGCCGTGGCTGCTCTTACGGCTTTGACTTTCATGCTTGCCTTGCAATTGCTGGCGTTCGTGCAAGCCTATGGGTTGTGCCGGCGGCTCCTTCCAACTCGCCGCAGCTCCGCGCAAGGAAAAAGAGTTGCAGGGGGGTTTTCAAAAGTGTTGCGCTGGTTCGTGATCGAAAGCGTTATTCTCATTACTTTGCTCTTTACACACGAACATTTCAATTTGATTCCACACGATTTCTCTTGGGCATTGCGTAGATTCTTGCTCGCTCTCGCCATGCTCACCGGCGCGTGGGTTCTTGCGCGGCGGCGCTATGACCCAGCTCTTCTTCTCGAAGCGCAGCCGCTCTTCAAATCGAATTTTCGGCGCAAAGAAACAGAATCGCAAAAAGCTGCAGCGCAAACGGAAGAAAGCCACGAACCCCTGCAAGCATCATCATCTTCTCTCGGCCGAGTTTATCTACTGCAAAAATTTCCCCCGAAGAGTTTTGGCGCCGCGCAGATAAAACGCGATCTGCTCTTTCTAAAGAGGCAGAAGCCTTCCCTACTTTTCCTTTGCGGCGGAGCGACGGTGTTGCTAATCCTTGCAAGCTGGATGCAAACGCAGGCCGTGCAGGCGTACTCCTCTTCTCTCTTCATTCATCTCGTTTACTGCGCGTTGATGATCAATGCTCAGATGGTGCTCTTCGAGCATGACGGCCCGGCTTTCGGATTGTTGCGCGCGCTGCCGATCAGCGCGGCGCAATTTTGGTGCGCACGCTGGTTGCTCGTCAGCGCATTGCTTGCTCTGCCCATGCTTCCGTCCACGCTCATCGTCGCGGCAAAATTCGGTTTGTCGGCACAACTGGGGTTGTTCATGCTGGCGACTTGGCTCATTCTGCCCATGATTTTTGCGCTCTTGCTGTGCAACGCGGCTTTCAGCATGTTCCCGCACGCGAAGTACGCGGCTATTCTGATGAACGTGTTTGCGTTGCTCATGATTTTGTTTTGGTTTTATATGCCGTTTGGCACGCTCATCCTGTTGGGCTTCACGCTCACGCGCGTGCGTAAATCACAAAGGCATTTTCAACACCTGCAATTGGAGTGAAAAACCATTGCAGCGCAAAACTATTTCCGGCAAAACGATTATATGATTTCCATTCAAAATCTTTCCAAACATTTTGCGGAAGTAACGGCGCTGGACGGCGTGAGTTTCGCACTCGCAAAGGGTGAGTTGTGCGGTTTGCTCGGCCCGAACGGCGCGGGCAAATCCACGCTTTTCAAAACGCTCATGGGATTGCTGCAAGCAGATAGCGGTGAGATAATGATTGCGGACAAGCAGGTCAAGCTCGGTGAAGTGGAATACAAAAGGCTAATTGGCTATTCGCCGGAGAGTCCCATTTTCTACGAATATTTGACCGGCATGGAGTTTCTCAACTTCATTGCGGCCGCGAAGCAACTGACAACAAGCCACCAGCAACGAGCAACAGGCAGCCGACAACAAATCCACCACTGGCTTACGTTCTTCGAGCTTTCTGCAAAAGCGCACGAGCTGGTTAAAAATTACTCGCACGGCATGCGCCGCAAATTGAGTTTGATTGCCGCATTGCTCGGCGAACCACAAATTCTGTTGCTCGATGAAGCCACGAACGGACTCGATCCCGAAACCAGTTTTCGCTTCAAAGAATATCTGCGCGAGTATTGCCGCGAGGGCGGAACCGTGCTTTTCGCTTCACATATCATCGAAACCGTGGAGCATTTGTGCGATCGCGTCATCATTTTGCATCGCGGGCGGATGCTGCAAGAAATGCAGCGCGCGGATTGGGAGCGATTGCGCAACGAAGGCTCATCTCTGGAGCAAAAGTTTATTGCGTTGGTGCAGGGAAATGTGTAAGTATCCGCCTTCTAACTGGCTTCTTTGGTCTTGTTCCTAAAAATGGAGTGACTCTCACAATGCCGGCAACGCTCGACCTCTTCCCCGTGATCATTCAAACCCACGTCGCGTGGGGTGAAATGGATGCTTTCCAACACGTGAACAATATCGTGTACTTCCGCTATTTTGAGAGCGGGCGCATGGCATATTTCGAGCGCATCAACTTTGCCGACCCCAACGCGCACCAGGGCGTCGGGCCGATACTCGCGCACACGCAATGCCGCTTCCGCAAAGCACTCACCTATCCGGATACGATTTCCATCGCCACGCGCGTGAGCAAAATCAAGGACGATCGCTTTACGATGGAAGTGCACGTGTTCAGCCATCGCTTGCAAAAAATCGCGGCAGAGGGCGCCGCCGAAATCGTGGCGTTCAACTATCGTGAGAATAAGAAAGCGCAGTTGCCGGAAGCGGTAAGAAAGAACATCGAAGCTTTAGAAGGCCGGACGTTCTAATCTCAAATCTTTTGCAAGCGCAATCTCTGCACAGAAAGCAAAAACTTCAAATGGCAGAATGCTTCATCGGCAAAATAATGACGCAATCATTCTGCGGAAAAATCATTCTGCCTGTTTAGTTGCGGCTCGCGTTGGGGTCCTCCCTTCCACAAACTTGCCGCGCTGCTCCCACAAAATTGGATAAGCCAACCGTTCAGTAAAATTAGCCCTCCTCATTGCTCTGATAGGGGTTCACTTCGGGGATACCGCCGTGTTGCACCTACAAAATTGAATGGGTCCACACGCTGAATACCATTATCTCCCTCCATTGCTCAAAACTATTGTCAACCTTTGCTGCCGAACTATTGGCGTTTGCCGTCGTGCATCTCGGTGAGGCCGCCGCTGTGGAAAGTGTAATAAAACACTTCAACGCGAGCGGAAGATGCCATAGACGAATGGAACAAAACATTCCTATTGCACGAGCTTTGAGTGGTCGTCTTAAATTCGACGCGGAGTGTTTCTCATGCAATTGCTTGAACCGTCATTGCGTATTTAGCACGCGCCGCGAAGATTTTTTACACCAGTTCAATGGCATACGGTTTGATCAAGAGGCATTGTGTGAAAATGCAAAAAATAAAATGCCGTGCTCGAAACTAACACAGATAAACTTTATGCTTCAAAGTATGATCACAACTCAAAATAGAAAAAGGGTGCGCCATTTGATCCTCGCGCTTGCGCCGGTGATGGTGGCGCTATTCAGCGCGTGCAGCGCGGGTCGAAAAGTGTCGGTAGCGCCCGCCAGTTCCAGTTCCGCGCCGGCGCTGCCAACGGCCGCATATCGTGTTGCGCCCGGCGATAATCTGATCATCAAGCTCTATTATCATCCCGAGCTGAATACCGAAGTGTGGGTCCGGCCCGACGGTTTCATATCGCTCGAACTGGTCGGTGAGATCAGTGTCGCGCATCACACACCGGCGCAGTTGGATACTATTTTGGAACAGGTCTACAGTAAAAAGCTCGTCAATCCCGAGGTTGCTGTGATCGTAAAAAATTCCGTGAGCCTAAAAGTATTTGTCGGCGGTGAGGTTGCGTCTCCGGGGCTTGTGTCGATTGACGGCGGATTGAAATTGCTCGGCGCGGTTTTTCAGGCGGGCGGCTTTAAATCCTCGGCGCAGCTTTCCCAAATCGTTTTATTACGAAACGACGCCCTCTCCGGCCAGCCGAAGATCATGACTTTCGACGTGCGCGAGGTGTTGCAGGGAAAGAACGCCCAGGCCAACGTCGAGCTGCATCCATGCGACGTGATCTACGTGCCCAAATCGGGAATTGCGCGCGCGAATCAATTCGTGGATGAGTTTGTACAAGGCTTATTGCCGGTCAGCACGCTCTCGGGGTTTGCCTGGGTCTATGCTTTGATAAAGTAATCCCGGCTGCGCGTCCGGCGGTTGCGCGTGGCTCGCGCGCGGACGCGAGCATCGAATCGAGTAAATGGAAATTTTGAGGAGACTGCGAAAATGTTAGTGTACAATTCCAACATGTTGAGCTTGCGCGAAGGTCTGCAAGCGATCTTTCGAAACCGCATTTTGGTGCTCACCATTTTCGCGCTGACTGTGATTCCGGTTGCGATCGCCACCTTCACCGCGGCAAACGTTTATCGCACCAAAGCCAAAGTTCTCGTCCGGCGCGAAAGCCGGCCCGCCGCTTTGAATCCTTATTTCTCGCGTTTGGATCAAGAAGAAGACATTCGCTCGGAGCTAGAAATCGCCACCAGCCGGCCGGTGTTGGAAAATGTGCTCTATGCGAGTTGGGCGCAAAACAAAAAGCTCGCGCAGTTTGATCATCCCGACTTATCGCCGCAGGCGAATGACGACGGCGCCATCAGCGAAAAGATGCTCGAACAATTCCGCCAATTCATCACGGTGGAGGCGGTGACGGGCTCCAATGTTATTGAAATCAGTTTTGATGATACTGACCCGGTGCGCGCCGCATGGTTTGCGAATGCTCTGGCCAACGCCTACGTGGCTTATAACGCGCAAGTGCACGGCGGCGCCGGCGCTGAAAATTTTCTCAAAGAACGGATTGAGGAAGCCCGGAGCCGGCTCGATAGTTTGGAACGCGCGCTCAATAGCTATCGTTCTTCCACGGGTTTGGTGGAGCACAGCAAGCAGGAAAGCATGATGTATGAAAAATACCGTTCCGCGGACCAACAACTCGCGCAATTGCGCGAAAAAGCCGAGTTGCTGACTGAAAAAATCCAGCGCTTGCGGCAGGTGCATAGCGTCGGCGACTCACTCGTGATTCCGACTGCGGAAATGGACAGCCATCCGTCCGTGCGCATGCTTTATACTCGCGTGACCGAGCTGCGCTTGGAGCGCAACGCGCTCGCGGAAAAATATCAAGGCGATCATCGCCTCGTCGCCGACCTCAACAAGCAAATCGCAAGCGTGCAAACCGCGCTCGTCGCGGAAGTGGATCGCTTGCTCTCATTGGAAAACGAGCGCTTAAATTCTCTGCGCGAAGAAGAGCTCGTGGTGTCGCGCGCGCTGGCCACGGCCAAAAGTGAAATCAAAGCGCTGCCGGAAAAAGAGCGCGTGCTGGATGAATTAGAATTGGCGATCGACAATGCGCGCAAAGTTTATTCGCTACTCGTGATGCGCCGCGAAGAAATGAGTGTGGAAAATGCCACCGATCGCCGGCTCTCGCGCATCACCGTCATTAGTCCCGCGGGCGTGCCGAGCGAGCCCATCAGCCCGCGCAAGGGCCGCAACATGGCGCTCAGCCTCGTGCTGGGAACGCTGGCGGCGCTCGCGGGCGGCCTCGTGCGCGAGTATTTCAATGGCACCTTCAAATCGCCGCAAGAACTAGCGCTGGCGCTCGAAGTGCCGGTGCTGGGCGTGATTTCCGCTGAGAAGAATCGGAGGCTCACTTATTCTCCGGAAGAAGAGGACTATGATCGACTTCAAAACTAAAACCGATGACCACCGAAACGGTCATGCTCCGGGAAAAAATGGCCGGTCTTTTCACGGTTATCCCAGCGACGAGCAGACGCCAGAGGACAGCGACGAAAAGAGTTTTCATTCTTTTCAACACATCGCCGAACAGACCTTGCGCGAGCAAAAGTCGAATCGGGCTTTGACGCTGACCGACGAATCGGTGGTGATGTTTCGCGCGCTGCCGCTCGCACAGGAAGAGATCGAAAAGATGCGCAACGAGATTCAAGTCTTGCATCAGCGCCACGGAACTTTGAGTCTCGGCTTTGCCAGCGCACATAGCGGCGAAGGCACCTCCACGATTCTTGCCAACCTCGTCATTGATTTTAAGCGCACCAATTTGCGGATTCTCGTCGTGGATTTGAACGTGCGCCACTCCAACTTCGCGAGCCTGTTCTCGCTGCCGGAAGGCCCGGGCTTAATCGACCTCATGCATGCGCGGCGCAAGTTTGCCGACGTCATTCGCACCGTCAAAGCGCACAAGATTTTCTTGCTGCCCTTTGGCATACCCGCAAAAACCACTCGTTTCGAGCTTGAAACCGCGGTGCGCGCGATCAACAAGGCCGGCAAAAACAGCAAATATTTCGATCTCATTTTGTTTGATTTTCCGCCGTTAAATGAAGTCCCCCAAGGCTTGTTTGCCGCCCGCCAAATCGACGGGCTGATTCAGGTCGTGCAAGCGGAGCGCACCCGCATCGAAGTGGTGCGAACCTTAAAAAGTAGATTTGATCATCATGGCATTCAGTTGTTTGGCGTGGTGTTCAATCAACGGCGCTATTATATCCCGAAGTCCATTTACGAAAGCCTATAAAACCAAAAGGAGATGGTTCTCATGAAAGTCGTTATTCTCGCAGGAGCAAGCGGAGCGCGATTGCTGCCGCTGACGCAGGTACTCCCGAAGCCGTTATTGCCGATCGCCAATACCCCGTTGGCGATTCACCTCGTGCAACACCTGAAACGCTCTGGATTCACTGATTTGATTTTTTGTTTGGATCGCGAAAACACCGCATTGATGGAAGTGCTCGGCAACGGTGATCCGTGGGAAGTGGTTATTCGTTACGCGCTCGAAGATCGGCCCTCGGGCTCCGCGGGCGCTTTGAACCAGCTTGCCTCCTTGCTTGCAAACGAGCCGTTTATCGTGATGGGCTGCAATGTGCTGTTCAATTTTAATCTGCACGATCTCGTGAAACAGCACGTGCGCTCGCATGCCGACGCGACGGTCTTGGTTTCGAAGCTGCCGCCGGTCTATGATTTCGGGCGCAGCGAAGTGGTGGAAGTATCCGAAACCGGCGAAATGGCACGCATCAATCGCGGCGACGGCGTGATTCAATCCTCGCGCCTTTTTCCGCTCGGGATTTATTGCTTCCAGCCTTCCGTGTTTCAACACTATCGTCAAGGCGAAAGCTTTCTCGACATCAAAGAGCAATTGTTGCCGCGCTTGTTGGAAGCCGGAATGAAAGTCAACGCGCAGCAATTATCCGGCGATTGGCAGAATCTCTTCAATCTTGAAGACTACATGAAGCTGAATGAAGGCGCGCTGTCGGGTCGCTTCGGCAACATTACTTATCAGCGCCAGATTTCGCCGAACGTTTGGGTCGGCCGCAACGTTCATATCAGCAGTCGCGTGAACTTTATTCCGCCGGTCGTGATCGGCGACAACACGGTGATTGACGATGACGTGCAAATCATTGGGCCGGTCGCGATCGGCGCGGATTGCTTTGTCGGCAAAGGCGTCGTGTTGCGTGAATGCACCTTGTGGAATCGCAGCCAAGTAGCGGAAGCAAGCTGGATTGAGCGTTCCGTGGTCACGCGTGACAGCAAAGTTGGACCGCGTCAACACCTGCAAAACACGGTCGTCATGAAAGAGGGCTTGCAACCTGCGACCATCAATCTTTTGGAAAAAAATTATAACATCACGACGATTGCGTCCTCCAATTCCACGCCGGTGTTGCACGGACAGCATCGTCGCCGGGTCTATGATTTCTCCAAGCGCGGCATTGATCTCGCCTTTTCCATCATGTTGCTAGCGTTATTTCTGCCGGTGATGAGCGTGATCGCGTTTGCCATTAAAGCGGACAGTCCGGGTCCGGTGTTTTTCCGCCAACGCCGTTGCGGCTTGCGTGGCCGGGAGTTTTTCATGCTCAAGTTCCGCTCGATGGCGCAAGACGCCGCAGAGCGCCAGCATGAACTAAAACATTTGAACCAGGTCGACGGCCCGATTTTTAAAATCGAAAACGATCCGCGCATGACGCGCGTCGGCAAAATTCTCCGCAAATACAGTCTCGATGAGATTCCGCAACTGTTCAACATTTTGCGCGGAGAAATGAGTTTCGTCGGTCCGCGACCGCTGGCGCGCAAAGAGCTGAAGTTCGAACCCTCGTGGTCGGAAACGCGGCTGCAAGTGAAACCCGGTCTCACCGGGCTTTGGCAAGTGAGCGGCCGCAGCGACTCCTCGTTTCGCGATTGGGTGGCGCTGGATAAATACTACGCCATGCATCAAAGCTTGATGCTGGATTTGAAGATCCTGTTCAAAACGCCGTTCAACGTTCTGCTCGGCGCCGGCGCGTATTGATTCCAACAAAGATGGCTTAAGAATGAACGGCAGCAAGATATTCGTTTCTTGCTTCTTGGGAGTGTTGACGATCAAATTTGAACTCATCCCCCGGCCCCTTTTCTTAAAAAGAGAAGGGGGGAGAAAAGACATTGATGAAACCTCCGCTCTCCCTCTTCTCTTGAGAAGAGAAGGGGGTTGGGGAATGAGTCCGGAAGCGCGAAGCATACCGAACTTGATCGCTAATACTCATTAGCTTGCCCACGCCTTTGTCTTTCTGGCCTTCATTCTTGTGTCATCGCTTTTGAATAGTTTTGCCAGCCATCGATTTGCTTTTTAGAAAAGACTGCGTTCAAACTTTTGCGCGGAACCATGCTTACCCTCAATGCCGACAAATCTTCAAGCCTGTTTCGTCTGCCCGTCCTCATCGGGATGCTCGCGGCGTATGCGTTCATGGCCTATCGTATAGCGAGCCTGCCCAATCAATGGCTTGGCGTGTTGATCGTTCTTTGCGCCGGCGTGATCGGCATGGTCTTCATTCGACAGCGCCATTTCGCTCTGCTCACGGCGATGGCATTGGTCATTCCGTTGGTCGGCTTCGATTTCAGCTTATACTACAACGCCAAGCTTGGCGGCGATTATCGTATTGCCGCGAGCCTGTTGGACTTTACATTGCTCGGCTTGATGGGGCATTACCTGCTCACGGTTCCGCGCGCAGAGCGGCGGCCGCTGCGTCCGAGCGCGCTAAAGTGGCTCATGGCCTGCTTATTTTTGTTGGCTCTGCTTTCAGTCAATCTCGCCAAGGAACCCGCGCTCACCTATTTCGAAATCATTCGTTTGTTTCGCATGATGGCGCTCGCGTTGATCGTGAGCAAGTGCGTAAGCTCGCAACCGGCGTTGCAACGCGTGCTGCTCGCTTTGCTCGCCATCACGATCGCAGAGGGTGCGTTGGGGTTCGCGCAAAAACTAACCGGCGGCCAATTGGCGCTCGGCATCGTGGGCGGATCGGAAAAAGTAATGACGCAAGAGCTGAACACCGGAGATACGGCCATTCGCGTCGCCGGCACCTTCGGCCATACCAATCAATTCGCGCGCTATCTAGGCCTCGTCTTGCCGCTGGCTTTGGCCGTCGTCATTGCCGCAGCAAAGAAATCGCATCGGTTGATTGCGAGCGCGGCTTTGCTCATGGGCGGCGGCGCGTTGGTCGCAACCCTTTCGCGCGCCGCATGGATCGGCGTTGCGCTCGGGAGCACGCTGGTCTTCGGCGCGATGATCATGCAACCTTTGCTGCGCGCCAGAGCTGTGCAGAGCCTCAAGGTCATTCTCCTGCTTCTCATTCCTTTTGTTTTGATCAATATCGGAACCTTCATCGCGCGCTTCACCAGTCAGGACGACGGCTCCTTCGCCACGCGCGAGCCGATGGCTCGCATCGCCTTGAAGATTATTCAAGAACATCCCCTGGGCATCGGCTATGGCAATTACCGCGTCATACTGCCGCGCTACGGCGATCCCGCGGAACCCTTCACCTTACAAGCCAAAGTGCACAACATGTATCTCCTGATTGCCGCGGAATTGGGCATTGGCAGCCTCGTCGTGTTCTTAGGGATTCTGCTCCTCGTGTTTGCGCAATGCCTCGCGCTCGCCAAACGCATGGCGCCAGACTTGGGCATGGTCACGATTGGAATCGCCGGCGGCCTGCTCGCTTTTGCGATTCACGGCACGGTCGATTATGAAGAAATCGGGCGCATTCCGATTTTGTGGCTGCATATCGGCCTGGTTGCCGCGATCACGCGATTGCAGCTCAATGCCGCGCCGCAAGTTAGCGGGCGCAATCATAATCGCGACAAGAATCGCCACGCAAGAAACGGAGTCTTATAACGTGTCCGCAAAAATCATAAAGAACGCCTCTTCCCTGCTCATGGTGCAAATCATCAATCCCTTGTTGGGAATGATTTTTGTCATTGCCCTGGCGCGCATCACCGGTGCGACGGGCTTGGGGGAATATACTTTTGCGCTTTCCATGGTTGCGATCTTCGAAGGGATTGCGGGCTTGGGGCTGCGCAGTTATATGATCCGCGAAATCGGGAAGCGCCAAGCGAAGTGGCATGCCATCTTCACAAGCAACATGGCGCTTGGCGTGGCCTCCGCATTGGCGGCGCAAATCATCATGATGATCGCGGCCCAAATTATGGGTTATGAAGCCGAAATCTTAAAGGGACTTTTCATCATCAGCTTCTCCCTCCTGCCGACGGTCGTTTTGTATGTTTTGACCTCCATTCTCTACGCCTTTGATCGCATGGCCGTTGCCGGCGTCGTGCAAGTTTTGGAAACCGTGGTGCGCGTGCTGCTCGGGTTGGCCGTCATATTCTTCGGCTTGGGCATGTCATGGCTGCTCGTGAGCTTTGTTGTTAGCCGTGCGTTGGCCGCGGCCATGACGTGGTGGATGCAGCTCAAACACGTCGGCAAGCCGCAGCGCGTTTGGGATCGCGAGATTTTTCGCGCGCTGCTCAAAACCGCGCCAACCTTTGCGGGCATGGCGATTCTCGCTTCAGTTTATTGGCGCGTCAATATTCTCATGCTCTCGCGCCTGGTGAGCGCCGAGGCCGTGGGCCACTTCAGCGCCGGCTATCGCTTGATGGATCTCGCCACCTTTGTCGGCGGCGGCGTGCTCACGGCCATCTATCCGACTTTGACGCGGATGTATCATCATGCGCGGGAAAATTTTCAATTGCTCATCGACAAGTGTGTGCAATATACCATCATGGGGTATTTGCCCGTTGTGGTTCTCGTGCATGTGCTCAGCGCAAAAATTCTCACGCTTTTTTACGGGCAAGAGTTTGTCGCCGCGGCGACCGGGCTCCAAATTCTGATTTGGATTACGCTGCCCTACACTCTCGTGAAGCTCTTTGCCAATGGTCTCGTCATTGCGGGTCGCGCTCACCTCGATCTGCGTGTGAATGTCTATCGGCTCGTGTGGAATTTGGCGCTGAACTATTTCTTGATTGATCGCATGGGCATGCTCGGCGCATGTATCGCGACGCTCATTTCCGTCACCGCTTCCGTCATTTTACAAATCTACTACTTGCGCGGCGTGGCGCGCCCGGCTTTGCGGATTTCGCAACTTTTAAAACCAATTGTCGCAACGCTCGCGATGATCTGCGTGCTGAAACTTACGGCTGCGTGGCATTTGATCCCGCAGCTTCTGCTCGCGGTGGTTGTTTATCTCGGCGCACTCTTGCTGCTCAAGCCTTTCGACACGGAAGATCGCCGCATGCTAGCATGCTTGGGGCGATCACCAGCCGGGGAAATTGCTTAAAGGGGGCGCTTTAAAATCTCCCTTTGAGAGGAGAGAATTACTGCTTGCTCCTACTTTTCAACTGCCATCCATTGAGTCTTGATCTGCCACGGCTAGACCGTGGTCCAACCTCGTGCTCCTCGCTAATCAAGCCATGGCCCAGCCCTGGCTCAACACTGGCAACTTCGACGCTAACTATGCGCGGCTCTGTCAACGCTGCATATCAGCTCGCAAAACCCTTCGCTCCATCCGCTTCTCATCATCCGCTCATCAGGTGCCTTCAAGTTTTGATCCGATTACGTTGGAATTGCAACTCCGCCGAAGGCGAGCGAACTATTTCGTTACGATTGCCTTCATCGCAAAGGCGTTAGACTGAAATAAAGTGTTACGGCTTCAATAGCGGCCCATTCTAGTTTTCATCTCGTTACGGGAGAGCTTTCTATAAATCGTCAAATTACAGCGCCGCGTTTGCTCGCGCCCCGACCTCCCTCTTGGCATCCCTCTTGCGTGGAGCCGCAACGGTAATGATTCGAATTCAAGCTGTCGTGATGATTATGAAGGAGCCCACTAAAATGTCCATACAAAACTTGTCCGTGCTAGGACTGGAAGAGCGCATTCTGCTATGCTGTGCGCGACTCGATCCAAACGCGCAAAGCCGCGCGGCGCTCGAAGAATTGTTGCAAGGTCGCGTCGATTGGGAAGCCCTGCTGCAACGCTCGGTCAAACAAAGCATGACGCTTTTGCTCTATCGCCATCTGCGCAGCGAAGCCACGTTATGGCGGCGCGTGCCGGAAGTCCTGCGCATGCAGCTCCAACAAATTTATCATCGCAACATTCAACGGAATGAGTTGTTGCTCGCGGAGCTGGACCAGCTCTTCGCCACATTCAATGCCGCGGGCGTGCCGGTGATGCTCATGAAGGAGCTGCATCTGTTGCATACCGTCTATCCCGAGGTCGGCTTGCGTCCCCTCGGCGATCTCGATGTGCTCGTGCCGCCTCATGATTTCGAGCGCGCCAAAGCCATGCTCAAGCACGCCGGATATCATCCGCAACTGCCGGCAAATCCGTTCAAGGACAAGTACGGCTTTGGTTATCATTTCGTGAATCACGCCAAAAACATTTGGATCGATCTGCAATGGAACTTGAGCCAGCGCGATTGGGCGCAAAGCTCGAGCGGCGCTCATGAGTTTCGCGCGCCGATAGAAGAAGTCTGGAAACGCGCGCATCCCGGCCGCTTGCTGCAAAGCCGCATCGTGCGCATGTCGTGGGAAGATTTGCTCTTTCATCTCTGCGTGCATTTGGAAGGGCACGGCTTCAACGAGATGATTCAGTTTTGCGATATCGCGGAAGTGCTTCGGCAATATGGCGCGACCATGGATTGGCGCGCTTTCATAGACATTACACGCTCCACGCAGATGCAAGGCTCGGTGTCTTGTGCGCTGGAATTTGTGCAGAAAGTTTTGTGCGCCTCCGCGCCCGCAGAGGTGCTCGCCGAGCTTCGCCCGGACTTTCTCAAGTTTGGGCTGTATAGCGCGTGCTTCGGAACGTTGGGCCGGCTGCATACATTTTTGGATGAAGCGGCGAGCGATTCCTGCGTGCCGGCTCCTGCCTTGAAGCAATGGGAAGCGACCGTGCGCGAATCCGCGGCGCTCAATCAACAATCATATGCAACGCTTACCGGCGTCACACAAGCGTTGGCAAAAGAGGGGCTGCGCCCGGTTGTGCTCACGACGCGCAGCCCGGAGCAATTGCTGCCGCATCCCGCGCTTGCGCGCATGGGTGAAACGGAAATTCTCGTGCTGGACAAACACGCCGCGAGCGCCGCGAAGAAAAATCTGTCCGACGCATCGGCGACGCAGTCACCGCTTTTGCCACAATGGTGGAACCCGCCGGCAAAGTACGCTTCGCGGCAATTGCTCAAGAAAGTTTTGCGTTCCTCGCAGCCGGAGCCGGTGCGGCCGATTGCGATTCATATGCTGGCCCCGGAAGACCTCTTGCTTTTGCTCTGTCTGCGCTTTTCGCACAGCACTGCGCCCTGGCAAGCGCTCAGCATGGTCGCGGAGTTTCTCCGCAACCTCGCAGTTGATTTGAATTGGCAAAAATTTCAAGAGCGCGCGCAATCGTTCGCTGCGCACCGCGAAGTCGCCCTCGCTTTAAAATGCGTAGCGCAGCTCACAAGCGTCGAGATTCCTTCCGCGGCTTTTGTGGGTCTCGAAGACGCTCACGTGGCCGGCGGCCTCGAGCTCTTTCCATTGCCTGTTCCGCAACCGGATGCCGAAGCGCAAGTGAAGCACGCGATTCAAAAAGTTTTGCGCGCCGCGTCGCTGCCGACCTGGAAAGATCGGAGCGACTATTTGATGAATCTGACCGAGGCCCACGGCTTTTTCTCTAAAATTTGGAAGCCTGCGGCCGCGGCCGTTAAATTCGGTTTCACGTTGCTCCGCAATAAGGTTCGCCGGCCCGTGCCGCAGGAAAAATTGCAGGCCTATTGGCTGGAAATGCCGCAAATGAGCGCCAGCGCGAATGTGGTATTCGAGCCTCGTCGCACCCGAACCGTGGAGCGTGAGTCGCTGCGCCCGGCTCTGGCCGTCTCATGACCTAATGAAATTTGACGCTGCGCAAAAACTAAACTCATTCCCCCGGCCCGCTTCTTTGGGAAAGAGAAGCGGGAAAACCGAGGCAAGGCACAAAGAATCGTTCTTTGCTAGAGGCAAAAGAACGCCAGCGCTTGACCAAGTTTTTCTCGCCTTCTCTTTTTAAGAGAAGGGGCCG
Organism: bacterium; assembly: GCA_037444905.1. GTDB lineage: Bacteria > Zhuqueibacterota > Zhuqueibacteria > Zhuqueibacterales > Zhuqueibacteraceae > JABWAN01. Next base: position 65,658 of record JBBILN010000007.1, on the reverse strand, counting down.
CAGAATGAGCTCGAATCTACTCAGCGCCGATTGCGATCGTCAAAGCTTATCCGCCAATATCGACCTGTTTTGTGGAGTGAAACATGATTAAATCGGCTTGCTCATTTTGTTTGTTGCTCGCGCTGCTGCTCGTTTCAACCTTCGCGCAGGCGCAAAATGCCGCGGTCGTTATCCCCAAAAAATCTTTGTGGAAATTTGAAGCGAGCGGCACGGACCTGAGCACGGCGTGGAAAGAGCCGAGCTTCAACGACGACCAGTGGCAGAGCGGCAACGGCATTTTGGGTTTTGGCGAGAGTTATATCAGCACCGCGCTGCCTGCGGGACACATGACTTACTACTTTCGCAAATCCTTCACACTCGCGGTTAGCCCGGCGGCGATGACGCAGCTCACCTTGATGGCGAATTACGACGACGGCTTTGTGGCTTATCTCAACGGCCAGGAAGTCGCGCGTCGCGCGTTGCCCGCGGGCGTGATTGCGTTCGGCACACCCGCGAGCAATCATGAAGGCGGAATTTATGAAGCCATTGACCTCACCCCGCACATTCACAAATTGCAGGCGGGCAAAAATATCCTCGCGGTTCAGGTGCATCAAAACAACGATCAAAGCAGCGACGTGGTAATGGATTTGGAATTGAATTACAGCGCCAATCCCGTCAACTCCGGCGTGATTCGCGGGCCCTATTTGCAGCTCGGCACGCCTTCGAGTATCGTGCTTCGCTGGCGCACGGACATCGCCACCAACAGCCGCGTGCGCTATGGCACTGATCCGAAAAATCTCACGTGGTTCAGCGACGATCTCGTTTCCACCACGGAACACGTGGTCAAACTCGACAGTCTCGCACCGGCAACGAAATATTATTACGCCGTGGGCACGACGAGCGGCATGCTCGTGAGCGGCGCGGATTGCTATTTCGTGACCAACCCTCCCGCGGGAGCTGCGCAGAAGACGCGCGTTTGGATTTTGGGCGACGCGGGCACCACGGCTTTGGCGCAACGGCAAGTGCGCGACGCTTATTATAATTTCACCGGCGACGCGCACACCAATCTTTGGGTGATGCTGGGAGACAATGCTTATTTCAGCGGCGCCGACGCTGAGTATCAAGCCGCGGTGTTTGATGTGTACACGAGCATGCTCAGAAAATCCGTGCTGTGGCCGGCGTTCGGCGACCGTGACGCGCTGAGCGCGGCCTCGCCCACGCAAAGCGGCGCTTATTATGACCTCTTCACTCTGCCGACCCGCGCCGAGGCCGGCGGCGTGGCGAGCGCAACCGAAGCCTATTACTCCTTCGACTATGCGAACATTCATTTCATCTGTCTAAACTCGCAGGATTTGCCGCGCTCCACCAGCGGCGCGATGCTCACCTGGCTGCAACAGGATCTCAACGCGAATAGGAAGCCGTGGACGATTGCGTTTTGGCATCACCCCCCGTACAGCAAAGGCTTGTATGATTCCGACAAAGAGAATCAACTGCTCGAGATGCGGCGCAACGTTGTGCCGATTTTAGAAAACGGCGGAGTGGATTTAGTGTTGGCCGGACATAATCATTCGTATGAGCGCTCCTTTCTTTTGGACGGCCACTACGGCCTCTCCAACACGCTCACGAGTGCGATGCTGCGCAATCGCGGCGATGGTCGCATTGGCGGCGACGGCGCTTATTACAAATCGGCGTACGCTCCCGCGGGTCGTCAAGGAACGGTTTATCTCGTGGCGGGTTGCTCCGGCGAAGTGAAAAACGCACCGCTCAATCATCCGGCGATGCATGCCGCGTTCAGCACGCTCGGCTCCGTGGTGCTCGAGGTGGATAGCAATCGCGTGGACGTTAAGTTTATTGACGAGCAAGCCGTGCTTCGCGATCAATTCACGATCATCAAAAGTGAAAAGAGCGCTCCGGCTCCAGTAGCGCCGAGTACGCTTGCGGCCAAAGCGCTCAACAGCTCCGCCGTCAGTTTAACCTGGAAAGACAACGCCAACAACGAAGAAGGAATCAAAGTCGAGCGCAAAACAGGCAACGGTGCGTTCAGCGTGATTGCGACTCTCGCTGCGAACGCCGCTTCCTTTGCGGATCAAAATCTCGATGCCGGCGCAACGTATACCTATCGCGTGCGCGCCTTTGGAACGACTTCGTATTCCAACTATAGCAATGAAAGTTCCGCGACTACCAGCTCATCGACCGCAGTCCATGAGCATAAAGAAGAATCGTCGCGTGTTCCCATGCGAGCGGCGCTGCATCAAAACTATCCCAATCCGTTCAATCCGAGCACGATCATTCGTTTTGATTTGCCGGTCGCAGCGCAGGTTTCCTTGCGCGTCTTTGATCTGCTCGGCAAAGAAGCGGCGCTGCTCGTGAAGGAAAAGCGCAATGCCGGCGCGCACCATGTTGCTTTCAACGCCGCGCATTTGCCCGCGGGCGTTTATTTCTATGAACTCACGACCGGAAGTGAGCGCTTGACGCGGCAGCTTTTGGTGGTGAAATAAGAACTCGAGCGCATCAAGCTTGATGATGAAATTTAGTGAGGCCTTGGAGGCCTCCCCTAGCTTGTCATTCAGAAGAATCTTTTTCGGCGCTGGAGACCAACGCCCGCGCTTAAAAATATCTCCCGGCATGACGATTTCGAGAAGATTCACGGTGCCTCCTGCACCTGATCGTCAAGCTCCATCAGGAAAACCATTACCAATCAGGATGAACAATCATGTCTCTTGTCTCATTACACTTCGGCAAGCCTCTGCGCCTCTTATTGCCGCTTTTCGTTTTGTTTTGCAGTGCGCGTGCTTTAAGCAACACTCCCGTTTTGGTCGCCAAAAACTCCGTGTGGAAATACAACTCAAGCGGCCTCGATCAAGGAAGCGCATGGCGAGCACCAGGCTTTGACGACAGCTCTTGGCCGAGCGGGAGCGGCATTCTCGGCTTTGGCGAAACCTATATCGCGACGACGCTGAGCTCCGGAAAAATGACCTATTACTTTCGCCAGAGTTTTTCTTTGACCGACGATCCTGCGACATTTTCATCTTTAACGCTGCTCGCCAATTACGACGACGGCTTCGTGGCTTATTTGAACGGCCAGGAAGTCGCGCGGCGCTCGATGCCCGACGGCGCCATTGTTTATAACACGCCCGCCTATTCGCATGAAGGCGGAGTTTATCAAGCCATCGACCTCACGTCCCATTTGAACAAGCTCACGCTCGGCGCCAACGTGCTCGCAATTGAAGTCCATCAGCTCAACAGCACGAGCAGTGACCTCGTCATGGACATGGAGCTGAATACGCTGCCCAATGCGGGCAGCCCCGTGACCATTGCGCGCACGCCCTATCTGCAAATGGCCACGCCCACGAGCATGGTCGTGCGCTGGCGCACGAACGCCGCGGTGAATAGCCGCGTGCGTTACGGCACTGATCCCGGCAATCTCTCTTCGTGGGCAGATGATGCGGCTTTGACCACGGAGCACGTGGTCGCTTTGAGTAATCTCACGCCGAACACGATGTACTATTATTCCGTCGGCACCACGACGACGATGCTGGCCGGCGGCCCGGATTATCACTTTGTGACGAACCCGCCGAACGGCGCAACGAAGAACACGCGCTTGTGGATCATTGGCGACGCAGGTTATGGCAACGCGGCGCAACAACGCATTCGCGATTCTTATCTGCACTACACCGGCGCAACGAACACCGACATGTTCGTGCTGCTCGGCGACAACGCTTACAACAACGGCACCGACGCGGAATATCAAGCCGCGGTTTTTGACATGCACCCGGCCACATTGCGGCAATCCGTGCTCTGGCCCGTATTTGGCAATCACGACGCGCTCAGCGCTTCTTCGCCGACACAGAGCGGCGTGTTCTACGACATCTTCACGCTGCCGGCCAACGGTGAGAGCGGAGGCGTGGCAAGCGGCACTGAAGCGTATTACGCTTTCAATTATGGCAATATCCATTTCATCGTTCTGAACTCGCAAGACATTCCGCGCGGGCCGGCCGAGGCCATGCTCACGTGGCTGCAGCAAGACTTGGCCGCGAACACGTTGCCGTGGACCATTGCGTTTTGGCATCATCCGCCTTACTCCAAAGGCTCGCATAATTCGGACACGGAAGGATTCATGATCGAGATGCGGCAAAACGCATTGCCGATTTTGGAAGCCGCGGGCGTGGATTTGGTTTTCTCCGGCCACAGCCATTCCTATGAGCGCTCGTTTCTTCTGGATGGACATTACGGCCAGTCCATCAGCTTGATCACAGACAACATTCTCAACGGCGGCAGCGGCCGCGTCGACGGCGACGGCGCTTACACGAAAAGGACCTACGGCTCCGCAGCGCATCAGGGCGCGGTTTATGTTGTTGCCGGCAGCGGCTCGATCACCAGCGGCGGCGCGCTCAATCATCCTGCAATGTATCTCTCGCTCAATGTGCTCGGCTCCGTCGTGCTGGACGTCAATGGCAATCAAGCCGACGTGAAATTTCTCGACGACTTCGGCAATGTGCGCGATTATTTCACGCTCATCAAAGGCGTGGGTTCGCTGAATCCGCCGGCGGCGCCGGAAAATCTCGCGGCTGCGAGCACGGGCACGAGCACGATTGACTTGACTTGGGAAGATCATTCCAACAACGAAAGCGGTTTTAAGATTGAAAGGAAAACCGGCGCGTTGGGTGTTTATGAAGAAATCGCGGTGGTTGATTCGAATGTGACCAGTTATAGCGATACCGCTTTGCGTGCGGGCACGACATATTACTATCGCGTGCGCGCGCACAACGAAGACGGCGATTCGGGCTTTTCCAACGAAGCGAACGCCACCACCTCAAGCCCAAGCAGCGGCCCGATTCTCATTGCCAAAAACTCCGTTTGGAAATATGAAGCGAGCGGCGTTGATTTGGGAACCGCGTGGCGCGAAATGAATTTCGATGACAGCAGTTGGCCGAGCGGCGCCGGCGTTTTAGGCTTTGGCGAAAACTACATCGCGACCACGCTGCCTAGCGGGAAGATGACGTACTATTTCCGCCATACCTTCACATTGAGCGAAGCACCCGCGACGCTTTCAGCGTTGCACCTGCTCGCCAACTTTGATGATGGCTTCGTTGCGTACCTCAACGGCCAAGAGGTTGCTCGACGCTCGTTGCCCGGCGGAGCGATCACGTATGCGAGCGCCGCGGATTTGCATGAAGGAGGGGAATATGAAGCCATTGCGCTCACGGCTCATCTTGACAAGCTCGTGCTCGGCGCCAACGTGTTCGCCCTCGAAATCCATCAGGCCGATCTCGCGAGCAGCGACGTGGTCATGGATTTGGAATTGAATCATGAGGCTAGCGAGCTGCCCGCTTCAACTTTAATCGCAAAAAATTCGTTTTGGAAATATGAAGCGAGCGGCGCGGATTTAGGAACCGCATGGCGCGAAGCGAGCTTTAATGACAACAGTTGGCCGAGCGGCGCTGGCGTTTTAGGCTTTGGCGAAAATTATGTCACGAGTACGCTGCCCGCTGGAAACGTCACCTATTATTTCCGGCATTCGTTCACACTCGCCAATAATCCTGCGAACCTTTCCGCGTTGAATATGCTCGTGAATTACGACGATGGCTTCGTCGCCTATCTCAACGGCGAAGAAGTGGCGCGACGCTCGCTGCCCGGCGGACCCATTGCTTATTACACGACTGCGAGCTCACACGAGGGCGGCGCATATGAGCTCATTGACCTCGCGAGCCATCTTGACAAACTTGTGCTCGGCGCTAATGTGCTCGCGGTCGAAGCGCATCAAATCTCCGCAAGCAGCAGCGACATGATCATGGATATCGAATTGAACACGGAACCGAGCAACACCACTCCGCTCATTTTGATCGCGATGAACTCTGCATGGAAATATGAAGCCGGCGGCACGGCGCTCGGCCCCGGCTGGCAGCAAGCAAGTTTTGACGACGGCAGTTGGCCGAGCGGCAACGGCGTTCTCGGTTTCGGCGAGAGCTTTGTCACCACGACGATGCCCACTGGGAACATGACGTACTATTTTCGTCACAAGTTCACCTTAGCGGACGACCCCGCGAGCTTTTCCGCTTTGACTCTGCTCGCGAATTATGACGACGGCTTCGTCGTCTATCTCAACGGCGAGGAAATTGCGCGACGCTTTTTGCCCGGCGGAGCCATTTCGTATGCCACTGCCGCTGATTTGCACGAAGGAGGGGCATACGAGTCGATTGATCTCACCTCCCATCTCGACCAACTCGCGCTCGGCGACAATGTGCTCGCGGTTGAAGTGCATCAAGCCACAGCCACAAGCAGCGATCTCGTGCTCGACCTGCAACTCAGCGCGCAACAATCCTCGAACGCGGCCGCAAACAATTTGCTGCGCGAGCAGCTCGCCGACGCAGATTTGACGATCGTTCCCAGGCAAATCGAGCTGCATCAAAATTATCCCAATCCATTCAACCCAAGCACGCTCATCCGTTTTGATTTGCCGGTAGACGCACAAGTGAGCCTGAAAGTGTACAATCTCATGGGCGAAAAAGTTGAAACGCTGCTGCATGGCTGGCGTGGCGCCGGGAGGCATACGGTGAAGTTTGAGCCAAAGAATCTCGCGAGCGGCGCGTACATGTACGTCCTGCAAGCCGGACCGGTGCAACTCAAACGCAAATGTCTGTTCGCGAAATAAACTCGTGCTTGCAACGATGTCCTGCAAAGGGCATATGTGTCAAGCTAAGCGGATTCGCACAACGTATTCCCCCCTTGAGGGGGGTGTTCTTTTAGGCGATGATGCTATTCAAACATCATCACACGTTTTAATGCTTTTCAAACTGCTTTTCACTTGACTCACGATGCCGAGCGACACCTCCTTGGCCCCCCTCAAGGGGGGAATTGTTTGGTCCATGTCTCCTTAGCTTGACACCTGGGTCCGCAAAGGGGCGAGACTCAATGCCGTTTCCTTAAGCGATTTTTTGTGGTCCCGGCCCCTTGTGGGCCGATAATTCTGCACACGTTACAGCACCCCACAAGGGGGGTGGGACTACTTAAGGAAACGGCATTGGGGCGAGAGTACGATCGCATAGAAACGAAATTCTGCAGCGTGTGCTGGAAGAACAATCAGCCGGAGAGAAACCGCGTTATGAAAATTTATCCCAAAATCTCTTTCGTCATCATCGGCCGCAACGAGGAAAAACACTTGGCCGCTTGCATTGCATCCATCATGCGCGTGAATTACCCCGCAGAACAAAAAGAAATCATTTTTGTGGATAACGATTCCACGGATGGATCGTTAGCCGTGGCGCGGCAATTTCCGATCACAACCATTGCGCTCAAGCAGCAACCGTCCACGCCCGGCATGGCGCGCAACGCGGGATTGCAGGCTGCCGGCGGCGAGTATGTTCATTTCGTTGACGGCGACATGACGGTCGATGCGGAGTGGTTGAATCACGCGCTGCCGGCTTTTGCCGACGCGCGCGTCGCCTCCGTGGTGGGGCGATTGCTGGAGATCAATCCGCAGAAGACTTGTTACAATCGTTTTTTCGATATCGGCTGGAAGACCGCGGCGCTTGGTGAGATCGAAGCGCCCGGCGGCGGCGGCATGTTTCGCACTGCGGTGTTGCGCGCGTTGCGCGGTTATGATGCATCGTTATTCGGCGCGGAAGAAATCGATCTCGGCTATCGGCTGCGCCGGCAAAATTTCAAAATCGTCCGCATTCCTGCGCTCATGGCGCGCCATGACATGGACATGAAATCGCTCGGCCATTTTTGGCGCCGCGGTGTGCGCGACGGCTATTATGAAATGGAGATGATTATGCGCTACTTCGATTGGTCGTGGCCCCTGCCGCAAGAATACGTTTTGAAGATGAATCTGCAAACGCTTGCGTTTCTCGCGCTGCTCGCACTCTTGTTGTTGCAGCCCAGCCCGGCGCTCGGCGCTCTGGCCGTGGCTTTGCCCGCACTTTTCTTTTTGAAGAAAGCGCGCTACTTCTATCGCGAGACGGGCGACCGCAAGGCCTGCTGGCTCGCGGCTTTCTTCAATTACTTCAACACATTCCCCATCACCTATGGGCAATTGCGCTACTTGCGTGTTCGATTCATAAGCTCATGCCGGAGCTTTTTTCAAAACCCGATGCGAGGGCGTCTAAGAAATTCGCCCTTGAGAAGTTTGACGATCAAAATCGGTAATCGCTAACTTCAACTCACCCCCTCGATCCCCTTCTCTAAAAAGAGAAGGAGAAGTTCAAGGCTTCAAACCTGCACTCGCCCTTCTCTTCCCAAGAGAAGGGGACCGGGGGGATGAGTTGGGAGGGATGCGGCATTACCGAACTTGATCGTCAAACTTCATAACGCAATGGCCCAATGCGGGCGAGCCGCAGCCAAACAGGCAGAATAATTTTTCGGCAGCCTGATTACGTCATTACTGTGCCGATGAATCATTCTGCCATTTGAAGTCATGGCGTTCTCTGCACAGCTTTCGCGTTTAATAGCATAACTCACAACGCCTCTTTCACTCTTCTCCCTTCGCGCCGCACGATATAAGCCGGCACACCCACCACCGTGCAATTCGGCGGAACGTTTTTCACGACCACCGCATTCGCGCCGATCACGGCATTATCTCCGAGCGTGACGCTGCCGAGAACTTTCGCGCCCGCGGTGATTTTGACGTTATTGCCGATTGTCGGACAATCGCTGCCCTCAACAAAGCCGATGGTCACTTGTTGATTGATCCAGCAATTTTCGCCGATGCTCTTCGCGGTAATGATGGTGCTGAAGCCATGTTGAATAAAAAGCCCGGCGCCGATCACGGGCGTGTAAATATACAGCGTGTCCATCGGCCGATAGAGCCGCCTCGCGATTTTTATAAAGACCTTGCCCACCAGCGTCGTATGCCCTTCCGCAAGACGATAATAAAACAAGTTGCGATATTCCGGATAAAATCGGATCAACCAAACCAACTTGTCCCATTGGGAAATACACGCGCGCGATTCCTCGCCGACGATTTCCATCCAACGCGCGACATCCTTTGCAATCACGGCGCGGGTTCGGGCAGTTTGTGACAGGAGAAGATGAGGCGTCGTTCCGAGCTTATGGAAAGAGCGGGTGATGCTTCGAAGGAGAGAATGGCTTTTCATCGAGAAGCTGATCTAAAAGTTGGCGGCCGAACATCACATTTGATCGGGTTGAAATACAATATGATGAGGTACTCGCTGGCAGAGAAACTGCGTAATCGCGCTGGCATAAAATCACGCATCTTTGCCGCAAAAAGAATTTATGCCGATGTACAGTTTCGTCGCTCCTCGTGTTCATTGAACGCAACATTTTGTTCCAGCCGAAGCCTGACAAGCTAGTCTGCTGCAAAGAAACGTTGCGGCTTCATTGCATGCCTGCGCGAAATTTTGCTGCGTCACGCTGCGCGTGTGAATTAAATCATTTGATCACAAACGCGCCTTCCCGCGGTAGTGGTCGCGATTCTTATGGCATTTCTCTTGCGTGGAGGCACGGCAACAACTTGACTGTCATCAACAAAAATTTTATCGCAAGCTGCTCTCATATATTTTTGAACTCGCTTCATTCGTGCAGAGGAAAATATGCCAGGAATCTTAGGTATCGTTCAAACCGGAATGCGTTCCGAGACCGCCAATCGTTCCGTGGAAAACATGGTCGGGCCGCTCATCCACTTTCCGTGGTATCAATGGGTCAAAGAGAATTGGCAAGGCGCGACGCTGGGCATTGTCAGCCTCGGCGCCTTTACGCGTATGCCGCGTTGCGTGATGAGCGAAAATCGTCGCTACATGCTCGCGTTCGAAGGCGAGCTTTATAACGCAACGGAGCTGCAAAAGGAATTGGGCTTGACTGACCTGCCGGAGCCAACCGCGGAAATGCAGGCCAGCGTCGTGTTGCGTGCGCTCATGCGCTGGGGCGCTGCGGCATTGCATCGCTTTAACGGCCTCTTTCAATTGGCGCTGTGGGATTCTCTGCAACAAGAGCTGCTGGTGAGCGGCGATCGCGGCGGCTTGCGCCCGATTTACTACGCGCAGCACAACGACAAGCTCGCCTTTGCGCCCGAAGTCAAAGCCTTGCTCACGTTGCCGTGGGTTTCGCGGGATATGAACTATCAAGGCCTGCTCAGTTTTTTGCGTCACGGCTTTTGCATCGGCCAACGCACTTTTTTCAAAGACGTCCACACTTTGCCGCCCGGCGCGTTTGCCGTGTTTCGTCAAGGCCGGCTGGAGATTCAACGCTATTGGCAAATGGATTTTCAAACGCACGCGCAGAGCCGCGAAAAAGAAATGGCGCAGCGCTTTGCAGAAACGTGGATGGAAGTCATGCGCGAGCAAGCCGGCGGTGACCATCTTCTCGGCCTGCCCTTGAGCGGCGGCGTTGATTCACGCTTGATTTTGTCCGCGCTGTACACACACCAACGCGAAGTCTCGACCTTTACCATCGGCAATCCCGGATGCAAAGACGCGGAGATTGCGCAGCGGCTCGCAGAAATCGCAGGCTATCCCAATCTCTTTAGCCCGATCGTGGCCGCGGAAGCCGCGACCAGTCTGGAGCGCTCGGTGTACATCGCCGATGGCATGTTCAATTGCTTCCACACCAACGTGCAGCGCTTGCTGCCAAGCCTTGCAGCCTCGGTGAATGTGGTTTATGACGGCATCACGCCGCTGGACAGCTTGTACGATCCCGAAGATTTGCTTTGGCGGCGGCTCCTGCGCCGGACCGATCCTACGCGTTGGCTGCGCGCCGAAGTCGAAGGTCAGAACCTCAATGGCTTTGCCCTCGGCTCGCGCCAACGGATTGATTTGATCAATGCGGAAGCGCAAGCGCTTTTTGAACCGGAAGTCGATTTCATTGAGGAGTTCGTGCGCGCGCAACCAAGCAAGGCCAGCGAGGCGACGACAGTGCTCGATCGGTTTTGGCTGGAAGAATTTCAACCTCGCTTTTCGGCGTTTGGTCCGCACCTGCTGCGCACCACGGTCGAAGTGCGCTGCCCATTCTTCGACAAAAGAATGCTCGATTTGATCGCAATCATGACGCCGCTGCAGCGCAGCTCCGACAAGCCGCTGCAACGCCACACGATTCATGCTTTGGCGCCGGCGCTCGCGCGCATGCCATGGGAACGCACGGGCTTGCCGTTGACCGCGAGCTTCAAAAAAACGCAACTGCGGCGCGCGACCAAAGCCTTGCGCCGGCGCGCCAATCGTTTGCTGCACCGGCAAGCGCCGGCAAGTTCCGGCAAGATGATCGACTACGATGAAATGATTCGGACCTCGCCGGAGCTGCAGAAAAAAATCAGCTCGATGCTCATCGAACGCTGGCCGGAAGGCTCGCGGCTGTTCAATCGTCGCGGCCTGCAAATTCTCCTCGACGAGCACATGAATCGGACTGGAAATTTTGCCGAAATAATCGGGCGGATTTTCACGGTGGAGGCGTGGCACAAGCAGTTTGTTCATCAAACCGAGAGCCGGCCGCGCGTCACGGTGGCCAGGCCGGAGCGTGTTTACGAAATGACGGCATAAGCGAATTATGCTTAGAGCGCGTTGGTTAACAACTTCCTCTCAATTTGTCATTCTGCAAAAAACTTCCTTATCGATACGAATGACGGTTGCGAGGTGGCGCTCCAAATCAGTCCCCCAAAATCAAACGCCAGACAAAACCCAGCGGTGCAATCATGTTATTCAATTCATATGAATTTCTCGTCTTCTTTCCCCTGGTCGTCACGGCATATTTCCTGACGCCGATTAAATGGCGCTGGCTACTGCTGCTTGCCGCGAGCTGCTATTTTTATATGTGCTGGAGGCCGGAGTATATCGTATTGATGGTGTTCCCGAGCTTCATCGATTACTTCGTCGCGCTCAAGATGAGCGCGACGCCGGAGCAAACCAAGCGCAAGAAGTATCTCTGGTTCAGCCTCGTGACGAATCTCGGCCTGCTGTTCACTTTCAAGTATTTCAACTTTTTTAATGAAAGTTTGCGCGCCCTGTTCGAGACGCTTCATCTCTCATACGCCGTGCCCATGGTCAACCTGCTTTTGCCGGTCGGCATTTCATTCTACACGTTCCAAACATTGAGCTATACAATTGACGTGTATCGCGGCGTGGTTCAGCCGGAGCGCCATCTCGGCAAGTTCGCATTGTTTGTGACGTTCTTTCCTCAGCTTGTCGCCGGCCCGATTGAGCGTTCGAGCAATCTCATGTCGCAATTGCAAAGTTTGCGCGCGAGGTTTGAGGCGGAACGCATCACCGACGGGCTGCGCCTCATGCTCTGGGGTTTCTTCAAAAAAGTGGTCATCGCCGATCGCCTCGCGGCCACGGTCAATTTCGTGTACAACAATCCCGCGGAATATCACGGCGTGCAAATCGTGCTTGCCACCGTGTTCTTTGCGTTTCAAATTTTCTGCGATTTTTCGGGCTACTCTGATATCGCCATCGGCGCCGCTAAAATATTCGGCGTGGACTTGATGAAGAATTTCGACAGGCCCTACTCCGCGGTATCGATCTCCGAGTTTTGGAAGAGGTGGCATATCTCACTCTCGACCTGGTTCAAAGATTATGTTTACATTCCGCTCGGCGGGAATCGCGCGATCAAATGGCGTTGGTACTACAACCTCTTCATCACATTTCTCATCAGCGGCCTGTGGCACGGCGCGAATTGGACGTTCATCATTTGGGGCGCGCTGCACGGCTTCTATTTGATCTTCGCCATTATCTCGCGGCCTTATAAAGACGCGCTGCTCCAGCTCCTCGGTTTGAGCAAACGACCGTTCGCGCTAAAGGCGCTGCAAGTGCTGACGACGTTCGGCCTCGTGAATCTCGGCTGGCTTTTCTTCCGCGCCAATAACTTGTCCGACGCATTGCTGCTGCTCCAAAATCTGTTCGTGTCCGCGCCGCTGGCAAGCGTCTTTGCTTTTATCACGCCCGGCGCGCTCGCGCTCAATCTCCTGCTCATCGCGATTTTGGAATTGGCGCATTACGCGGAAAAAGAACAGCCCTTCATCCTGTCTTTGGCGCGCAAGCCCGCGCTTGTGCGCTGGCCCGCTTACGTGGCAGTGACGCTCGCGATTCTTTACCTCAGCTCAGCAAGCGGACAGCAGTTTATTTACTTCCAATTTTGAGGAGCCCAAAATGAAAAAGTTTTTCATAAAGCTCATCGCGTTCTTGAGCATTATCTTCGCGCTCGATCTTGCTTTCTCCTGCTTGCTCGATTTGGGCAGGCCCGCGGATTACGCTGCGTTTGTGGAGAGCAAAGACGACTATGATCGGTTGGAGCAAGTCGATATTCTCTTCCTCGGCGATTCGCAAACCGCAGACGGCTTTGTGCCTTCCGTGTTTGCGGAGAAACTCGGAGCCACAGCGTTCAACTACGGCGTCTATCAACTTTCGCCGTTTGAAGGATATTTTCTGCTGAAAGACTTGTTGGCGCGGCGCGAACAGCCGCCCCAACTCGTGGTGCTCGGCACGGACGCGCAAATGTTTCGCTATCCGGTGAGCGACGGCAAATACTCGCCGCTGTTCATTGCGAACCCGCTCAATCTGCTCGCGATGTTTTACAAAAGCAGCAACTTGGGCGCGCTCACCTCCGCGGGCAGAAAGAAATACTTGTTCGCCGGTTTGATGAAAAGAATCGCCACTGGCCAAGTCGGCGCGGAAATGCGGCGCGAGATCGAAAAGGTCGAAAACGGTTATCTCGTCAACAACAAGCATTACGTTGACACCCGCCAGTTTGATTGCAACAAAGATCACGGCTTTTTCAGCCTTGCGCCGGTGGAAAAACAAAGACAGTATTTTTTCAAGACCATTGCCTACTTGCAGGAAGAGAAAATTCCGTTTGTCGTCGCCAATCCGCCCATGCACAAAAATTTTCTCGCGGGCATGAAAGCCAAAGCGAGCTACGAAGAATTTTGTGCGGCCTTGAATGAAGCACAGGCGCGGCATGGCGTGAAAGTATTCAACGCGGAGCACACGGTCTTGCTCGAAGAGCTGCGCGACGAGGATTTTCTCGACGGCGACCATCTTTGCTATTCAGGCGCGAAAAAATTTTCGATGGCCTTTGCCGATTATCTCGCCGCCGCAGGCTTTCAATTCAGCTCATTTGAAAGCATCGTACGCGCGGAAGCGACAAGGCCCTCACGAAACTAAATTATTTTGAGACGAATGCTCTTCGCTCGCCTTTGCTATCTTCTCCTGAATGGAACTGCCCGAGCGCTAGGGAAGGCTCTTCCAAGATGCCACACTGTGAGAGGACTCGCAAATGCCCAGCATGCAACATAGCAGCGAAGCGCATATCACACGAATAATGCGACACAAGGAGCCATCATGCTATCTCATCGCAACAAAAAAGCTCTCCCATATGCCGTGGTCGCGGGCCTGGATGATTACCCCGGGCTGCAAACCGCGCGCTTGCTCGCAAAGCGCGGAGTTCCGGTCATCGGCGTGGCGCGGCACAAGGACATGTTCTTCTGCCGCACCAATGCGTGCGAAAAAATTGTGTACTTGGAAACCGAGCGCGACGAGTTTATCACGGGCTTGGTGAATTTAGGCAAGCAACTCACGCAGAAAGCGGTGTTGTTTCCTTGCACGGATATGTGCGTCTTGCGTATCTCGCGGCATCGCGCCGCGCTCGCGCCTTATTATCACCTCGCGTTGCCGAAGGCGGAGGTGGTGGAAAAGCTCATGAACAAACTCAGCTTTCTCGAATATGCGCTGCAAGAGAAGCTGCCCATTCCGAAAACGTTTCTGCTGCGCAATCGCGGCGAAGCCGAAGCCGCGGCAAAGCAGTTAAATTTTCCGTGCATTCTGAAACCGCCGATGAAAACCGCGAAGTGGGAGCAGCACACCACGAGCAAGGCTTACAAACTCACGAGCGCGGCGGAGTTTTTGGAGAAGTATGAGGAGTGCTGCGATTGGGCCGAGCTCTTGATCGCGCAAGAATGGATCCCCGGGCCGGATTCGAATCTCTATTCGTGCAACTGCTATTTCGACGCCCAGGCCGCACCGCTGGTGACGTTCACAGCGCGCAAGCTGCGCCAGTGGCCGCCCGAAACCGGAAGCACGAGCTTGGGTGAAGAATGCCGCAACAACGTCGTGCTGCACGCCGCGCTCGATCTCTTCAAAAAAGAGGCATGGCACGGCTTGGGCTATTTGGAAATGAAACGTGATGCGCGAACGGGCAAGCACTATATCATCGAGCCGAACATCGGTCGGCCCACGGGAAGATCGGCGCTCGCCGAAGCGAGCGGCGTTGAGCTGCTTTACACGATGTACTGTGATAAAACGGGCCGACCTTTGCCGGAGAATCGCAAGCAGCAGTATCGCGGCGTAAAGTGGATGTGCGTGCTTGAAGATTTGCGCTCCGCGCGCATTTACTGGCAACGCGGCGAGCTGACGTTCGGAGAATGGTGGCGTTCGGTGCGCGGCAAAAAAACTTACGCGGACTTTTCGTGGAGCGATCCGTTGCCCTTTCTCGCCGACATAAAAAGAAGAGTCGCATACAAGTTGGGAAAATTGCGCGCGACGCTGTTCTCAAAAAAATTCTCGCTGCGACCGGAGGCCGCACCAATATCGGCGATGGCCACGCGCTAGTGTTCTGTTACCGTGATTTTGTAGTCCTGCCTCCTTGTGGGGCATTGTTGCAAACCGCGAATTTATTGGCTGCGACAGCACCCCACAAGGGGTTGGGACTACAAAAATTAAAGTAACAGTCCACTAGCTTTTTGCGCTGCGCGCGCGCCGATCAAAGCACCACGATGAACGCCCTCAAGCTGAGGTGCGTACTCCTTCGAGCAACGCAATGCGGACCAGCCGCAACCCAAAAGCCCGACAGAAGAAAACAGAGCAAACAGAGGAGACAATGATTGGGAAGTTCTCTTTGACTTTTTAATTCCTGTTTACTCCGTTTTCTCCGTGTAAAAATCTTTGCTTATTTTGCACAGGTTGGACTCTTTAGACGCTAACACGAACGCACGGCGCAACGGCGCGCATGCTCTTCAAATCGACCAGGGCACAGATCGTTACCCTCGATCTGTGCCTTTGTCATTATTCCGGCCCGTTTTGTTTCTCGTTTGCCTTTCTCCTCTTCTTCCTGCTTTACGTTCTTCAACACAAACGACCTCGCGTTGCGAGTGCCACGCACGCAACACTTTTTTCATCACGAAGAACGTTGTTTTCGAAAACAAAACGCCGTTTGCTGGTGATTGAAAGCAAGCGGCGTTTGCCGTGGTCGCGTCCCCCGGCGATTCATTGACAAAAAAGCCCGAGTCGCTTCAGTTCTCATTGATTTTCACATCGCGCGGCGGCGCGGGCGGAACGGAATCCTCCGGCGTTGCCGTCGTTCCCGTCACCGTGGTGATCGAAAGAGCGGGAAGGTACAAATGAAAGCGCTGACCGACAATTGGCTCGACCGCAACGCGAATATGTTTTTCACTTTGTGAAGTGCGGTAGGCCTCGAGAGCTTGCAGATGCAGGTTATGCAAATCCACTTCCGCCTCCAAATGCAGCGCGGCGCGGTTAATGAAGATAATCTGCGCACGTTGTGTTTCGGCGTGCCGAAACGCGCTCACGAGCAGCTCGCGGTAATTCGCATGCGCCGCAATGCGCAACGCGCCTGCGGGAATGTGATGAAAAAATTGCGCGAGCGCGTAAAAGATGGGATTGCGCGTGGCATCGGGATTCACGACGTAATCCCTTCCCAAGAGCGCCCATTGATAGCCCAAACTCGCGTTGCCCCACGTGAGCGCATTGTGCCACATCTGTGCGCAATCAAACGCCCACGGCCAGGAAGTGTTTGGAATATTCCACGGGGTCGTGCCGATCTCGGTATAATGGACTTCCAGTTTTTTTCGCGCCGCAAGCTCGGCGATACGCGCAAACTTTTCGTTCCACACGTCCGGGTTGTCCTCAACGTAATACGTGTGGTAAGAAATCGCGCTCAAGTACGAAGCCGCGACGGAATCTGCAAGCAAGGCCGTTATCCAAAGGTCGGGATCAAAATAAGGTGAAGCCAAATCCGGCGCGACGATCTTCGTCGCGAGGCCTTCGCGCTGGAATTTCGCGCCCACGGTTTTGATCACCTCGCGCAGCTCTTCCGGCGAATACTCGAGGTACGTGCCGTCCGGCTCATTTGCCAAAACGATTTCGTGAATCGCAACGCCGCGCCGCGCGCGCGCCCACAGCAGATAGGCCGCAACCGATTCGGCAAACTCCGTGTAGCGCGTGCTCGGCAAGCGGCGATGATCTTTTTTTGCGGGATCGCGCACCATCCAATCGGGCACGTTCCAAATGCCGATGAGCAATTGCTTCCTAAAAGTATTCGTGATCATGTGCATCATATTGAAGTCGCTTTGCACGAGCAGGCTTTTCGTGTCGGTTTGCTGAAAGCGCGATTCGAAATAGTCCCAGTTAAAATGATGCGGATCGTCGTCGTCGTTCTCCGGCTCCCAGCATTCAAACTCGGAAACCAAACGCAGGTGCGTCGTTCCCAATTCGTTGTAGGCAACCTCATAGACTTTATCGTTCTCCCAGCCGTTCCATTCATTCAATGTCCAACCGTAAGTATTTCCTCCCCAGCCGCGCAGGGTTTGAAACGTGGCGCTGCCATCAATCGTGACGGTGGTTTGCCCATGCGCGAGCGCCGACCAACAAACGCCAACGCTCACGCCCATGAGTTGAAGCAAAATCCTTGAAGTCATAAAGCCTTTCTGCCTGTTTAGCACGCTGCGGGTTGCGTTGCAGCTCCATTCCATCTGTCAGTCGGAAGAAACTTTCCAAACACTTGAGCCGCATCCTGCTTTTGAGGGGGTCGCAAGCACGAGGGCAGCTTCTTACAGAAGGACATTTTGAAAATGATTACTTCGTTTATTGTGCAAGTGCGTAAACAAAGCGGCGGGGTTTTGTTACGCTTCATTCCAGTTTGCGCGCGCGTGCTAGAATAAAACGTGCCGATTTGCCGGCGCGAAGCCCGGCGCGCAACGAGGTTTTGTTCCTGCTTTCCTAAACTGCAAGAATACAGAACGGCCTTGCAACGCCCGGCTCGATTTTCCTTGGCATTGCTCTTGCGTGAGAGCGGGCTGTAACCAAAACCAAAAATGAAAAGAGGAATAACATGGTTCGCATAGCATACATCGTCACGCGCTTCCCGAAATTGTCGGAGACGTTTGTGTTTCGCGAAGTTCTCGAGCTGCGCAAACAAGGCGCTGAAGTCGCGTGCTTTTCAATACATCGTCCGCTCGCAGAGCCGCTGCCGGTTGATGCGCAACACTTGCTAGAGGAAACGACATATTTGTGGCCGCCCCAACCGGCGCGGTTCATGAGTGGAGTTTTAAAATTGGCGGCGACGCGCCCGCGCAAATTCTTCGGCACGCTCAAACTCTTCATGCTGCGCGCGCCGAAAAATTTTCGCGGCCTGAAGCGCTTCGCGTTGCATTTCCTCGAAGGCGCTTATCTCGCGCATCTTTGTATGCAGCGCGGTGTGGAGTACATTCACGCGCATTTTGCCAACGGCCCTTCGAGCGTGGCGCTGGCCGCGAGCGCGTTGAGCGACATTCCTTTTGGTTTCACTTGCCACGCGCAGGACATTTATTCCGACCCGCTCATGCTCGACCTCAAGATCAATGCGGCGCAGTTGCCGCTGACGATTTCGCAATACAATCGCGAGCACCTCCTCAACAACTATGCGCTCGAAAATCCGGCGAAGCTGCGCGTGCAGCGCGTGGCCATCGACTTGACGCATTTTGAGCCGGCGCCGATGGCTGCGGTCAAAAGCGACGCGCCCGTGATTTTGGCGATCGGACGGCTCGTGCCCAAAAAAGGTTTTATTCATCTCATTCGCGCGTGCGCGCGTTTGGCGGAGCGCGGCATTGCTTTTCGCTGCCAAATCATCGGCGAAGGGCCGGAACGCGCCGCGTTGCAAGCCGCCATCACCGCGGGCAATTTGGAGGAGAAAGTGCGTTTGCTCGGCGCGCAAACGGACGTGAAAAAATACTTGCAGCGCGCAGATCTCTTCGTCATGCCGTGCGTGCTGGACGAATCCGGCGACCGCGACGGCATTCCCACCACGCTCATGGAAGCCATGGCGATGCAGGTGCCCGTGATTTCGACCCGTGTTTCGGGCATTCCGGAATTGGTGCAACACGAGCAAACCGGGCTGTTGGTTCCACCCGCGGAAGTGGAAGCGTTGACGCAAGCAATCTGCCGCTTGATTGTTGATGAAAAGCTGCGGCAGGATTTGGCCAGGGAAGGCCGGCGTCACATCGAGCTGCATCATAACCTGGAAACGAACGCGGAACAACTGCTGCGCAACATTTCACGCCGCGCCGCCGCGCGTCAAGATCATGAGCACGATGAGCTAAATGAAGAACCGATCACTGCGCGCGTTTCAAGATGGACGGCGAGATTTTTCGCCGGCAATTTGCAGATCCTGTTTGCGTGAACGAGCCGCGCGTTGAACTTGAAATAAAAAGAAGAGAAGGACGAAAATCATGCTGGGCACATATGCAATCATCTCACCGGTGCGCAACGAAGCCAAATATCTCGAGCGCACGATTCAATCGGTCGTGCAGCAGATGCAGCGGCCGCAAGAATGGATCATCGTCGACGATGGCTCTTCCGATAGCACGCTTAAAATCGCCGAAGCCGCCGCGGCGCAATATCCGTGGATCAAAGTTATGCAGCGCAACGATCGCGGCTTTCGCGAGCCGGGCAAAGGCGTGGTCGAAGCGTTCAACGACGGCCTGGCGCAGCTTACAGACAAGCAGCCGGATTTTGTGTGCAAGATGGACGGCGATTTGGAATTTGCGCCGGATTACTTCGTGACACTGCTGCGCGAATTTGCGGTGCGGCCGCGTTTGGGCATGGCGAGCGGCGTCACTTTTATGCAAACGGCAAACGGCAAACTCGTGCAGGAAAAAGTCGCGAAAGACTTTGTGGTTGGCCCCATCAAACTGTATCGCCGCGCGTGCTTTGAAGACATCGGCGGTTTGGAGCCGCATCTCGGCTGGGACACGATCGACGTTTATCGCGCGCGCATGCGCGGCTGGGAGACCGCCAACTACCCCGATCTGGTGGTGATTCACCTGCGTCAAATGGGCACTGCCAAAGGCATCATATGGGGAAAGATGAAAACCGGCATGGGCGAGCATTATTACGGCTCGCACCCGCTCTTCGTGCTCGCGCGCTGTATCTATCGCATGAGCGAGAGGCCTTACGGCGTCATCGGTTTCTCTATCGCACTTGGTTACCTGCGCGCGCTCGTTCGCCGTGAACCGCGTATTGCCGATGTCGAGTTCATCAAGTTCCTTCGCGAAGAACAGCTCGCGCGGTTGCGGCAATTGTGCGCGTGGGCGAAGCGCGAATCTTCCGCGCCGGCAAAGCCGCTTGCACAAACTTCACCAGCGCATGCGAGCGCCATTGAATTCACGCATTGTTGAGCGAATTTAGGAGCAGAATCATGAAAACCGATATTCTCGGCATCAAAGTCGATCGCGTCAGCATGGCGGAAACCATCGCGAAGATCGAGGAGTTCATCGCGCAACGCGCGCCGCGCATCGTCATCACGCCCAACGTCGATCATTTGATTAAAGCGCGCAAGGACGAAGAGTTCAAACGAATTTATCGCGACGCAGATTTATCCGTGCCGGACGGCGTGCCGCTGCTCTGGGCGGCAAAATTTCTTGGCGCTCCGCTCGTCGAGCGCGTGAACGGCACCGATCTCTTTGAAGCGCTGTGTGCCCGCGCCGCGGAGAAAGGCCATCGTCTTTTCTTTCTCGGCGCCGCGCCCGGCATTGCCGCAACTGCCGCCGCAGAGTTGGAGCAACGGCATCCGGGGCTTAAAGTCGTCGGCACATATTCGCCCCCATACGATTTCTTCGACTCGCGCGAAGAGAATGAAAAAATCGCGGGCATGATTCGCGCGGCGCAACCGGATATTCTTTTCGTCGGCTTGGGCGCGCCCAAACAGGAAAAATGGATTTCTCGCCACATGCACGCGCTGCAAGTTCCCGTGAGCGTCGGCATCGGCGCCTCCTTCGAATACGTTGCCGGTTGCACCGCGCGCGCGCCCTATTGGATGCAGCGCAGCGGTTTGGAATGGCTCTATCGCATAATCGAAAGCCCGAGCCGCTACTGGCGTCGCTACGTTGTGGAAGACGCGGTTTTCTTCCCGCTCGTCTTTGCGCAATGGCTCAAAACGCTCACGCAGAAACGCGTGCCGCGGCCGGCGTTTTAAACGGCTCAGTTTTTTGTAAGCGGATAAAGCCTTTCTGTTTTATCCGCTTACTTACCAATTCCATTTTCAGAAAGCGAATGTCTTAGCAGTCAAATGCGTGCAAAAAAGCAAAGATGTTCTAAACGGAGAAAACAGAGTAACCGGAGCTTACAAAGCAAAAGTGAGTTTTCCATTTATGAATATCTCTGTTGACTCTGTTTTCTCCGTGTTCAGCTTTTCGGTTGCGGCTCGTCCGCATTGGGCTTTTGTGCTAACAAAAAAAGAGTGAAGAGAGTATGTGTGGAATTTCAGGAATCTTTCTGTATGATGGCCCGCAGTCCGGCATGGCTGGCCGGATTCACTGCATGACCGATACGATTCGACATCGCGGGCCGGACGACGAGGGCTATTGTTTGATCAACACGAAGACCGGCGGCTATCAGCTCGCCGCGGGTCCCGATTCAGTCGCGGAGATTCGCCAAAAGCAGCGCTTGATCAATGATATGAATCAGGAACATTTTGATCTCGTGCTCGGCCATCGCCGCTTCGCCATTCTCGATTTAACGGTTGGCGGACATCAACCTTATTTCGATCCCCATGGCAAAATCGGCGGCGTGTTCAATGGCCTCATTTACAATTATAAAGAAGTCAAAGCCGAGCTGGAGGCGAAGGGTCTAGCCTTTCATACCGATTGCGACACGGAAGTCTTGTTCAAAGCTTATGGTTATTGGGGCGAAAAATGTTTTGCCAAACTCAATGGCACGTGGGCGGTTGCGATTTATGATTTCAACAAACGCGAGCTGATTCTCTCGCGCGACCGTCTCGGCAAAAAACCGATCTACCTGCATCGCGGCCGCTACGGTTGGTATTTCGCTTCGGAGATCAAAGCCATTCTGCAAACGCTCGACGCCGAAGTCGCCGTGAATGAGCGCGCCGTGTTTGATTATCTCACGAGCGGCTATCGCGACCTCGCGCAGCACACGTTTTATGAAGGCATCGAAAGCCTGCCGCCCGCCTCGGTGCTGCGCATCAACGCGAACGGCAAAACGGTTTCCTCAAAGTACTGGGAATTGCAATCGAGCCGCAACGGCGCGCTCGCCACGGCTACGCCGGCCGAAGCCGCCAAAGCCTTGCGCGGCATTCTTGAAGACGCGGTACGCATTCGCATGCGCGCAGACGTGGGCCTCGGCGTCGAGCTCAGCGGCGGGCTTGATTCTTCCTCCATCGCCGGGCTCGCGAGCGCGGCGCATGCGACGCCGCTTTCGTGCTTCACGGTTGAATATCCGCAAACGCAGTGGAACGAAGAGCCATACGCGCGCGAAGTAGCGACGCGCTTTCACATGGATTATCACGTCGTGCGCTCCCCGGAGCGCTGGTTTTGGAACGACGTGAATGAGTTCGTCGCTTTGCACGAAGAGCCGTTCCATTCGCCGAATTTGCACACGCAGCAAGCGGTTTGGCGGCTGATGCACGACGCCAACATTCGCGTGATTCTTTATGGCGCGGGCGGCGACGAAGTGTTTGCCGGCTATCGCAAAGAGTATTTCTATCGCTATCTGCGCGACTTGCTCAAACGCGGCGAGGTGGGAGCATTCAGAAAAAACTTTATGAACTTTTCCGAGCTTTCGGCCCATGAGCTGCTGGCTAAAGCCTGGCAGCAGTTTTTCCCCAAAGCCAGCGGCAATGGCTTGGCGATGCGCAGCTTGCTCAACAACGGCCTCGCGCGGATGCCCCTGCGTGAGTCCAACGGCGCCACCACGGAAGCACAACTCTATTCCAACATGACCGAGCTGAAAATGCCGTACTGGCTGCTTTCGAATGACAAGAACTCGCTCGCGATTCCGGTCGAGGTGCGCGCGCCGCTGTTGGATTACCGGCTCGTCGAATTTGCTTTTCAATTGCCGGTGAGCTTGCTCATTCGCGACGGTTGGTTGAAATGGATTTTGCGCCAGGCCATGGCTGACGTGTTGCCGCCGAAGATTACGTGGCGCCGGCAAAAGATGGGATATCCTTTTCCTTTGCAGGATTGGTTGCACAGCTCGCAGAAGATCATTACGGACTTGTTCCAACGAAGCGACAATCCCTATCTCAACAAGACCATGATTGGGCAAAATCTCAGCGCGCTGATTGCGCAACATCCCGAACAAATGTGGCGCATGTTGAGCTTGGAGCTGTGGCACAAACGCTTTATCAAACGGGAAGAAATCTTGCTTTGAGCTTCCGCAGTGGCGGAGACACAAAAATTCTTCACTCTCTCTTCCTCACAGCCAGACCGGAGCTTCAGTTGAGGCTCCGGTCATTTTTAATGAACTGCGTTATGAAATTTGACGATCAAAATCGGTAATAAGCAGATTCTAACTCATCCCCTGTCCCAATGCCGTTTCCTTAGGCGATATTTCGTAGTCCCGGCCCCTTGTGGGCCGATGAACGTTCAACATTTTCAGTGCCCCACAAGGGGGCAAGGCTACAAAGGAAACGGCATTGCCCCCTGGCTCCTTCTCTTAAAAAGAGAAGGGGAGAAAAGACAACTGATGCATGGGCAGCTCTCCCCCTTCTCTTCCCAAGAGAAAGGGGCCGGGGTGATGAGTTGGGATTTACCGGTTGCCGATTTTAAGATCAAAATTCATTACACTCGAATTGACGCTTAGCTAAAATGGAGTATGGGTTATGCCTCGCACACTTGTAACCGGCGGAGCCGGCTTTCTGGGTTCACATCTTTGTGAATATCTGTTGCAACACGGCCATGAAGTGATCGCCATGGACAATCTTCTTACCGGCAACATCGCCAATCTGGAACACTTGCACGAAGGCCGGTTTCGTTTCATCAAGCACGACGTCACCAATTATCTCTACCTCTCCGGCAAGATCGACAACGTGTTGCACTTCGCCTCGCCGGCGAGTCCCGCGGATTATTTGCGCTGGCCGATTCAAACTTTGACCGTGGGCGCAATGGGAACGCACAAAGCGCTCGGCCTCGCGCGCGAAAAAGGTGCGCGGTTCTTGCTCGCCTCGACCTCCGAAGTCTATGGCGACCCGCTGATTCATCCGCAGCCGGAATCGTATTGGGGCAACGTCAACTCCATCGGCCCGCGCAGCGTTTATGATGAAGCCAAACGTTATGCCGAAGCGATCACGATGGCTTATCATCGCACGTATGGCGTGGACACGAAGATCGTCCGCATCTTCAACACCTATGGGCCGCGCATGCGCCCCAATGACGGGCGCGCCATTCCCGCGTTTGTGCCGCAAGCTTTGCGCAACGAGCCGATCACGATTTTCGGCGACGGCTCGCAAACGCGCAGCTTTTGTTATGTGGATGATCTGGTCGAGGGCATCTATCGTTTGCTGATGTCGGACTGTCACGAACCGGTTAATATTGGGAATCCGCACGAGCTCACCATTCGCGCGCTTGCGGAAGAGATCGTAAAGTTAACGGGCAGCACCAGTCCGATCATCGAACAACCTTTGCCGGTCGATGATCCCAAAGTGCGCAAGCCGGACATTTCGCGCGCCCGCGCTTTGCTGAGCTGGGAGCCGCGCGTGAGTTTGACCGCGGGCTTGCAGCGAACCATTGCGTGGTTTCAACGGCAAATGACAGGCGTTGCGCCCGTGCGTGAACCCCGCATTGTTGTCCCTTCTCATCATCTGGTGAGGCCGCTCACGCGGCCGCTGCGGAGGCCGCAGGCTTTGCCTTTAGCGGCATAACGCGCTTGCTTGAGTCGCGGCAATTTTCCCTTGTTGCATCACGACGAGGCGACGGGCAAATTGCCGCACGAGCGCGAGATCGTGCGAGATGAAAAAATAGGTGAGACCCAATTGCCGCTGCAGGGAGAGGAACAGATCCCATAAGCGGCTTTTGGTGAGGACGTCCAAAGAGGAAAACGGCTCATCCGCGGCGATGAACTTTGGTTGCAAGGCGAGCGCGCGCGCAATGACCACGCGATGGCGCTGGCCGTAACTAAGCTCGGCCGGCAGCGCGTGAAAATGCTGCTCATGCAATCCCACAAGTTGCAACAGATCATACGCGCGCTGCCGGGCCGGCTTGCGCGCAAGCAGCTTATGCGCGAGCAAAGGCTCTGCGATTGCATGGCCCACGGTTAAACGTGGATTGAGCGCCGCGTCCGCGTCTTGTAAAATGAATTGTGCCTGCCGTCGAAAGCTCTGCAATTCCTCCCGCGTCATCGCCCACACGTCGCGGCCTTCGAAAAAAATATTGCCTGCCGTCGGCGCGGTGAGGCGAAACAGGCAATGCGCCAACGTCGTCTTGCCGCTGCCGGATTCGCCGATCAGTGCCACGGTTTCACCGGGAAAGATTTGCAAACTCACCTCGTCTAATGCCCGCACCGGATTTGATGAGCGGGTGAAAAACCCGCTGCGGCGCGGATAATATTTCTTGAGCTGAACGATTTCAACCAGTGGCGTTGAGCGGAGCATGAGCGCACTCCAATGCACTTGGATTTTCAAATTCGGTAATCGCGCCTTCGCCAAAATTGCCATTCAGAAGGAATTGCCATGTCCCGCTCACGCGACACCCGAGCATGATGAAAATGTAGCGCAGACCTCCTGTCTGCAGGCAGGCTGGAAGCCCGCGCTACGACGTTTTCGTGGGTATCTTTTTCAGTTCTCGAAGCCAGTTCCAGCGCTCTCAAAAGATTCTTTCTGCATGACCTGATCTAAGGCTGCAGCCGCATGATTCGTCAAGTCCGGTTGCTGAAAGCGCTCTGCCGCGGCGAGGAGTTTCATCGTGTGCGCATGCTGTGGCCGCGCAAGTATTTCTCCGCTAGCTCCGGCTTCGATGATTCTGCCTTCGTGCATAATCGCAACGCGGTCGGCCCATTTCGCAATCAAACCAAAATCATGCGTGATAAACAACAAGCCCAACCCAACTTTCTCTTTCAGGGCAAAAAGTTGTGCGAGAATTTCTTGTTGATGACGAGCATCGAGCGCGGTGGTCGGCTCATCAGCAATAATCAGTTTGGGATTGCACGCGAGCGCCATGGCGATCAGCACGCGCTGCCTCATGCCGCTGCTCAGTTCGTGGGGATACGCCTCAAAGCAGCGTGTGGCTTCAGGCAAAGCCACCAACTCAAAAAGCTCGAGCGTTTTTATTTTTGCCGCCCTTTTGTTTAAGCCCAAGTGGAGACGGAGCGCTTCCACAACTTGGCTGCCGGCGCGACGCAAAGGATTGAGCGCGGAGCCGGTCTCCTGAAAAATCATGGCAATTTCTTTCCAACGAATTTGGCGCAAACGTTTTTCCGGAAGCGCGAGCAAATCTTCTCCGCGATAATAAATTTTTCCGTTGGTGATTTTTCCGGGAGGAGCAAGCAAGCGCAAAATGGCGCGGGCTAACGTGCTTTTGCCGCAGCCGGATTCACCGACGAGCGCGAGCGATTCCATGGAAAAAATTTCGAGGTTCACCTCCGCTAATACGATATGTTCCGGAGCGCCATTCGCAGCAAAGCGGACTGCGAGCTGCTCTATCTGCAAAAGCGGCGTCATGTGGCCCTCCCCTTTCGGAAATCTGCGGCGAGCCGATTCAGGGC
This sequence comes from bacterium, assembly GCA_037444905.1. Classification (GTDB taxonomy): domain Bacteria; phylum Zhuqueibacterota; class Zhuqueibacteria; order Zhuqueibacterales; family Zhuqueibacteraceae; genus JABWAN01. Next base: position 38,971 of record JBBILN010000007.1, on the reverse strand, counting down.
GATGGCCGTGAGCACGAGGGCCAAGCCGGGAAATGTTGCGATCCACCAAGCGCTCGCGAGCACGTCACGGCCATCACGAATGACGCTGCCCCAGCTCACCGCGGGCGGCTGCACGCCGAGCCCGAGAAAACTCAGGCTTGATTCGAGCAGAATGACGTCGGCAAGTCGCAACGCGGCAAAGGCAATCACCGGCGAGAGCGCATTGGGCAGGAGATGGAGAAAAATGATGCGGCGGCGGCGAAAACCCAATACCTGCGCGGCTTTGATGAAGTCGCGCTCTTTCAACGACATCACTTCGGCGCGCACCAAACGCGCCACGTCCATCCATGAAGTCAGGCTCATCATCAAAACCAAAACGCCCCAGTGTGCTCCGAAAAACGCCACGCACGTAACGAGCAAATAGATGAGCGGAAAAGCGAGCAGCAGATCGGCGGCGCGCATGATGAGCGCATCTAGTTTGCCGCCGATATATCCCGCCGCGCTTCCGAGCAACATGCCGAGCGTGAGCGCGAGAGTGGTGGCGGCCACTCCGAGGCCGAGAGTAATGCGCGTGCCAATGAGCAGCCGGCTGAGAACATCACGCCCGAATTGATCCGTGCCCAAAAGATGATTCCAAGTGGGCGCTTGATAGCGCTGAGATAAAACGTGCGCAAAGGGATCATGCGGCGCCAGCTCCGGCGCGAAAGCGCAAAGCATTAAACCAAGCAGCGCTCCCATTACGCCGTTTCTAACAAGTGTTCGTCGCCGGCGGCGACGTTGCGTTTTAATCATGGGCTTCGGAGGATGGCGTTAAAATTTCCCTCAAACTTGCAACCGCTTCGTTCGCGTGAATGCGCACAAGCCCCACCGCGACTTTTCTTTCGACCAATACGGTCAAGATCAACTTCTGATCGATTTCATAAATAAAAAGATTGAAGCGCTCGCCTTCTTGAAAAATACAAGTGAACTCGCCTTCTTCATCGAGGGCTTTGCCCAGCACTTGGACAATCGCCATTTGCGTGGCTGCGAGCGCGGCCAGTTGGTTGAAATTGACTTGCGGCGCAAAGCCGTGCGAACTTTGATAACTACCTTGCGCCAAAACCACGCCGTTGCGATCGCTGAGCAAAGCAAACTCAAGACGCGCGCGCCCCACGAGCTCTTGCAAGGTTTTTTCAAGGCGTTGTACTTTCGGCAGGCTTGAAGAAGTTGACGCGTGCGGCGCGACCATGGCGCTCAAGGCAGACGTGCGTTGCACAAACTCCGGCTCAACCACATCGAACTTGAACAATTCGAGTTCATTCTTCGTTTGCGCGCTTTGCGGCGCGGGCGTGAGAATGAGAGCGTTCGCATTCTCCTGCAGGGGAGGAACCTGCTCCCCCTTCTTCCCGGCAAAGAGCGAACGCAAGAATGCGGAGAGTTTCGAGGACGGCGGCGCGAGATTGCCGGCTGCGACCGTACGAAATACAAACACGCCAAGAATGCCGGTGATAAAATTCGGGGACCACATGGCGAGGAAAGGCGAAAGGAACTGGCGGTCGGCGAGCGCTTCACCGCCGATCAAGCAGGCCCAATAGAAGAGAAAGAATCCCAAACTTAACCCGCCGCTCATGGCAATTCCAGCGCTCCGTGCTAACGTGCCGAGGGGCGCGCCAATCAAAATGAAGACGAGGCAGGCGCAAGGGATCGCATATTTTTTGTGAATCTCCACCAACAGAACTTGGGCTTCACTCTCGAGCCGCCGTTTTTCAGCGAGGAGCGCTGCGCGCGCGCGCGCAAGGCCGCTCTCATTGGTCAAAACCAAATTGAGTTGCTGTGTGCGGCGGGCAATTTCTTGGCGGATAGCTTCCACCTCCGACCACATTTCAGAAGTGCTCTTCTCGCGATCATTGCGCGCCTCGACTTCGTTGGCAGGCGCAGCCAATTCATTCGCGCCGATCGCCATGACATGCTTGGAAAACGCGAGCCTGCGAAACTCCGCGGGCTTGGCCAGGTTGATTTCCTGAATCTCGCCCTGAAAGAGCGTGAGCAATAGCGCGCCTTCCGCAGAATTCGATTGGATCAGGCCGCGCCGCGCCGAAATCGTGCGTCGCACTTCCGCGAGGGAATTATCGTCGATGAGCAGCCCGCTAGCCTTCGTGAACCCGGCGCTATCGTCGAGCGCATGCGCGAGCAAACCAAAATGAGGAATCTCGTTGAACCAAATCCCCGGCTCGATTCTTATGCTCGGCTTGCTGCGCATGATTTCAGTCGCCAGCGTACGAACCCGAAAATTACATTTCGGAAGCACATTGTCATTGAACCAAATCAATGCCACGGCGAGCAGCGCCGCAGCGCCAAAGAGCGGCATCACTTGTCGAATCGGACTGACTCCGTTTGCTTGCAGAGCTGCAATTTCATTGTCCGCCGCGAGCCGTCCAAACGCCATAAGGGTAGCAGTGAGAACTGCCATGGGCACGGCGGTCGCAACAATCCAAGCCATGTTCAAGCCGAGGAATTCCAACACCACGCTCCAGTGTAGCCCCTTGCTCAGAATCCGATTCAAGCTGCGAAACAATAAGTCGAGCAGAAAGATCATCGTAATGACGCTCAAGCTGTAGCCAAACGGTCCAGCGTGTTCGCGCAAAAGGTAGCGTGCGAGAATAGGGCTTAGCATGATGATAAAGGTTGAGGTTCGGTGCGACGTGAACCTTGTAAGAGCGGCACGCGCAAATTGCGGAAGTAATTTTTTACCGTACTCCACGGCTTTTTTTCTGCACTTGCCGAGCGTATCTCGTATATGAGCACAAGCTCGGAAACGGGAACACAAAATTGATGCATCGGCATCGATTCTAGCTTAAGGCGTGTAGGTGGGAAAATAGGATGCTTTTAGCCTGACCTATGCAATCTAGGCGGCTCTGTCGTGCAGGTAGTCTCGCCCAATTGAGATGTGACCTGTAAGTCAAGGCACAAATAAATCCACACGTAGTAAAAGGGATTTGTTGTGCCTTTTTTTTTGCCTTTTCGAACGAACGAGGCAGATTTTCTGTACTTCTTTTTAAGTGCCAATTCATGCTTACAAAAATCAAATTCATCATTTTGCTGCTCGCTGGTCTGCTTTCCGGCGGCTGCAGTCAAGGGATCGAAAAAGTTGGGCAACAACAGACCGTCGTGATTGGGCTGACGAGTGATTTCGATACGCTGCTGGAATTAGGCACGGCCAATTCCGATGCGTTGCACGTGATCGAGGAGATGCTCTTTCTCACGCTGTGCGAGCTAGATGAGAATTTGGCGTTGCAACCACGTTTCGCGAAGTCTTGGACCGTGAGCCGTGATGAGAAAGAAGTCACATTTTTTTTGCGCGACGACGTATTTTGGTCGGACGGACAGCCGACCTCCGCGGCAGACGTTCTTTTTACTTATCAATTGGCGGTGAATCCCCAGGTGGGATATACCGGGCGTGATCGTTTTGTGGAAGTCGATACGGTGATCATGCTGGACGCGCACACCATTCGTTTCACCTTCAAAAAAAATTATCCTGATGCGCTGTTGGATATACAGATTCCGATTCTGCCCGAGCATATTCTCGCCAACGTGCCTCCGGAACAATTGCGGCAGTCGGCTTTCAATCGTCAGCCTCTCGGCAATGGCCCGTTCATGCTCAAAGAATGGCGCGCCAATGACCGTGTCGTATTCGAGGCCAACCCGCGCTACTACGGCGGCAAGCCCAAGTTAGATCGAGTAGTCTTTCGCATCGTGCCGGAAGAAACGGTTTTGCTCAATAGCTTGATAACCGGAGAAATCGATCTCCTGCCGTATGTCACGCCGAACAAGTTGAGCACGATCACGGACAATCCGGAGCTGCAAGTATTGCGCTATCCCGATCGGGGCTACAGTTTTCTTGCGTTCAATTTGAAGCGTTCCGTTTTTCAAGATCGGCGCGTGCGCGAGGCAATTACAAAGGCGATTCAACGAGAGAATCTTGTTGCCGTTTTGCTCAATGGTCAAGGCCGCCTTGTGTCCGGGCCGATACCGCCATATTTCTGGGCGCATGACGAGTCGTTGCCCGTCGACATTTTCAATCCCAACGAAGCGAAGAATTTGCTCGAGGCGGCGGGCTGGGGAGATTTCAATCAGGATGGTTGGCGCGAAAAAGACGGCAAGGCGTTGACGTTTACGATGAAGACCAATGCCGACAACAAGCTGCGCAGCGACGCGCTCGCCATGATCCAGGCGGATTTGGCGAAAGTCGGCATCCAAGCGAAGCCGGAGTTGCTGGAATTTGGCAAACTCGTCGAAGACGTTTTGCAACGTAGAGACTTTGATCTCGTGCTGTTGTCTTGGAAAACCGGCTATTCGGTTAATCCTTCGCAGGTATGGCATTCGGACGCGATTGCGAACGGTTATAATCTTGGCGCCTATAGCAATCCGCGCGTCGATTCTTTGTTGGCGGTGGCGCGACAGGAAAACGATCGTACCAAAGCAAAACCGCTCTGGTGCGCTTTCCAGCGGCAAATTGCCGAAGATTACCCTTATGTCTTTTTATACAATCAGGACAACCCGGCTGTTGTCCGCAAACGCTTGCACAATGTAAAAATGGACGTGCGCGGCTATTTAAATAACATTGAGGACTGGTCCCTAGAAACTCTACCCAAATGAGTGGGGAGCAAAAGAACGAATGGACAAAAAGTTCACAATTCTCGTGATTGGCGAGCGCGTGTTAGTAGACACCGTGCGGCGCTGCTTTGCGGAAGAAGAAAACGCGGAGTTGTGCTACTGCAACTCCGAAGAAAAAGCGCAGGAGCTTCGCACGAAACGCATGTGTGATATGATTGTGGCCGATTTCGATTTGCCGCAATTCAAGCCGGTGAAGTTTTTGAGTAGTCTTTTCAATTCGGGCGAACGGCAGGAAGTGATATTGGTGGCCGAAGCCCCGCCGATAGAGACTGTGGTGAAGTGTATACAATTGGGCGCGCGCGACTTTTTGCAATTGCCGCGAGAAAATCCCAAGCTGCATGAAACGCTCAAGAAAATTCATGCGCAGTGGCAGCACAACCAAAACGGCGCGGCGTTTCAAACCCAGCAGCACGAGCGCTTTTCGGTGCGCGGCATCATCGGCGAAAGCCCGCAGATGCAGAACGTCGTGCAACTCATCCAAAAAGTCGCGGGGCGGCGCTGGGTCACGGTGCTCATTCGCGGCGAAACCGGCACGGGCAAGGAAGTGGTGGCGCGCGCGATTCATTACGGCAGCTCCGAGGCCGCGAAGAACGCGCCGTTCGTGGAAATCAATTGCACCGCGATTCCGGAAAACCTGCTCGAAGCGGAATTGTTCGGCTATGAGAAAGGCGCCTTCACCGACGCGAAGTTCAGCAAGAAGGGTCTCTTCGAATTGGCCGAAGGCGGCACGCTGTTTCTCGACGAAATCGGCGACATGAGCTTGGTGTTGCAGGCGAAGCTTTTGAAAGCGATCGAGGAGAAACGCTTTCGCCGGCTCGGCGGCACGCAGAGCATCGAAGTGAAGACGCGCATCATGGCCGGCACGCACGCAGACATGGAACGAGGCATTGAAGAAGGCCGCTTCCGCCGCGACTTGTATTATCGCCTCAACGTGATCAATCTCACGCTGCCGCCGCTGCGCGAGCGCGGGAAAGACATTCTCCTGCTGGCGCATCATTTCGTCAAACATTATGCCGCGGAATACGGCGCGACCGCGAAGAAAATTTCGCCGGCCGCGGAAGAAGCGTTGATGAACTATGACTGGCCCGGCAACGTGCGCGAGCTGCAACACGTCCTCGAGCGCGCCGTGCTGCTCGGCGACGGCGCAATGATCGACGTGAAGGAAATCTACGAGGCCCTGGGATTGGAGCCGAGACCTCAAGTCACCGTTGCCGCGCCCGCCCGCGAGGCCGCCGCGAGTTCCTCGCCGTGGAGCCGCGTCATCGAGATTCCGCCCGAGGGGCTCTCGCTGCGCGACGGCGAGTGCAAGCTCATCGAAGAGATTTTGCGTTTGACCAAATGGAACAAGACGCGCGCGTCGCAAATTTTGGGCATCTCCCGGCCGCGCTTGGCGCGCAAAATCGACGAATACAAAATCGAAGACGCGCGCCGGGGTAGCCCGGAGCTTGCTTATCAAGATTAGCTGGAACAAAACATTCCATTTGAAGCTCACGGGCAAGCATTTGGTCGTAACGAAACATTCCACGCCCTCACAAACCGCGCGGCGAAAACTTAGAGCAAAAGTTTTTTAAAACTTTCCAAATCAAATAAAGCCATGAGGGATGCGCCGCGCATGCGAGGCTTTTGCCCGTGGCGCAATGCTTGCCGAATGCCTGTCGTCACGTGTTCTCACCTCTGCTTCCGACAAAACCTCGAAGCATCTCGTGATCATACCTTCATCCTCCGCACAGGGCCGTTCGGTGGAAAAACATGAGGCCAGGGACGGTTTGAAATTTTTTGGCATTTCACGCAATACACCATCTCCACGAAATAAACCTCGCCACCTTTTGGACAACCGCGAAGCAGGGCCGCTTCCGAAATCTGGCGATAGGGAGAGATGTAGAACGATTCAAACCGTGTGAGGAACACCATCATGAAGTGCAGCAATTGGCTCCGAAAAACCGCTCTCACTGCATCTTTAATCGGCTCGTTGTTTTTGCTGTGGAGTTGCAGCGAAGACCCCACCGCGGGATCGCTCTCGCCCCTTGGCTCCGTGGGCAAAAAATCTACGCCCCAAGCACGCTCGGAACAACCTTCCGCGGGCGCGGTGCGTCCGGTGCGGCGCTTGGCAAAAGGCGCGAGTCTGAGCTTGGCCAAAGCCGGTTATAACGTGGATAAAGTGGCGCAAGAGCTTCAAACCGTGTGCGATGAGTTGGAAGCGATCGTCGCGAATCAACCCGGCAAGTCCGTTGAGGACAAATTGAACGACGTGCTGAAAGAGGCGAAGGAGGCTCTGGCCAAAATCCAAAAAGACTCGCCGGACGACAAGGGCGCACTGGACAAAATCAAAAGAGCGAAAGACAAGCTGCAAGACGCCGTCAACAAAGGGGTGCTGCTGTCCGTGCAAGGCGCGCAATTCACGACGCAATTCAACGCGGTGGATGAGCAGATTCGCAACGGTTTTCATGAAAGCGGCGATTATCGCGGCCAGAGCAAGCAACTGTGGATCAAGCAAAGCTACGGCGGGATGATCAAGTTCGCGGGCCACAGCATCGACGCGCCCAAGTATGCCACGAAACAGGACGCGGAATACTCCATCAATATTTCCCCCAACGATTACATCACGGTGGATTTCGGGCCGGACGGCTGGTTCGAGCAGCAAGTCACGGTCACGATTTCATATCAAGACGCGGACCTCACCGGCATCAATCCGAACAAGCTCACGCTGGCGTGGTATGACGAGAGCGCGGGCCAGTGGATCGACCTCGGCGGCGTGGTGGATTTGGTGAATAAAACCGTGACCGCCAAGGCCTGGCACTTCACGCAATACACCATCTCCACGAAATAAACCTCGCAACCTCCTTTGTCTTTCGGAACGCGCGAAGCAGGCAGGCTTCCGCGAATTGGAAACAGGAAGTGCAACAATCATCCAAACTGTGAGGAACACATTTATGCAGTGCAACACGTGGCTTCGAAAAATTGCTGCGCCTTTTTCCTTGATCGCGACGCTGTTTCTGGTGTGGAGTTGTAGCGAAGGCCCCGCGCCCGGGCCGATGTCGCCGAGCGCGAACGCGGGGAAAAGAAATCTTTCCGCTCCTTCCGGCGCGAGCACGAGCACGGTGCGCCCGGTCAAACGCTTGGCAAAGGGCGCGAGCCGAAGCTTGGCCAAAGCCGGTTACAACGTCGATAAAGTCGAACGCGAGTTGCAGGCCGTGTGCGACGAGCTGGAAGCGATTGTCAACAACCGGCCGGGCTGGAGCGCCGAAGATAAATTTAACGAGGTGCTCCGCGAAGCGAAGAGCGCGCTTTACTCGCTCCAACGCGTTCCGGCGGATGATCGCGGCGCGTTGTATCGGATCGATCTTGCGCAGTATCGGCTGCAAGAAGCCATCAACTGGAGACTTCTGCTGCCGGCCCAAGGCGCGCAATTCATGGCGCAATTCAACACGATCGAGCGGCAGATTCGCTATGGCATCAACGAGAACGGCGATTATCGCGGCCGAAGCAAAAGCTTGTGGATCAAGCAAAGCTACGGCGGCATGATCAAGTTCGCGGGGCACAGCATCGACGTTCCCAAGTATGCGACGAAACAGGACGCGGAATACTCCATCAACATTTCCCCCAACGATTACATCACGGTTGATTTCGGGCCGGACGGCTGGTTTGATAAACAAGTCACGGTTACGATTTCTTACGCGGACGCGGATCTCAACGGCATCGATCCTACGAAACTGACGTTGGCGTGGTATGATGAAAAAGCCGGCCAGTGGATCGATCTCGGCGGCGTGGTGGATTTGGTGAATAAGACCGTGACGGCCAAAGCGTGGCACTTCACGCAATACACGATTTCTACAAAATAGTGGCGCACCACAAAGCGATTCCGTACTCGGAGGTTTTTATGAAGTTTCAAAATCGAATGAGCAAAGTTTTTTATACCGCCGCGACGCTCGGCTTTTTGCTCGGTGTTGTTGGCTGCGGCAATGAACCGGCTTCTGGGCCATTGTCACCCGTGAAGTCCGCGGCGCCCGGCAAAACTTCGCTGGCAAAGGCAGGAGACGAGCCGGCAACCGGCACGATTACGCCCTTGACCAGAAAAACCCGCAGCGCGAACGGATACGGCGGCACCGCCTCAAAGCTCATGACCGCGAGCGCCGGCGGTTCTTTGAGCTACATGGGGCACACGATGGAAGTTCCCAAGTTTGCTTTCTCGGAACAGCAGAAAGAGTTCTTCATTACCGACGTCAGCAGCAATTGGATTCAGGCCGATTACGGTCCGAGCGGCTGGTTTCTGGAGCCGGTCAAGATCACCATTTCCTATGCCGATGCCGATTTGCGCAATGTGGATCTCAAACGGCTGACCGTTGCCTGGTATAGTGATGCGCTGGGCATGTGGATTGACGTGGGCGGCAGCGTCGATCGGGTGAATAAAACGATTTCCGTGTATGTTTGGCACTTCACGCAGTACACGATTTCAACGAAATGAGCAGGACGCGAAAATATCAACCCAGGAGTGATGTATGTGGCGCATGAGAACATTCCATCGCACCATCCTTGTGAGCAGCTTGAGTGCTCTGCTCTTAATGATCGGCTGCGGTGAACAGACACCTCAAGCACCGCTGGGCTCGCAGCGCGAGGCCGGCAACAACGCCGTCAGCTTGGGCAAAAAGACGAACGGGCCCAGCGGCAGCGCCACTCCCAGCAGCTCGCCTCTGATAGAGCGGAGCAGCCCTCTCGATCTGGCGTTGATGCAGGCGGAGGACTTCACATATTCGCAATTGGTGCCGGCTGCTACCGGCGGCACGCTGTATTTCGGCGAGTTCAAATTTTATATTCCGCCAGGCTCGTTGGCCAATGACACGGTTATCAGCGTGACGCAGACCAGCGACCGCTACATTCAAATGGATTTCGGGCCGGACGGCACGCAATTCAATCCGCCGGCCACCATGACCGTGAGTTATGCGACGGCGAATTTGCGAAACCTTAAGCCCTCGAACCTTGCCGTTAGTTGGTTCAACACGGCGACGAATCAATGGATCAACCTCGGCGGAACGGTCAATCAAAGCGCCATGACCGTGTCGGTGGAGATCGAGCATTTTACCCAATACGCGCTTTCCACACGTTAGGATGACGACTTCCGGCTTCATGCGCACGCCTGCGAGCGGGCAAACGCACTATACCACTTTTCCCACTGTAATAAGACGTTGCAGTGGGCTGAGGGCGTGGATACTTAGACGGCATCTGCGTGACGCCAAACATGAGGTTAAACATGATTTCTCCTCAAAAACTGCCGTGGTATGGCACTTGCCGTTGTTGTGATGGGAAATGATTATGCCGAAAAAACCAAAAAAAGATCGTAAGCGCGGCGACGTGAACGACTACAAGCCGATCTTGGCCCAACTCTCGGCGCTGTTGAAGCAGGCCGAAACCGAGGTCGAGACCGATTCCGAAGAATTTGTTGACCTCGCGTATAACATGGAAAAGCTGGCGCGAAAATTCCTCTCTGATGAGAAGGCGCAAAAAGGCGCCGAGTATTTCAAAGCGGCGGTAAACAACCTGAGACAATTTGCCCAAATCAAGCACGATGAGGCGCAGGAGTTGAATCTGTGTTACGGCGCCGGCCAAACCTATGCCCTCCTCGGTTTGATGGACGAGGCCGAAGACAGTTACGATCAATCGCTCCAACTGAGCCGGAAGCTTCGCGATGAAAAAGCGCAGGCGCGCGCGCTGCGCCAGCTCGGCAACCTCAAGCTCAAGCAGAGCAAATGGAAGGAAGCCATCGCCAGCTTCGAGCACAGCTACAAAATCTGCCAGGAAAACGGCGAGTCGTTGGACGGCGCGTATGCCTTGAACAGCTTGGCCGCGGCATATTTCCACACCGCGGCGTGGCGCAAAATGGAAACCGCCTCCGAGCACGCGCTCTCCCTGGCCGAGAAAATGAACGACGATGATTTGACCGCGTGCGTGTATAACAACCTCGGCGCGATGTACAATCTGCAGGGCCAGTGGGACAAGGCCCTGGTCGCGCTGCAAAAAAGCCTGCCGCTCTTCGAAAAGTTGGGCGATCGGCGCGGCTTGGCGGAAACTTACAACAACATTGCGACGGCTTACCGCGACAAAGAATATTGGCACGAAGCCGGAAAGTGTTACGCCAAGAGCCTCCAGCTTGCGCGCGAAGCCGGCGACGTGGTGGTGGAAGCGCAAGTCAATCTCAATCGTGTCGAGCTCTATCTGCTCATGCACGATTTGGAAATGGCGGAGAAGCAATGCCAAATCGCTCTGCGCGCGTTTCACGGCCTCGGCCACAAATCCGGAGAAGCCGATGCCTGCCGTTTGCTCGGCGTGGTTTATACCAGAAAAGACAATTGGGGCCTGGCCAAAAAGTATCTAGATGAAGCTCTGCAACTTTGCACGCAGCAAGACAACCCGCTGGGTTTGGCGGAGACGCACAAGAGCTTCGTCGAATTTTGGCGCAGCAAGGGCAACATAAAATCCGCACTCAAGCATTTGCAAAAAGCGCTTGAGCATTACAAACAACTCAAAGCTTCGCGTGAAATCAAAAAGCTGGAAAAGCTAAGTCAAGAGCTTAAAGCCGGCGATGAAACGAAGTGATCAAGTTTCCGGGCGCGCAATTTATTGAGGCCTCTTATAATCCACTTTGTGAGGCTCAGTTGCCTAGCGCTCGGAGACTTTTTTGCCCATTAACCGCACTCCCGTGTTTCCATGCTTGCCAGCCTCCTGCGCCGTTTGCTGCAATCCATGTTTCTGATCTGGGGCGTCTTAACTCTCACCTTTTTCATGCTCCATCTCAGCCCCGGTGATCCGATGGATCGCTTCATTTCTCCGCGCATTCCGCCGGAAACCCTCGCGCAAATTCGCCGGCAGTTGGGCTTTAATCAACCCTTGCCGCTACAATACCTCAAATGGCTGAAACAATGGTCGCAAGGCGATTGGGGTTATTCCCTCGCACAACATCGCCCGGTCACGCAAATTTTGGCGGAAGCGATTCCCGCGACACTAGCGTTGACGATTCCCGTGTTGGCGCTGAGTCTGATATTTGGCGTTGCTCTGGGCGCCGCGGGCGCATACTATCGCAATGGTTGGCGCGATCGCCTCTTGAGCAACGTCACACTGGCAGCCTATTCCATGCCGAGCTTCTGGTTGGGCTTGATGCTGATTTTCCTTTTTGCCATCAAACTGAGATGGCTGCCAAACTCGGATGCCGCCTCGCTCTTTGCAGAGAATATGGATGCGCTCACCGCCCTGAAGGATCGCATCCGGCATTTATTGTTGCCGATGTTCACACTAGCGCTTCCCGGCGCCGCCGCCATTGCGCGATATACGCGCGAAAACTTCATCACGGTTTTGGAATCGGATTTCATTCGTCTCGCGCGCGCGAAAGGCTTGTCGCCCGCACAACTCATGATGCGACATGCTGCACCGCATATCTTGCTGCCGTTGATCTCACTCTGCGGCCTCAACCTTCCCTTCCTCATGGGCGGCGCATTTCTTACTGAAATCATTTTTGCCTGGCCCGGCATGGGCCGCGTCACCATCGAAGCCATTTTCAGCCGCGACTATCCTGTGGTTCTCGCCGCAACCAGCCTTTCCGCATTCATGACGATTGGCGGCAATTTCATTGCTGACGTTTTGTATCGCATAGCCGATCCAAGAATCCGGTCATAGTGCAATGCCGTTTCCTTAAGTAGTCCCACCCCCTTGTGGGGCGCTGTAACGTGCGCAGAATCATCGGCCCACAAGTTATTCCGCTTAAAGTCAAGGGCGAAGTCAGGTTTTTTGTAATGCCTCAGTTATTGGTGGAAAACGTAGCGCAGACATCCTTGTCCAATGCCACTAACTTTTCCAGAAATGCAAAAAGATTTCCGGCAAAACCATTTAAAAGCAAAGGCAGAAAAATGTAGGGTAGAAAAATTGGGGCCGATGATGCCGTAGGGTCTACGTTTTTTATATAACGGCAAGCTCTATATTTCTGCCCTTCATTTTTCTGCCTGTGCTTTCGGAAAAAGTTAGTGACATTGGACATCCTTGTCTGCAGGCGGGGACGCCTGCGCTACTCCACCCGTAACTGAGGCAATACGGTTTTTTGTAAGGCCTCAGTTATTGGTGGAAAACGTAGCGCAGACATCCTTGTCTGCAGGCGGGGACGCCTGCGCTACTCCACCCGTAACTGAGGCAATACTGAGAACGAAAGTAAATACTTGACTTTCGCATGAATCTTTCACAAGTAAGTGCAACATGATCAATTTCGCCGCTCCCGCCGATTCCTCACCCTTTCCCGAGGGTTGGATTACGCCCGAGCTTCCCTCTGGCGAGGCTCGTCTTTCGTGGCTCGTATCGAAGCAATGCAGCATCCTATCCGCGAGCCCCGAAGAGAAAATATTCAAAAAATCTCCCCAACATTTTCACGTTCTGATTGTATTTGACTCAGATGCCGGAAAGAGATGACGCACTGCTAGTACAGCGCTGCTTACAAGGCGAAGACGCCGCGTTCGGTATACTCGTGCAGCGTTATCAAACCGCGGTGTTCAACGTGGCCTTGCGCATGCTGAAAGACCGTTACGAAGCGGAGGAGGTCGCGCAACAAGTTTTCATCAAAGCTTATGAAAAGCTCGCCACCTTCGATGAACGCTTCAAATTTTTCAGTTGGATTTATCGCATGGCCGTGAACACCGCATTGAATAGCGCCAAGCGCAGTCGCCGGTTCATTGCGCTCGAAGCCGGGCAGGAAGCGGCTTCGCCGGGCCTGACCCCGCACGAAAATTACGAGGAAGCCGAAACCGGCGAAAATGTGCAGCGCGCGCTCATGAGCATGAAACCCGATTATCGCGCGGTCATCATTCTCAAACATTTTGAAGGCCTGTCTTATCAGGAAATCGGCGAGACGCTCGAGCTTCCGGAAAAGACCGTGAAGTCGCGGTTGTTTACCGCGCGACAAATGCTAAAAGACGCTTTGCTTAAACAGGGATACCGCTTCCATGATTGACGATAAATATCTCACTCTGCTTCACGGCGAACTTGACGGCGTGAACTCGCCGCAAGAGAGCGCGAAGCTCAACGCATACTTGGCCGCCCATCCCGAGGCGCAACGCTTGTTGGCAGAGTTGCGCGGCATGTCGAATCTGCTCGGCGAGGTGAAGCCGGTCGAGCCGCCGGCGCATTTGCAACATGCCGTCATGAATACGATTGCGCAACGGCGTGCGGCGCGCGCAGCGGATCAGGGTCGCTTCACGACCTTCAAAAATTGGTTGAGCGAAATCTTTGAGCCGAAGTTCGCCTTTTCGTTTGCCGGCGGATTGGCCGTGGGCGTGCTGCTCTTCGCGCTCGCGCTGCAAACAATGAAAGACAAAGTGAATGAAAACGCCAAATTGTTCGGCACGATTGGCGCGCCGCAAACTGAAGAACGAGAGCAGTCGCGAACGATTGCTCATGAAATCGCGCGCGGAGAGATCAAGTGGCGCCACGAGGAGGATCAACTCGTTGCGGAGATCGACTTGGCAGCGACTGAGCCATTCGATCTGGTCGTTTTGTTTGAGGCGAGCGCGCTGCGGTGCAAAGAGGTTGCAGTCATTGATGGGGAAGAATTGCCAAACACGGTTTTGCAGCAGGGCAGATTGCAGTTGCTGCACGCGGGCGAGAGAAGCTATCGGATCGTTTTTCAATCAAACCAAAGTACCGGCGCCGGTGCGCGTGTGCAATTTCAGCGGAACGGCGCGGCGTTCCTTGATGAAGTAATTTCATTCGAAAAGCATTGAGTCGCAGTTTGTATACTGCTTTCGGGTTGATTTGTAATTCTACTCTACAGCAAGTCTAATGGGAAGGAACTTCCCTGGTACTCGCGACGCGCTTCAGCGCTTGAGTTTCTTCCGAGCACGAGGGAAGATTCTTCCAAATGACACGTTGAGGAGACTTGCAAACCAACCCGTAACGAGCATAACTCCCCCTGAAACTGTCATTCTGCCCCGAAAACGGAGACTCGCACTGGGAATTAATCCAAGTGCCAGGGAAGGTCCTTACAGGATGACAATCCAAAACGGTGAGACGCAAAAAAATCTCACCAACTTTTTTCCAACTCAGTTGTACTTCTCACAAAGGCGAACAAACAACGCTTCACGCAATAAACTTATCAAGCTACTTTAACTCGGAGGTTGAGATGAGCACTTCCCAAAATAAAACCCGCTGGCTTCTGCTCGGCGCCGTTGTGCTGGCCGCGGCGATTGGTTATTTCGCGTACACAAGCATGCCGACTTCAGAAGATAATCTTGTCGGCACCATCGGCGGCGTGAAAAAGGCGGAGAAATATCGCAGCGAACAAATGAAAGAAAGCGATATTATCCTTACTTCTTCGCGGATTCAAACCCTGCTGCAGAGCGATAAAGTGCAGCGCTTGATTTCCAGCACCGAGTTCCGCAACGCCATGGCCAATGCCGCGTTGCGTGAAGCGCTCGCCAGCCCGGAGTTGCGCAGCGCGTTGGCGAGTCCGGAATTGCGTGAAGCTCTCGCCAGTCCCGAGTTGAGAAACGCATTGGCAAGCCCCGAATTGCGCGAAGCGCTCGCCAGCCCGGAATTGCGGAATGTGATGGCAAATGCCAGTTTGCGCGAAGCTCTCGCCGGCCCGGAGATGCGAAGCGTGATGGCCAATGCTTCTTTGCGTGAAGCACTTGCCAGCCCGGAGATGCAAGTTGCGTTAGCAAACGCGCAGCTTGCCTCCGCGATGGCGAACCCGGCGTTGCGCGAGGCCCTCGCCAGCCCGGAGTTGCGCAGCGCTTTGGCCAGCCCGGAATTGCGCGAAGCCCTCGCCAGTCCGGAGTTGAGAAGTTTGATGGCGAATGCGAATGTGCGCGAAGCCCTTGCCCGTCCCGAATTGATAAGCGCAATGGCCAGCCCCGCAGTGCGTGAAGCTCTCGCCAGCCCGGAATTGATGAACGCAATGGCCAGCCCCGAATTGCGCGAAGCCCTCGCCAGCCCGGAGATGCGAAGCGCGATGGCGAGTCCGGAATTGCGTGAAGCCCTCGCCAGCGCCGAATTGCGCGAAGCGCTTTCGAGCGCAAACTTTCAATCCGCGCTGCTGAACGCGATGCAATGAGCCGTAACTAAACTTTACTAAACTTGAAAAGTTTAGTAAAGTTTTTCCTTCTCAAGGAGACGCCCTCAAGAAAGAACGGTGGCGTCTCCTTTGGCGTTTTTATCGCGACCATGCTGCTTCAAAGCCATTTTGCAATCCTTCTCGATGTCATCCTGCAAGGACCTTCCCTCGCGCTCGGCACATCTCTCAAGCACTCGGGAAGGTTCTTACAGAATGACAAACCGAGGAGCAGTTGCAAACCAATTCAACGAGCCTAACGCAGTGAGGAAGGATGGCACACAACTCTCCGCGAGCACGAGTCTGCTCTCAACCAGCCCTTTGCGAAAAGAGTAAAGATTTTTTCCAGCGGATAGAAGAACCCAACGGCAGAGACATCACCCGTTGGGTTCTTCCATCCGTTGGAAATTTTCTTTCAGGTTTACTGACGGCATTATTGCTTTCCTCTCCATCTACCATCTTCGCCCAATTTCGCAGTCTCGAAACTTCCAAATTGCAACTCATCTATTACAGCCCCGGACAAGAATACCTCGCCCCGCATCTCGCGCGCTGTTTTGAAAACGCCCTGCAATTTCACTCGCGCTTGTTTGATTATCACCCCGACGAAAAGGCCACGGTCTTCATGCAAGACCTGGCGGATTACGGCAACGGCGGCGCGGAGTGCATTCCCAAAAATCTCGTGTACGTCGTCATGCCGCCGTTTCCGCATGCGTATGAAATCGTGCTCGGCAACGAGCGCATGAATTGGCTCATGAATCACGAACTGGCGCATGTCGTCACGATGGATCAATCCTCCTCGCGCGACCGTTTCTTTCGCGGCCTCTTCTTCGGCAAAGTCTATCCCGAGGTCACGCATCCGTTTTCGCTCTATTATAGCTATCTCACCGCGCCGCGACGTTATGCGCCGCGTTGGTATCACGAAGGCAGCGCCGTGTTTTTGGAAACGTGGATGGCCGGCGGCTTGGGCCGCGCGCTCTCGTCGTATTATGAAATGGTCTTTCGCACGATGGTGCGCGACAGCAGCTATTTCTACGACGTGGTCGGCCTCGAATCCGAAGGCACGGCGATTGACTTTCAAATGGGCGCGAACTCGTATTTGTACGGCACGCGCTTCATGAGTTATATCGGCCGCGAATATGGCCCGGAGAAGTTGATGCAATGGCTCGCGCGGCGCGAAGGCACGGCCGGTTATTTCGCGAGCCAATTCAAAAAAGTATTCGGGCTTTCGCTTGATCACGCATGGTCGCAATGGATTAAATGGGAGCACGAGTTTCAGCGCGCGAATCTTGACTCGTTGCGCGCTTATCCGCTCACGCAATATCGGCCCATCACGCGCAATGCGCTCGGCTCGATCTCGCGCAGTTATTATGATGCGGCGCAGCGCAAGCTGTATGCGGCCGTGAATTATCCCGGCGAAATTCCACATCTCGCCTCCATCGACGTGAACAACGGCGCGATGACGAAGATTTGCGATCTACGCGGCGCTTCGACTTTTTTTGTGACTTCGCTCGCTTTTGATCCGACACAGCAAAAGCTTTTTTATGCGACCAAGAACAACGCGTGGCGCGATCTCTGTGTGGTTGATATAAAAACCGGCGAGACGCGCACGCTGCTCAAAGCCGCGCGCATCGGCGATCTTGCCTTCAATCGCGGCGACAGCTCGTTGTGGGGCATTCGACATTCGCTCGGTCTCTCAACATTGGTGCGTGTGCCGTACCCGTATCGCGAGTGGAATCAGGTGGTGACGTTTCCATATGGGCAGGACGTGTATGATCTCGCGCTCTCGCCTGACGGCAGCATGCTCATCGCCTCGCGCACCGCGGTGAATGGCAGGCAGAGGCTCGTGCAATGGAACACGCAAGAACTTTTGCGCGGCGATAGCTCAAGCGTCACGCTGTTTGATTTTGAGTTCAGTTCGCCGGAGAATTTTTCTTTTTCAGCCGATGGGAAATTTCTTTTCGGTTCTTCTTATTACTCCGGCGTGTCGAATATCTATCGCTATGATTTCAGCCGCAAAGAGATGGAAATTGTGAGCAACGCGGAGACCGGCTTCTTCCGGCCCGTGCCGGTTTCCGAAGATTCGCTCATCGCGATGAGCTACACTGGCAAAGGTTTTCTGCCGGTGATGTTGCCGAATCGCAAGCCCGAATACGTGAATGCCATTCGCTTTCTCGGCAATGAAGTCATCGCGCGGCATCCGGTGTTGGAGAGTTGGAAACTGCCTGCGCCTTCGAGCATCGTGTTGGATTCGAGCAGCATGAAGCCTGAGCGCTATGGCGTTCTTGCGAACACACGGCTCAATTCGATTTATCCCATCATCGAAGGCTATAAGGATTTCCCCGCCGGCGGCGTGCGCCTCAAGTTCGGCAATCCGCTGCGCTTCAGCGATTTGAGTCTCACTGTTTCATATTCGCCGCAGCAAGTTTTGCCGGCGGACGAGCGTTTGCACCTCGGTTTGGATTTTCGTTATTGGCAATTTAAACTGCGCGCGCGCTACAACGGCGGCGATTTCTACGATCTCTTCGGCCCGACGAAGCGCAGCCGCAAAGGTTACTCTGCCGCGCTGCAATATGACAAGTATCTCGCGTACGATGAATCAAGCACCGGCTCGTATCACACGGCATATCACCTCGAGCTCGCGGGCTACGGCGGATTGGAGCGCTTGCCGCAATATCAAAACGTCGCGGCTTCATTCGACAAAGCATTCTACTTTAACGCGGGCTTCGCGCAGCAAGCGCTCGCGAAACCGCTCGGCGCAGTGGAAGCAGAGAAAGGCGTGAAGTGGCAATTGCTCACGGAAACGAGTTTGATCAACGAGAAAGTGTTTCCGCATTTTTTCGCGACACTCGATCACGGCATGTCGCTGCCGCTCGCGCACTCTTCGCTATGGCTGCGCGCCGCCGCAGGCTATTCTCCCGGCGAACGCGAGGAGCCGTTTGCGAATTTTTACTTCGGCGGCTTCGGCAATAACTGGATCGACCACTTGCCGTATCAACGTTTCCGCGCATACGAGAGCTTCCCCGGCGCGGAGTTGAATCAAATCGGCGGCACCAACTTCGGCAAACTCATGCTCGAATGGACGCTGCCGCCGCTGCGCTTTCGGCGCATGGGCATTCCGACGTTGTATTGCCGCTGGGCACGCTTGGCGGTCTTCACCACCGGCCTCGCCACCAATCTCGAAAGCGAAGTTGATCGCCAAAAATTTCTCAATGCCGGAGCACAACTCGATTTCAACCTCGTGCTGTTTTCGAATTTAAATTCAACGCTCTCTCTCGGCTATGCCGCCGCGTTCGCCGAGCAACAACGCGCCACGAAAGAGTTTATGGTTTCGTTGAAGATTTTTTGAGGGGCTTGCGATTGTATTGCAAATGAAGGGGAAAGTATCTGGGGCTTGTAGTGTGGCTGTTAAAGGAGCAAGCTATATCGCCCAATCATCAATTCTCAAATTGGGCACTTTGCTAAAGTCGCTTGAATTACGGGTCAACAGAATTGCATTTTTGCGATAAAACGATACCGGCAATTTTCAAATCCATTGTCCCGATACGAAGGCGTTGGTGCCGCAGGTTTTCAGTCGCCGCATTGGCGGCGCCATCAAAGGAGAGAATTTGTGAAACACCATAAAGTTGGAGCAGACTCTCCAGCTTCGCATAGGCGGTATTAAGCTTTTCCGTTGTCTTTGCCTGGTTGAGAAAAGCCATTCAGCCTTGAAACTGTTTTTGAAAACTGATGATCGTCTTAAAAATGAGGTCGGGAGAGAGGCGACCCGGTTTCTCCGAGAGCTTGCTGTAAGCCGGTTCCGTTCGCCTTTATAAAACGCTCAAATGATTGGTGTCAAGAACATAGTGCGTCATACTTGCGCTTCTTTTCTTTCCTGTTCTCGCAGTGATTGTCCGAGATCCGAAATTTCATCAAAAGCGGGATCGTTCGCAAAAACGCCGGCGATTTTTTCGCCGCCAGGGTTGCGGACTTTTTTTAGGATGCTGAGCTTTGAGGAAATTCAGTTCGCGCTCAACAAGCGCCATGCGCTGTTCCAATGCCAAACTGTTTTCCCTAATGCTCTCCTTGCTTTTCAATTCGAGGTCAACATAACTAAAGCGATCCTTTGAATGCAAGCATGCCCATGCCGATGCTTCTGCGCATTATCACAAGTCTGCTGCCGGTACTGGTTTTCCTCGGCGGCTTGATTGTGTTTGACAGCTTCAAGCTCATTCGCTTTCGCGTCGTCTTGCAAGCGTTGCTCTTTGGCGCACTTGCGGCGCTGGTGAGTCTGCTCATTACACAGAGCCTGTTTCATTTCTTTGCTCCCGACTTGAAAATGTACGCGCGTTACGTTGCGCCCGTGTTCGAAGAGAGTTGCAAAGCGTTGTACGTGATCTATCTCATCAAACGCAGCCGCGTCGGGTTCCTGGTGGATAGCGCCATTCTCGGGTTCGCCCTCGGCGCGGGCTTCGCGTGCGTGGAAAATATTTATTACTTGCAGGCGCTCGATGATTCCAATATCTTGCTGTGGCTCATTCGCGGCTTCGGCACCGCGATGATGCACGGCGGCGTGACCGCGATCTTCGCCATTCTCAGCCGGCAAGCCTCGGATCGCGCTGCGAGCACGAGCTTGCGCATTTTTTTATTCCCGCTCCTCGCCGTGATCGTGCTGCATTCGTTCTTCAATCATTTTTTTCTGCCGCCCGTGCTCTCGACGGTCACGTTGCTGCTCGCGCTGCCGTTGCTCATGGCAATCGTCTTTCAGCGCAGCGAAATTGCCACGCGGCATTGGCTGGAGTTGGGATTTGACACCGATCAAGAGCTGCTCGATTTGCTCACCACGGAAAAGATGTCCGGCTCGCGCATTGGCGCGTATTTGCAATCGCTGCGTCAAACTTTCCCCGGCGAGATTATGGCCGATATTCTGTGCTGGCTGCGCCTGCGGCTGGAGTTGTCGATCAAAGCCAAAGGATTTCTCTTGCTGCGTGAAGCGGGCTTCACGCCCGCGCCCGATCCGGAAATTTCCTCCGCGTTCGAGGAACTGCGCTATTTGGAAAAAAGCATCGGCAAAACCGGCATGCTCGCGCTCAAGCCTTTCGTGAGCGTGAGCAATCGCGAGTTGTGGCAATTGCAGTTGTTGCAACAAAAACTATGAGCTTTACTAAACTTGAAAAGTTGAGTAAAGCTTGTTACCGAATCATATAGGAGCAAACATGGAAGCTACCACCGCACCGCGAACCATGATAGTGCTCGTCGTTGACGACGAGCTTGACGTGGAGGACCTTTTCAAGCAACGTTTCCGCCGCGAGATCAAAGCCGGCGCGCTGTCCTGCCAATTCGCGCACTCCGGCGAGGAAGCGCTCGCGTTTTTGCGCAACACGCCGACCGAACTGGTGTTGATTCTCTCGGACATCAACATGCCGGGCATGAGCGGCTTGGAGTTGCTGCGCCAAGTCAAACAGGCTTATGGCAATTTGAAAGTGTTCATGATCACCGCCTATGGCGACAGCAAAAATTATAACGCCGCCATTGCCGCGGGCGCGGATGATTTCATCAACAAGCCCATTGATTTCGACGCGCTCAAAGCAAAAATTTACGCTGCGCTCGGCATCGCGTGAGCATGCTCGAAACATGAACAAGAAAATTTCCAACGGTTGGAAGAACCCAACTGTAGAAGCCTTATCCGCTGGGTTTTTCTATCCGTTGGAAAAAATTCTACTTGTTTGACTGGCGACATATCAAAGAGAATAACAATCACCGGCGGTTGGCCATGAACGAAATCTCCGTTGTGCTGAAAAACGCAGTCGATGAGATCGAACGTTTGAGCGAGCTTGTGAGCGCGTTCGGCAACGAGCACGGCCTATCCGAGGATTTCATCTACGCGGTCAATCTCGCGCTCGACGAGATTTTGACGAACACCATCTCCTACGGCTATGCTGATAAAGCCGCGCACGAAATCACAATCACGCTGCGACTGCATGACGATGAGCTTGCCGTGGAGATTGTCGACGACGCGCGCGCATTTGATCCGCTCTCCGCGCCCAAGGCCGGCGTCGATCTTCCTCTCGAGCAGAGAAGCGTGGGCGGACTGGGCATTCATTTGGCGCGCACGTTGATGGATGAAATGACGTATCGCCGCGAGCAGGACAAAAATGTGTTGCTCATGAAGAAAAGAATTGCTTCATAGGCTCATGGGCTTTGCCGCGTTTTGGAAGTTTGGCAAAGCTGTTGTTGAATTGGTTCGTCCCCTCGCGTTGTCATTTTGGAAGAGTCTTTCCTCTCATTTGGAGCGTGTTGCTATAACGGGGACTGTGCCGGGCACGAGGGAGGGTTCATTCCCAGAATGACATTCTAAATTTGATTCCTCTTCTTTATCTGTCCTTTTCGAATGAGAACGGAGCACATCATGGAAATTTCCCAAACCCAAAGCGGCGGCGCCACGGTGTTCGCGCTCACCGGCAGGTTGGATTCCAAAACTTCTCCCGCGTTTGAGCAGCAACTGCTCGCGGCAATTCAATCCGGCGCGCAAAAAGTGCTGCTGGATTTTTCCCAACTCGATTACATCAGCAGCGCGGGCTTGCGCGTGTTGTTGCTCGCCATGCGCGCGTTGCAGGAACAGCGGGGGAAGCTGGCGTTATGCGCGCTCAAGCCTGCGCTTAAAAACGTGTTCGATATCGCGGGCTTCTCACAGTTCTTTCCGATCCATGCTTCACTGGATGAAGCAAAGAGCGCGATTGCAAAATAGAATATTCGCCCATTCCTCTCCTGCAAGAGTAACTAAGCAAGCCCTTAGCTTGTCATTCAGTAGGAATCTTTTTGCTCGCCGGCGATACTGCCCAGTGCTTAAAAAGATTCCTGCTGAATGACAAGAGAGGTACAAAGAAAGCCGCACCTCATGCCCACCAAAATTCTGATCGTCGACGACGAGCCGGATTTGAACGTGCTCATCACGCAGAGATTTCGCAAGCGCGTGCGCGAGGGCGAATTGGTTTTCATTTTTGCCGAAAGCGGTCTCGACGCGCTCCGCAAGCTGCAAACGGAAAGCGACGTTGAGGTCGTGCTCACCGACATCAACATGCCGGAGATGGACGGCCTTACGCTGCTCGCGGAGTTGAAAGAAAAGCATCCCCTGATCAAAGCCGTCATCGTTTCCGCCTACGGCGACATGGCCAACATTCGCACGGCGCTCAATCGCGGCGCGTTCGATTTCATCACCAAGCCGGTTGACTTTGACGACCTGGAAATCACTCTCGACAAGACCCTGCGCGCCGCGAAAGAAGCGCAGCAAGCCGCGCGCGACCGCGAGCGTTTGGTCGCGTTGCACCGCGAGCTGGACGTGGCGCGCCGCATTCAAAACGCCATCGTGCCCCACACTTTCCTTCCCGAGCGCAAAGAGTTCGCGCTGCACGCCGCAATGATTCCCGCGCGCGAAGTCGGCGGCGATTTCTATGATTTCTTTCTCATCGATGCAGATCATTTGGGCTTTGTGATCGGCGATGTTTCCGACAAGGGCGTGCCCGCGGCGCTGTTCATGGCCGTGAGCAAAACCTTGCTCAAAGCCGTCGCGCTCACCGGCGTTGCGCCGGAGCAATGTTTGGAGCGCGTGAACAACATGCTCTGCCTCGATAATCCCTCCGCGATGTTCGTCACCGTTTTTTACGGCGTGCTCAACGCGCGCACGGGCGAAGTGGCCTACTGCAACGCGGGCCACAATTCGCCTTTCATTCTGCGCCGCGATGGAAAGATCGAAACCGCTGCGGGCACGAACGGAATGGTGTTGGGCGCATTCGCAAACATGAAGCAGGCGAGCAAACAGATTCACTTGCAAAGGGGCGAGACCTTGTTTCTCTACACCGACGGCATCACCGAGGCCATGAACGTGAGCGAGACTGCTTTCACGGAAGAGCGATTGCAAACGTTTCTTCAAGGCGACTCCGGCGCAGCGTTGCCGGAAATGGTGTCGGGCGTCGTTGCCGCGGTGAATGCGTTTGCGCAAGACGCGGCGCAAGCCGATGACTTGACCGTGCTCGCGCTGCGCTATGTGGGATGAAAACTGGAACAGAAAAACCGCAATGCCAAGCGGCGGCCACACACGGATCAAAAACGCACGCGGAAAAAGCTTTGCTTCGCAGTGTGAGCTTTTGATCCGTATGCACTAATCCCAAGCGGCGGCACACACGGATCAAAAACGCACGCAGAAAAAGCTTTGCTTCGCAGTGTGAGCTTTTGATCCGTGTGCACTAATCCCAAGCGACAGCACACGCGGAAAGAGCTCTGCTTTGCAGTGTGAGCTTTTGATCCGTGTGCATTCCCCAAAAGTTGGTAGAGTTTATTTTCCGCTCCATCCATTAAAACGCATTACAATCATGCTTATGAAAAAAACTCTCGTGCTCGCGATGCTGCTGGCGGGATTGCCGCGTTTGGCTCTCGCGCAAAGTTTGGACGCGAGTCGCCACGAGGCCGGCCGGCCGTTCATCCGCAATTATTCGCCGAAGGAATACGACGCGCATCCGCAAAATTGGGCCATCGTGCAGGATCAACGCGGCGTCATGTATTTCGGCAACGGCCTCGGCGTGTTGGAATACGATGCCGTGTCGTGGCGCTTAATCGTGCTGCCGAACAAATCCGTGGTGCGCTCGCTCGATATTGACGAGCGCGGCGTGATCTACGTTGGCGCGCAAGGCGATTTCGGCTATCTCGCGCCCGACTCTGTCGGGCAATTGCGCTTCGTCTCGCTGTTGTCGCGCGTGCCGGAAGCGGAGCGCACATTCACAGACGTGTGGCGCACCTTCGTCACTCAGGACGGCGTCTACTTTCAAACATCGACGCGCTTGTTTCGCTACCATTCTGCCACGGCTCAAATCAAAATATGGAAACCCGCCACGCGCTTTAATCGCGCGTCATTGGTGCGCGGACAGCTTTATCTTCCCCAAGTGAAAACCGGCTTGATGCGTGTGCACGGCGACTCGTTGCAAATGCTCGCGGGCACGGAGCGATTTGCGGAAGAAATTTATGCCGTGCTCCTGCCCCATGGCGCGCACAACGCCATGCTCATCGCGACCGCAACGCAAGGCTTGTTCATTTATGACAATGAAACCGCTACGCCGTTTCGCACGCATGCCGACGAATTCTTGCGCGCGAGCGAGATTTATCGCGGCGCGGTTTTGCAAGACGGAACGTATGCGCTCGCCACGCGCCTGGGCGGCGTTGCGCTGGTCGATCAATCAGGCCATGTGCGCGTTATCGACAAGAGCACAGGCCTGCGCGGCAACAAAGTTTATTTCGCATACGGCGATCAACACGGCGCGCTCTGGCTCGGCTTGGAAAACGGCATCAGTCAAGTCGAAGTCTCCTCGCCGCTTTCTTTGCACGACGAGCTTTCGGGTTTGCGCAGCACGGTGTATGACGTCCTTCGCCATCGCGGCGTGCTATATGTTTCGACCAACACTGGCGTGTTTTATTTGGATGCGCGCGACGCGACGTTTCGGCCCGTGGCCGGCATCGCGGAGCAGAGTTGGGCCATGCTCTCTTGCCATGAGGATTTGCTCGTGGCCACGGGCGACGGCGTTTATCGCATCGCCGGCGAGCGCGCGATTTTCACCAAAGAGTCGCGCGGCGAATCGTTCGTTGCGCTCGCGCTGCAACGCTCGCAGCGCGACTCGAATCGCGTTTATGTCGGCCTCACCGACGGTTTGGCTTCGCTTTATTATGACGCGGCGCGAAAGCAGTGGCGCAACGAAGGCCGCGTGCCGAATGTATATGAGCAAACGTGGTCGATCATTGAAACCGGCGCCGAGGCATTGTGGCTCGGCACGGATGCGCAGGGCGTGGTGCGCGTGCAATTTTCTTTTGCAGCAGAAAGAGCAAACGCGCAAGCCTCGGTTGAGCGCTACGGCGTTGCGCACGGTTTGGCTTCGGGCGGCGTGCAAGTTTTCAAAGTGGCGGGCAAAGAATATTTCGCGACCACTTCCGGCATTTTCGGTTTTGATGAAAAGCAAAAGCGTTTTGTTGTGGATTCCACTTTTGCCGTGACCGGCTTCGGCAATACGCAGGAAGAATACAATCTCAAAGAAGATCGCAACGGCAATGTGTGGCTCAATTTTGGAAAAGAATCCGCGGTGGCGCGGCGGCAAGCGGGCGGCGGCTTTGTGATTGAGAAGAAAGCGCTCCTGCGTTTTGCCGACTCGCCCGCGATTGCAATTTATCCCGAAGCCGACGGCGTGGTGTGGTTCGGCGGCGCGGATGGGCTTGTGCGTTACAACGGCAATGCGTCGCAAGACCATGCGCAAAAATTTTCCGCGTTGCTGCGCCGCGTAATCGTGGGCGAAGACTCCGTCCTCTACGCGGGCGCGCCCGAGGCAACGCAGCCGCTCGCCGTGCCGCAACTTTCTTATCGCGGCAACAGCGTGCGCTTCGAGTTTTGCGCCGCGTTCTTTCAAGCCGAAAGCGAGAATCGTTATCAAACCTTGCTCGAAGGCTTTGATGAACATTGGTCTGCATGGAGCAAAGAACCGCAGAAAGTTTACACCAATCTGCCGCACGGCGAGTATTGCTTTCGCGTGCGCGCGCAAAACGTTTATCAAAACCAAAGCGCAGAAGCCGAGTATGCCTTTCGCGTGTTGGCGCCGTGGCATCGCGCGTGGTGGGCATATCTGCTTTATGTCGCGGGTTTCGCAGCGCTGTTGTTCGGATTGATTCGACTGCGGACAACGCAGTTGCGCGCGCGCGGCCTGGCTTTGGAAAAAACCGTCGCGGAACGCACGCAGGAAATTCGCCGGCAAGCGCTCGCGCTCCAATCGCAAGCCGAGGAGTTGGAAACCATCGATGGCATCGTGAAGGTCATCAATCGCGAGCTGGCGTTGGAGAATGTTTTGCGCAAACTTTTGGAGCAGGGCATGAAGCTCGTGCCGCAGGCCGAGCAAGCGTGCGTGTTGATTTTCGATCACGACAAGGAAGTGTTCCGCTTTGCCGCGGCGGTGGGCTATGATGACGAAGCGATCAAAAACATTTCGTTCACGCCGGAAGAGATGGCGGGGCATTATGCCGCCGGCTCGGAAGAAGTGGGCAAAGGCGTGTTTGTGATCCGCAAGTTTCGCAACGTCGAGGGCGCGGAGAAATTGCGCGCGTTGCCCGTTCCCAAATCGCTGCTCGCCATGTCCGCGACGTGGGACAAGCGTCTCGAAGGCTTCGTGATTTTCACCAGCCTGTCGCGCGCCGAGGCTTTCGATCAATCCGAAGCGCGCAAGTTGAGCCTGTTTCGCGAGCACGCCATTTCCGCGATTGCCAAGGCCAAAGTGCTGCGCGCGCTCGAAGAAAAAAATCAGGAGATCATGCGCACACAGCAGCAATTGATCGTGCAGGAGCAGCTCGCTTCGCTCGGGCAATTGACCGCGGGCATCGCGCATGAGATTAAAAACCCGCTGAACTTCGTGAATAACTTCGCGAAGCTCTCTGAAGAGTTGCTGGAAGAATTGCACGAAGGCTTTGAAGAACAGAAAAACAACTTCACCGCGGAAGCAAGGGAGAATTTGCAAGAGCTGCTCGCGATGCTCAAACAAAACGTGGTGAAGATCAACGAGCACGGCAGGCGCGCGGATAGCATTGTGAAAGGCATGCTGCTGCACTCGCGCGGCGAAACCGCGGAGCGCCGGCCCGCGGATTTGAACGCGATTCTCGACGAGTACGTCATGCTCGCGTATCACGGCATGCGCGGCACGGATTCGAGTTTTAATGTGACCATCGTGAAGAATTATGATCCCACCATTGGCCGTGTGGAAGTTTATCCGCAGGATTTGAGCCGCGTGTTTTTGAATCTCGTGAACAACGCATGTTATGCGACGCACGAGAAAGCGAAGGGAGAGGGGCGAGAGGCGAAGGGAGAAGGGAGAGGAGAGAAAGGCGCGCCCCTCTCTTCTCTCTCCTCGCCTTTCGCGCCTACGCTGACCATCACCACCAAAAATCTCGGCGCGAAAGTGGAGATTCGCATTCGCGACAACGGCAACGGCATTCCCAAAGAGATTCGCGAAAAAATTTTCAAACCCTTCTTCACCACCAAGCCCGCGGGCCAAGGCACGGGACTCGGACTCTCGATCAGCTATGACATCATCGTGCACGAACACAAAGGCGAGTTGGAAGTGGAGACGGAGGAGGGCAAGTTCACGGAATTTGTGGTGCGGCTGCCGAAAGGCGCGTGACGCAACTTTTCTAGATCTGAGAGGCTTAAGAAATTTTTTTCTGTGAAAAGGATATGAGCGACACGGTTTTTGCAAAATGGCAAGTGGGATGAAAGTGTGCTCGAAAAATTTTTGCAGCTCGTGAGGGCAGGCGCCCATTTTTCCGCCGGCAAAAAATACGGTGTGGCAAATGTGCGCGGTTGCGCGAATCATCAACTTTTCTTTGAAGTGAGTATTGAAAGCGAATCAAATTAGATCACTTTGACGCAATGCAATGGCTGAAGGAGGATATGATGAACCAGCTTCAAAAAGGTGTCGACGGGTTTTATCACCCGAAGAACGAAGACGAAGTGCGCGCACTAATAATGCGCGCAAACAGCGGCGGCCTCAAAATTCGCGTGCGCGGTTCCGGGCATTCGGTCAATCGTGCGATTTACACGGATACTTTCAACGGCCGCGGAGATTCGCACAATCTCGATCTCATGCTCGATCAACTCAGTTTCACGCCGGGCAATCCCGATGACAAAGTGCGCATTGACGCGCAGAAAAAAACCGTGCGCGTGAAAGCCGGTTGTCATCTCGGATTCGATCCTTACGATCCGGCCGGCGTTTCGAGCTGGCAGAACAGTTTGCTCTATCAACTCGCGCAAAAAGGCTTGGGCGTGGCGGATTTGGGCGGCATCATTCATCAAGCCGTGGGCGGATTTATTTCCACCGGCTCTTCCGGCGGCTCGTTGGAAGATTCTTTCGGCGAGGCCATCATCGGCCTCAAGCTTATCGACGGCACGGGCAAGCTGCACGAACTCACGCGCGCGAGCGGCGACGACAAATTTTTCGCCGCGGGCGTGTCCATGGGTTTGCTCGGCATCATCACCGAGGTCACGTTTTCTCTTGTTGAAAATTTCAACATCATCGGCGAGCAATCAACGACCGACATCGACAAAACGCCGATTGATCTATTCGGCAACGGCACGAGCACAAAACCGAGTTTGGAAAAATTTCTCAATCAAAAAGAGTATCCCTACATTCGGTTGATGTGGTGGCCGCAGGAAAAAGTCGAGCGCTTCGTCGTGTGGAAAGCGAAGAAGATGCAAAGCTCGGATTACAACGCCGCGACCGGCACGCCGCAAGATTTCAAGCCGCAGCCGTATTGGGAATTTCCGCGCTTTGGAAAATTCAACTTTCAATCCGGCAATTTTAGCCAGCCCGATATTCCCAGCGAAGGCCCTTCGGAATTGTTGGCCGAAGGCGCGGGCGGTTTGTTCTACAGCATTGTGGGCAATTGGCATCAAGCCGTGAAATTGCTCAAGCCCGGCTTTCTTGCGAAGTGTGCGCTGAAGTTCGTGGAGTGGCTTTATCCCAAACACATTCTGCCGGCGGTGCTCAACGCGTTCAATCCGCGCGACACGGATCCCGATCCCGTCACCGGCAAACCCTCCGGGCCGCAGAAATTTTGGGATTACTATTACAGCAGTCTGCCCATGGACAATCGCGTGGATGACAAGCTCGTGCCCACGGATTTCACCGAGATTTGGATTCCGATTTCGCGCACCGCGGAAGTGATGCGCGCCCTGCGTGATCTTTACAAAAAGGCGGGCTACGCTGCGACCGGCTCGTATTCATGCGAGCTGTATTCGGCGAAGAAGAGCGATTTCTGGCTTAGCCCTTCGTTCGGCGAAGACATGTTTCGCGTGGATATTTTCTGGTACGGTTACAATGCCGAGGATCCGCAGAAAGTTTATTATCCGCAATTTTGGAAAACGTTGATGCCGAAATTCCCCTGCCGATTTCATTGGGGCAAATACATGCCCGTCGATCCGAATTATATGCGTTCGCAATATCCCAAGTGGGACGCGTTCATGAAACTGCGCGCGGAAATGGATCCGCAGCAGATTTTTCTAACAAAGTATTGGAAGGAGAGATTGGGGATTGCTTGAGCAGAGGCGAGCGGTTGAATGAAAGAGCGGGAGAGGTGGAAAACGAGGATGAGAAGGTAGAATCAGCGCGGGTTGATTTGCACACTCTCGGCTTTGTCATTCAGAAAGAATCCTTTTGAGCGCCGGGGACACAACTCATATGAAGGTTGATGCCAGTGCTTAAAAAAAATCTTTCAGAATGACAGGTTGAGGTGGGACTTCACGTGCGAGCACGAGCAAACGCGGCTGCAATGGCGCCCGGCGGTAGAATTTTTCCGC
The DNA here is from genome assembly GCA_037444905.1 of bacterium. GTDB lineage: Bacteria > Zhuqueibacterota > Zhuqueibacteria > Zhuqueibacterales > Zhuqueibacteraceae > JABWAN01. The sequence continues at coordinate 8,915 of JBBILN010000007.1, read as the reverse complement.
CGAAAAAAACTTTGGCAGAATGATTCAAAATCATTCTGCCAGTAAATTATGCTGCCATAAAATTTCAGAATTTCATTCCGGGAAGGAGGAAAGAACATGTCACAAGCACGACTCTGCAGGAGAAGAATTTTCTTGAGCTTTGTGCTCGCCTTCAACATGAGTGTCGCGTTCGCGCAAAACGCAACGCTGCGCGGCAAGATTGTTGATGAACAAACCGGCGAGGCGCTGCCGCAAGTCAACGTCGTCGTGAAAAATGCGGCGCGCATAACGGGCGCGGCCGCGGATTGGGACGGCCGTTTCGAAATCAAAAATCTCGCCGCGGACATTTATGAAGTGACGGCTTCGTTGATCGGATACGAAAGGCAAACGCTCGCGCGCGTCGCGTTGCGCGCAGGTGAAGAGAAAGAATTGAATTTCAAACTGGCGCCCTCCGCGATTCAACTCAACCCGGTCGTGACCTCCGCTTCACGGCATCAGGAAAAAGCGCTCGAAGCGCCGGCGGCGATTTCAGTGATCGAGCCGGAAGAGGTGCAACGCCGTTCGACTCTGACGATGATCGATCACGTGCGTGCGTTGCCGGGCGTGGATATCGCGAGCCGAGGCCTGGTGCAGAGCAGCGTGGTCGTGCGCGGGTTCAACAGCATGTTCTCCACCAATCTGCTCGTGCTTACGGACAATCGCTCCGCCAACGTGCCTTCGCTGCGCGTGAACAATTATCACATGATCCCGATCAGCAACGACGATATTGCGCGCATCGAAGTCGTTTCCGGGCCGGGCGCCGCGCTCTACGGTCCGAATTGCGCGAACGGCGTGCTGCACCTCATCACGCGTTCGCCCTTCGAATCCGCGGGCACGACCGTGAGCGTGAGCGGCGGCGGCCGCGATTTCCTCAACGTCTCGCAGCGCGGTCCGGGCGGCGGCAGCAACGTGTATGGCGCGGCGTTGCGGCATGCGGGCATTCTCAACGAAAAGATCGGCTACAAAATTTCCGCGCAATACCTGCGCGGCCAGGATTGGCAAAGCTATTTGCCGATCGATATCGCCCCGCGCAACATTCTCTTCGGTTATCAAACCTCTTCGGGCAGAGTGACGCAGGGCGACTCGGTATTCAATCAACCCGATTTTGAAATGCAAAAAATCGGCGGCGAAGGCCGGGTGGATTTTCGCTTCAATCCCAACACCACGCTCATCGTGAACGCGGGCGTGAATCGCGTCGATCAACTCGATCTCACCACGGTCGGCGCGTTTCAAGTGAAGGATTGGACCTATAGCTTTGCGCAGGCGCGCTTCATTTACAAGAATCTTTTCGTGCAAGGCTTCGTCAATGCCAGCGACGCGGGCGAAACGTTCGGTTTACGCACCGGAGATTTCACGCGCGATAATTCCAAGCTTTTCGTCGGACAAGTGCAGCACAGTTATGCGTTCGGAAAGCGGCAACGCTTTACCTACGGTTTGGATGCGCAATTTACGCGGCCCGACACGAAGAACACGATTCACGGCCGCAATGAGGATCAAGACAACATCAATGAAGTTGGCGTGTATGTGCAATCCGAAACGCAAATCACTTCGAAGCTGGAAGCCGTGACCGCTCTGCGTTATGATCGTCATACGCATCTCGAGGCGCAGTACTCGCCGCGCGCGGCGTTGGTGTTCAAGCCCATGCCGGAGCACAACTTTCGCGTGACCTACAATCGCGCGTTTCGCACGCCCACGCCCGCGACTTTTTTTGTGGATATTTTGGCGGAGAACATTCCCAGTCCGTTCAATCCCGCCAAACCTTTGATCGCGATTCGCGCGTTCGAAACGCCGGGCGCGCTTACGTTTCGCCGCGACAACAACGGCCGGCCGCAGATGATGACGCAACTCTTGCCGCCGGGCTTGGGCTATGTTCCCGCAAACGTCAACACGGTGTGGCCCGCGTTGCGGCAAATTCTGATCGGCGGTTCGCCCGCGGAATTGCAGGCATTGCTCGATGCGACTCTGCCGCAAACACTCGGCAGCGAAGTCGCGGGCGACTTGCGCCGCTTGAACACGCTCACCGGCGGATTCGATTTGGTGACCGAAGTGCCCGATCGTCCGCCGCTCAAACCGGAAATCAACAATACGTTCGAGTTCGGTTATAAAGGCGTGCTCGGAGAGAAGCTGCTCGTGGGCGTGGATGTTTATCACACGAAGTACAAAGATTTTTTGAGCGAGCTGCAACCGTTGAACCCGAACGTGTTTGCCAATCCCGCGCAATTGGCCGCGGCGCTGCAACCCACTGCGATTGCGATGACGAATGTTTTCATCGCACAGGGCCTGCCCGCAGAGGTTGCGCAAGCGCAGGCGACGGCCATCGTCACCGGCCTCATCACCAGCGCGGCGCAATTGCCGCTGGGTGTGATCTCGCCGGAACAGATTGCGAACGACATCGACGTGATTCTCACCAATCGTAATTTCGGCGACATTGCCGTGAACGGTTTGGATTTGAGCTTGACGTATTTCGCCGGCCCGCGTTGGGCGATCGCGGGCAACTATTCTTTTGTCACGAAACAAGGTTTTAATCTTTTTCAAAAGGCAAATCGTGTTTATTTTAGCAACGTCGGAGGCGTGGATGATATTGCGCTCAATGCGCCCGCGAACAAAGCGGCGTTGAGCGTGCAGTATCGCAATCTCGCGAAGAGTTTTGAAGTGGAATTGCGCGGGCGTTACGTGGAGGGCTTTCCGATGAAGTCCGCGATTTATGCGGGCGAAGTGCAAACCTATTTCGTGAGCGATGCGAATTTGTCGTATGCCTTGCCGTTTTCAAGCGGCACGCGCGTGAGCGTTTCCGCGTTGAACCTTTTCGACCGAAAGCATCGCGAGTTTGTGGGCACGCCGGTTTTGGGAAGGTTGGTGCTGGCGAAGCTGACGCAGGAGTTTTAGATTTTTTGCAGCGCGATTTTGTGGCGCTCTCTTCAGTTTGCCACCGCAAGCGGCGCCGCGGTGGATTGCGAGCCGTTATCCTGTGATCTGCCAACGGGCATCACGAGCATGTGATAGCCGTAGTCGAGCAGAATATCGATGGTTCTATCGGCGCTAAATTCGATCAACGCCGTTTCTCGGTCTTCGTCAGAAGGAGAGGTTACTCGAATCCACGTGTCCTCCGGGTTTTCCGGGCTGGGGATGACATTGAGCAATTGGACCTCCGGGAATTTTTCCCGCACTTCTTCAACGAGTTGCTTGACAAGCTCTTCTTGCTTAAGGTTAAGCATGATATATCTCTCTTTTCAACGCAGTGATGAATTCCGAGGCTTTTGTCATTTGGCCCAACGATCGTTTTTGACTCACCAATACCGCTTCATAATCTGCAATTCCTCGTGTGGTTTGCGCATCAGGTAAGTATGATTTGAATTTTCCCGCAATTACCTTTCTGCGGTGAATTAATTCACCGGCGAACAAAGATTGTATTTGCGCATGATTAAAATGTTTTCTCGGATCGAATTCAAAACCTTTTTTCCATAAAAGAGCGATGGCTGCTTGAAGCATGGCATAATATGCGCGATTCGCGCTGGCGTTGAACAGTCCGTTTGCATGGCACAATCGCGCTGCCGAGAGGTTTTCCTCGACTTTGGTGAAAAAGGCATAAATTTCCACTCCCGGCCTCCTCATTGTCTTTCGAACGATGGAAAAGTAGTGACGGATCAACTCATAATCAATTCGATTTTTGAACCCTCAAACCTCCTTTGCCAAAGTTTCAACCCGAAGCTTGGCAACGAATGAAATCTTCTCATCCTCATGCTCGACCTCCAAAACTACGCAACGCTGCACCTTCTCCACGAAAGCGCGCGCACGCTGGTGTATCGCGGCGTGCGCAAGCACGATCAACGGCCCGTCATTCTAAAATATTTGCGCAACGAGTATCCCACACCCGCGGAACTGGCGCGATTGCAGCGCCAGTTCGAGATCACGCGCGATTTAAAGCTGACGGGCGTGGTTGCTTCCCATGAGTTGCTGGCGCATCGCAATACGCTGGTATTGGTGCAGGAAGATTTCGGCGGCGTGTCGCTCAAATCCTTGTTGCAGACGCAGCGCCTCGAGGTGCGCGAAGTTTTGCGCCTCGGCGCGCAGATCGCGGAAACGCTGGGCTATTTGCACCAACGCAACATCATTCATAAAGACGTGAATCCCGCCAATATCATCGTGCATCCGCGCACGTTGCAAACCAAGCTCACGGATTTCGACATCGCCTCGCTGCTGCCGAAAGAGAACATTGCGCAATGGAACCGTCTCGAAGGCACGCTGGCCTACATTTCCCCCGAGCAAACCGGCCGCATGAATCGCTCGCTCGATTATCGCAGCGATTTGTATTCGCTCGGTGTGACGCTTTATGAAATGCTCACGGGAATACCGCCTTTTCAAAGCAACGATCCGGTGGAGTTGGTTCACAGCCACATTGCCAAAACGCCGAATTCTCCCAGCGAGGTCGATCGCGAGATTCCGGAAATGCTCTCCGCGATCGTCATGAAGCTGCTCGCAAAAACCGCGGAAGACCGCTACCAGAGCGGCTTCGGCTTGCAGGCGGATTTGGAAAAATGCGAGGAGCAATGGCGGCGCGCAGCGCGCCTCGACCGCTTTGAGTTGGGGGAGGCGGACTTCTCCGAACGTTTTCAAATTCCGGAGAAACTTTACGGCCGCGAAGAGGACGTGGCGACGCTGCTGCGCGTGTTCGAGCGCGTCATGCAGGGCCATCGTGAAATCATGCTCGTGACCGGCGCGCCCGGCATCGGCAAGTCCTCTCTGGTTTATGAAGTCCACAAAGCGCTCACCGCCAGCGGAGGATATTTCGTCAGCGGCAAGTTCGATCAATATCAGCGCAACGTGCCGTATGCCTCTCTCATTCAGGCGTTTCAAGATTTGGTGCGGCAACTTCTAACGGAAAGCGAAGCCCGGTTGCACTATTGGCGCGAGCGTATAAAAACCGCGCTCGGCGTCAACGGCAAAGTCATTGCCGAAGTTATTCCGGAAATCGAATTGATCATCGGCGAACAGCCGCCGGTGCCGGAACTGCCGGCTGCGGAAACGCAAAACCGCTTCAAACTTGTGTTTCAAAATTTCATGACGGCTTTGCCCGCAAAGGAGCATCCGCTCGTCATCTTCCTCGACGATTTGCAATGGGCGGACTCGGCTTCGTTGCAATTGCTGCAACATCTCATCCTCGCCACGGCTTCGCCTTACTTCTTCGGCATCGGGGCGTATCGCGACCACGAGGTCGGTCCGGCGCATCCCCTGGCGTTGGCGTTCGAAGCGATCACGAAGGCGGGCGTTGCGCTGCATCGTCTCGCTGTTGGCCCGCTTGAAGTGGAGCATGTGAGTCGATTGCTCGGCGACACGTTGCATTGCGAGGCCGCGCACGCTTTGCCGCTGGCAAAACTCGTTCATGAAAAAACCGCGGGCAATCCTTTTTTTGTGACGCAGTTTCTGAAATCTCTCCATGAAGAAAAACTGCTCACGCCCGAGGCCGGCGCCCGCGCATGGCGCTGGGATTTGCAGCAGATTCGGCAACGCAACATCACCGACAACGTCGTCGAGTTGATGGCGAACAAGGTGCAAAAACTGAGCGCCGCGACGCAACGCGCGCTCAAACTCGCCGCGTGCATCGGCGGCCACTTTGATTTGCGCACACTCGCGGTGGTTTCGGAATCCGCGCCGCGCACCGTTGCGCAAGAATTATCCGAAGCCCTGGCGGAAGGCTTGCTCGTGATGTTGGGCGAAGGCTACAAGCTGGCAGACGCGAGCGAAGAAGCCGCGGCCAATGGAATGGCGGTGGAATACAAGTTTGCACACGATCGCGTGCACCAAGCGGTTTATTCTCTCCTCGCCGAAGCCGATAGAAGTTCATTGCATCAAAAAATCGGGCAATTGCTGCTGCACAATACGCCGGAGAACAAGCGCGAGCAGAGAATCTTCGACCTCGTCAATCACCTCAATTACGGCGCGAAGCTCATCGCCAGTGAAACGGAACGCGTCGAGTTGGCGCAATTGAATCTGCGCGCGGGGCACAAAGCGAAACTCTCCACGGCATATGAGCCGGCATTCAATTATCTGCAAGCCGGACTTGCTTTGTTGCGCAAACAAGACTGGCATGAGCATTATGATTTAACGCTCGGTCTGCACGTCGAAACCGCGGAGGCGGCGTACCTCAGCGGCAATTTTGCCGCGATGGAAACCTTGGTGGACACGGTGCTGCAGCGCGCCAAGACTTTGCTCGATCAAGTGAAAGTTTATGAGGTCAAGCTCGACGCCCATATCGCGCAACGGCAAATGCAGAAGGTGATTGAAATCGGCGTGCCCCTGCTGCGCCAACTCGGTTTGAACTTCCCGGATAAGCCGAACAAGTTGCACGTCGTGCTCAGCCTGCTCAAATCCAAAATTGCGCTTGCGGGCAAAGACATTGCGAGTCTGAATGAGCTGCCGAGAATGACGGATCCGCTCAAGCTCGCGGCCATGCGCATCAGCGCGCGCGTCGGGTCCGCGGCGTATTTCCATTCGCCGAATTTGTTGGCGCTGACCGCGTTCAAGCCGCTGCATCTCTCGCTCAGATACGGCAACTCTGCGGCCTCGGCGCACGTGTATGCCGGGCAGGGCATCATTCTCTGCGGCAAGCTCGATGATTTCGAGGGCGGCTATCAATTCGGCCGGCTCGGTTTGGAGATCGCGGAAAAACTCGACGCCCGGGAAACCAAAGCGCGCGCGATCTTCATCTTCAATTGCCTCGTGCGGCATTGGAAGGAGCGCTTGCGCGACACGATCGCGCCCTTTATGGAAGCGTATCAATGCGCGCTCGAAGTCGGCGATTTGGAATATGCAGGTTTGTCGATCGTGCATCATTTGTATATTTCCTATTTCTGCGGCGTCGAGCTGAACGTGCTGGCGGCGGCGCGGGAAAAATACGATCACGCCGTCGATCCGCTCAAACTAGGAACGCATCGGCACATCAAAAACATTACGCTGCAGTTCATTTGGAATTTGATGAGCCGGTGCGACGATCCCCGCATTTTGCGCGGCGAAATTTATGATGAAGTCACGGGCCTTGCCGAGCACCTGCGCGCCAATGACCGCTACGCCTTGTTTCAAGTTCATTTTTACAAACTCATACTCGATTACTTGTTTGGCGAGCACGAGTCTGCGCTCGCAAACGCGGCTTTGGCGGAAAAATATTTGGATGCGGTCGGAGCGTTTGCGAGCACGATCGCAAATTTTTATGACTCCCTGGCACGTCTTGCGCTGAGCACGGCGGCCCGGAGCGCGGCGCGAAAAAAGTTGCTGCGCAGAGTGCGCGCCAACCAAAAAAAGATGAAGAACTGGACGCGGCACGCGCCGATGAACCATCTGCACAAATATGAATTGGTGGAAGCGGAGCTTGCGCGCGTGACCGGGCGCGAAGATCGGGCCATGGCGTCTTACGACGCCGCGATCGCGCACGCCAAAGAAAATCTCTTCCTGCACGAAGAAGCGCTCGCCAACGAACTGGCCGCAAAATTCTATCTCACGCGCGGGCAGGAAAAGATTGCCAAAGCCTACATGAAAGAGGCGCGCTATCTGTATCACAAATGGGGCGGGTTTGCCAAGGTGCGGCAGCTCGATGAAAAGTATCCCGCGCTGGTGCAGGAAAGTATGGCGCCTGCGGGCATAACCGAGGCGACGGCGATCACGCGTACGGGCACTTCCACCGGCGCGGCCGCAGGCACGCTCGACGTGCTCTCGGTGTTGAAAGCCACGCAAGCGATTTCCGGCGAAATTGATTTGCAAAAGCTTTTGACGAAGATGATCGCCATTGTCGTCGAAAACGCGGGCGCGCAACGCGGCTGTTTTTTGATTGCACACGAGGGCAAATGGTTGATTGAGGCCGAAGGTTCTGCGGATCAAAGCGAGCCGCGCGTTCTGCAGTCGCAGCCGCTGGGCGAAACCGTGGCTGCGGGCATCGTGCATTACGTCAGCCGCACGCGCGAAACCGTGGTGTTGGGCGATGCCGCGCATGAAGGCCGATTTACAAACGATACGTATGTGCAGCACCACCGCTCGCGTTCGTTGCTCTGCAAACCGGTGATCAAACAAAACGATCTTATCGGCATTCTTTATTTGGAAAACGATCTCTCCACCAACGTGTTCGTGCCCGGCCGCCTCGAAGCCTTGGAAATTCTCTCCGCGCAGATTGCGGTCTCGCTCGAAAACGCGCGACTCTACAAACGCCTCGAACAATACAACCGCACGCTCGAAGAGAAAGTGCGGCAACGCACCGTGGAATTGCAGGACAAGAATTCCGAATTGACCCAAACCTTGCAGCGCCTGCGCGAAACGCAGAATCAACTCGTCACGCAAGAGAAGCTCGCCTCGCTCGGCCAACTCACCGCGGGTATCGCGCATGAGATCAAGAACCCGCTGAATTTTGTGAATAACTTTGCCGCGCTGTCGGTGGATTTGGCGAGAGAGCTGCGGGAGGAGATTGTCAAAATCGAGGAAAGTGGATCGCGGATGGTGGATCGTGCAAGCCTGGCGAACATCAAAGAGATTTTGGCAACGCTGGAGCAAAACGCGGAGAAGATCAATCATCACGGCAAACGCGCGGATAATATCGTGAAGAGCATGATGGAGCACGCGCGCGGCTCCTCCGGCCAGCGCGAGTTGGTTGATGTCAATCATTTGCTCGACGAAGCGGTAAATTTGGTTTATCACGGCATGCGCGCGAATGATGCGTCGTTCAACATCACGATTGAAAAGGATTACGACGAGTCCATCGGAAAAATCGAAGCCGTGCCGCAGGATTTGAGTCGCGTGTTCTTGAATATCGTGAATAATGCGTGTTATGCTGTGCATCATAAAAAGAAAATGAATGGTGGGGATTTTTCGCCGACGCTGTCGGTGTACACGAAAAATTTGGGCGACAAAATCGAAAT
>JBBILN010000006.1:48770-167022 GCA_037444905.1 bacterium | reverse complement strand
ATCCATCAATCCACCAATCCATCAATCCATCAATCCACCAATCCACCAATCCACCGATCCACCAATCCATCAATCCATCAATCCGACACCGCTCACACGCGCGGCCGCGTTGTGCTTCTCCGCGAAGTGGCGATTAATATTCTCCCTCAGCTCCGGATGAAACGTGAAGCGCTTCGTCGCCACGTCGATATACATGCGTTCGTAGTTGCGAATCATCGTGGGCAGCGTGAAGTGTTCTTCCACGCGCTTGCGGCCGGCCTCGCCCATGGCAATGCGGCGCTTGTGATTGAGCAACAAACCGAGAATGGCTTCGCCCATCTTTTGATGATCGTTCGAAGGCACGAGCAAACCGGTTTCACCTTCCACCACCAACTCAGGATTGCCGCCCACTGCAGTTGCAACCACAGGCTTGCGCGAGCACATGGCTTCGAGTATCGAGTTCGACATGCCTTCGCTCCATGAAGAGAGCACGAACACGTCGAGCGAATGCATGATGCGCGGCACGTCTTTGCGCCAATTGAGAAAATGCACGTTCGACGTGATGCCCAACTCCTCCGCAAGCTGCGCGAGTTCGGGCTGCATCGGGCCGTCGCCGACAAAGATGAGCGCGGCATTGGGGATTTTGTCGATCACGACACGCGCAGCGCGAATGAGGCACGCATAGTTTTTCACAGGCACGAGGCGGCCGATGCTGCCAAAGATCGGCGCATCGGGCGCGAGACCAAGCTCCGCGCGAAAATCGTTTGGATCAATATTGATTTCAAATTTATCCAACTCCACGCCGTTGCGAATGACGTGAATGCGTGAGGCCGGATAACCGAGCTTCTGCTCCAACGTGCCGCGCAACACCTCGGAGACGCACATCACTTGATCGGCCCAACGCCAAAGCCAGCGTTGAATGAGCACGTGCGACTTGCTCTCGGCTTTGATCAAACCATGCTCGCCGTGCACAATCGCCGGCACGCCCGCGAATTTCGCGGCGAGCATGCCTTCGAGCAACGTGCCCCACGAGCGCGTATGCACGATGTCGATGCGATATTGACGAAAGAGTTTGGCGAGTTTGGTGTAGATGCTTAAATCGCCGCCGAGCTTTTCGCCAAGTTCTTCGACGTGAACTTTATTGCGATCCACGCGCTGCAGGAGAATGCCGCCGGCGCGGAACACATACACGTGATTCTCGAAAATCTCCGTGGGCATGGCATTCACGAGATTGACCATGCCGTTCTCTTTGCCGCCGACGTGCATCCATCCGGTAATGTGCGCGATTTTGATGCGGCGAATGAGGCGCTTGCTCATGCGATGATTTCCCCGTTTCGTATGAACTGCGGCCCCAAGATCATTTCCAACGGATGGAAACAACCCAACGGATAAGGTTCTTTAATCCGCCGGGTTGTTTCTATACGTTGTAAAAATCTTTGCTCTTTTTGCAACGATTCACCTTTATAGATGCTATTGATGAGAATGCTTGTCAAGCTCGGCGACGCGTCACGCGTGATTTTCCCTTTGACTGGGGTGTTGCTCTTGACTCTATTCACAGGCATGATATAATTTTTCGTCAACGATTCACTTCGATAATGAAACATGCGCGACACCTCCCTGGCCCCCCTCAAGGGGGGAATTATTTCGTGGCGCGCTCTTGCCATTCTTGAACACAGCGCGCAATTCTTTTTCAACTTGCCGATCAACCATACTCAGATTATCCGTTGCCACCACGCGAATGTGCGGCGCGAGATTTTGCAACTGCGCCGTGTTCTCGCTGAGTTGGCGGAGAAATTCGAAGGCATATGCGGGCCGGCGGCGTTGCGCGGTTTCGGGGCGAACAACGAGGAGAATCGCCAAATCGGGTTGTGGCGTGGCGCGCACGAGCCAGCGCAAATATTTTTGCTCGCGCGGTGCCTCGCAGCGATAGTGCATGAAGCTGTCATAGAAATAGCGATTCAACACGATGAGGTGCGAGCGATGATGCCGCCACATGAACAACCGAAACTGCGCGATGCGCAACAGATAGCCGAGAAAGAGCGCGAACGTGAGTCGCTTGTGTGTCTCTGTTGGTCGCGCTTCGTCGCTTGCGCCTGTCTGCGACTTGCGCGTGGAATTTGAATTTTCACGCTCGCGCCACGGCGCGATTGCGGGCGTGCGCCACACGCTGCGCCAAGTGATGAAGCGAAAGCGCAAGTAATAGGGCGCATACCCCTGCGCGCAAAGCCACCGCAAGGTTTTTTTTGCATTGGTGGTTTTGCCGCTGCCCACCATGCCGGAGAACGTCACGAGCATGCCAACTCAATTGGATTTATGGGTTGATGGAGTGTCGGAATATGGATTATTGGAGTGGTGGATTGATGGAGTGTCGAAGTATGGATTATTGGAGTCGTGGATTGATGGAGTCTTGAAATCATAACAATCCACCAATCCATGAATCTATGAATCCACCAATCCATGAATCTATGAATCCACCAATCCATGAATCCATGAATCCACCAATCCACCAATCCATGAATCCACCAATCCATCAATCCCAAACTCCAGGACTCCACCACTCCAACAACTAGACGTCGCGATCGGCTTGCGTCATGAACCACTTCTTTTCATCATGTACGGTTTGCGCGAAAGGCGCGTTTTTCGCGGCATACACTGCGACGCCCGCGTCTTTGCGATCTTGAAACCAAAAGCCGAGCGCGCGCGCCTCTTGCACCATCTCGCTCGCATACATGCCGCGCACGGCAAGCGTGGGAATACGTTGCGCACGCATCGCGCGCATGAGTTGCACGAGCAGCGCGCGTGTCATCTTTTGCTCGCCTTCCACGAGATAATCGAGCACGCGCGCGGCGTTGTTCTCAATGCCGATGATGGCATAGCCGCAGAGCTTGTTGCCGGCCTCGCAACGATAGATTTGAAAATCACGCACGAGCGGATTTCGCACGAAGCGCCAATTTAGAAACTCCGCGTCGCGCACATTGAGCACGGCTTGGCGTTTGGGCACGCGATGGAACAAATCATCAAACTCGCCGCCGAACTTTTTTTCATGCTGCAAACGCAAGCGCCACGGCGCCGCAGCAGAGCGCAGGCTCCATTGCACCGGCGGGAAAATATTCGCAACGCCCGCCAGCGCACGACTCGCAAGATTGCGCCCGAGTTTTTTTTCAATGAAAGGATCAAGACGCAGAATCGCGCCGTGGCGCGCGAACGTGCCGATGGTGTGATGGCCGATTTTTTCGAGCACGGCGCGCATGCGATCCACCGGATGCGAATAGAGCAGCGCCATCTCGCCGTTATCCACCGGGCCTTGCACGGCGCGGCGCAATTTGATGGCAACGCCGAGCGTGCGAAACTCCGTATCGATGGAGGTATCGCCTCCGTTCCAGCCGAGCACTTGCCTGCCTTGCACGAGCATCTTGCGCGGAAACGCGGCAACCATGCCGATGGTGCGCGAGGAGGCTTCATCAATCGCCAACCACGCGCGCGGTTGGCCGAAAGGATTTTGATAATACGACCACTCGAAGCGCTGCCGGCGCAATTCATTGTCGCCGTGCGCGCGATTGCGCAGCAAAGTGTCGAGCAAAAGTTTGCGATCGGCGCGGAGATCGGCTTCGCGAATGAGAATGCCCATCGCAACTAAGAGCGTAATTGAGAAGCAGAGCACCGGACTATTCCCCCCTTGAGGGGGGTTAGGGGGGTGTTTGGGAAAGCGGCGATACTATTCAAAATCATATCTGCTGCGATTGTTTTCTTCAATTATAAATTTCAACTCGATAATGAAATCAAGCGACCCCTCAAGGGGGGAATACATTACAGTTTTTTCGCCTGAATGATGTATTGATTGGCGAGATAGCCGAGCGGGCCGCGACGGAAGCGTTCAAACTTCTGCCCCCACCTCGAGCAGAACTCGCCATACTTGCGTTCGAGCATGCGCGGAAAAACGGCGAAGTGATAGAACGAATGATCCGTGGGTTCGAGGCCGGCTTCGCGCAATTCACGCTTCAATTGCGAAGGAACGTGGCGCTTGCCGGGGATGCCGCCGTTGGGCGGCAAAGAGAGCATCGCGCGCACGGCTTTGTTCGCGGCGTTGATGCCCGCGCCGAGCACGGGCGTTGCTTGCACGAGATCACGGCCGGTCGTAATCGGACGCGAGAGATTCAGCTTGTTGCGCACCGAGAGAATAATCATGCCGCCGGGTTTGAGTACGCGGCTGAATTCACGAAAAGATTTTTCGTCCGAGCGCAGATATTCGATCACGCCCGCGGCGAGCACGATGTCGAAAAAATTATCGGGAAAGCCGAGCGCTTCGATATCGCCGACGAGCAAACGCGGTTTGTAGTTCGGCAAATTTTCGCGCAGCAATTTGCGCGTGGCTTGCACCATGCCGGAGGCGATGTCGAGGCCGTACATTTCATAGCCGCGGCGCGCGAGGTCGAGCTGCATTTGGCCGCTGCCGCAACCGACTTCCAACACGCGGCCGCTCGTGCCTTCCAACATCTCCAAAAAGTATTTGTGGCGAATCGCGATGTCGGGATATTTCGCGCGCTTGCCCGCTAATTGATAGTTGCGCTCGTTATAGATATGTGAAATCGAACTAAAGTGCTCCGCGACTTCGTTCTTCGAAACGGTTTCGGTGTTGGGTACTGAGGACATCGCGTCTCCGATAATGACTTTCAGATTTATTACGGCTACTTAGTCAGCTTGTCATTCTGAAAGAATCTTCTCTAGCGCTCGGCACATACTTCAAAATGGAATATCTCGCGAACACGAGGGAAGATTCTTCCAGAATGACAGTCCAGTGTGCAGCACTAGATATTCTTAAAAACTTTTTTCAACCCGCCCCACGCGCCGCTGATTTTGGCCAGGAAGAAATTGAAGTCGTTGCTGCGCACGATATTGAAGCGCCGCAATTCGTAACAGTCGGTGCGGTGATCATTGAAGCCGCTGATCAACGTCACTGCGGCCGAATAACCCAGTTTCCGCAACAGTTCTTTGTCACGGGGCGAGTAATCGCGCGCGCTGCCGTTCGGATAGCAAAACAAATCACACTTGCCGTCCAATTCTGCTTCAATCAACTTCTGCGACATGGAGAGCTCGAAGTGCGCTTCCGCCAAACTCAACGTGGACATGATCGAATGCGTGTGCGTGTGTGAGCCGAGCGTGATGCGTTTGTTGAGCAAGCTGCGCGCTTCTTTCCAGCTCATGAAGGCGTAGCGTTCTTCCAATTGACGGTCAATGCGTCGCGTGGCGCCGATTTTTTCCGCAAGCTGCATAATGCTGCTCTCGCGTTCCTTGGGCGATAGCGCTTTGAGGTGTGCGCGAATCACATCGGAGGCAATGATGCGATCGCGCGTCGTGGAAAGCGTCAGCTCGCGCGCATTGCCGTCGATCTCGACTGTGACCGCCGGCTTTTCCGCACATTGGAGCAGCCAATCCACACGTTCCGTCCACAGCCCGAGTTTTTCACTGTCAATAAAAGCCGTGGTCAAAAAAATTGTGGCGGGCAGCTTATACTTTTCCAAAACCGGCGCGGCGACGGTGACGTTGTTGCGAAAGCCGTCATCGAACGTGAGCACCAGTGTGTAATGCGGCAGAGCTTCCTTTGCCGCCAAGCGTCGCACCAACTCCGGCAGGGCGATGACGTGATAGTGGCGCGCAACATACGCCATTTGGCGCTCGAACATTTCCGCGGTCACGGCATTGCGATTGGAGTAGTTGTCTTCGCCGCCGTGCATGACCCCGTGATAGCACAAAATCACGGCTTGCTTGCGATGCCGCCACTGCAGCAAGGCATAAACACCGAGCCAGCGCAGCAAGCGATACAAAGTTTTTTTGAGCAACAGGCTCATGGCGTACAGACTCGAAGGATTGGACAACGCAATAACGTGAAGCACAAGGCGCGCCGCAGAGCGGCGCCTGGCTCAGCGCGCCGGTGTTGAAGCACGCGCGCCAAGCGGCGCAATTTTTTGCGGCGGTTTAAAGTTTTGCTGCAAATTCTTTTGGGGCGGCGCGACTTCCGGCGCCGGTTCAGTCTGGCTTTGTTTCAAATGCAAATTATAAACGATGCAACTGAATGCGATGAACCAATATAGGGTGTCCAAATCGTTGTAGCTGTGCGTCCAGATGCCGGCGGTGATGCCCATCAAACCCAGTTCGAAAGACAGTGCATAGAGCTGCAAGCGCGTGGGCGGCACGCCGGTTTTCATGGTCTTGCGCACTTTGCGGAAATACAACCACGTGACAGAGAAACTCGCGACCCAAATCACAAAGCCAACGACGCCGAATTCCGCCATGACTTTGAGATAGCTGTTGTGCGCATCGCGGGTGCCGAGATCGGTGAGCCACTCTTCCGACATGTAGTGCATTGAGATGTCGGAGTAGTTGTTATAGCCCACGCCCTGCGGATAGTCCGCGATAATCGCGAAGCTCGCGTCGTTGATGGCAAAGCGCGAGCGCGCGGAGCCTTCAGTTTGCGGCGCGAGAATCGACGCCATGTCTTCCCAATATTCCGCAGGAGTGAGATAAAAAATGAAAATCAACGCCGCGGCGCCGATGGGCACGGCGGCCTTGAAACGTATCGAGCCGGGTGCAAAGATAAACAGAAACACCATCGAGGTAACGAAAATCACCAGCGTGGAGCGGCTGCCGGAAGCGGCGTTCGGCATATAATTCAACACAAAGGGAATGACAAAGATCACGTATAAGCGCTCGCGCCATTTGCCAAAGAGCGCCAGCAAAATCAGCATGGGCATGAACATCATTAGATGTGCGCCCGTGCCGCCGGTTGCGACTTCTGCTTCTTCAATACTAACCCAATCCCACTCCACGCCCCACTGCACCATGAACGAAACGTACCACATGCCCGCAAACATGGTGTACATCAAAATCGTCAATTCTCTCTCGGTCTTAATGATCTTTGTCATGAACCAAGAGAACAAGACGATCTTGGCGAAATCAACGGCGCTGTCGAACGCTTTGGCCGCGTCCGCCGCGGCCCAGGCGCTGGTCAAAAACGTCATCCCCAGAAATGCGAACATCCAATACATCGGCGGCTGCGGCAGTGTCGGTTCTTTATTTAATTCTTCGCTGTTGAGGATGTAAGAAATGATCAATACAATCGTCAAAACGAATTGAAAGCGAATCTCCTCCAAGCCGGCGCCGAGCGCGCGCAGATTTAAATGAAATACTGCAACGTTCAGCAAAACGCCAATGAACGGGCGGCGCAACGTCCAGAAGCAGCCCACAACCAATGCGATGATGGCGATCGCGGCACGGAGTGACACGGCAAATACTCGATAATATTTTGGGAACGGGAGGTGAAACTGCTCGCACTAAATCCTGTTATTCATACCCGCACTAGGCCAGGACAGCGTAAAAAGTGCTCCGCCACCAAACGGCACTGCGCTGGTCGCGCAATAGTCCCACGCCTCTGCGTCGACTTAGTTTTCCGCCATTTCCGGTTCGTGCCCGCGGGCGAGACAAACACTCACATGCGCTGAAACGATAGGGCTTGTTCTTACTTGATCGTCGTCGTAGCCATTCCCAACTTGCCGAGCACACCGCGAATCTTTTCACGCGCTTTGCCGGTGAGCTTCTGCACGTCTTGCGTTGATTCCTGCCAGAGCGCAACGACACGTTTGGGCTTTGCCAGCCATAACGCGCCGACATAGGCGAGGCTGCCGATGATCGTCATACCGATCATCGCGGCCAACGCCGGCAGATGCAACACGTTCTCAGAAACAAATCGAAAGCCGAGCATCGTGATGGCCATGAGCAAGCTGCCGCCGAATGCAGGCAGTTGCGGCGCGAGATATTCCCGCCAACCGCTCACGCTCACTTGCTTGAGCAAATTCACCATGAGGAACATCACAATAAACGAAACGATCACGACGGCAATCGCGACGCCGACGATGCCGTATTGCACGCCGATATAACATGCAACCGCCAACAGGGCAAATTCCACCAAGCGCCGAAAAGCCGTGTGGCGCACAAAGCCGGTGGCAGTGACAACGGAATTCAAGAACGGATCGATGGAGCGGAGCACACCCGCAACGCACATGATTTGGAGCGGCAGGGTCATCGGCAACCATTTCTCGCCGAACACCACTTCGACGAATTCTTTGGCTACGAGGAGCATGCCGATGAGCAATGGATAACTCACCAACGACACCGCGAGCACCGCCTTCTCGAAACCGGCTTTGACTTTTTCCGGCTGATCCTGCACGCGCGCGAAAGCGGCGAACATCACGGAGTTGATCGAGCGCGTAATGCGGCGTTGCGGCAGACGCATCAGGTCGAACGCTTTGGTGTAGTAACCCAATTGTTGGGCGTTCAAATAGCGGCCAATGATAAAGTAATCGACGTTATCCGCCATTTCGCGGCACATATTGCGAAAGAAGATCCAGCCGCCAAAACGGAACAACTCTTTGCTCGCTTGAAAATCGAACTTGAGCGAGGGCCGCCAATGTGCGGCGCGCGAAGCGAGTATGGCGGAAAACGAAATCGCGATGATCTTGCTGTAGATCAAACTCCACACGCCCATGCCTGCGAATGCCATGCCCACGGAAGTGGTGATTTCAATGAAGCGCTCGATGATTTGAATTCTGGCTTGCGCGCCAAAATTCATTTGGCGATCGAGCATGGTGGTGCCGGGATTCGAGAAGCAATCCAGCACCATGTAGAGTGCGATGGCCGGCATCACCGTTTCCAAGCGCGGCTCGTGAAAGTACTCCGCCAAATACGGCAACGCGAGCATCACAATGCCGAACAGCGTAAGCTTGAAGAGCAAGTCCATGATGAAGAGGGTATTGACGTGCTCATCGCGCACTTCATCGCGGCGCTGCACCAATCCCATGTTGAAGCCGAATTCGCCGAGCTTCGTGGCAAAGCCGATGATCATCGTTCCCATTTGCACGAGGCCGAAATCCGACACGTCAAGCAAGCGCGCGAGCGCCACGCTGCCGAAGAACTGCATAAACGTGCCGCTGAATTTCGACATCGTCGCGTAGAGAATGCCGAGCTTGGCTTTTTCAGAAACGCTTTGAGGTTTTTTAGACATGCGTTATAAATTTGCGCTGGCACACGTGATTTCAAACGTTGATATTCGCGGGAAATGTTTTATCTTTTGCTCGTCACTTGAGATGGATTAGAGATCATGACCAAACAAGAGCATATTGATCATTGGCTCAAGTTAGCCGAACGCGATTTGCAAGCAGCCGAATCCGTCTATAAAGCGCGCAGATACGATTGGAGTCTGTTTATAGCGCACCTCTGATCGAAAATACTTTGAAAGCATTTTGGGTTCGGGATTGTGATAAACCTGTTCCGCATATTCACAATCTAACAAAGCTTGCCAAGGGAACGACGCTTACGCTAACAGAAGAGCAACTGGCCTATCTCGACAGCGTTACGTCTTTCAACATTTTAGGTCGTTACTCTGACTACAAAGACGAGTTTTATAAAACGTGCGACAAAAAATTCGCGCACGAGCATCTCGAAAAAATAAGGGAACTCTATCAATGGCTAATCTCCCAGATCAAGTCCGCGCCAGCGTAGATTTGCTTATCCAAAGATTGAACGCGGCCAATTTATTGATTCGTGAGGCCTATGTTTTTGGCTCTTACGCGCAAGGCCGGCAAACGGAATGGAGCGACATAGATTTGGCTTTGATCTCAGATCAATTTGAAGGAAATTTTTTCTATGATCGTAGCAAACTCAGCCCGTATGTTATCCGAACCGATAGCGATATTGAAACGCATCCCTTCCGTCCGGAAGATTTCAATGTCGGCAATCCCTTCGTTGAAGAGATTCTCAGAACCGGCGTTCGCGTTGCATAAGGGCATAACATGACCAAACAAGAGCACATCGAGTAGTGGCTGAAAATTGCAGCCCATGATTGGGAATTTGCCGAAGATCTTTTCATGCGCGAGAGGTATGGCTGGCGATTATATCATGCCCACCTCGCCCTTGAAAAAATTTTCAAAGCCTTTTGGGTCAGAGACTCGGATAAAAGAGCGCCGCACATCCACAAGTTGGTGGAATTGGCAAAGGGCACACGCTTAGGTTTAACCGATGAGCAGAAACAATACTTGGCCAACATCGCGCACTTCGATATCGAAGGCCGTTATCCAGATTATAAGCTGGAATTTTACAAGCTTTGCACAAAAGAATTCACTACGGAACACTTCGAGAAAATCCGGACACTTTATTTATGGCTACTATCCCAAATAGAATCCGCTCCACCCTCGACGAGCTTATCAAACAACTCAACGACCACAATTTGACGGTGGCTCAGGCTTTCCTTTTTGGCTCCTATGCCCGCGGCAATCACTCAGAGTGGAGCGATATTGACGTCGCCTTAGTATCCGATAAGTTCGAAGCCAGCTCCTTCCACGATCACTGCAAGGTGAGTCCTTTCATTTTGAAAGTCGACACACGCTTGGAGGTGCATCCCTTTCGCCCCGAGGATTTCACTTTGGATAATCCTTTTGTGGAAGAGATTGTCGAGACCGGTGTTCGCATTGTTTAAATTATTTTGGCCCGCAACGTCTCGCCAGTGCTCAAAAAGATTCCTTCTGAATGACAGCGACGCGGACTCGCTTCGAATCCCTCACGGCTTCACTGTTTTCAGCACCCTCGCTAAAAATCTCGTCTTAAAATCATCCCTCGTCGTTTCCACGCTCACGCTCGTGTCCAACGTTTGCAGATCAAAAGCATGACGCAGCTCATGATAACGGCGGCGAATGTCGTCGAGCTGGCTCACGTCGAATTGCGGCTTGCGCGCATAAATCACTTCCGGTGCGGCGTCCAAAAGTATGGCTAGATCCGGCTTGGGATAGCGGCGGCAGAGCCATTTGCGCAGGCGTTGATGCGAATGCAGCGGCCGGTTTTTGTAGCCGATCATGAGATCATAGATATAGCGATCGGCGAGCACGATGCGGCCGCGCCGCAATCTCGGCAGTGCAAGCGCGTAATAGCGGAACCACAACTCCACCGCGAGCAAAAGATAGAACACCGTGCCTTTGCAGAAATACACAAAGCGTCGCATTGCATTCAAATGCACCGCGGCGGCTTTGCCGCTTTTCTCTTTCGGGCTATAGGGCTTGATGTTGAGCTGGCGCATGATGTCGTGCAACGGCAAACGATGCTGGCCCCATGGGCCGAGATAAACCACGTCCGTCGCAATCGTCGCGCGGCGGAATTCTTCATGCAGCGCAGTCGTGATCGCGCTTTTGCCGCAGCCGTCCGGCCCGATGAAAGCGATGAGCGCGCCGCGTTTTCTACCGATCCATTTTTCCAGACGTTCGCGCACACGGATTTGAATCTGGCGCACGGCATTCATGGCGGGGTGATGTTGAAGCCGCCCCAAGACGCGGCGACGATACTTTTCCACCAGCGCAATATCACGCGTCAAAGTCACAAACTCGCGCCGGGCTTCGGCGAAAATCTCCGCAATGCCGAAACGGCGCAAATGCTCAGTGAGGTAGTCTTGATCCAGCCGCGCCTCGAACAGCGCAAACAAGCGATCACGATGCTTGGCTTGAATTTCCGCTTTGCCGAGCACATTGTGCAGAAACAACGTCAACAGCTCATCTTCGAGGCTAAGGTGATAATACCCGCCCTCGCGGCGACGGCGGCTGAGCACGAGGGTCGCATCCATGTACTCATAACCGTGATAGATCAGGCGCTCGTGCAAGTCGATGAGGTGTGGCCCGCGATCATTCCACAAGAGCAAGACCTTCTTGCCGGGATTCAAGCGGCCGGACTTGAGCAGTTGGAATCCCTGTTGCGCGGCGATCTGCAAAAAATCCGCAAGGCGAGAGCGATCGATCAAGAGATCCAAATCACGAATGGCAGGGGCTTCGGGATGATCACGCAACAACACATACGGAATCCCACGGTCTGACAGTGCGTTGAGCAGCGCAGGGAACAGATCGGTTTTCAAACCACGACTCCAACTCGAGGTGATAAAATTTCGCGTGCAAACAGCGCCAGCACTTCTGAAATCTGTCGCCGCCGGAATTTGGCATCGGCCTGCTTGGGCGAGCCGAGATAACCGCGCATGCGAAACAGCCAGTACAACATCACGAGCCCGGGCCAATCTTCCGGATCATAGCCGTGCAACTCGACCGCGCGTAAAAAAAACTCCCGGTGCATGCCCTCCGGTGTTTGCGTCAAGCGCAGCGCGATCACAGGCGGCGCTTCTTGAAACGAGCGTGCATCCAGGCGCACAAAAAAATGCAGCACATCCAAAAGCGGCACCGAAAAAAAATCGGCGAGATCCCAATCAATTACGCCGGTGAGGCGTTGTGCGGCGGGATCGACCAAAATATTTTTGATGGAAAAATCGCCGTGCACGATGCCAAGCCCCAGCTCGCGCCCGGCAAATCTTTCTTGCCAATACGCCACCACACGCTGCAACAGCTCGCGCTCTTGCGCTTCGAGTCTGAGCCAGGCTTGCATGCGCTCCGCGAGGTTCGTGAAGACGCTGCCAAAAACGAGCTCAGTAACCTTCACGGTGCGCGCCATGCGCTTTTGCACGTTCATCCAAAACGCAAAAACGTTTTCAAACAAGAGCGGGCTTCTTTGCTCCGCGGGCAATTGCTCCAGCGCGCGGCCGCGCAAAAAAGTTTCGAGATAAAACGCCTGTCCTTCAAAAATGCCCTCGACCAGGCTCTGTGGAAAAAACCGGCGCTGTTCCTCGAGCAATTCTTCGGTTTGCGCCAGCCGCACGAGGTGATTGGCATTCTCGCGCATGCGTCCGGCCGCGTGCGGAATCAACGGCAATTTTAGCAGCGCCGCAGCAGCCGTGGCCGCATTCTGGGCGAGAAGCTCGATTTGAACTTTGCCGCCGGGCAGCACGCGATACTGCCGTCCAATTTGCCAAACCTCGGTGCGGTTGCGATTCAAGTGGCCGAGCAAGCGCTCCAAGAATGAGCGCGCACGCGTGTCGCTAAAACCGAGCAGCGTGTGCTCGGCCGGCGTGGGTTTCTGTGCGCGGAGATTTTCAAAAACGCCGCTTTGCTTTTTCCAAGCAAACGGCGGCGCAACATATTTGGGCGAAGAGAAATCGGGCACGAGCTGCAATTCGTGCTGGAAAGCCGGCAAGCGCCCGTCGAGCACCTCCGGCAATTGCGCCACTTTCATCGTGGCGCTCGGCGCAAAGAGCAAACGCAAATCGGAGGACATCGCGCGGGTCGCTTGGCGCGTGCGCAAGCGTTGCCAGAAATTTCTGCCGCGGCGGGTGAGCTTCAAACGCGGCACCTCACGCGCAACGACCCACCACTCTTCTGCGCCGTTTTGCTGCTGCGCCAAGTGCGCCAACAGCTCCAACAGCAGCGCGTCCTGCGGCGCAGCGTGCTGCGGCAGCAATACGATGGCGCCGTAAGGCGCGCACAATTCCGCGAGGGAATGCTTTACATTGAGACTGGAGAGTGCTTTCGCCGCGGCGATTTCCACCAGCAGAGCTTCCTCTTCCGCATTCGGTCCAATCACGTCGACGCGAGCGACATGACGCGCCAAACTCAAAGCGAGCGCGCTATAGCCGGGCATATAGAGCAAAAGCGTTTGCGCGGGCTCCAGCCGCGCAAAAAACTTCCATGCTCCCGTTAACTCAAAAGTCGTATCCTTCAGGAGCAACGAACGCAGCGGCTCGGAGAGGCTTTTGTGCAATTGCGCGAAGCGCGGAGCGGAATTCATAGAGTTTGCCATCGGTCCACTTCATTGCACGGCCGCCAGCGCGGTGTGCAGGGCCTTTTCCTTTTCACGCCACAATTCATGACGCTCTTGCCGTTGTGCTTGCATTGCGGCTTGGTATTCCGGCCAAGAGGCCTGGAGCGTACGCACGGCATGGGCGATGCTCTGCGGAGTATTGTCGACGAAGAGCGCGCCCTTGCTGAACGTTTCGCGCAGCAAAGGCCAGTCGGAGGTGATGACCGGGGTGCCCAATGCCATCGCTTCATAAGCGCCGCGCTGCATCGTGTGATCACGCGTGGTGAGCACCATGACGGCGTGGCTGTCGCGCACCAAACCGGCATAAAGATCCAGCGCGAGAAAGTCTGTCAAGCGCACATTTTCGGGCTTATTGTTGACCAAACGCGGCGGCGCATCCTTCACTTTGCCGGTCACGAAAAAATCCACTTGCGGCAATTCCCTCGCGGCTTGCCAAATTTCTTCGAGCGGCTCGTCGGGGTTGTAGCTGCAAATCACCGCAACCGTGAAGCGGTCATTCACAGGAAATGCTTTGATCTTTTCGAAACGCACCGGCAGATCACCAATCACAAGGAACGGCGCTTTCCAACTTTCGACTTGCCGCGCGAGATGGGCGTTGGTGACGATATTCGTCAAAGCGCGACGATAGAACCAGGCATTGAGAAAGAGCAGCGGCTTCCAGCGCGACATCGTGAAAGCCGCGGTGTGTGTATCGGTGATATAACCGGCGCGAAAAATCTTGCAGTAGAGATAAACCGGAACACAAATAAACACTGGCGGCACCATCACCAACACAACAGACGGGCGCTCGCGCTTGAGCAGCTTCCACGTCATGAACATCTGCACGAGATACTTCAACCACACCGTTGCAGGCCGGCTGCCGAATTTCACCGCATAGACCATTTTAGAAACGCCGCCCAACAAACGTGCGATGGCGTCGCTGCGGCTACAATTCTCCGCCCACGAAATGAACAGAATCTTTTTTCCAGATGACATGCTTGGCAAACTCACCTCAAACCCTTTGCAAAATGGCGTAACGCAACCTTGTGAGCAGTAAACAAATCCGGCGAAGGTCTGCGCTGCAAAATCAACAGAGTGACGAGACCATTCTCCACATGGGATAGATCACGTCGGGATAATTACGCGCCAGTCTTGTACTAGCGTTTGAGGTGATCAAAGCTGAAGCGCACGAACGCGCGCCTTACTCAACGTTCCAGCGAGGACGAGTAGCCATTCGTGGACTCGTCTTCCGGCTTCAGCCAGGTTGGGTCAATCGAATCATGCTCGTGATACGATTGCGGTGGGGCATCCAAAGATTGCGGACGAAATTCTATTTCCAGGGCTCGCATCTGCTCGTCTTTGTTGAAGCGACGATAGAGTCGCTCGACACGCGCCGCGCTTTTGCTGTCACCTTTGGCGAGATACGTTTTCATCATCTCGTGATAAACCACCGGAGCTTCCGGGTCGATGCGCAGCGCGCGTTTGAACGAACGGATAGCGCGCTCATAATCGCCGAGAAGATGGTAAAGCCGGCCGATCTCAATGCGGAATTCGCGGTCGCGACGCGCCAATTCAGAAGCACGCTTCACGTGATTGAGCGCTTTGCGATAATCACCTTCGGCTTTGAGCGCCATGCCGAGATAGTAATGCGCCCGCCCAGACTCATCGGATTTTTGCACCGCTGCTTCAAAGGCGGCGCGGGCTTCACGCACGCGCCCCGTGCGAAGTTGAATGAGGCCTAAATTGATTGCGAGGTACTGATCGTCGGGCGCGAGCCGCAGCGCTTGCGTGAAAGCATGCTCCGCTGCCGCCAATTCATTTTGCCGCAACAAGCCGATGCCGTAATTTTGCCAGCGCTCCGCGGTCATCGCTGCGTTGGCCGTGTCGCTTGCGCTGGCGTGATTGGCGCTTGTTCCAATCAAAAGGCTAGCTTTCGCATATGCCATTTCCACAGCCGGAATTTGAAGGTCGCCAAGCGCAGCGCGCTTGCGTGCGTTGCCGAGCATGGGTTGTACGGCCGGGTCTTGCAACCATTCCAAATGAGAGGGATGATATTTGCGATAGTGCAGCCGTGCTTCCACGGTCACGAGGTCGCCGCAATCTTCCGGAATCTGCGCGCGATAGCGCACGACCTCCGCACTGTTGGGCGGGAGCAAATTGCTGAACGAGGCCACACGCGCGTCCCAACTGCGTTCATGCGAAGTGCGCTGGCCCGCGCTGTCCGCCATTTCCACGCCGTAAAAATGCGCTTGCGGATCGACTTCAGTGCCGCGCGTTGCGCCGCTCCAAAAAATGACTTTGCCGTTTGCATCAACCATCTTTAACTCCAGCCACGCTTGCGCCATGTCCGCAGCGCCCGCGGGAAAATTGTGCCCAATGTCGCGCGAACGCACGACAACATCGAGGCGGAATGATTGGCCGCGTTCGAGGCGGGGCGTTTGACCCGTCAACGGCACCAGCGCCGAGTCCACGGCAAGGACCGTGTGCGGTGTGTTCATATCATTGTTCATGAGCACGGTTGCGACCTGCGCACTATCTTCGCGACCGGCGCTGGCAGGAAGCGCCGGCGTTTCGCGCACAGGCGAAAAACTCAATGCCATGATATCGAGCGTGAGGCGGTCGTCGCGCAAAAAATCAATGGTGGCTTGCAAATGTGCGGAATCAGCGTTGATACTCGGCAGCAAGGTATTCGCCCCGAGAAAACGATGATCCCGAAAATAGCTTTTCCCGTCCTGCGAATTCACAAAAGGCATGTGGCACGCCGTACAATTTTTTCTTTTTTCGATGTACGCATAATCGCGATCGCCCTGCCCGAAGTTGCCGGCTTGCCAACTGTCGTAGTCATTCATGATTTGCAGCCAGCGGGTTTGATTGAGGGGCGCATCCGTGTGGGCCTTGTGGCAGGAAGAACAAAACGCGCCGTTTTCATTGCGGTGAAACGGCTGCCGGAATGTATCGCGATGCGGCTTGGGATCAAGATGCACGAACCACGCATAGAGATTCTTGATCGTAGGATTTTTGCTGGCGAGCATGTCAAACAGCTTGGGCCGCTCGCTGATGAATCCACCCTGCCCCATCGTGCCGCGCACATCGACAATGCCGTGACACACCGTGCACGAGATGCCCGCATGCGCGGCGGGTGATTGTGAATGTTGCGCCGAGGGCAGGCGCATGCCGCCGTTTAACAATACAGCGGGCGTATGGCACCCGGCGCACCACTTCGTCGCGGTGTTGCCGAGCTGCAGCTCCGCGGCCGTGATTGCTTTGCGATACCAGAGATTGCTGTAATCCGAATAACGATGCGCCGAGCTTTGCCATTGGCGATAGATGTCGGGGTGGCAGCCGGCTTCCCCGCACGTTTCCGGGGTTAACATGAAATCCGTCGCAATGGTATCTTGCGTCGTCGTCGCCACGCTGGAAGGATAAAAAGGTCCCTGCTCGCCACCGATCGCTTCGGCGGCCATGCTTTTCGGTGCGGCGTGCGGGTTGTGAATGCGATCGTCGTGCCGGACGAAGACAAATCTATAAGCCACGACGAGGATCGGAATGCAAACGGCGATCGAAAGAAAGACCAGTAGATAGCGGCCCGCGGTATTGATGGGATTATCGATGCTGATTTGATGGCCGGCGCGCCGAATGGCAGCGAGCAGGAAGATCAGCCCGACGAAACACAGAATGACGTGAGCATGGAGCAAGAGCGTCACTTTCTCACGCACACCTGCAATTATGAGATATATTCCGAGCGCCATGCCGGCCACGAAGAGCCAATACCCCAAATGCCCGGCGAAAAGTCCCAGTTCCTTGCCCGCGCGCGCCTCGTGCTTGAGAAAGCGGCGGCCGCTGATCAAAATCGGAAGGAAGAGCAGCAAGCCCAGCCCGGCATGGAGGAACACATTGCAGAGGTAGAAAACAGAGGCTTCGGAAAAAGCCACGAGATAACCGCTATTCGGCAGGAGCAGAAGGATGCCGACGAGAATCCATTTTTCCAGACGAAACCGCTTCAATTCTTTTTCAGCCATTTAAATTTTGAAATGCTATTGGCTTCAATTGTGCTGAGGACCTATCCCAAAACCGATATAGTCTCTCCGAGGAGTGCAGTCAGAGGGAATCCAAGTTGCTGTGATGCTCCGCAGAGAAAGATTTCTCGCTTCAGGCGAAATGACCCGAGCTAGTGCCTGTCACATGGGTTGCACGGCAACACCGAATTCACGGCGGAAATCTTCATTGCATTCCGGCGCCAAGCTCGCACCGGCCGAATAGCACAAGCGCAACGAATGTCCGAGGCGTTCCGGATCGGCATGCGCACGCAGCATACTCGTGAACATGGCCGGCAAGCCGGGCCAGATCGTAACATGCTCATCTACCAGGGTGCGCGCTACGCTGGCTTCGTCGAAACGCGCCAGCAGAATTGTTTTTGCGCCGCACGTGATTGCGGCCAGCAGCCCGTTAATCAAGCCATGGGTTTGCGAAAATGGCAGCACCGCTAGAATACAGTCTTCGGTGCTCATCTGCGAAGAACGCACAAAACTCTCAGCCGCGTCCGCCAACGCGCGATGGGTATACGCCTTCGTGACCGGCGCGCCGGCGTTGCCGGTTTGCAGAAACGTCACGGCATTGTGTTCGTCGAATCTTCCCGCCAATCCGCTCAGAAAACCAATGCCGGCATGTTGGTCTTTGCCATTCGTAGTGACGGCAAACTTGGCGCTGGCTTCCGGCGGCAAAAGCGCGCCATTCGCGGTGGCGATGTTATCTTCTTCGAACACCGCCAGAGGAATCTTGTGCAGCGGCCATTCCGTTTTGCCGGATTGCGACAATACTGCGGAGAGCGTGTCGCGATACTTCGGAATGGTGATGAGGGCGTGCGCTTTGGCCGCGAGCAGGGCCGCGCGAATATCTTCGGGTTTATCGCGCAAAGGCAGCGGTACAGCAACGCCTCCCAACGGCAGCATACCAAACAAGCTAATCACAAACTCGTGCTGGTTCGGCATATAGATCGCAATGCGGTGTCCGGGCTGTACGCCGAGCGATTGAAAATAACGTGCAATCCATTCGACGTAGACTTGCAGCTCGAAGTAAGTTATATGACGATCACCGTCCACCAGCGCAGTCCGATCACTGTGTTTGTGCGCCACATTATTGAAAAGTTGACTGATCATAGCACGACCCTATGCGAGTGAGGTGCAGCCTTTGCGGGGTACAATTATCTTCCACTTCGCTTTGAAGATGTTGCTCTCAAAGCGCAGTGGTAGGTTATCCAGACATCGGATTTTGCAACCAAGAAATACAAAGCAAATTTTACCGTCGAGGGAGGGCGTTTGCGGACAATGCGGAGGATTTTACGGTCGTGGAGAGGTGACGGCGCTATTCAATCAGAGCCGCGCCGGCTGGATTTCAAAAGCAGGGGATTGTGTTCGTGCGAAGACTCGGATTGCCGCGGAGTGTTACGGCAGCCTTGTAACTTCTCTTCAGCCGCGGTTTGAACATTTTCGGACACACGCGAAATACGAGGCGTTTGCTGTTTGCTACTCGCGAAGATTATCAAAAGCTATTCTTCATGCCAGTGCATGAAATTGTCGCTCATTCCGCTGCGCGGCACAACAACTCAATTTCTTCACGCAGCGTATCGCGCACGCCCCATTTTCGCGCGAGCGCGGGTTTATCAATCGCCGGCTTGCCGTTTGTGGAAAAAGGAATGCGCAACAGCGTTTGCGTGAATGATTCGACGTCGCCATCCACATAAGTTTTGACGCCCTCGGGCCGCGAGCCGTTTTCACTCGCCACGACTATAGAGCCGAGCATCAACGCCTCCAGCACACTCGAAGAAACACCGTCCACCACCGGCGTACGCACATACGCATCGCATGCTTCCAACACTGCAAGAAAATCGCCGTGGTCGAGGTCGCCGGCGATGTGCGAGCAATGCGCCAAACCCGCCTCGCGCAAGCGCTGCTGCAAGGCGTGCGACTCACGATCGGCGCCCATCCACACAATACCTAATTGCGGCCATTCCTGCATCACGCGCTGCATGGCAGCAAAAACAAAGTCCAAATTGAAATCATGGCGCATGTAGATGTAGCTGCACAGCGTGGGTTGGTGGCGGCGAATGAAATCCGCGAGCGCAGACGGCAACGCGGATTTATCCTCTAAATACTCCAAACAGAATGCCGGAATGGGAACGATCTTCTCCGGATTGATGCCGTATTCCGCAATGAGCGCTTTGACTTCTTCGTTGTTGCACACGATTTTCTTCGCCAAAAGAAAGATCAAGCGAAACGTGCCATCCAGCCAAAATTTGTTTTGCTTGGGAAAATAATCTTGCTTCACGCCTGCGTGAAAAGTGAGCACGGCCCGCCTGCCAAACAATAAACTCACAAACTCTGCAATGAGCGCGAGTATCGGACTCTTGGTGGACTTGCCGTTAATGTGCATGTGCACGAGATAGCCTTGCGCACAGTAACGCACCACCTTAATAAAGTAATCCCAAGCGCCGTGTACCGGCACGAATTCTTCGCTCGCTACTTTGCGATTTTTGTTCGTGTTCAACACCACGCATGCGTGGCCGGCGCGCGCGAGGTACTTCTTCAACATTTTGATGCGAATCGACCAACCCGTGCCCGGCGGCGGATAAGGACCGATTTGGAGGATTTTTATTCTTCTATTCAAAGCAAGTCGTGAGCAAAGAGGTTCTTTCCACAGTTTGGTCGTGGCGTGCGCGCGCCACTCATTTCTGAAATCAAAGCCACGGCCAAGCCGTGGTTGAACCGTCGGGCCTGTGTTACGGAATTTCCCGCGATGATACTCTGGCATCTGTTGCGCGCTCGGTGCTAAAGACTTCCACACCGTTCAGGCTCAAACGCGTGCCTGAGACCATCGAAACAATCGTGCTGCCGGAAATCAAATCGCGGTGGAGAAAGGTAAGCTTCGCATCCGTGGTGAGCGCGCCCATCGTTTGCAATTCTCCGGAGAAATTGCACGCAAGCAAATCGTTGCCGTGCGCGGTGGCGAGCCGCACCGTACACGGCTCGGATTTATGCGTTCCAAATTCTCCGTCGATCTCGTGCTGGAGTATTGGCAGCTTATCCCCGAACGGCAATAACAACGTGCAGAACTGCTGCGGCAACGCGGCGCGCGTGCGCAAGCGCAAGACCGGCGCGGGTAGTTTGATGCCGTATTGCGGCGCATGCCAGCCGTGCTCGGGCCGTGCACCACCTTTGAAGATTTCAAGCTCGGACCGACTGCTTGTCAATGCGCGCAGCAACAGGCTGCCGAAACGCGGCAACGCGGCAACCACGCCCTCATCAATACTATGCACTTGGCAATTCGGCGCGAAATGAAACCAGCGATCCAACACGTGCTCACCTTCGCCTTCGAAGCTGTCGAAGATCAACCAGTATTCGCCGTGGCGATGAAAAACTGCGCGGCGATGGCGCACGTCTTTGCCGAACCCTTTGTAGGTTGCTTCCACGAAATCAAAGTCCGGTTGAAACGTCGCGAAGGTTTGCGCCACTTCCGGCACGTGCGAATAACCCAATCTTCCGACCAGGCGGCACGCGCTGCGTTCATCCACCGTTACGGTGTTGTGCGCCATGCCGCTGCGAAAATAATTCTGCCACGCCAGTTCGCCGTTGTAAGTCAGCATGCCGGCGTCGATCAACATCGGCTGGCCGTGTGCGCACAGCAGAATGCTGAGCGGGTCCGCATGGCCGTGCGCCGTTGAGACATTTTCATCCGCGAACAAGCCATGGCTCTGCGGGCCGCAATCAAAAATCAAATAGTGTCCGCTGCTTTTCCAGCCCTCGCGGAGAATCGCGTAGCCGCTCTCCGGCAACAGACAATTCACGCGGGCCGGAGGCGCCGCTTTCAACTCTTCAAACTGCGCGAAGCTTTCCGGACCCAACAGCCAAAGACACGCTTCATGATAATGCTCGGCGGCATATTTAAAATCGCCGCGTTCAAACAAAATCGCGCCGAGGGCCAGATAGTCGCGATAATCCCACGCGGCCTTCTCTCCGAAATAGAAAGCACAGGCATTGTCATTGTCGCCGATCATGGGATGCCTGCCATCGGGTTGAATGCTGAGCATGGAAAATTCCAGCGCCTTTTCGAGGCGTGCGCGCATGCTCGCCGGAATCGTTACGCCGTGCATTTGTGCGAGCAACATCGCCTGCAAATACAGGCCGAGCGTGAAATGATGATAAGACATCGCTTGCTCGACCGAGATGCCGTCCGCATGAAATTGCTTCGTGACCTCTTCCACAAGAATGGCCCAGCCCTTCTCGCGCCACGCTTCCGCTTCGTTGAATTCCGGAAAGAGCGCGCCGAGAAAAAAGAGCGCCGTGGCTTCGCCGATGAGATGATTGTATGGACTTGTGAAGAACGACAAGTGCCGATACACGTAGTGGCCGTGCAGATGCAGCGCGCGCAAGAAACGCGCATGCGCTTCCGGCCGCATCGCTTTGGCTTGCAGACAAAAAGCATAACCCCAAATCCACGACAGACTGCGCATGGCCACTTCCAACGCGCTCGTCCAATTTACGCCCCATAGAAAAGGATTCTGTGTGATCCAACTTTCGCACTGCGCCAACAGCTCTTCGGCAAAGCGCTCTTCGCCGGTGAGCCAATAAGCCTTGCCGAGCACGGTAAAATGATGATGGCGATTCAGCTCCCACACATTTTTAACGTCGCCGGGCAGCTCTTTCTCGCCGTCGCGCTGGCCGTAGAATTTCATTTCCGTATAAAATTTCTTTGGCCATTCGCGCTGCGAAAGCGGGTCGCGATGCCACGCGATCTCGCGCTCGAATTGTGCTTCGAGGCCGAGGTACGTGAAGCGATGCTGCAATAAGCTTTCGGCGTGGACTAGTGCTTCATGCAGCTCGTTTGCAAAAAATTGCTCGGCGATCTTTTTCACTTCGGAGCGTTGCCGCGCTGCAACAAAGAATTGAGGCGCGCTTCCGGAGGCCTCTTCGGCGCGCGCGCGCATGTGCTGCAGCAAAAGCGTCTCGGCAGCACGCCAGTTCTTGCGTGCCACCGCCTCATTATAAGCTCCGCCATGCGCGGAACGCAAAACGAAAGTCGGCAGAAACTGCGCCGGTTCCATGCGCACACGATAGTGGCTTTGCGCCAGTCGCCGGATTTTTTTTGCACTCGCAGCCTTTAGACGATAGCTGACTTCGTCGAAAGACATGGTGCGGAGTTTTTTTAGGTTCATTGCGGAAGTATGGACCAGTATATCGCGGTGCTTTGGGTGCGGCTGCGCAACGTTTTCACGCACGGCACGTGCGCACGAGCCATTCATTATAACGGCGAAACACGCGGCGATTGAACATGCGCACGGCCAACGAAGCACGCCGGCCGCGCCCGACCCGATTGCGCATGATGGCGCTGTAGTTGTTGAGCACGTGCTTCATCCACATCACGCGGAACAGGAGATCGTTTTCAATCGGATGCTGCGCACGGCCGCTCGCGTGATTGTAGCCTTCGAGAAATGCGCGTTGCACCGTGTGTATGGCCGGCGCGTTGAAGATCGGCTTGTGCAGATAGCCTTCGACGCGATGATGAAAATAAGTGACGTCGTTATAGCACGAGCCGGTTTTGAACATGGAAAAGTCGAGCACGGTGACGCGCTCCTCATCAGCCAGCAAATTGAACGGCGCATAGTCGCCGTGGCAACCGCATTGCGCAAGTTGCTCCGCCGGAATTTTCGCCAAAGTGCGTTCGAGGAAATTCAAAACGAGTTGGTGATCTGCCGATGAAAACGGCGTCTCGGTGCTTTCGCGCAAGCGTTGCAAACGAATTTTCATATACTCGAGCAGCTCGTTGCCCGCGAATAATTCGGCGACGGAGGTCGTCGCTTGAATCGCTGCCAGAGCTTCTCCGGCGCGGCGGCAATGTAATACCGCTTGTTGCAGAGCACTGCGGAGAGACCACGGCTTGCAAGCAGCAGTGACAATTTCGGAGAGCACCCGCCCGTGCGCTTCTTCGGTCACGAGTGCGAGCAACTCGGGATAATATGCGACCGGACGCACGACCGCGAAGTGCGCTTGCGTTTGCAGGGCCGCGCGCAATCGTTGCGCGACCTCGAATTCCGTCTGCAAACGATCCAAATATTTTTGCTGGTTGTGAAGATTATCTCGCGAGGGCCGGAAAACTTTCGCGTAGAGTGCGCGTGGAGCCGTAGGCACAGAGCCAGGCTCTGCGTTCACAAGCTGCAAGCGATATACGGTGGAATAAGGCCGGGAAAATCTTTGTACGATCGTGAGGGCAACAGACGGCGCGCCGGGCCACAAACGCCGGGCCTCTGCCAACAAGCGCTGTACGACTGCCTCACCCGCGTCCGCCATGTTCGAGACTCAAAAGAAATTCGTGGTGCAATTGGCGCGTCAACTCTACGCCGTCGTATTTTTTAAAGGCGCCATTTACCGAAGGCGAGGCAATACCGCCGCGCCGATATTCGTCGACGAGCTGATTCAAAGCGGCTTCGATGCCAGGAAGATCTTCGGGATCGACCACTGGGCCGAGTTGGTGCTCGCGCACAACGTCCGCGGTCGCGCCCGCAGGCGTCAACGCGAGGATGCGCTTGCGCATGCCGATGTATTCGAAAATTTTCCCCGGCACGGAAACGCTGGTGCCCGGCTGCAAGATGAACAAGACGTCGCTTTGCAATTGATAGCCGAGCGCTTCGCGATGCGAAACCTGCGGGATGACTTGAATAGTTTGGCGCAATGCGGCGCTGCATTCGAAAGTGCGATACAGCTCCGGCGCGATGCCGCCGACAAAACGAATCTCCAGCTCGTGCGGCGCGATCTTGCCTTGCGCCAGCAGACGTTCGCACGCGGCAAAGAATTGTTCCGGACTGCGTTTGCGATAGAGCGCGCCGGTGTGCGTGATGATCATCTTATCGCCGCGCGCCGGCGGCAATACGGGATCGGCGAAATCCTGCGGATCGAAGCCGTTGGTAATGACGGTGAATTTGCGGCTCAGATTTGCGCCGTAATATTCCGTGAACTCCCGATGAATCCAGTCCGTATTGAGAATGACGCGATCGGCGTGCTGCACAAATTGCCGCTCGAGTTTCGCGGCCGCTTTGCCGCGCAAGCTGCTGCCGAGGATTTCCGCTTTCCACGGCGCGCGCGCCCAAGGATCGCGAAAATCTGCGACCCAGGGCAAGCCGGTGCGCTGCTTGATGAGCTGCGCCACCAGATGATCCGTAAAGGGAGGAGCCGTGGAATAAATCAAATCAAATTTCTCACGACGGTGCAACGCCAGCGCATGTTTCACCGCGTGCGGCAACCAGTTCACGTCCTTGTCCGGAATCGAAGTTAGATCCGTAATCAAATCTTTGCTGCGCTGCACCAAGCCGCGTGATTTCATCGCCGGAGAGTGATTGGCGGGAGCCTGTCCGGCTTCGGTCGCGGCAGCCCGTTTCTTTTTCGTTTCGTGTTGGGCGATTGCGACCGGCTTGTGCTTGCCTCGCAATGCTTTCTTGATGCGAAACAAATTTTCCACGGCGCGAAACACCGGTGTTGCTTCTATCTTCACAGTTTCGGGAATTTTTTTGAGCAACTCACGATCAATTGGTGAGTTCGGCGGATAATATGGCTCCGCCACGGTCAACACCGTAAGGTCCCAACCCAATTCGGGCAAATAACGCGCGAAGCGCACAGTGCGATGCACGCCCGCGCGCGCCAACGGCGGAAAGATATATGCGATTACGAGAACTTTCTTGCGAGAAGTCAGCACAATTTCAACCTATGGACAAAAAATAACCACGGAGAGCAGGGACACATGCAACAGTCATCCGTGCTGTCAGTGGTTCTCCCAAAGCTTGGGGCGTTGGATTGTTGGATTCCTGGATTTTTGGAGTGGTGGATCAATGGAGTTGTGGATTGGTGAAGCATTAGAGTAGAGGAACTCATCATTCCACCACTCCATCACTCCAACTGTTTTACCAACACACGCCGTGATAGTTCGGCTGCGACTTGCCGCTATCCGCAAGCATGCGCACGAGATCGATGACAACTTGCTCGGAGCGGCGTTTACTGAAAACTTCACCGAATTCTTTATTGCTGTTGCCGATGACGACGACTTCGGCGAAATCCACAACTTCTTCCAACGAGCGCGCGAGCAAGCACGAGAGGTGGGGAATCTCCTTCTCGATATATTCTTTGTTGCCGCCCATCAAGCGCGCCATGGAAACGTCGCGGTCGTAGATGCGAATCTCATAACCCTTGCCGAGCAAAGTCTCGGTGAGACGCACGAGGGGACTTTCGCGCAAATCATCCGTGCCTGCCTTGAAGCTAAGGCCCAAGATGCCAACTTTGCGCTTACCCTGTGCGAGAATCATATCAACAGCGCGTTTGACATGGAGCTCATTGCTAGGCAAAATCGCCTCCAACAAGGGCAAATCGAGATCATGCGCGCGCGCGTGATACAGCAATGCGCGCAAATCTTTGGGCAAGCATGAGCCGCCAAAAGCAAAGCCCGGCCGCAGATAGGCTTTCGAAAGATTGAGCTTGGCATCCTGAAAGAAAATATCCATGACTTCATGGCTGTCGACGCCGAGCGCCTTGCAGTAACTGCCCAACTCATTCGCGAACGCGATCTTCAACGCATGATAGATATTGCTCGCGTATTTTACCGTCTCCGCCACTTCCACGCTGGTCGTAAGGAACGGCGCTTTGATCTCGGCATAGAGCTGGCGCACCATGTCCGCAGTGGCCTCTTCACGCACGCCCACGAGCGTGAACGGTGGCGCATCAAAATCGCGCACGGAACTGCCTTCGCGCAAAAATTCCGGATTAAAACAGAGACCGAAACCGGCGCCGAGCCGCTTGCCGGACTCGCGTTCGAGCAAGGGAATAAGCTGGCGATTCACGGTGCCCGGCACCACCGTGCTACGCACCACCACGACGTGATACTGGCTCTTGTTGCGCAGCGCCAGGGCAATTGACTTGGTCACGTTGAGCACGCTGCTCATGCTCAACGAGCCATTGCCATTGCTCGGTGTGCCAACGCATATCAAACTCAAATCGGTATCGGCGACGGCGCCATCGACATCCGTCGTAGCGCGCAAGCGCCCGTTTTGCACTTGCGCTTGCACAATGTCGCCAATTTCATCCTCGACAATCGGGCTTTTGCCATCATTGAGCAACGCCACTTTGAGTGGGTTGACATCCACGCCAATCACCTCATGGCCGTTTCTGGCGAAACACGCGCTTGTGACGGTTCCTACATAGCCCAGCCCGAAAATGCTAATCTTCATGTCATCCTCATAGACTAATCGGGTTTCCCTACCGCGCACCTCGCTCACGAGAGCAAGGCGTTTGCACAAACCAAATCCTATGGTCAACCCATTAACTGCTTTACAAAATCATTTTCAATACAACAATCTACCCACAATTCGACGTATTGCGCAACGTGTAAGCATGGCGGCCGCAGTTGGGCGTAACAAAGTGGAAACAATTCGCCCGCCTAGCCTCCAAACTTTCCCAGCTCAATCGTGGCAATCACTTCGTGCAACTCGCTCACAGTGCGCACACGATGCAATTCCAAAAGATCGCTATGCTCATCCACAAAACCGGGAGCCGAGACCACGGAAGAAACAAAACCGCTCTTGCCGACCATCTCTTTGACCGCGTCATTGTAATAGGCATACGGGCCGCTGTTGGGAACGGAAAAATGCCGCACGGGTTTGCCCAGGCGTTCCTCCAAAACCTTGCGGCTACCGGAAATTTCATGAAACGCATCTTCAGGATCGGCATTGGGCAAATTAAGGTGGCTGAGCGTGTGCGCGCCGATGACCATGCCGTCCGCGGCCATTTGTTGCACTTGCTCCCAAGTCAGCATGATACCTTCCGTCACCGCGCGGGCATGCGGTTCCGCGAGTTGCGCGCGCAATTGTTCACGCACCGCTTCGCGCACCGCGCGATTATTGCTCTTGATGATCTTCACGACCGCGCGCGCCGCTGCGCGTTTCGCTGCTGCGTCAATTAGAGACAATTGCTTGGTGACGCCGTGCACCTGTAATTGCAGCGCCGCTTTGCTCGCGTGGTGAATGAGATAATTCACTTCCACCAGCCACAGCGGCTCTTTGCGATCGATGCAGTTCGTGGTCAAATAAAACGTGCCGCTGCCGCCGTATTTCTTGAGAATCTGCGCGGCGACAAAGTTATCCGCGTACCCGTCGTCGAACGTAAAGACCACGGCGTTGCGCGGCAGAGGTTTGCGCGCGCGCAATGCGTCAATCACTTCATCCAAAGAAAGAATGCGATAGCGTTTGGCAAAGTAACGCACGTGTTGCTCGAACTCGCTTTCGGAAACGCTGATGCCGAGGCTGGTATAAAAGTTCTTTTCCGGCGCGACCACGGCGTGATAGCGCAAGATCGCGACGCGCTTGTTCGGAAAGAGCACGCGCAGCACATGAAAGCAGCCGAGGCGAAACAACGCGAATTTGAGCAGGCTCGTGAGTTTTTGTTTCATTGCACAATGATAAAGCTGGCGAAATATGCCCGCCTCCTCGTTGTCATTCTGGAAGAATCTTCTCTAAAGCTCGACACACGCTTCGGAACACGCTGGCCTTCAAACACGAGGGAAGGTTCTTACGAATGACCGGCCAAAATCGGAGTATAAATCTTTACGCTTTAAGTTTTGGTTCTTGTTGTTTCTCAACTGCTCGTTTCCCGTACGGTTTGCCACGTCGTAAAAGATTGCCCGCGATAATAGCTCAAAATGCCGAGCAGCGAGGCGTAATTCACCAAACAAAAATAATACGGCACGTAAAACACGCGCGCGATCTCTGCACGATGGGACTGCAGCAAACCGATGCCGGCCAAAACATAAAAGAGGGCTTGCGCGCCGCCCGTGAACAGATAAAACGGCGAGTGCAGCAAGAACAAATTTGCACACCACGCGCCGAGCATAAAAACTGGAATCAGCCAACGCAGCAGTTTGTGCGAGAGCACTTGCAGCGTGAAGAAGCCGAAGCGAAATGGATTCAACACCGCGCGTACGCGCAAGAGGCCGCGCCAGGCGCGCGCGACGATGCGCACCTTGCGGCGAAATTCCTGATCAAAAGTGTCCGCGCCGTTTTCGAACGAGATTGCTTCCGGCTCATAAACATTGCGATACCCTTGCAGCGAAATCTGCATGGGGTTGACGAAGTCGCTCAAGTCCGCGGCTTGCAGGGGGCGATAGAGAGATTTACGAATCGCGTAAATCGCGCCGTCGCCGCCGACCAGCGAGCCGAGGCGGCTTTCCATGTGCTTGAGCGCCAATTCATAGCGCCAATACATGTTCTCGCTCTCGGTCGAGTCTGTGGCGCCCTCAAGATTGTAGCGCGATTCACCCGTCACGCAACCCACTTGGGGATCGGCAAAATTACGCACGATATTGCGCACGGATTGCGGATGATACATGGCGTTGGCATCGGAGAAGATAATGATCTCGCCTTGCGCCGCCGGCACGCCGGCATTCAAACCGAGCGTTTTGCCGCCGCGCTCGTTCATGCGCAACAAGCGGACGCCCCGGCCTTCGTATGCACGCACCACGTTGTCGGTATCATCCGAAGAACAGTCCGAAATGACGAGCACCTCGAGCAGCGCGGCGGGATAATCCAGAGCAAGGCTGTTTTCGATCTTGGTGCGAATCACTTCCGCTTCATTGTAGGCGCTCACAATGAGCGTGACCTTGGGCGTAATCGCTTGCGCTTGCACGGCACGCGGCGCACGCAAGCGATTCAACAACCAAAGCAAGAGCGGATATCCGGCATAGACCCAAAGAATCAAGCCGGCGCACAGCCAAAACAGGATCGCCATATCGTCCTATCCAAAACAAAAAGCAAAAGCGAAGACAGAAAAATGTGGGGCAGAAAAATGGCGCATGGAACCATGCGCGAGAAGTTGCTGCGGACTAGTATGAAGAGTACGACAAACATCTTTCTGCCCTCCATTTTTCTGCCGGTTGAAATCTTTTTTGTGGTTTAAACCGGTTTGCGTTCAGGGAATGTTTTTGACGATCGGCGGGCCGAGGAGCCGTGTTAATCCGAGAGGCATCTTTTGCCAAAGCTCAATGGCGCGTTGATACTTGGGATTGTGCGGGCTAAGGTCCGGCAAGGGGCGGCCGTTCGAGAGCCAGTATTGCCAATAGAGCGCGGCGGGCAGGGCGCCCCATTGCTCTTTGAATTTGTAGGTGCCTTCGTTCGGCGAACAACGGCCGAAATCAAAACGGCGATAGCCCTGCTTTATTGCATATTCCAACACCGACCAATAGAGCAGCATATTGGGCGCGAGGGCGTTGTGCTTCCGCAAAGACGAAGCCCAGGGAATTTCCAGCATGTCGCGAAAGCCGAAAACAAAGCCCGCGGCCACGGCTTCCTGCTTGTGATACACCGTGCAAAGGTGCGCGTGTTTTGGAAACGTATTGAGAATGCGCGCAAAAAACTTTTTGGAATAAACCGGCGTGCCCAAATCGCGCATGTTCTCTGCAAACACGTTATAAAAATTATCCAATTCCTCGCGCTGTCCGAAGCGCGCCGTCAAGCCTTCTTTTTGCGGTTTGCGGATTTGGCTGCGCAGCTTGGCTTTGAAATTATTCCATAGCGTCTCCGGGTCGCCGGGCAGCTCAAGCACCATCGCAACTTTATGCTGTTTGGTGGGAGCCTCGGGCATTTGCGGCGCAAGATGGCGTAGTTCCAAATGCTGCACCTGCAATTTTTTTCCCAGTTCACAAGCATGCGCATAAAGCGCCGTTCGCGCCGTTTCATCATCCGCGAGAATGCCGCCGTAGTTCAGATAGGGCACGGAAACGAGAAAAGCGCCGAAGATACGGCTGCGCATGTGTGTGAGCGGTAAAACGCCCCGCAGCGCGCTGCCCTCGGTCGCAGCAAGATAGTAGCAGCGATGCCCGAAGGTTTCCTCAATAACATTTTTCCAGCCGCTAAGGTGGGGGCCGCGACTATCGGGATGTCGTAAGACGTATTCGTCCCACGCTTCGTAACCGGAGGTAATGGCCTCAACGCGCATGATGCAATCGTTTATTGAAATTTTCCATTGGTGCTGTAAGCTTCTTCCGCGCGCGGCCAGTCCGTTTGCACCGGCGTTGTCTCCAGAACTTCTTGCATGGTTCCAAACTCGAATTCTTCCAACAACCGGCTGAGACGCTCCGCGGTGAGCGACAGATTGCCATAGTGCCGCATGGTTTTGAACGCTCCGAGTTTGAGGCGCGGCAATTCCGGATCGACTTCCCACGGGTGCAGATAAATGATGGCGGGCCGGCCTTCAGCATTGATGCGGCGCACGCTGTTACGAATGAACCAATATGGATAGAGCCGCAAATACCCGCCGCCCGCCACGGGCACATTTTTGCCCATCATGACCACGGTCGAAAGTGGGAACTCGATGAGTTTCGGACCGCTCGCCAAGCGGATTTCAAAAGGAAAGCGCGGCGCATCGGGAATGCCATAAAGGTCATGCTTCACGGGAAAGACGCTGGAATCGACTTTGATGCCGAGCTGCGCCAGCGTTTCCCACGCCCACATCGAGTACCGCGTGATGGAATAAGTCGGCGCGCGATAACTGTGCACCGGTTCGCCGGTGATGTCCTGCAGAATATGCAGAGATCTCTGCACATCGTCATGAAAAGCTTCGCGCGACAGCTCATAGATCATTTCGTGGCCATAGCCATGACTGGCGATTTCATGGCCAAAGTCTTTGATTGCGACAACGATTTCGGGAAAGCGCTCCGCGACCCAACCTAGAACAAAGAAAGTAGCTTTGACGTTCTGTTTGGCAAACAAATCCAGAATGCGGCAGGTGTTTTTCATCACCGTGCTCGGCATTTTATCCCATTCGTCGCGGCGCACATGATTGCGAAACAGCGAGACTTGAAACCAATCTTCAACGTCGATGGTGATGGCGTTCTTGATGCCCATAACCTGCAGATGCGAAAGAATTCTTTCCAATCAAACTGTCGTGCAGTGTTGCATGACAACCTGCCGGTGAGTTCGAATTCCATCCCTGATGTCGGCATCACATTCGTCCGTGAAAGTGTGAAGTCCATAATAAAAATGGCCGTGCGGCCATGATCGTGCGGCAAATCACAAGTGAATTTACCGCCAGAGCATTCAAGTTGCGTTAAAGACAAAACGATTTCTGACAATACTATTAAGAGCTTCGCTTCATCACTCGATTTGCCCGAAATCGTTTTGCTTTTTTATTCACGCCTTGGC
The DNA here is from genome assembly GCA_037444905.1 of bacterium. GTDB lineage: Bacteria > Zhuqueibacterota > Zhuqueibacteria > Zhuqueibacterales > Zhuqueibacteraceae > JABWAN01. The sequence goes on along the minus strand of JBBILN010000006.1, from coordinate 135,113 downwards.
GTTGAGGTACCACGCGACGGTTTTTTGCAGGCCTTCCTGAAATTTGACTTGAGGGGAAAAAGTCAGTAGGCGGTTCGCGCGCTCGATGGCGGCCATCGAATGCTTCACATCGCCTGAACGCTCCGGCTCGTACACCGCGGGCACATCTTTGCCCATGATCTCATACAAATTTTTAACGAGCAAATTCAGGCTGTAGCGTTCGCCGCAGGCAATGTTCATGACATTGCCTGGCGCTTCGGGAGCCGTGCATGCGAGCAGGTTGGCCTGCACGACGTTTTCAACAAAAGTAAAATCGCGCGATTGCTCGCCGTCGCCGTAAATTATCGGAGCTTTGTTGTTGGCCAGCGCCATAATGAAGCGCGGAATCACCGCCGCATATTGCGAATCCGGATCCTGCTTGGGGCCGAACACGTTGAAGTAGCGCAGGGCCACGGTTTCCATGCCGTAAATAAAATTGAAAGAGAGCGTGTAACGTTCCGCCGCCAGCTTGGAAACGGCATAAGGCGAGATGGGAGAGGACGGCATGGTCTCTTCTTTGGGAAGCGTCGGGGTATTGCCATATACAGAAGACGAGGAAGCAAAAACGAACCGCCGCACTTTCGCCGCGCGGGCTGCGAGCAACAGGTTCAGAGTGCCGGTTACATTCACTTCGTGTGAAGTCATCGGATCTTGCACGGAACGCGGCACGGAACCGAGCGCGGCCTGGTGCAAAACGTATTCAACCGATTCCACCGCGCGGGCACATACCGCCGGCTCACGAATATCGCCGGTGATGATTTCGAGATCATTGCCAAACTCGGCCAAGTTCGCGCGCTTGCCGGTTGCAAAATTGTCCAACACGCGCACGCGTTCGCCGCGCGCGAGCAATGCTTTGACCAGGTTGGAGCCGATAAAGCCGCCCCCACCCGTCACCAAATAAGTCGCCATCATCACGCTCCTATTTCACTTTCTCTTCGTTCGTATAATATTTGTAGCCGTAATATTGATGATCATAATAGTACGGCAAGACGCTTTTTTGATTGTTGACGATCACACCGAGAATATTCAAGCCGGCGTTGCGCATAAGGTCGACCGCGCGGCGCACGACTTCTTTGTGCGTTTCGCCGGCCTTGATGACCATCAACGCGCCGTCCATTTCCGAGCTGAGGATCAAAGCGTCCGTCACCGGAATCACGGGCGGCGAATCCACAATCACGGTGTCAAAATAGAACTTTATTTCGGAAAACAAATCCTTTAAGCGCGGCGAGTTCATCAGCTCCGTTGGATTGCTGATCACGCCGCCGGAGGTGAGCAGGCGCAGATTCTCGATGGGCGTCGGCTTGAAACACGTATCCAGCTTGCGCGCGCCCATCAACACATCTGCCACGCCCTCCTCTTTCGGAATGCCGAAAAGTTGGTGCACCCGCGGGCGGCGCAAATCGCAATCCACCAAAATGGTTTTGGTGTTGCGATAGCGCGCAATGGTGCACGCCAACAGCGCGGCCGTCGTGCTCTTGCCTTCATTCATCTTGGCGCTGGTGATAAGGAAATTCTTCATCTCCTCCGCGCCGTAAAGATTCTTCAGCTTGGAATAGAGACGGCGAAACTCGTTGGCTTCGGGAGATTCGTCGCGAAAAAAGGAGACGATGGAATGACTAGGTGTTCTTTGCATATGCCCTACTTCAAAATCGCATCAAACAAAAGCTGCATGCCTTTGTGATCGTACTCGGCCAGGCGCTTGTTGCGTTTGGCCCGCTCGAACGTGGGATTGACTTTCAACGCCTTGTCAAATTGTGCGATGGCTTTATTGTTCACATGCTTGCTCATAATCACATACGCCACGCCGAGATGATTGTACAAATCCGCGTAGTTGGGATACTTCTCGAGGTACTCTTGCAACTGGCGAATGTGCCGCCAAATGTCTTTGCTGCTCACACGGGTGCCGTTGTGCATCACGTGCAGATAGAAATCCATGATGAACGACATGTCCGTCGGCTTGGTGATTTTGGCCAAGCCTTCTTCCAGAGATTTGTAGGCCTGCTCGTATTTCTTCTGCTTCAGCAGCTCTTCCGCTTTGGCGGCGAACTCGTTGTTGTACGCGGGGTTGATCTTTGCCGCTTTGTCGAGATTGTCCTTCACCTTCTGATGGCAATTCACGGAAAGCGCGAAATCTTCCTTCGTAAACGCATTCAGCACGTAGGCCATGGCAAGATGATAGAACGCCTCGGCATAATACTGATTGCTGTCCGCCGCGCGCAGAAATTGTTCAACGGCCTTTTTGCAATACTCTTTTTTAAGATAAGCGAGCCCGAGATTGTTGTGGAAATCCGCAAAGCCCGGCGACATGGCGATGGCCTGCTCCAATGTGGCAATGGCCTCTTCATAGCGCTGCACCGCGGTATACGCGCGCCCGAGGTTGTTATAAATCACCGAGATTTTGGGGTTGAGCACCACGGCCTCTTCGAATTCGACCACGGCTTCTTCGTGCATGCCGCGGCGCATGAAGGCCTGTCCGAGCAGATTTTTCAGCTCAGCTTGATCGGAATCGCGCATGCGCTCCGAAAGGCGCAGCAGCATTTCGATCTCGCGTTTCTTTTCTTCATGAAAACGGCGCGTACGCAAGCGCAGCGCTTCGCCGCTCCACTCCGGATTGAGCTCGCGCGTGCGCGTTTCCAACAACGTGCCGTTGCGGAAGAAAGACGAGATGATCAACTTTTGATAATCGCTCGTCGTGGTTTTGAGTAAAAACTCACTGTTTTGAGATCGAATGACGTCGTTAAAAAGAAAATCTGCCATATGCGTTTCTCTCACGCGGAGGTTGAGGTTTTTAAAGATGCGTATGTTGTCGCGCCTTAAGGCGCTTTCTAAAACGATGCCTTTATGAGCGCTTTACACCTGCAAAGTGTAACGTGTAAGGCGTCCATTTTTTGCACGAATCCGCTCAAGGCCGCGCTACGTGCTCGCCTTGCCGGCAAATTCCAAGCGTTGCTCGCGCGTGTTCAAGCCCGCGAGGCGCAGCCAACGATAAACCGTCGAACGGCTCACTTGCATCGGAGACTCGAGCCGGGTCTCGAAAAATTTTTGAATCATGGCCGGGCCATAGTGCGGATGCGCGCTGACGATTTGCCGAACCATCTCGACGTGATCGCCTTCCGAGTTTGCCTTCGCCACGTTTTGCGCCTTCTGCAGCGGTTGCGCTTTGCTCGCTGCTTTCACTCTGTCTGCCAACGAAGCGGACGCGCCTTGGGTTTCGTGCGCAGCCGGCGCCGGCTGCGGCTCCAATGCAGGAGGACGCGCCTTTGCTTTTGGCGAGGGCGTGGCTGCCGGTTGCAGAGAGTCAACGGCTTCATTGCGGAGTTTGGTCGGCGACGATTCGCGCTCCTTTCGCAAATTTGTTGCGACCGGAGCGGGCGCTAGTGTTTCTTGATATAAAACGCGAGCCGAGGCTTGCGCGGTGCGAGGAGGCGCGGGCGCAATGGGGCGCTCGTCTGCAGACGTCTCGTGCTCATGCCATTCGGTTTCATCAAACTCGTCTTCTTCTGGCAACGTGTCGATCTCTTCGAGAATCCAGGGATCATGAATGTCTTGCAGCTCGAAGTCCTCCAGCGTGACGTTTTCTTCGGTCTGCACTTCGGGCCATTCCTCCACAAGCGGGCGAGCTTCCTCTTCGTCCGCGCGCCTTGCCGATGAAGAGGGCACGTGCGTCGTGCCTGCTTCCGGCCAGGTTGTTGCAGTGTCCGCAATGTGCGAAAAAGTTTCAGACTCAAAGTCGTGCACTTCTTCCGTCATAGCCGCAGCAGAAAAAGGCGTGAGCGCGTGGGAGGAAGAACTTTCTTCCGGCGCCACGCTCGCGTGATATTCCGCCTCTTCAGATTCGACTTCTTCCGAGATTATCCAACTTGCTTCCTCGCTGGTTGTCGTGGGCACCAAAGCATCCTTTGCCGGCGCGGGTGGCGTCGCATTGCCGGGGCCAAGCGCCAGGTGCGGACGAAATGCCGGGTCGTAAACTTCCGCTACTTCAAAGGCGATTGGTTCCGGACTGGCGCCTTCGTCAGAGTCGTGCGTATGGACGCCAGACACAGCCGGCGAATATTCGATCTCATTTGGGGTTGCGGCGGTTTCGACTTCTGCTTCAGCAGATTTGGCAACGCTCGCAGGTGCGGCCTGTGGCATTTCTGCTTCAAAGGAAGCAATGGCCTCATCAACGTGCTCATACGAATTGATGAAGCTGTCCAATTCGAGCAAGAAGAACACGTCCTGCACGTCGGGGTTCATGCCCGCCAGGCGAATATCGCCGCCGGCATGGCGCACGTTACGGAACTCCGCGGTGAAAGCGCCCCAACCCGCGGAGGCGACAAATTCAACCTGCGTAAGATCGACCACGATGCGATAGTGTTGGCGCGAGAGCAGATACGCCAGCACCTTCTCAAATTCACTCACGCTCGTCGCATCAAAGATGCGCTTCAAGCGAACCACGTGAATGCCCGTGTCCGTGACTTCCACCGCATCGATTAATTGCCGACGGTTCGTCACGCGATATGCCTTTCCATATTCATTACTTCGTGTCTTTAGCTTGCTACAACCGTTTATTTCTTCCAGCTTCTATGGGTGAAATTTTCGGAATCGTTCCGAGCACATTCAGGCCCAGAAAGTTTTCAATCTCGTCTACCGATTTGAACGAGTGATCGAAGAACTCCAACAAGTACACTGCGCCGATGCCGCAGCCCAAACCGCCGAATATTGCGATCAAAATAATTTTGTTTTGGTCGTCAGTAATGGGCGTCACCGGGCGATTGGCCGGGTCGATCACGCGAAAACGCACTTCTGCATCCGCGCGGCGGAACTCTTCTTTTAGAATCGTGCCGCGCGTTTGATCTTCGAACGTGCCGACAATTGCGGCTAGCTCGTTTGCTTGCTTTTGCAACTCCGCCAAGCGCATGTCCTGCGCCGGGCGCGAAGCGAGGCGGCGTTGGTAGTCGGAACGATAGCCTTCCAAAACCTTGCGCTCACGATTCAACAAATCAAGATCGAGCTTGGCGACTTGATACTGCGCCATCGCCTCGGCCTGACTCTTGGTAGCGCCCGCAGGCAGGGATTTCAGTGCTTCCATGCGGTATTGTTCGCGCAGGTCAGCAATGTCTTGCCGGATGCGAATCACATCCGGACTTTTCCAATCCTGCTGCATCGTCACGGCAGATAGGCGCGAGGCTTTGTCCAGCATTTGATTGTACAGCGACGCGCCTTTGCCAAAGTCATTCACCTGCGTTTGATTCGCCGTGCCTCCGAATTTGCCCGCCAATTCCTGCACGAGCTGTTGTTGTCTGGTTATATCTACATTCAGTGAGTGCAAACGCGCATCGGCCGCAGGCAAATTTGCCGCATTGACGATCGTGCTGCGGCCTTCCTCACGCGCAAGCTGCATCTGGTAGCTTTCCAAACGCGCGAGCGCCTCCTGATATTGCTGCCGAAACTCGCGCTCTTTCTCTTCGCTGAATTTGCGCGTGCCCTGCACTTCCATGCTTTCGGTTTTCAGCGCGGTTTCTATGAACACGTCGGCGATGGCCTTGACGACGTTGTAGGCCAGCTCCGGGTCTTTGTGCTCGAAAGAGATCTCGACGTAATTGCCGCGCTTGGGAAAAATGATGTTTTCCGTCAAACGCGAAATCAGCCATTCCACTTGCAAATTGCGCAGCAGATCCGCCTCGCTAGCGCCCGGATGCTCTTTCAAAGTCAGCGCCACTTGCTGGCGCATCCCCTGGCTCGGCTTGAGCTGAACGCGATCCGCCACCTCGCCGAGAATTTCCGCAGAGAGCAATTGTTTCTGAATGTCCTCCGACATGTCGCGCATGCGCGCCGTCTTGCCGCCGTCGGCGTTGGGCAACACATTGGACATCTCCTTGAGCATGTCGCGTCCCTGATCGATGAGAATCGTGGTGCGCGAGCGGTACGTCGGCTCCATTGTGGAAACGCGATACATCGCGCCCAGCAACGCCACGATGGGAGGAATGATCAAGAACCATTTTCTTCGGCGCGCAAGCTGTAGAATGCTGCGCAGATCAATCTTTCCGCCTTGTGCCATGGGTGCCCTGACTTCAATTATTGTTATTGTTGTTGCCTTGTCCGAACAGTTGATTCAACAAAATGTAAGAGGTGACGATGGCGATCGAGCCGCGTAGAATTTCGCCGAGCGTGGTGCCGATCAAAAAGCGGCGATAGTCCTCGCGGCCGGGGATGAAAATCGTATCGCCGGGGCGCAACACCAAGGGAATGGGGTTGGCCTGCTTGGTGTAATTCTCGATGTTCACGGAATAAACCACCGGCGCTTCCGGCCCGCGTGAAATGATCTTCACGTTTTTGAGGTCGGGCTCACGCGTCGGGCGGACGCCGCCGCCGCCGCCTTGCTGCAGCAAAGGCCCGCCCGCCAAAATGATGGCTTGCAGCACGTCCATATTTTTTTCCAAAGGATAAATTCCGGGCGTGACCACGTAGCCAAACACATAAATGGTGTTCTTGTTGTTGATCAAATTCGCTTGCAGTGCGCCTGCGCCTGCCTGCCCCGCGGGCACACCGGGAACGTCGATGTTGTCGCCGGGTTGCAGCTTGGGCAAATTGCTCATGTCACCGCCGGTGAACGCTGCGGTCAAATCCACTTCCAGAATTTGGCTTTTCTCCTGTCCGCCGCGAATCACTTTGACGCTTTCCAAACGCGCCGAAGGCAAGGGCCCTCCCGCTTCCAGTATCGCTTCCCAAATCGTCGGGACTTTGTTGAAAGTATATTTGCCGGGCGCGGTCACGGCGCCAGTGATGAAATACTTGCGGCTGCCGTATTCGTTGATCTCGATTGCGACTTGCGTGATCTTGCTGTTGTACACGGAGATTTTATCAACGATGGTGCGGCGCAACTGATCGACCGTCTGGCCCGCAGCCGCGATGCGACCAATAACCGGCAAATCGATTTTGCCTTCGTTGTCGATGCGGGTTTGCGTTTTCAAATCCGGCTGTTGCCAGAAATTGACGGTGATGAGATCGCCTTTATCGAGCCGGTATTCTTGCGCATGCGCCAACTGTGGCCGCATTATCAAAAAACCGGCGAGGGCGAAGAGAACAGAAAGCTTTACTTTGAACATGAGGTTCTTGCTCCATGCAGTGGAACCTTGCGAGGATTCGCGGCCCGCGCAAGGTGGAAACGTCTTGTCATCGCGTTGTCGCAACCACTTCGTTGCTGCCGGCGGATAGTCCGCCGCGATCATAAACAAACACCCGATAGTAATAAGTCGTCTTGCGATCCAAGCCGACATCGGTGTAAATCGTCGTCGCGCTCACGTTGATGATGTGAATCGGCGGCTGATTCTCCAGAATGCCCGGCGTGCGCGAGCGATAAATGCGATAGGACGCAAAATCGCCGTCCGTGCTTTGCGACCACGACAGGCGCAGCGTGGAAGTATCGAGCACCGCGGGCGTGGCGAGGGTCACCGGCTGCGGCGGTTGATTCTTCGCAGTCGTGACGCTCACGAGATTGCTGCCCGAGCTTTTTCCGCCTTGATCGAAGACGTAAACTTGATAGTAGTAGGTCGTGTTCGCGCCTACCGTATTGTCGAGATACACCGTCGAGTTGGGATCGTTAATGAAGGCGATGGGCGGCGCCTGCGGATCGATGGGCTGTTTGGTGGAACGCAAAACGCGATAACCTGCGAAATCATCATCGATGCTGCGCGACCAGGACAATTGCACCTGGCTGGTGCCGTCGCCCAGCAGTTGCGGCAAATTCAGCGTCACCGCGTTCGGCGGTTGATTGGCGCTGACGCGGCCGCTCACTTCGTTGCTCGGTTTGCTCATCAAGCCGCTGGTATCGAACACGCGAATTTGATAATAGTAGTCCACGCCGGCCGCGACCGTATTGTCGTTGTAAGTGGTCGTTGCCTTCACGGTTACCGCATCCAAAAACAACGCCTGGGTCGCGACGAAATTCGGCGTGGTGCTGCGATAGATGCTGTAATTTGCAAAATCCGCTTCTGCCGAGGCCGTCCATGAGAAGCGCAAAACGTTTTGCTGTGAGCCGACGGGCGTGGGTTGGGTCAACGTCACAGCCTCTGGCGGTTTGAGAATGGTGACTTTCGTCGGCGCCGTAACGCTCACCGCGCGATTGCCGACACGATCAGTGAAATTGCCGCGCACGCGCGCTTGCGTCACTTCCATGTCATCGGGAATTTTGTAATCCAACTCATAGAAGCCGTCATCGCGGAATTTGTCGCCATTGGTGCCGTTGTCGAACAGAGCGATATTTTGCGGCCCGCCATCAATGTTGACCGAAGCTGCGCCGCCGGCTTCATTCGCTTTCAAAACGAAATGAATGACGGAGTCGCTCTGCGTGGGTTTGCCGTTCGTGCTTTCGGTAAATCTCTCGATGAGCGCGATGGTGTCGAGAATAACTTGTGCGCTCACGAGACCTTTGGATTCATTGCCGTCACGGTCGCGGAATTTCATGTAGACGGTCTTTTTACCGTCGCCCGAAGTCAAGGTCCAGGGAATCGTGCTTTCGAAGGGCTGCCATGAGCTGCCAGCAAATACCGAGTCGTTGCCGACGAGCATCAACTCCGTCGAAACCGGAGCTTTGATGAACAGTGTGACCACGACGCTGTCCGTATATTCCAAACCGTCATTGATGCGCAGCGCATACAGATTCGGCGTTGCCGCCGCGGCGCTCGAGCGCAAGCCTTCGGCGCCGCTCTTCGAAACCGCGCTGACTTGATAGAGATAAGATTGGCCGTTGCGCACGAGCCGGTCGCTGTATTTCTGCACCGTCGTGGAATCGAGCAACATATACGCCGTGGCGCTGCTATCGCGGCGATAGATGCGATAGTTCTTCACTTTGGCCGGGTTGTCAATGGCCCAGGTTAAATCAATCTGGCGGTCGCCAATGGTTAGAATGAGTCCGAAAGGTTGTCCGGGAAAATCCTTGGGACTAGTGTTGGGCGCCGTCGGCTTCTTGCTGCAACTTGAAAATAGGGCGCCGAACAACAACATTGCGGCGGCAAGGCGACGCATTTTCCATTTCACGTTCATGTGGCAAACACTCCGTATTCCTAACATGATTTATCCTTCATACCGTGTTCAAAACTGCGCTTGCACACCGACCTTGAAGCTCTCCGTAGTCGGATCCACAGGAGGTGTCACAGTCAGATTGACGTCCACATTGTTGTGATGATATGAAGGGAAGAACAGAATAATGTCGAGGAGGTTGTAGACGTAGATGCTGGCGGCAAACAAGGCCCAGCGCCGTCGCGCCTCGTAACGATCATCCAGCTCGGATTGCGCGGCATTGAGCTGGCCGCGCAGAATCGGCTCTCGCACCTGATCGCTTCGGCCTTGTTGGTATGCGGCGGCCGCGGAGTTGAAATCATCCAAAGCTTCGTTATACTGTGCACTTTGATAAAGCAGGGCGCCGAGCGAAACACACTGCGCCGAGGCGATGATGCCGCCCTTCAGACGCTGATCGGCGTAAGCCTGTCCCCAACCGGGAAAAAGCATGGAGCGATAGAAACCTTTCAGGCGGGTTTTGGGAGAGAGCTTGATCGAGATCTTCTCGTTGCCTTTGCCGCTGAAGAAAAATTCCTTCGACCAGTTTTCGTAGCCGTACTTTGTCGCCCTGATCTTGTAGGGCCCTTTGAGATAGTGCACGACGGTATAGGGGGCGCGCCCGGCCAGCCCATACTCGCCTTGCAGGGAAACCACGGCGCCCGAAGGCCGCGAAAGAATTTGTGTTCTGGCAGAAAAACCCGGGTCCGGCGTTGGCGTCGCAGAGGTCTGCGCCTGCGCCAGGCCGGAGAAGCTGCCGAGGAATAGCGTCAGAAAAAATTTTAGTGCTTGCTTCGCGAGCAGGCATTGCAGCCGCTGTCCTGCGAGGCACATGCTTCGCACCATAGTTAGAACCTCCATGCTCAATTATCCCGTTCTCAGCCTCTTGCCGCGGGCGCGGAGATCATGTGATTAGCCCTCAATCAGCCTTTTCCCGGCCGCGAATAATCATCCAAAGGGTTTTGAAAAGAATCATCACATCATATTTGAACGAGTGCTTTTGGACGTAGATGAGATCGTAACGCAGCTTCTCGCGCACGTCGTCGATCGTTGCATCATAGCCGCAATATATCTGCGCAATGCCGGACATGCCGGGCTTGACTTCCAGACGCTTGGCATAACCCGGAATTTGCTCCACGAGCTTGGGGATAATCTGCGGGCGTTCGGGCCGCGGACCGACCATGCTCATTTCACCCAACAAAACGTTCAAAAATTGCGGAATCTCGTCCACGTGTGTAAAGCGCAAAATGTTGCCGGACCGCGTGATGCGCGGATCGTTCTTCTGCGCCCACACAGCGCCGGAGCCTTTCTCCGCATCGCTGCGCATCGTGCGAAATTTGTAAACCGTGAAGGGCCGGCCGTACACGTCCAGTTTGCGGCGCTCGCCGCGACGCCGGTCGTGTTTGACTGCGAGCGACACGCTGCGCCGCTCGCGCCGGCGATGATTCAAACCCACTCGTTGCTGGCCGTAGAACACCGGCCCGTCAGAATCCAGCTTGATGAAGAACGGCACCAGCAGAAACATAATGGACGTCATCATAAAACCCAGCAGCGCCATGACGAAGTCGAAAGCTCTTTTCCCGAAGCGCTCCCACCAATTGATTCCGGAGAAAGGCGCGGTGATTTTTTTCACCAATTTTTCGGGCACCAGCAAAATTATCACGAGCGAGCTAAACAAAAACATTGGCGCCAAAATCCATTCCCCAACAACGCGTTGCCGCCAGGAGGGCCGCGCGCTGGCGGCCCCAAAAGTATTGAGCAATTTCGCGGGCTGCTTTGCGCCGGCGACATGCCCGTTCGATTGTATCATCTTGCTATAACGGCGATAGACAACCTCGCGGTCAAAGGTCAGGGGAGCGCCGTCCAACGCTGCGACTTGAAGAGGCATTGGCGCCAAATTCTGCCCAACCAATTCAGATCCTTCCATCTAAATTACTCCGATTTCAAATTGCTCCTGATCTTCGTTGCTTCCTTCAGACGGAGATGATCGTTTCCACTAAGCGCCAGCAACGCCTTTATCCCGGTTTAATCTCAAAATATAAATGCACAAGCCCGGCAAATGCGAACGGCGCCGAGAGCGCATCCAAACGCTTGCGCCAAAAAGACGGACAGCGTCATGGTGTGAACTGCTCGAGCAGATCTCCCCTCATACTACTATCGTCAATCTTTTTTCTGCCATTGTGCGCAGCATTGCGACCCAGGGAGGACTTCTGCGGCTTCATGCGCTTAAAAGACTGCGCCGAGAACTGAAACTTGTTCAAGAGCGCGTATAAAGTATACCTGCTGATGCGCGCGGCGCGTGCAGCTTTGGAAATGTTACCGAAGTATTTCAGCATCTGTTGCCGTAGATATTCGTGCTCGAAAGCGTCGATCCAATGCTTTTTGGCTTCCAAAAAAGGCAGGGCAAAGATGTCGCCTTGCATCTTCTTCACCACCTGCTCCGCAGACGAGGCCGGAGTCGTCGCCGTGCGCGCAAAGGCTAACACGGTGCGCGCAATCTCCGCCATCAGCAGCAACGCGTGGATTTCCGCTCGCGTAATTCGCCGTGGAGAGCTAAAGACCAAATCCAAACAACCATACTCGCCAACTTCCTCGTCACATTGCCAACTGAACCGCAGTTTCGGGGTGGCGCTGTGAAATGCCGCTACGACGCTGCTGACCGTTTCGGCGGGCGGGGCGAAAGGCTCGGAAATTTTAGGCGCGTGCGTGTTACTCGTGCCGCCGTTTACGTTTGGCGCAACTGCAATTCCATTCGAACGCGACAATGCCACGAGCACGAGATCTTGCGCGACGCCGTTACCGGAGAAATTCGCTGCAGAGGCGGGCGCGGGGTTGCGGGGCAATAGTGCGATGCGGCAATAGGCCGCACCAAATGCATGGCTGAGTTGTTGGCTAAGATGGACGGCCATCTCCTGCACACTGGCACAATTCAGAGACATAGAGCAGACCAAATCTCGGATGTGATTCTTGACAGTAAATTATCGTTAGATATATACGACCATGTCGAGGATTTGCGTATGCAATCGCACAACGGAGAGATGGCCGGAGCCCCAAGTGGTGTATCGTAGCTTATGGAAAGGCGAGAAACTGTGAAGAGTGTGTGGTGAAGCTGACATTCAACTGCTGCAGAGGCAGCTTTTCATTGCAGGCTTTGTTGAAAGTGTCAGCGCGAACGAACAAGCGGCGCGATGCGAAGCTTTAGAGGAACTTTTCGATGGCATCCAAATACTCTTCGATCCACGGCAGCTCACGAGTGATAATGTCGTAGGTCATGCCATGATCTATTCTCAAATAATCATGCGCAAGAACATTGCGTAATCCGGCGAAGCTTTCCATTTTTTGGGTCAACTCGGGTGAGAAAATGCCGGACTCACCCAAAATGGTAAATACTTCGCGATACGATCCCGGTGAACCCAACTGTTGGTCAGCCACGATATGGCCACCGAGATCCAATGCACATTCCGCGGCGAGATGCAAATAGCGCTCGCCGTTGCCGTGAATGAGGGGATTCGCAGTATATTCAGCCTTGGAGTTTTGCCCGATTAGCTTCAAAAGCTCCAAATACTCGCGCAGCTTCTTTAGCCGCGTTTGCATAACGTTGCGGTCGACCAACGAACTTTCCTTCCCGTATTTGTTCCTTCATTTTCTCAAGAAAAAATTCGCGCAGCGGCTCCGTATCGAAATACTCGCGCAGCGTGCGCACAAAGAACTCGATCTGCTCGGCTTTATCGCGGCAGAAAATCAGGCGACCATGTTTGAGAACTTGATAACGCAATACCTCGTCGGCTTCATTTAAATCCGCCACGTCGATGTCATTCCTTTGCAAAATCTCGCCGAACCATGCCATCACGCGCAAGCGCAACTGTAGCCGCTCCCAAGCGCTCAATTCGTCTTGGAATCTCAAAGCAAAATCAACGTCGCTCATCGGCGTAATTCTGCCGGTCGCATGCGAGCCGAAGAGATAGGCGAATTGTACTTCGGGTTGCCGGTGCAAAACTGCGTGGATTTTTTCGATCTGAGCGCCGGAAAGCATCGCAGCATTTTCTCCTTTTATAAAACATAGCCAAGCTGCTGCGCAAACTCAAGTCAAATCTCTTGCACAAAAAACAAAGGGCAACCTCGCCAATGCCGCGAGGTTGCCCGGTTCCGCCCTCCTCCTGTTACAATCTAAAGCCGAGCGAGAAACGATGCGTCTCGCCCAAAATGCCGAACTCTTGGAACGCATAGTCGATCATCAAATTGTAACTCGTGATCGGCAAGTTCAACCCGCCGCCGGCAGTGAAAGACTCTTCATCGTAGTTGAATTTATAGCCGCCGCGCAGAAAGATGCGATTCGCAAACATGTATTCTGCGCCGAAGTTGACGCGCTCATCCGCGTCCGTGGGATGATTGAAATCCGCCGCGAGCAACAAGCCGCTCGACTCGGATTTGAACAATTCATAAGAAAGGCCGACGCGAAAGTTGAGCGGCAGCGGCCACGAGCTGACCAATAAATCCGCGGATTGCCCGATGTTCCCGCCGCGCGTGGGATCGGGATCAACATTTCTCTGCGTGAGATCGCGGCCGCTCAACTTCATCTTGCCGCCGAAGTTGGTCATGGCCATGCCGATCTTGATGCCGTTGATGCCGGTGTCGTACAAACTGCCGATGTCAATCGCGATCGCATTGGCATGTGAGTTATAAAGATTCTCTTGAATGTACTTGCCGGTGATGCCGACCGAGAAACGATCGGACAACGCGCGGCTGTAGGTCATGCCGAGGGCAAAACTGCTCGCAGACCACGTCGTTCCGATTTCGCCGTCGGGATCATCGAGCGTGGTGACGCTTTCTGCATCCATGCCGAGCACGGCGGCGCTGAAACCGAGGCGGCCGCTGCTCATCGGAATCACCAAGCCGGCGTACTCAAATGATACGTCCAGCAAATAGTCCATGTGCGTCAGATGCACTTCGAGATTTTGGAGATTGCCGATGCCCGCGGGATTCCAAAACAACGCGGAGGCATCGCTGGCAACCGCGGCAAAGGATTCGCCCATGGCGCTCGCACGGCCGCCGACCGCCATCTTCAAAAACTGCGCAGCACGCGTGCCGTTGTTGTTGAAATTATCCGTCGGCGTGGCAAATTGCGCGAGCGCTGCAACGGGAAGAAGAACGACAAGCGCAATCGCGGCGATGATTGTTTTATTTTTCATGAGGAATTCTCCAATTAGCTCTTTAAAAGAATGCTCCGTGACATGTAGCGCGCCGCCCCTGACCGCCGTCAGGCAAGGATGCCTGCGCTACGATGCGCCACTTGGCTCTTTGGCTCCATTTCTTTTTTGGCTCCTTGCTTCATCGCATGATCGCGAGCTTGCCCATGTGCGTGCCGGACTCGGCGTCGATGTGATAGAAATACACGCCGTACGCCACCTCGCTGCCAAACTCGGTTTTCAAATCCCATTTGGCGAAGTCCTGCCCCTCGGCTGCGCGATTGTGCGCGATCGTTTTCACCAGCTCGCCGGTGAGCGTAAAAATCTTAATCGTGCAGTTCGCGGGCAAACGCGTAAAGTGCAACTCGTGACGATCGCGCACCGTGTCAAAGCCCGAACTGACGATAAACGGGTTGGGCACAACGCGAATGAGCTGCAGGTCTTCCTTCTCTTTCGCGGCGTCGAAGCGTTGCGCTTTGGTGCAGAATTGATAACGATCCGCGGCAGTGAGCGGCTTGTCCGTCACGATCTTGAATTGCGTGCCCGCGGCATAATTGCCCGTGAAGCCGAAGCGGAAAGAATACGTGTTTGCTTGCCATCCGCCGGTTCCGTCATAGGGCGTGTCGCCGATGGCTATGCGCTCCGCCACATCGTATCTTTGATCGGCGTCGCCCTCGCCTTCGCGCGTGTCCAGAATTTCAACCGTCAGCGTATCGCCGCTGGCTTGATCGATGACAATGAACGGCGCATAGACGGGATCGCCGGTGTCCCAATCCGCATAGAGATAGCGAAAGTTCTCGGCGTCCTCCGGATTTTGCGTGAAGATAAAAAGATAATCGTGATCGTTCGCGCCGTCGCGCGCATCGTAGAGCTCGGGATCGAGCGCCAACGTGTCGGCGCCCACACGCACGGTTTGCACCGAATTGTCGAAATTGATATTGAAGTCGATGTCTTTGATAATCACGCGCAAGCCGTCAAACCGTTGCGCGTTGTCCGAAGCTTCATCGTAAAACGGCTGCCCGGTCAACACGCTCGCGCCGCTCTCCAGATTTTTGACCGAATAGGTCTTGTCGGCGTCCGTCACCTCGAAAGAGATTTCATACCTCGCGCCCGTGATTTTGCGCGGGTCGACCACCTGCAATTCGAAACCCTCCAAATCCGAATTGCCTGCGACG
Source organism: bacterium (assembly GCA_037444905.1). Taxonomy (GTDB): domain Bacteria; phylum Zhuqueibacterota; class Zhuqueibacteria; order Zhuqueibacterales; family Zhuqueibacteraceae; genus JABWAN01. The sequence continues at coordinate 119,698 of JBBILN010000006.1, read as the reverse complement.
TGCGCGAACGTGCTGTCAACTTCGGCCTGTAAAAATCCCGCGGCCGGCGCTTGCGGAACCACGGCCACGGTTTGATCATCATCAAACGCAAAGGGAACTTGCGAAGGCTCGTTCTCATTGACCGGCACGTCGATTTCGGGATCGGGGCGATCATATGCCGAAACCGTGTACCAATACTCATAACCATTCACGAGCTTATCGGGGTCGGTCCAATGGTGTTTCAAGCCCGCGTTGGCGCCGGGGTCGATCTTTTTTTGCTCCACGCGGAAAAGCTCGCCGGCATTGACCGTTCCGTCTTTGGTGGAATCCGCAAAATTGTCTTGAATGCTCACAAAGATGCCGTCGATATAAATGTTGTAACCGGTCGTATAATGCCCGGTCAGCTCGTCGATTTTCGGTTGGATCGCATAATCGCCGTCGAGCACGCAAAAGCCCTTGCCGCCGTTGACGATTTCCTCATCAGCATCCAAAAAGCTGTCGAGATAAAACACGCGCGCGGGTTGCGAGACGTTCTTTACCTGGAAAGTCGAATCGGTGATGAACTCGATCACATAATTGTCGCCCGTGAACGCGCCGCTCAAATCCACCGCAGCATCACCGCCCTGCGCGCCGTCGGCTAGACCGCCGGAAGTGATAATGGCATTCGAAGCGCCGGGCAGCGAGGCGTTGTGCGCAACCACGACGCCGCTGATTTCTTTGACGGTTGTGTTGAACACATCGTAATCCACCAGCGGAACATAACCCGTGGGATAATTATCGGCTTCCGTTTTGGCTCCCCAAATGACGTTGCCGGCTGCGTCACGAGTGCGATCGGTGCGATAAATGCGATAGCCTTCGAAATCGCTTTTGCCGGTGAAAGGGTCACTGGAGCTTTCGCTGCGCTCATCCCAATACAATGTGACGGTGTGATTGCCGGGCACGGCCGTGACTGCGGGCGAAGCGGGCGCCGTCGGCCCAACGAAATTGTTGTCGTAAATGCGTTGCGCGGCCTCGGCATTTTTTAGCAGCGTTTCAAAATCCGGCGCGGCGATGAACGCCACACCCATTTCCACGCTCGCGCCGTTTTCCAAATCGAAGTCGCCGCTGCTCATGATATAGCCCACGTCCGTATCAAAACGTGGCTCCATGAACAAGCCCGGTTGCATGTATTGATACTGCGCGTGATCGCGACTGGCGAATTGCAAGCCGTTTGGATCGGGGCCGGTGGGCGTCAATATAAACTCGCCGGAGGCGGGCATGTCGCCATATTCGAACGTAGTCCATGCCGTTAAGCCCAACTCCTGGCCGTTGATTTCCGGGCTCTTCAAAAATTTTGTGCCGAAGTGGCCAATGTTGAAACCCGGTTTGGACGCGTAAAAGTTGTCCGAGTCGCGCGCATAAGCCAGATTCAACTCTTTGATGAAACCGTCGTCATCGTCTTCAAACTCGGCGCCGACGAGCGCGGGCATATCGTTATCCACCAATACGCCGAAGCGGCATTTGGTCAGCTTCGCGCCGCTGATGTTCTTTACGCGATAAAACGCAAACACGAAATCGCGCGTCAATCGCGAGTTCAATTGAATGAGGCGGCACTCCACCTCGACGCCCAAAGGCGGTCGCGGGCTGACCGCAGGGTCGTTGTTGTCACGCATGATCCAATACGACTCTTGCCGCGCGAGGCTGCGCAACACGCCGGGATCGACGAACCCACCCTCGAGCGCCGGCCACTGTCCATTCCATTGCGGCGCGTAGCTTTCCACAATATCGCTGCGCGGCACAATCGCGGCTTCGAGAAGCGGCGAGGTATAATTCGGATTGTCGAAACCGGGTTCGGGGTTGAATTGATTGTCGGAAATGTCGTTGTACGATTCGCTCACAATGGTGTCGCCGCTGGCCGTCACCGCGCCGAACAGAATGCCGGTCTGCCAGACCATGTAATTGAGCGTGCCCGCGGGCCATTCGATGCTGCGCGTGTAATTGCGGTCGCCGATGAAGCCGTTGTTGTCATAATACACCACGATGCGGCCGTTGTCCATGCGCCCGAGTTTGCGATCAATAAAAGCATCGGGCTTGTTGAGGCCGCGGGTTTGCTGTAGCCTGCGAATCTTCTCCGCTTTGCCTTCGCCGGCAAAAGCCGTGGTGGATAGAAAGAGCAGAGAGAGAAGAAGGATTACAATAGGCGTTTTGTTTTTCATTCCTCAAAACCTCCGAAAAACTTTTATGAAGGTTGATTATTGCTTCGTGAAAATTCCCAAGCGCCTCACCCGAACTATTCCCCCCTTGAGGGGGGGAGGGGTGTTGCTAAGAACAATGAGACAATTCAAATTCGTTGCTTCTTTCACGATACGGAACGACACCCCTGGCCCCTCAAGGGGGGAATTATTTGTGCATGCTCTCGCCTCATCAACCCATCAATCCAAAACTCCACAACTCCAATTCGCCCTCACCGCCTCAACTCGAACCCGATGCGAATATTTCTTTGCTCGCCGATATTGTACGGATCGCGCTCGCCTTGCGGGGTGTAGCCGGGGTCTGTGCTGTCATTCGGCAAGCCCGTGTCGGTAAAGACTTCCACCACGTTGCGGCGATTGGTGAGATTGGTGATTTCGGAAAACACACCCAGCTCCATGCCGGCCACGTTGAAGAGCTTGTCCACGCGCAAATCAAGCTGCCAAGTAGAAGGTGCGCGCGCCGTGTTTTCATCCGCAATGCGTTGGCCGCGACTATCCGTGGGCGTGTAGGGAAAACCGCTATTGAAACGTCCGGTCAAATTTACGCCGAAATTTTGCAGCCATTGCGCGCCGCCAAAGCGCGGGCCTTCGCCCTGATTGTAGCGGAAATCGAGATTGAAATTAAAAATGTGGGGGCGGTCCCAATCCAAAACGATGAGCTTTTTTACGGGCACCCGCGGCGGGCGCGCGAGCAGGTCATCGCGTGTGTCCAGCGGGTTGGAGCTGTTGCCTTCCGCGCGTTGAATCGTGTAGCTGAAATAAGAAGAGAAATGATGATACCGCCGCGTGCGCATGTCAAACTGCACGCCGCGTGCATTGGCAAAATCTTGATTGACGTAATACGTCACCGCGGCCGGGCGCGCGTTGGGATAAGGATCGGTGGAGATGAGGTTCTCGTAATCCTTGTAAAAGCCGGTTGCGCTGATCGCGAGAAAATCCGTCAACTGTTGATCCCAACCCACTTCGAACGAAACCGTTTTTTGCGGCTTGAGATCGGCATTGCCCAAAGTCGGACGGAAGATATCCACGTGGCGCTGGCGATTGTACACGATTTTGTTGTATTCGGGGTTTTGATAAAAGTGCCCATAAGAAAAATGCAGGTTCGCACGCTCCGTCACCGGATGGGCCAAACCAAAGCGCGGGCTAAAACGCAGGCGTTTATCCGCGCTGCGGCGCGGCCCCAAGGGTTCGTTTGAATCAAGCGCCACGCTGTCTGCCGGGTCGAAATAATCCAAACGCACGCCGACATTGATGATGAGGTCTTTGAATTCCATCTTGTCTTGCACGTAAGCCGCAGCTTCCACGGGATTGATGGTCAATTCATCAATGCGCGAGTTTTGAATATCGCCGCCGGTCAGCAATTGCTTGCGCCAAATGCGCAGGAGATTCAGATCAAGGCCGCTCTTGACGTTGTGATTGGCATTCGCCTGCCAATTGAGATCGAACTTGCCTTCCCATGAGCGATTTTCCTGATTGAGATAACGCGAATCATCGCCGGAGGGCGCGAAATCTTCGCCGTCATTGTAAGTAAGCAGAAGATAATCTTCCGGCTCGTCGCGCACACCGTCGAAGAACGTGCGCGTGAAATACTGCAGCTTCAGCTCGAAGAACGCATTATTGCTCAAAGCTTGCGTCCAGCCGAAGAGGCCGTTGTACACGCGGGTTTTCAAATGATCGTTGCCCGCAAAATTATTGTCGAGCGTGTCTGCGCCCACGCGCTGGCGATACAAACCCTGATGCGCGAAGTAATGATCGTAGATTTCCTCGTCTTCGCTGTTGCCGTTCGCGGTCAAGGTGAATTTCGTTTTGCTGCTCGGCGCCAGCGTCAATTTCGCCGTGCCGCGGCGCGCGAACACGTCTTGCAGATTGCCGATGTATCCGTCGGTCTCATTATACTCTCCTGAAAGAAAATATCTCAGCTTGCTGCTGAAACCTGGCACCGGTCCGCCGAGACTGACTTGACCTTGATAGGTGCCCCAATTGGAGCGGTCCAACATGCCTTTTTCTTCGAGCAGTTTGTCGCGTTCGGCAAAAGTATAGTCGCGAGTCGATTTGCCAAAAACGGCGTCGGTCAAGCCGCGAATTTTGAAGGAGGTTTCGCGCCCCCCTTCTTGCGTAACCAAGTTGAGCACGCCGCTCATGGCATTGCCATATTCCGCGTTGAAATTGCCGCTGATGAGCTGCAATTCTTCAATGGCCGAAGTGGAAATCTCCGTGCCCAAGCCGCCGGTGATGCCGTCGCGCACGTACATGCCGTCAACCATCACCGAGAGCTCATTGCCGCGGCCGCCACGCACGTAGAATTGCCCTTCGCCGCTTTCATTGCCCGCGCTAAAACTCGCGTCGCGAATTTGTGACTTCGTGACGCCCGAGTTGAGCGTGAGCACGTCTTTGTAATCATCCGCGACCATGTTCTCCACCAATTCCGCCTCGGCGATTTGCATGGTGGTCACACCGTCTTTCTGAATCAGCGGCCGGTCGGCGACAATTTCAATCGCCTCGCCCAATTCCACCACCTTTGAAGAGATTTGGAAATTTTGCGTGGTGGTAAGATCGACGCTCACCTTCACATTGGTGACTTTGGTGGCTTGATAACCGATCATCGTCACCACAACGCTATACGTGCCCGGCGGCACTTGCAGAATGAAGTAGCGGCCGTTGGCGTCGGTTGCCGCGCCAAGCGTGGTGCCCTCAACCACGACGTTGACGCCGGGAAGAGGCTCCTTCGTGTCTTTGTCCGTCACCACGCCGGAAATTTTTCCCGTGGTGCCGGCGAATGCCATACTGCCGATCAACAGCAGAATGGCACTAAACTTAAACAGCGAGCGCCATTTGCGTTTTTGCATGTAGCCCTCCGTGTGTGAACTGTTGGTTAAAGGAACAACTGACTGCAACGACTGTGGAGCACTGCAAATTTGCAATTGCAGTTTTTCAATTTTAATACCAATGACGAACGCCAGCAGGTCGAGAGCGTCCTTCTCTAAAAAACAGGTTTATATCTTGGAGTGGCGATGAACGCAGCGAGGCGATGCGCAAATCCTTGCAGCCTAGCAAAGAATTTCTGCACGGTAAGCGTCAAATATAAATCCGTTGCGGATCGAGTTCTTCGCGAATGAGCCGCAATTCTTCCATGCTGGGCGGCTCGGTCACGTGCAAGTCAGCGGCAAATTTTACTTCCCAGCCGATGTTGTCACGAATCGTCTTTGGCTCGACGCCGGGATGAATATCGGTCAACACCATTTCATGTGAGGTGGAATCAAAGCGGAAAACGCCGTAATCGGTGACGACGACTGTCGGGCCTTCGGTTTTGAGGCCGAGCGCCGCGCGTTCATTGCCGCCAGAGAGGAAGCCGGGGCTGGTGAGGAAGTCAACGCGCGCGGGAAAGTTGCGTTGGCGGAGAGGCGTGATGATGAGAATTTTTTGCGCGAGCGCGGCGATCTCCGAAGCGCCGCCGCTGCCGGGCAAACGCACTTTGGGCTTGGCGTAGTCACCAATGACCGTGGAATTGATGTTGCCATACTTGTCGATCTGCGCGCCGCCGAGGAAGCCGACGGTGATAAGCCCGCCCTGCAAATAATTCAAAAAGACTTCAGCGAGCGAGCACACCGATAAGGCTCCGGCAACCAGCGCAGGATCGCCAATGGAAACGGGCAAACGCTCCGGCATGCAACCGACAGCGCCGGATTCATAGATGAGAACGAGATTGGGAGCATGAGTGAGACGCGCCAGGTTACACGCCATATTCGGCAAACCGATGCCGACGAACACCACGTCGTCATTAGAAAGCTCGCGCGCCGCGCGTGCAACCATGAGTTCGCTAGCAGAGTATTCAGCCATCAGCAGCTTCGTTTTGTCACGGTCAAAGGCAAAACTCCGCGGGAATTAGGTTGGAGAATATGATCGGGTGCAAAAAAGCGCGGTCAATAATGCGAATTTTGAAAAAAGATGCAAGAAGAAATTACTCCGCGGTCAAATCTTTCTGTTGCAAATGCTGCGCAACTTGCTCCACTTCACGCAGCACGCGAAACAAATTGCCGCCCCAAATTTTACGAATATCTTCTTCGGAATAACCGCGCCGTACGAGCTCCTTCGTAAGGTTCGGCATTTCGGCGACGTCGTCAATGTTGACCAAACCGCCGCCGCCGTCGAAATCCGAGCCGATGCCGACGTGATCGACGCCCATGACTTTGATCATGTGCTCAATGTGCGCCATCGCGTCATTCAAGTCCGGGCGCTTGGGCGGATATTTTTCATTCAGCTCGCGACGCTCTTGAAAGAGCTGCTCTTCCTGCTCCGGCGTCATTGCGCCGCGGCGCCAAGCTTCCTGCTTTTTGCGCCAGACTGCCAGCGCGGCTTCGCGCTCCGGGCTTTGCGGCACTTTCTTGATGAAGTCCCCCAGCAAGCACACTTGCACAACGCCGCCGTTCTTCTTCACTGCTCGCAGCATGTCGTCTTTCATGTTGCGCTTGTGGTCACACACCGCCCACGCACTCGAATGCGAGGCGATCACTGGCGCTTTCGTTATCGCCATTACGTCCCAAAACGTTTCGTCGTGCACATGTGAAATATCCACCATTATGCCGAGACGATTCATTTCGCGCACGACGCTCTCACCCAATGGGCTGAGCCCCTGCCACTCCTGCAATTGATCCGTGGAAGAATCGCCCAGCTCGTTATTACTCGAATGGGTGATCGTGATGTAGCGCACGCCGAGATCATAAAACACCTTCACATTGCTCGAATCGAGGCCGAGCGGATAGCCGTTTTCCATGCCCATGTAGATCGCGCGTTTGCCGCTCTGTGCAATTTCCTCGGCCTCCGCAGCAGAATAGGCCATCTCGGCCAAATCCGGATAATCCGCGGCCATCTTTTGGGTGATCCCGATAAGTTTCAGCGCATGCTCTTTCGCTTTGAGGTGACCTTCTTCGTTGCGCGGCCCTTGCGCGGTAAAGATCGACATGAACACGGCATCAAGCCCGCCTTCCTTCATGCGAATGAGATCCCATTGCTGGCTGTCGCTTTCACCCTGGGTATGCCGCTCGCCCGGAACGAACGACGGATTGCGCAATTGGCGCGAGGGCCAGTCAATGTGCGTATCGACCGTCAAAGCCGCTTCATGAATCACCGCGGCTTCACGCGCCAGTTCTTCTTCTGAAGAACAAGAATAGAACACAGCCAAACATAGCAGCATGGTAATTTCAATTCGCATGGCGCACTTCATCACTTGCCTTTCACTTTTTATATTCTGTCGCTGCTTCACCGTAGGCAAACGCCCTCACGCATTAGGCGCACGAGGTTTTTCATCACCTCCCCTTTGCAAAAGCGGAATAGATGAAATGGAGAATGATATGTCGATTTACTTTTTTGCATCGCATCTCACGGCACAATCGCAACAATCCGCAGCGGCCCGCCGCTTCCGCCTTTGATCTTCATCGGCAGCGCAATCACCATCGCGCCCTTTGCGGGAAGTTGTTCGAGATTCGCGACGTTTTCGAACGCGGGAATATTCGCGCTGAAGAGCGTGACGTGACTTTCAAAGAGTGTGGATTGGCCGTAATCGATACTCGGCGTGTCGAGACCGATGGCGCTGATCTTGCGATTACTCACGAGCCACTGCGCGGCCTCGGGATGCAAGCCCGGGAAGTGCAATTTCGCCACGGCTTCCGCGCCGAACTCCGAGGTGCCGAGATATTGCTCGCGATTCGGCCAGAACCTGCCGTAACCCGTGCGCAACAGCACGATGCTCTTATCGGGAATCCTGCCGTGCTCCTTCTCCCACGTTTCGAAATCCGCGACGCTCACTTGATAATCGCGATTCGTTGCGGCCGCGGCGCTCACATCAACGACAATCGCGGCGCCCACCAATTGCTCCAATGGAATTTGATCGTTCGTAAATTTCCCTCTTGCAAAATGAATCGGCGCATCGAGATGGGTGCCGCCGTGCTCCGCCGCGGAAAAGTTATTCGCCGCGTAATAGAAGCCCGCGGGCGTTTCGCCGTCCGCGACTTTTTCGAGCGTGAATGACTTTGCGGTCGGCCAGTAAATCGTCTCTTCGGAAAAAGCATACGAGAGATCAACCAAGCGGCCGTGGGGAAAGGGCGCGGGTTGCGGCGTGCAACCGAAGTAGCTTGCAGCAGCGGTCGCCACGCACCACAAAGCAAAATTCTGAAAACGCATGGGAACCTCCGGAACGGTGATCTTTATTTCAGATAGTCATTCGTCGTCGCCAGTTTCACGCTCGGCGAGTCGCCCAAGAAATGTCTGAGCAGCGTCGCATGGCCGGAGCCGATGAGCACGAGAATGCGATCCGAAGGCGACTCGGCGATGCGAATGATGTTCATGGCGATTTTGAGATTGCGTTCGTACCAACCCGCCACCACGTCGGCACCCACATAGCTGCTGTCTTTGCCCACTTCCGCGAGCAACAAATAAGGAGCATTGCCCATTGCCAATGCGGCGTCGCCATTGATTTCGCGCAAGTGCTCCCGCACGCTCAACGCTTTGTGTTTCTCGTCAAGCGTGCCGATGAAGCCCATGATTTGTTGCATGCGCTCGACGTATCGTTGCTGCCCGTTCGCCAGGGCGAATTGCACGATGCGATCAAAGTCCATGTCTTTCTTATAATCGATGGCATAGACTTGCGCATGTCCGAGTTGCTTCGCCAGGCGAAATCCGATTTGATCTATTTCGTTCTCCCGCAAGGTATCTTCTCCCGCACAATAGCGCTGATAGCGCGCGTTAATTTTAGCATTGCCCCATGGCGCTTCCACCGCGATCTTCGTCGGTTTGAATGCTTGCAAGCGATCAACGACTTCTTGAATTTCGCGCTGGCGTTTCGGCGTCAACGGGCTGTCCCAGTTGGTTTTCACGACGTCGAGATTATTATTCGCCATGTGATAAACGCCGAGAATAAGCACCTCGGGCTTCGGGCCTTTCAAATTCAAGCCCGGAATGTCTTGATCAATTGCTTGCCCGAAGAGCGCGCTCTTGCAAAAGAGTATCAGCATCACGATACGGCGCTGCATTGCCATCGTAGCCTCCTCTTAAAACGGTTTGTGAGATGGAAAGATTTGTAACTCAAGACAACAATGCCTCCGCCAACTGCGCCACGCTCGCGACGATGACGTCGGGGTGATGATCTTCCTGCTCTTTGCCCGCATAAACCGGACGCTGTAGCCACGCCGCGCGCATGCCTGCGGCTTTCGCACCGGCAACGTCGGTGCGCTGCAAATCGCCGATGTGCAAGCATGCCGGCGCGGGCAAATGCAAGCCTGCGAGCGCGCGCTCGAACAGGGACGGATGCGGTTTCGTGTGGCCGACTTCGCCCGAGAAAATCAGCGTGCGAAAGCAATCGAGCATTTCATGCTCGCCGAGAATCTCGCGCAAGCGCCGGCCGGGCGTCCAAGCCGTGTCGGAGATCAATGCCAGCGGGTATTTCTTCGATAAATTTTGCACGGCGGATATCACGCCTGCCAACGGCAAGGGCGGCGTTTTGTAGCTCTCAAAAAAATCCACGACGCGATGAAAACTGTCGTGCGGCAATTCCGCGCGCAAATGCTTCAACATTTCGCGCAAGCCGTCGCGCGCATCAAACGCAATTTGCCGCAGCCACAGTTCGTCGAAATAATCCCACGCGCGTTTGTACGCCGCCTGCATTTGCTCTTTCGTGGTTTGATAACCGCAACGCCGCAATTCTTCGAGCAGAAATTTTTGCCGTTGCTCGCTATACACCATCGTATCCGTGGGCGGATGTGAGTCGTCGAGAATCGTGCCCCACAAATCCAGCGTAATGCCGCGCACCTCCGCGCGCAGGAGGTCCCAAATCTTGGCATCAGGAGGAGTGGCAAGAATTGCAGCCGGTGTTTCGAGGTGATTTTTTTCAGGCATCGTGCGCGATTCCCAAAAGTCCTTCGATCAAACGCAATTTGGAAAATTCGTTTTGTGTGATAAACCGAAACGTTCCTTCCCTGCCGAGCAAACGGTCGCGAATCTGCGCGAGCGACGCGCCTTGCGCGTGCAGCTCTCTCGCGCGTTGTTGCAGTTCCTCATAAAAGCCGCGCTTCAAGCGCAACACTTCATTGGGATTTTCCAACACCCGGCCGCTGCCGCAGAACAAGCGCGACAGCGGTAAGCTCGCAACTTTGCGCAAAGAAGCAATCGTCGCCTGCACGTTTTCATCGAAACGCAGCACGCGCACTTTCACGCTCAAAAACAAATCGCCGCCGAAGAGCCAGCCTTGCTGCGGCTCGTACAAACCGAGATGATCCTCGCTGTGCCCGGGCAAGTGCAGCACTTGGAATTTGTGTTTCGGCGTTGCGATCTCCGCTCCAATCGCTTCGGCATGCGCGGCTCGCGGCACGCCCCAAATTTGATTGCGATACGTCTTGAGCCGTGCGGGAGGATGGGCGATGAGCGGCAGCGCGTGCGGGTGCGCCCGCGCGCGCAGTTTCATCCTTTCTTCAAACAAAAAATTCGCGCCGACGTGGTCTTCGTGATGATGCGTGTTGACGATCTGCTCGATGTTGCGCGTCCGCAGCGCGCCGAAAAAATCATGCGCGATGCGCGCAAAGCCGGTGTCGATGAGCAGGCCGTCCACAAAATACGCCGCGACGTAATAAAGATCCCGTCCCAACACCGTGCGGGACATCTTGAATTGCGTCACGAGGTCGAAGCGGTTTTCTTGCAGCATAAAATCACGTCGAACTATTGCAGCGTCACATAGCGTTCGAGCCGCGCCACTTCTTTCGCGTTCCAATACTTGCCCATCTCGCGGCGGAATTGTTCCAGGCTCGTGTAGGGGCGATACTCCTTGAACTCGTGCAGCACGCGGCGCCCGCTGCCGGGAATGCTCAGAATGTCTTCATCGCTCGCAGTGTTCAAGTTGATTGGAATAAAAACGTATTGCTCCAGTCGCGCGACTTCTTTTTCATCCACGTATTTGCCGATCTCTTTGCGAAATTGCGCGAGCGATTTATACGGGCGATACTCTTCGAACTCGTGAACCATGCGCTTGCCCATGCCGGGAATGAGCAGCATTTCCTCGCTCGTCGCGCTGTTGAGATTGATATGAACGAAAAGCTGTTTGTACAACTCCGCAAGCTGCGCCGGTTTGAGCACCGGCGTGAGCGCCGCATGCAGTTCCACGATGCTCAAGAACGGGCGTTTGTCCATAATCGTTTTCACCATCGCCGCGTTGAGATGCGGCAAAGCCAGCAATTCTTTTTCGCTCGCAACGTTCGGGTCGAGCAAATCTTGTTGCCGTCCGAGCTGCGCGAAAACGTTGCCGGTGAAAGTGAGTAGCATGAGTGCGATGAATAGCGTGGATCGGGTTGGTTTCATTTCAAGCTCCTCAGTTAATAGTTTCGTTTCGTGTCGGGTTGATTTGCACTACAAAGTTAGAGTAACACGCCCTCCAAGAATGTCATTCTCTGGAAGAAACTTTCCTCGCACTCGGCACGCCTCTCATAACGGGCGGTGAATCGAGCACGAGGGAAGGTTCTTACAGAATGACAGCCTGGATTTTTGGGGTCACGATAATGAGCTAACGCTTTAGCATTAGCCTCGGATGTCGATAGCAATACGCCAAGCCGATCAATCCCAACTGCGCCATCATCCCGGGCGCGAGCACGGGCGGCACTGTCGCGCCTTTCATGACTTCCGAAAACAATTGCCAACCTCGCAAATCGGGCCGCACTTCCAATTTGAACTCCGCTTTGGCTTGATAGTGCAACACGCCGCCGCCTGCGCCGCTGAGGATGAAGAGTAGCATGAGCATTTGAAACGCGCGCAACAACACGCGATGCCGCAATATGGCAAAGCCGAACAACACTAGCAAGCTGCACGCAATGAGCACCAGCGGCGCCCATTGCCATGCATCTTCCGTGTGTCCGAGCAACAGTAACTCCGTGCCGGTGCCGAGGCTGCCGAAAAGGAAGATGGCGAGGAGGAAGGCGCGAAGGTTTGAGATGATGCTTTGAGAGTCGTGCATGTTACGTATTGTGGGTCTCAAATACTCTGTTGCGTGATATCGATTGAAATTCTATATTGGTACATTATGATTTTCATCGAGGCCAAGGCTTTTGCCAAAGCCGGGCAAATCTCGCTCACGGAAGATGAGTTGCGTGCGCTCCAGGAAAGGCTGCTGTACGATCCGACGATTGGCGACTTAATTCCAGGGACAAACGGATTGAGAAAGTTGCGAATCGGTCATCAAGCTCGCGGCAAAGGTAAATGAGGAGGCGCGCGCGTGATCTATTATTATTTGCAGAGAAAAGCTCACCTTCATTTGTTATTACTCTATACGAAAGCGCAAGCCGAGGATTTGACTTCAGAACAAAAGAAGGCTCTCAGACAATGGATTCAAGAACTCGAAAGAACGTGAGATGAGCCATGGATGAAAAACTTTTTCGCGATTTGACCGGCGCCTTGCAAGACGCTGTTGCATTCGAACGCGGCGAGAAGGTCGCTCTGCGCGTCACCAAGTTTCCGCCGCCGCCCAAGCCGATGCAGGCAAAGGAAGTCCTTCGCCTGCGCAAGCAACTCGCGTTGTCGCAAGCCGTGTTCGCGAGGCATTTGAACGTAACCCCCGCAACGGTTCGCAGTTGGGAGCAGGGCGTGCGCCGCCCCAGCAAAGCCGCGCTCAAGCTGCTGCACATTGTGAAAAAAGAGCCGAGCGTGCTTGCCATGTGATTGGTTGAAGGCCGACTTGCGCAAGGAAGCTTTGGAAGCTGCAAACAGCCGTCGCGCGCAAGCCGGCTTCACCCGCAATTTTTTTCGAGGCCGCTCGCTAGCGCTCGCCCTGCTAATAGCAACAGCCAAAGAGAGGAGTCCTAAAAGAAAAAATGCCAAACAGTCGATTGTTCTCAGCTTACAGCACGAACGTAGCTGACGTTGCCGACAAAGTAGCGGTAGCAAACACCGATGCTGAAATTGACTGCCCACACCCGCTCCGCGCTTTCATTGTCCTCCGTCCATATCCGCGTTTGCTCTGAATCGAACACGCGATCAATATGCAAATCTCCGTTCTTCTCCCTCTCCATCAACGACCTCCGTTCCTGCAAACTTGGCAAGCGCCAATGATCACTTGTGGAAGTGGCAATGACTTCCGGCGTGTAGAGTTCCGAGCCAAAACTTTTTTCCAGCAGCTTTTGCGTGCGGCGTTGTTGGTGATAAGGCAAGTACGCAAACCACGCCGCGGCCACGGCCGCAACCGCGCCAATCGCGGTGAAAATCGTGGCGGGCGTCCATTGCTGCGGATCGAGGAGAAGTTGGAAGAAGGTGGTGGAATCCGGCGGCATAACATTGTTCGAGCATGAATTATTTTCCCATAAAGAGTCGTTCCAATTCGCTCAGAACGAAGCTCAAATCTTTGCGAGGATCGCCGGTGAGAGGAGATTCGACAACCTCGCTCTCTTTCGTATAGTATTACTCCGGAAAAACTATCACGACCGCGAAAATTTTAAATTGACAATTGACCATTCACAATTCACCATTCGCAACTGACAATTCAATTCGTTAGGTTGCGGCTACGCTGCCTTATAGTATTACTCCGAAAAAATTATCACGACCACGAAAATCTTTTTCACCACAAAGACACCAAGTTCACAAAGGCTTTTCTTTGTGGCCTTTGTGTCTTTGTGGTGAAATTTGATTGCGGCCAAAGTCGCGCCAGGATAATGGTTACGTATATTTTCACAAAAGCCGCAGTGCTCCAGCAGCGCAACCAGCTCGGCCAGTAATGTGCTCAGAACGTTCACGCTGCGCTTTTCCCCTTCAGGCTGAGCCAGCTATCCAACATCTCCGTGGCGATCTTCCAATCCAAAGCGTCTTCTTCTTCCAACATAAACTTCTTTTGCAGAGCCGGTTGGCGGGCGATCTGTTTGGCGCGCTCGCTCAAATAAGCGGTGAACTGCGCATAGCGCATGCCATATTTCTCTTCAAATTTTTCCACCTCGGCGCGATGGTGCTCGATTTGATGCAACACGTGACGCGACATCAAATCTTTCACCGCAGCTTCGGCGTTTTCATACAGGCCATTGTTGACCAGCGGCGCGACGATTTCAGAAACATTGTGAGACATGCCGATTAAACTCCTCTTGTGATCGTGCGCAACGATATTCATATGCAAATGGAAAGTCAAGCTGACGCAAAATGTAGTTCACAGGCGAAGCATTGAACGCCACTTGGCTTCCAACGCGCGAAAGTTTTGCTCGAACTCAACCGGATCTTGCTTCAAGCTTTGCGTTCCCACGCGCGGAAGGATTTCCGCGAAATAGCCCGCGAGCTTGTCCCATTCCAACCTGCCGGCTTGCAAAAGTGCGAGCACGTCTTCGAAGTCCTGCTCACGGCCGCGCTCGATTTTGCTCAGAGCCGTGCTGTAAAGATCGAAGTGCAGCGCCTCGATTTTGCCGTAGCGTTTGATAAACTCGTGGCGGTTCTCAAAGCCGGAGGGTAAAGGGATGAAGTCCGCGGGCGAGGCTTCTTCCACGTTGATGGAAAGCTCGTCCTTGAGCTTGCGCACGACTTGAATCAGCTCGCCGTGATATTTGAGATCAACTTCCATCACGAGGTCAATATCGAGCGTTTGTTGGCGCAACGCTTCGAAGACCAGCGTGGTGCCGCCGACCAAATAGACACGGCCGGGCCGGTGAAAGCGCTCTCCGAGACGGGTCAGAAATAACTCGATTCGGGCGCGATCAACTTTGGCGCGCAGACTCATGCCGTTTCCTCCTCAATTTCAGGGATTGAAACAAAAGCTCGGCAACCCCTTCATAAGCGGAGAGATGATTAAAATGATGCGAGGAAAGACGAGCGTGCCATTCCGCGAGCGCGTGCAACCCGGCCTTGCCGTGCAGTTCACTCGGCGAAGGCAAGGCCAGCTCAACCGAAAAATAATCGGGCAACTCTTGCGCGGTTTCGAGATAACGTTGCAAGCGCGTGCGCCACATGCGCTGGAGATACATCGCCGCGGTGTAGTACGCCACTAGCTCTCGTTCGCCTTCGGGTTGCAAAGCGCTTCTTAGGCGCAACACAAGCGGGGCAAGCTGAGGCTGCAACAGAAAGAGCGCGATCACTGCTTGGCGCAAACGCGCTTCCGGATGTTGCGCGAGCGCGGAGAGCAACGCCTCGTCGTCGATCATTTGATTGCGCCGGGCATCGCCCGGCGAAAGATAATCGATGCCGCGATCTTTTAATGCCGCGACAAGCGCTTCTCTGTCATCAATAAGGAACCGCAATTGCGCCATTTTTCCGCCTTAATGTTCTACAACTTCTCCGCAATCGACTTCGCCTGCAAAAACAGCAGCAAGTAATCCCGTCCGCCCGCTTTCGAATCCGTGCCGCTCATGTTGAAGCCGCCAAAGGGATTCGCGCCCACGAGCGCGCCGGTGCATTTGCGGTTGATGTAAAGATTGCCCACGTGAAAATCGCGTTTCGCTTGCGCAATCTTGTCGCGGTCGCGCGTGTACGCCGCGCCCGTGAGGCCGTACTCCGTCGCGTTCGCAAACGCAATCGCCTGCGTGAAATCCTTTGCCTTCGTCACTGCGAGCACCGGCCCGAAAATTTCCTCGCATGAAAGTCTCGCCTCGGGCGCAACGTCTTTGAACACCGTCGGCATCACGAAGTAGCCGCTGTCCGGTCCCTTCTCGCCGCCAGCCACGAGCTTGCCTTCGCGTTTGCCGATCTCGATATACTCCATCATCTTCTGTTGCGCCGCAGCATTGATCACCGCGCCCATCCAATTTGCAGGATTGCGCACCGGTCCAACCGTAATCTTGCGCACGCGCTCCACGAGTCGTTCGACGAACTCGTCATAAATTTTCTCATGAATGATCGCGCGCGAACACGCACTGCACTTCTGGCCTTGAAAGCCGAACGCGCTGAGCGCCACGCCCTCCACGGCCGCGGCGAGATCCGCGCTTTCATCTACAACAATAGAATCTTTTCCGCCCATCTCTGCAACGACTCGCTTCACCCAAATCTGTCCGGGCGAAGGTGTAGCTGCAAGTTGATTGATGCGCAAGCCCACTTCTTTCGAGCCCGTGAAAGAGATGAAACGCGTCTTCGGATGCGTGACAATATAATCGCCAATCTTGCTGCCGCTGCCCGGTATGAAATTCAACACACCCGGCGGCAAACCCGCTTCATTAAAAATCTCGACGACTTTGTAGCCGATCGCCGGCGTATCGCTCGCGGGTTTGAGCAACACCGTGTTGCCGGTCACAATCGCCGCGCTCGTCATGCCCGTCAAAATCGCGAGCGGAAAATTCCACGGCGGAATCACGGCGCCCACGCCCAGCGGAATATAAACCATCTCCACAAACTCGCCCGCGGCAGGCACAATCGGCTGCCGCTCGGAATAGCGCAGCATCTCGCGGCCGTAGAAATCGAGAAAGTCAATCGCCTCTGCCGTGTCCGCATCCGCTTCGTTCCAATTCTTGCCGGCTTCGAGCACCATCATCGCGGAAAGCTCGTGGCGACGGCGACGCATAATCTCCGCGGCTTTGAAGAGCACAATCGCGCGCTCTTTCGGATCGACGTGCTTCCACGACTCGCATGCGCGCAGCGCGGCCTCCATCGCGAGATCAACCTCCTTCTTCCCCGCCATATGAAACGTGCCGAGCACTTGCGTCTTCTCGCAGGGATTGTACGATTTCAAAAACTCGCCGGTGCGCACGTCTTTGCCATCAATGAACAACGCATATTCGCGGCTCGCTTGCGACTCGACAAGTTGCAACGCCTTTTCCATCGCCTCGCGGTTCGCCGGCTCCGCATAATTCAAATAGGTCGTATTCTTGAATTCCGTAATCATGTGTGTCCTCCGTTTCTGGATGTTTGATGCTGGTTGCTAAACGCTATTCACTGGCAACTGATCACTGATCACTGTCTTTATATGTTCTGTCGCTGCTCCACCTCGGGTTCATCTTTGCTTGTTTACCTCACCTTTATTTCTTCGCGCGAGGTGACTTCAAAGCGATGGCATCCTATTGCTCAATGCTAATTTCAAAATGAGTGTTGTTCCATCCTTTTGCTGTCTAATGGGAGGAATCTTTTTCAGTCAAGCTACTGTGGTTATACTGAAAAAGATTCTTCCTGAATGACAGCCTTTGCGGAGCGAAACGTAACCCATTTGGTGCTTCAACTAGCGATTAACTTCACAAACCGCGCCTTGCTCCGCAAACGCCAACACCATTGGTCTGCCGTACAAGCCATGTGATTTCGCAGCCTTTGCCATCGCGCGCGAAACTTCTTCCGCACACGCGTCTTCCGCAATCGCGAGCAACGTCGAACCCGAGCCGCTCAAAAACGCGCCATATGCTCCTGCGCGCATCGCCGCCGCGAGAATATCATCGAAGCCGGCAATTAAAACTTTGCGAAAGGGTTGATGCAAATAATCGCGCGTCGCCAAATCGAGCAGAGCGGCATTCGGTTTAGCAAATGCGGCGACCATCATCGCCGCGCTTTGCAAATTGCCAATCGCATGCGCGCGTGAGAGCGACGCAGGCAAAACCCGGCGCGCGTCTTCCGTCGCAATCTCCAAATCCGGCACAAAACACGCGGCCTTCCAATTTGCCGGCGGCGCGAAACGCTCGCACAGCACGCGGCCATTGTGTACGCCATTCACCGTCAACCCGCCGAGCAACGAAGCCGAGGCATTCTCGGGATGGCCTTCCAGCTCATTGGCGAGATTGAGCAATTGCTGCTGCGAAAGTGCGTTGTTGCAATAAGCGCTGGCCGCGAGCAAACCCGCGACAATCGCCGCTCCGCTGCTCCCTAGACCGCGCTTGAGTGGAATAGCATTGTCGATTTCGAGACCGACGGGAGGCGCGGTTTGCCGCAGTTCCTCACATGCTCGTTGGAACGCACGCAGAATGAGATGATCTTCGCGGTTCGCAATCTCATGCGCCCCTTCGCCTCGCACAGAAAGAACACGCGTGCTCGCCGCCTCAAAATGAAACACGACTTGCAAAGGCAAATCCACCGCCAAGCCGAGCGCATCGAAGCCCGCGCCGAGATTTGAAGTTGAACCCGGAACTTGCACACGAATGGTCATGGGCGTCATGGTGCGACTCATTTTGCGAACTCGAATAAAAGCCCTATCGGCGACGGATTCAATTTCTCGGACCGTTCATAATACCATTTCGGTGACACCACAAGAATCTTCGCAACTCCGCCGCGCCGGCGTTGATCGAAAGGTGCGCCCTCTCGCGGCACATAAAGCCGCCGAATAAAAGTGTCATTGCAAAATCTCCCGAGCTTTTGTACTCTATGCGGCGATCATAATACTTCCAGATAGTCTCAAAGTCAAGGAGCGCTTATGTTCTCATCTCATTCTCGCCGCGAATTTTTGAAAGCCTGCGGCGCATTAACGGCTTCGTATTGGCTGCACTTCGCTTGTTCCTTCGGAAAAGATTTCGATCTCATCATTGTGGGCGGGCTGGTTTATGACGGCAGCGGCAATGACGGAATCATTCGCGACGTCGGCATCAAAGACGGACGCATCGCCGGGCTTGGCGATTTGAAAGATCGTTCCGCGAAACAAAAGATCGAGGCGAGCGGACTTGCCGTTGCGCCGGGCTTTATCGATTTTCACTCGCACAGCGACGAGGAGCTTCTGCTCGGCGGCGAGGCGCAGTCTAAAATTCGGCAAGGCGTGACCACCGAAGTGCTCGGCCAGGATGGCGGTTCGATGGCTCCGCTCAATGAGAAAATGGCGCTGCAGCTTGTCGAAAATTTCAAAGAGCGCTTTGGTTTGGAAGTGGCATGGCGCGATTTCGCAGGTTACTTTCGCAATCTCGAAAGCCGCGGCATGATCACCAACGCGCTCAGCATGGTCGGCCAAGGCACGCTGCGCGAGATCGTGATCGGCGAAGACAATCGCCCGGCGACGGCGGAGAACCTTGCAAAGATGAAGCAGCTCGCACAGGAAGCATTCGCGCAAGGCGCATATGGCCTCTCTTCCGGTTTGGAATATACGCCCGGAAGTTTCGCAACGACCGAGGAAATCATCGAATTGTGTCGCAGCATGAACGGGCGCGGCATTTATTCCACGCACATGCGCAACGAAGACGAGACGCTGCTTGAAGCTATAGATGAAGCGATTCGCATCGCCCGCGAGGCCGGCGTCGCGTTGAACATTGCGCACATCAAAGCCTCGGGGCAACGCAATTGGCACAAACAAGGGGAGATGCTCGCAAAGCTCGAAGCCGCGCGCGCGAGCGGCATGCAAGTGACGTGTGATCGCTATCCTTATATTGCATACAACACCGGCCTGTCTTCGCTTTTCCCCTTGTGGAGCCGCGATGGCGGCAGCGAAAAATTCGTGGCGCGCTTGCAAGACGCCGCTCTGCAAGACACGTTGCGTGCGGAGGTTTGGCATGAGGTGGAAAAGATCGGCGGCTGGCGCTCGGTGATGATTTCAAGCCTGACGAAACATCCGCGCCGCGGCGAATTTGAAGGCAAGACCTTCGAAGAGATTGCGGCAGCGGGAGTCGATCCCATGGCAACGTTGTTCGAGTTGATCATCGCCGAAGAAGGCGGCGGCAACATGATCGGCTTAGCGATGAGCGAAGAAGATACGGCGGCTTTGTTGGCGCATCCTTATTGCATGCCTGCCAGCGACGGCTCGGCGCTCGGCCTCGAAGGCCGTTTGCGCCGCGGCAATCCGCATCCGCGCTCCTTCGGAACCTTTCCACGCGTGCTTGGCAAATATGTGCGCGAAGACAAAATTATGCCTTTGGCAGAAGCCATTCGCAAGATGTCGGCGCTGCCCGCGGACACGCTCGGTTTAAAAGAGCGCGGCTATGTGCGGCCGGGTTATTGGGCGGACCTCGTGATCTTCGACCCCGCTACGGTGAGCGATCGCGCGACCTGGTCGAACCCATTTCAATATCCGGCAGGCATTCCTAACGTTTTGGTGAATGGCGAAGTCGTGCTTGCGCATGACCAACTCACCGGCAAGCTCGTTGGCAAAGTTTTGCGCGCGCCGTTTTCAGCGTAAGCGTCGCACTGTTGGTAAAGATGAACCTTGCGATGGAACAAAACTTCCACAAGGTCGAGACGCCAATATTGACTTTCAAAAGCCCGTTTAATACATTGCCGCCCTTCAAGGACGAATCAACTGTGGTTCAACATCTCGGGCTATAAAAAAAGGAAAGCACCATGCAAAAATTTCTTGTTACCGGTGGGGCGGGTTTTATTGGCAGCAATTTCATCCGATACCTTCTGGGCAACGACGATCATCCCCACGTCACCAATCTCGATAAACTCACCTACGCCGGCAATCTGGAAAATCTGCGCGATTTGAAGGGTAATTCCAGATACAACTTTGTTAAAGGTGACATTTGCGACGGCGCATTGGTGGAAGAATTGATGGAAGGCATCGACGTCGTGGTGAATTTCGCCGCAGAGAGTCATGTCGACCGCTCCATTAGCGGGCCGGATGCGTTCATCCGCACCGATGTTTTCGGCACTTTCGTTTTGCTCGAAGCCGCGCGACGCCACGGCGTGAAAAAGTTCATTCAAATTTCCACGGACGAAGTCTATGGCAGCACAGTGGGACGCGCCTTCAAAGAGACGGACCCGCTCATGCCCTCGAGTCCGTATTCGGCTTCGAAGGCCGGCGCCGATCGTTTGGCGTATTCCTACTTCGTAACCTATGACCTGCCGGTTATCATTACCCGCTGCTCGAACAACTTCGGCCCGTATCAATATCCCGAAAAACTCATCTCGCTGTTCGTGACGAACGCACTGGAAGACAAGCCGCTGCCGCTTTACGGCGACGGCCAGTACGTGCGCGATTGGATTCACGTGGAAGATCATTGCGCGGCTATCGTCTTCGCCATGCACCACGGCAAGAACGGCGAAGTGTATAACATCGGCGGCGGCAATGAACGCACGAATCTCGAGATTACGGATTTCATTCTTTCCTATCTCAACAAGCCGGAGTCTTTAAAGACGTACGTGAAAGATCGCCCCGGCCACGACCGGCGTTATGCCATCGATTGCAGCAAACTTTTGGCGCTGGGCTGGAAACCGAAATACCAACTCGAATCCGCTTTGCAGAATACCATCGACTGGTATCGCGACAATCGCTGGTGGTGGGAAAAATTGAAAAGCGGCGAGTATCTCGAGTATTACAAGAAGCATTATGGCCGTGCGCTCTAGCGGCGCAATGCTGCGTTTGCGCTCTCGTAGGTTTCATTCAGGAAGCATTCGCGTGATTTTTTACCTCAGATTTTTTGCGCAATTCATAAGCATCACATCTCGCCGGGCTCCCGTGTAAATGATAAATTCCAAGCCGGGGGTCAGGAGGATAACTCTCATCTGTCTTAAGGAAGGAAAGTACCTATGACGCTGCAACAGAAGATTGATGGCGGCACAGCGAAAATCTGTGTGATCGGTCTCGGTTATGTTGGTCTTCCGCTCGCTGTGGAATATGCCGGTGCTGGCTTCGAAGTTCTGGGCATCGATGTCGATCCCCGCAAAATTGCCAAACTCAATCACGGTGACAATTATATCGACGACGTTGACAGTAACAAGCTGCGCGAAATTGTGAAGGCCGGGAAATTCTCTGCCGCGAGCGACTATAAAGACATCGGCGCGCAGGATGTGATTTTCATTTGCGTGCCCACGCCTTTCACGGACAACAAAGAGCCGGACGTTTCTTATATCGAGCACTCCGCGAGAGGCATTGCCACCGGCTTGCGCCGCGGCCAGTTGATCATTCTGAAATCCACCACCTATCCCGAAACCACAGAGAAAGTTGTGCAGCCCATTCTCGAAGCACAAAAACTGAAAGCCGGCAAAGATTTTCACTTGGCCTTTTCGCCGGAGCGCATCGATCCGGGAAACAAGCGCTTCACCACGGCCACCACGCCCGTGGTGGTGGGCGGCGTCACGAAGAAATGCACGAAGCTCGCCGCGGACATCACGCGCAAAGTCGTCGTGGAAGTGAAAGAGCTATCCAATCCCAAAGCCGCGGAGATGACCAAGCTGCTCGAAAACATTTTCCGCTCGGTGAATATCGCGTTGGTGAATGAACTCGCGCAGTTGTGCGACCGCATGGAGGGCGTGGATATTTGGGAGGTGGTCGAAGCCGCGGCTACGAAACCATTCGGCTTCATGCCGTTCCGTCCCGGCCCCGGCATCGGCGGGCATTGCATTCTCGTTGATCCGTATTATCTGAGCTGGAAAGCGCGCGAGTATGATTTTCACACGAGCTTTATCGAGCTGGCGGCGCAGACGAACGAGAACATGCCGTATTATGTTTTGGATTTGATCATTCGCTCGCTCTCGCATCACGGCGTGGCCATTCGCGACGCGAAGATTCTGGTGCTCGGCGCCGCGTTCAAAAAGAACGTCGATGACGTGCGCAATTCGCCGGCGATCAAGCTGATGGAGTTGCTCTACAATCGCGGCGGCCGCAAAATGGAGTACAACGATCCGTGGGTGCCTACGCTGCGCGTGAACGGCAAGGCTTACAAATCCAAAAAGCTCACGGCGCAATTGCTGCGCGATTCCGATTGTGTGGTCATTGCCACGGATCATGACGCCTATGACTATCAAGAGATCGTGAAGCAGGCCAAGCTCGTTGTGGATACGCGCAACGCCACGAAGGCCACGACCGGCGGCAGGCACAAAATCGTCAAGCTCGGCCACGGCAACAATTCGATTCCGGAAAGCTTGCGGCATCGCGAAGAGCATTGAAAACGAGGCCATTCGTTTTGTCATTCAGAAGGATTTGCCATGCCGCGGCGGCGTGATGAGAGTGTAGTCCCGCCCCCTGTGGGGCGCTGAAACGTGCGCAGAATCAGCGGCGCACAAGGGGCCGGGGCTACGCGTTGTCGCGGTAATCTTTTTTGCGCTGGTTGTATGCTTCGGGCGGAATGTTTCATCCGTGCGCACAAGAAATCCTTCTGCATGACATAGTTTTGCAGCGACTCTGCGAAAGCGTTGTTTGAAAAAATGCGCCAGGCGGCGGGAAGATGCGCTCGGCTTTAAGCCACCTCGCTCGAAGAGACAGGGTGAGATAAACAAGCGGAAAAGAACCCTAGGTGGAGCAGCGACAAGCCATAAAAAAAGCCTTTGTGTCGTTGCTCTACCGATATGTAATCGTTTCGAGTGTGTGCCGAGCACTTAAAAATGTTCCTCCAGAATAAACTCGTGGAGGACCGTGCGCAAAGGCGCAGCAGTGTCGAAACCGCCGGTATAGCTTAACCTCTCGGAGCGGGATGCTCATGGCCGTTACACAAGAACGTGTCTCTTCTCCGGTCATTCCTACGGCGCCCGGCAATGTAGCGGTCACGGTGACCATTCCTTTGCGCGGCGCGCACGAGCATCTTTCCGATTGTCTCGCTTCGCTTTCACGCCAAACTTATCCGCATCATCTCATCGAAATACATTTTCTGCTCGACAGCCCGGCGCCGGCGCTGCGCAAAATAGTGCGTGCGTTCATCAAAGCGCATCCGGATTTTCGCGTGCGGCAACGCTCGGCGCAAATCACGCACAAGCGACGCCGGCAAACGACGCCCCCTCCCACTGAAAATTTGATGCTCGCCGTGCATCCGAATGCCACACTGGAAGGAAATTTCATCGCACAGGCGGTGCTGCAAATGCACCAGCGCGCGTATGCGGGCGTGGGTGGGCGCGTGTTTTATCAAGGTAAAAATTATGCTTCCCAAGCTTATGCCGCGGTGCTGGGTTCGCATTGGACCGTGCCACTCGCCACGCAAGATCGTGCGTCGGAAACGGAGCGCGAAGAAGGTTGCGTGCATGCGGTCTATCGCGAAGAGGCCTTACACGAAGCCGGCATTCTCGAACAGGAACTTTTGGACAATGAGTATGAAATCGCTACGCGCTTGCAGCAAAAGGGGCACAAGGTTTATTTCTCCCCCCAACTGCTCTCCACGCTGCCGTTGCGCGGAACCCTGCTGCAACTGCTCGGGCAAGCGTTTCTGCACGGTTTTTCGTGGGCGAATCGCATCAAGAAACGTCCGGCGTTGCTGCGCCCGCACTACGTGATTCCTTTTGGCTTGCTCGTCATTGCGGCATTGCTGGCCGGCGGCGCGGATCTCGGCTCCGCGCGCGATTTGACTGGGCTGGGCCTGGCAACGTGCGCTTATCTCGTCTGCAATATCTTGATGAC
Source organism: bacterium (assembly GCA_037444905.1). GTDB lineage: Bacteria > Zhuqueibacterota > Zhuqueibacteria > Zhuqueibacterales > Zhuqueibacteraceae > JABWAN01. Next base: position 95,344 of record JBBILN010000006.1, on the reverse strand, counting down.
GCTCGCCATTGTTCGTCATGGGCGTTGGCGCCTACTGCCGATTGTGCCCGTGCTGCTTTTCATCTTTCACATCAGCTTCGGCTTCGGCACACTGGTGGGATTGCTCACTGCGAAAAAGTGGGGTTCGGCCATTCCCAAGTGGATCGAGAAAGTCGCGGTCATCATCAGTGATTATGTTGCGATCACACTGGCCTTCATGCTCTGGACGCAGTTGCGCGCGCGCTTGGGGCTGTTCTCCGTCACCAATTTCGAATCGGCCTTCACCGTCTCCAATTTAGTTTTTGCCTTCTGGTTTTTGCTTTTTCTTTTGCTCGGCCTCTATCGCGCCTGGAATGCCGCCTCGCGGCTCGATGAAGCCGTCGCCGTCATCAAAATCGTGGGACTGGGCGTGCTGCTCATCTATTTGCTCACTTTCGAAATGGAGCACGACTTGCAAGAACCACTGCCCAAAACCAGAATCTTGTTGTTGAGCTACTGGATTCTCGTGGCCGGCGCGGTGACCACAGGCCGCATGATTGTGCGAACGATGCAACGGCACTTGCTTGAGAATGGCATCGGCCTGCGCCGCACGCTGATCGTAGGCTGGGGCCGCAAAGCGCGCGAGCTTTATCAAGAGGTGAGCAAATATCCGGCGCTCGGATTTCAGGTTATCGGCTTTGCCGAGATCAAACCCCAAGAGGGACGGCGACAATTTCAAGGCGTGCCGGTGTTGGGCCGTCTCGAACAATTATCCGAAATCGCGCGGCGGCATCAAATTGAAGAAGTGCTTATTGCGTTGCAGCAAAAGGATCAGCGTGCGTTGATGCAAATCATCGCGCAAACCGACGGCCTGCCGGTCAGTCTCAAAATCGTGCCCGATCTCTACAGCATCATCACCGGCCAAGCGCGCACGAATCAAATCTACGGCTTTCCGCTTATTGAAATTTTGCCGCAGTATATGCCCACCTGGGAGCGCATCGCAAAGCGTCTGCTCGACGTCACGCTTTCGCTTGTGATTCTCGTGCTCTTCGCGCCGGTGTGGCTGCTCGTGGCGCTCATCATCAAACTGGATTCGCGCGGCCCGGTGTTCTATAAACAAGAGCGCATGGGCAAAGACGGACGGCGCTTCAACGTCATCAAATTCCGCTCGATGGTTTCCGACGCGGAAAAACTCACCGGGCCGAAGTGGGCGGATAAAGACGATCCGCGCATCACGCGCAGCGGCCGTTTCATGCGCAAATGGCGCATCGATGAGATACCGCAATTTATCAATGTGCTCGCGGGCGAGATGAGCATTGTCGGGCCGCGCCCGGAACGGCCGTTCTTCGTGGAAAAGCTGCGCAAAGAAATTCCGCTTTATCCGCGACGCTTGCGCGTGCAACCCGGCATCACGGGCTGGGCGCAAATCAAAGGCGCATACGACGCCACGCTCGACGACGTGAAGCAAAAGCTGCAATACGATTTGTTCTATTTGGAAAACATGTCCCTCAAAATGGATTTGAAGATTATTCTGCACACGATATACGTGATGATGGCGGGGAGAGGGCAGTGAGGATTTTTTCTTGCCTTCATTTTTAATTTTGTGCTTATTCCATTGTACGTTCACAATAACTTCGAGGTGTCTATATGACTGCGATAACTCATTCACAAGTGCAAGAGTTGGTGCAATTGCTCCCCGCTAGAAAATTGCCGCTGGCCTTCAATCTACTCACTGATTTAGCTAAAAAGGAAGTAGATGAACCCTCTCCGCTGTACGATTTTATGCTTTTGCCGTTGAGCGAGCGACGGCGAATCATGGCGCAACAGGCTTTGCAAATGGTCGCGCATTACGAACAATCCCAAGCGGAACGAGAAGCATGGCAAGGCGGAGATTTTGGGGATGAAGGTTAGCCGAGGCGACATTTGGAAAGTGAATCTCGATCCGACGATTGGCGCCGAGATTCGAAAGACGAGACCGGTTGTCGTCATTAGTTCTGATGCCGTGGGTGTGCTGCCGATCAAACTGGTGGCTCCGGTGACTGAATGGAAAGATTACCTTGCACAAACGTTTGGCACGTGAAGGTGATTCCGGATAGCAGCAACGGTTTGACAAAAGTCTCGGCAATTGACACGCTTCAGTTACGCGGCGTTGATACTCAGCGATTCGTGGAGAAGTTGGGGAGCGTTTCGCCGCATGTCATGGCGGCAATAACGACAGCGATAGCGGCAGTGATTGAATACTAATGCAAAAGGGCGAGGCAGCACCGTGACGACAACCTTCTACAATATTACCGTGAACCCTAAATTGATTTGGGACTATTCTTTCTCCGAAAGCGAGCTGCAGGGCGAAGTCTTCTTCAAATGGTACCTCGGTCGCGTGCTGGAACAAGGCAACAGCCGCGATTTGAAGGGCATTCCTTTCTCCGTCATCGAAACCCATCTTGACGATCTCAACCTGTCGCATCGCACGCGACGCTTTTGGGAACGCTATTTCACATCTAAACTTTACTAAACTTTTCAAGTTTAGTAAAGTTTTCGCTTTCCAACACCAATCATTCCATACCTCAACACATGCCTCCCCTCGAAACCTATCTGCGCGAACTCAGCGACATCCATCATTCCGGCGCGGGCGTGAAGGAGACTTCTTATTATCCCGCGCTCGCGAATCTGCTTAACGAGCTCGGCAAAACGCTCAAGCCGAAAGTGAAGTGCATCATTCATCTGCGCAGCAAAGGCGCGGGCATTCCCGACGGCGGGCTTTTCACTGCGGATCAATTGAAGGGCTTGCGCGAAGATGAAAATCCGCTCTCAGGACAATTACCCGCGCGCGCCGTGCTCGAAGTGAAGCCGCCCAAAGATGATCTCGATAAAATCATCGCAAGCGCGCAGCTCGCCAAATATCTCGACAAGCACGGCCTCGTGTTGGTGACGAACTATCGCGCGTTCGCATTGGTGAAAGCCGGAAAGAGCGGCAAGCCCGTGAAGCTCGAAGCCTATGCGCTCGCGGAAAAAGAAAAGGAGTTTTGGGCATTGGCCGCGCAGCCGCACAAAACCGCGCAACAACACGGTGAGCGTTTGGCCGATTATCTCCACCGCGTGATGCTCGCTAACGCGCCGCTCACCACCGCCGCATACGTAGCGTGGTTTCTCGCTTCGTATGCGCGCGATGCCCGCTCCAAAGTGGAAGCCGCGGATTTGCCCGCGCTCGTCGCGATTCGCAAAGCATTGGAAGAAACGCTCGGCCTCACATTCGAAGGCGCAAAGGGCGAGCACTTCTTTCGCTCGACGTTGGTGCAAACGCTGTTTTACGGCGTCTTCTCCGCGTGGGTGCTCTGGCACGGCGAAGCTCCTACGCGCGAAGATGATTTTGACTGGCGCACTTCCGCCTTTTATCTGCGCGTGCCCGTGATTCAAGCTTTGTTCGAACAAGTGGCTGATGCCAGCAAGCTGCGCGCGTTGGGCCTCATGGAAATTTTGGATTGGGCCGGCGCAACGCTCAACCGCGTGGTGCGCAAGGAGTTCTTTTCTTCGTTCGAACAAGGCCAGGCCGTGCAGTATTTTTACGAGCCGTTCTTGCAAGCCTTTGATCCCGAGCTGCGCAAAGACCTCGGCGTGTGGTACACGCCCCCGGAGGTCGTGCAATACATGGTTGCCCGCGTTGATACCGTTTTGCGGCAAGAGCTGCACATTGCCGAGGGCTTGGCCGATCCGCGCGTGGTGGTGCTCGATCCCTGCGCGGGCACCGGCGCGTATCTGGTGGAAACGCTCAAACGCATTGCGACTACGCTGCGCGAGAACGGCGAAGGCGCATTGCTCGCCGGTGAAGTGAAGCGCGCTGCGCAAGAGCGTGTGTTTGGCTTTGAGCTTTTGCCCGCGCCGTATGTCGTGGCGCATTTGCAATTGGGCTTGCTCCTGCAAAACCTCGGCGCGCCATTGGCCGAAGGCGAACGTGCCGGAGTCTTTCTCACCAATGCGCTCACGGGTTGGGAGCCGCCGAAAGAACCCAAGACGCAGTTGCCGCTCTTTCCCGAGCTTGCCCATGAACGCGACGCTGCGGAGAAAGTGAAACGCGAGGCAAAGATATTGGTGGTGCTTGGCAATCCGCCGTATAATGCTTTCGCCGGCGTTGCCATTGGCGAAGAGCAAGATTTGATAGAACCTTATAAGAGTGTCCTTAAAGAATGGGGGATCACAAAAAACTATTTAGATGACTTGTATGTTCGTTTTTTTCGCTTGGCCGAACGTCGCATTGCCGAGCAAACTGGACGCGGCGTGGTGTGCTTCATCTCTAATCACTCGTGGGTCAGCGATCCTTCCTTTGTTGTTTTGCGGCGCCATTTGCTCGAATCGTTTGACCGCTTTTGGATTGAGAATATGCATGGCAACCGGAAAATCTCGGAGTATGCAGCGGACGGACGCACAAGTGAAACTGTTTTCGCTATCCCTGGTTTTTCGGTGGGTATTCAGCAAGGTGTGGCGATTTCGCCTTGGGTGAAAAACGGCAAGCAGGCTCATGATCGTCGCGTGCTCTTTCGCGATGACTTGAACGCAGCACGAGCCATTGAACGGCGAGCAGAACTCCTTGCGAGCCTCAATGATTCCGATTTCGATACCCACTACAAATCAGCCAAACCAGATCAAAGTAATCGTTATTCTTTCCGGCCTTCCGAGGTGAGCCTTGCTTATCTTGGCTGGCCGAGCATAGCGCAATTTTGTAAGATAAAACCAATGCTGGGACCGAACGAAAATCGTGGGGGGTTCCCTTCAGGACATTGACCGGAGTAAACTAAAGGAACGTATGCTAAAATATTTTGACAGCAGATTATCTTGGGAAGGTTTCAGCGCTTTGCAACTTGGATTGACACAAAAAGCGGCTGGTTTTAGCCCCAAAGCGGTACGAGCTAAAGTGCTGAGTGAGGAGGCCTTTTCTGATGAGAGGGTCATTAGTTATATGCGTCGTCCCTTTGACATTGGGTATGCACATATTTCTGATGTGAGTCCATTATGGAATCGTTCGCGTCCAGAATTACGGCAACATTTGGAGCATTCTCGTTCGTCCTTCATCACTCGTCCGCTTGGTGTTGCAAATCCAGAAGGCGTTCCGTTTTGGGCCACGCGGATTCTTGGTGAGCAAGACGCAATTAGAGGGCATGCATATTTTTTTCCTACACAAATTACCAACAAGCCTACGAAGAAATCTGCGCAGCAACTTGATCTGTTGTCAAGCCACTCCATAACTGCAAACCTTTCTCCTACCGCCCGCGCTTATCTCGCGACATTGCGTGTCCCCAATCCCGACAACGACCACGACACCGCCGCTCTCATTTGGATGCACGCGCTCGCCATTGGCTATTCGCCTGCATATCTGCGCGAGAACGCGGACGGCATTCGTCAAGACTGGCCGCGCATTCCTTTGCCCAACAGCAAAGAACTACTGCTCGCCTCCGCAGCATTGGGCAAACAAATCGCCGCGTTGTTGGATACGGAGTCGCCGGTTGCGGGTGTGACCAGCGGTGCCATTCGGCAAGAGCTAAAACAAATTGCGGTGGTGGAAGGCAAAACGCCGCTCAACTTGTCGATCACCGCAGGCTGGGGCAGCGCGGACAAAGGCGGCGTCACCATGCCAGGCAAAGGCAAACGCATTAAGCGCGAGCCAACAGCGAGTGAGGCCGTAAAGGGTTTGGGCGACATGACGCACGACGTTTATCTGAACGAAGAAACCCATTGGCGCAATATCCCCACGCGCGTGTGGGAATACACCATCGGCGGGTATCAAGTGATCAAGAAGTGGTTGAGCTACCGCGAGGAAAAACTGTTAGGCCGCCCCATTACGCAAGACGAGGCCCGCGAAGTGCGTGACATGGCAAGACGCATCGCGGCAATCATTTTGTTGGAGCCCGAGTTGGACGAGAATTACGAGAGGGTGAAAGCAGCAACATGGGAATGGCCGCAAGCGCCTGCGAAGGCGTGAAGTAACATCAGAGAACAATGAAAAGTCGAAACCAGCGAACTACTGCTGTCGAGTTTCGAGCAGCTCTTCATGCCGTTGCGACTTTTCATAAACGAGTGCACCAATATCATAGCCGGTATCAATGAAGATGTCGTGTGCACGTTGGCTGATCCGATCATAGAGCTGTTCTTCAACCTCGTCCGGAACGCAGATTTCAACCCACGCATGTTGATCTTCATACCCTGGAATCCTAATGTCAACCGCAACGTCCGGCGTCACACTCTTGGCAATGGCAACCAACTCATCAATGTGTTGTTGAAGCCTCTTTTTTGATATGTTTTTTTTCGGGTTCATTTTGAGATCACTCCTTTAATCTTTTGAACAAACTCTTTAGCATGATTAAGCATCCGACGGACGCGCTTGATCTTGGGCGAGATTAAACCATACTGCGCGGCATTGCGTAATACGAACGCATCGGAAAGCCAAGTGCCAAAGTTCGCTGGAAAGCGTTTTCGGTTTTTGATGAACTCTTCCGTGAACTTTGACCGCAATTCACTATGCGCCCATGCGGAGCGATCCAATCCTTCATACGCCAAAGCCGCGCGCGCGGCCCAAAAGAGCGCGGCATAGGAACAGATTGCGCAAGCATTGAAGAGATTGCTTTGCGCCGCATACTCCGCACACTGCAAAAACTCCTCGGCGCGCGTTAAAATTTCTCCGGGCTTCAATGGCGCCATTTTCCTCCTCCCGTAAAGGCTAGCTGCTCAACTCAAAACGTTGCGCGAAGATACTTCGCCCGTTTTGAAAAAGCAACAAGCAGCGTTTGCCACACCGGCCTTGACATTCTCAAGGGTGGGTAAAGCGAATCAGAATTTCACTTCCACCGCCAAATATCCCCACACCGAATCATCCGCGCGCAAGCCGCCCGTTTTCTCAATAAATTCTCCCACAAAAAATTTGCTCATGCCCAGTTTCAAATCGAGGCGCTCGCGGTAGACGCAATCCAAGTGCAGATCGAATTCCTGCCCCAAGCGTTTGCCCACGCCCGGCACGGCCTTGCGATAAAACTCTTGCGGCGTGCCGATGTTGAAGCCGCCGGCGCGATACCATGCGTCTTGGTCGTTCTGCAAGGCGAGCAGGTAGTAATCTAGTCCGAATGAGAGCTTCTTCCTCGGCGTGAAGTTGATGCCGAAATATGGGGCGATGATGTTGCTCCACGAAGCATAATCCATCGCGCCGAGAAAACCATGCGCATTGGGAAAGAGATTCGAAAACGTTTCGCTCTTATTGTCATCAACCTGCTCATCGCCCGAGCCGAGCACATAGCCTATTCGCAGCGACGGCCGCCATTGCGAGGCCATCGTGTAGCTCGCCTCGAGCGCGAGGGCATAGGCGCGAATGCTCTGAAACCCGCGTCCGCCGAATTGATAGGCGCCTTCGAAATCGAATTGCAGGCACGCACCGCTCGTGCGGCTCAAACGCAAGCCGAGGGTGTGCACATCCAAAGTTTCGGAAGGCTCGTCTTGCCGTCCAGGCGTGGCGGGATTTGCAATCGACTCGAAGTTGCGCGCATCATAGAGCAAAAGCCAGTACGTGTCAATCGTAAAAGGCAGAAGCCGCTGCGAAGTGAAGTATGCGCCCGCAAATTCTTGATTGCGCGCCACTGTCGGCGCGGTGTGGTCGCGCACTTGCGCCAGCCAGAGATTGAGCTGCTGTTGCTCGCCGCCCCATTGCACCTTCATCGCATCGAACGCGCGACCGACATTGTGCCAATCATATTTTCCCACGAGGCGCTCGTTACCGAAAGACAAGTGCTGCCGTCCGAGGCGAAAGTCGAAAGGCAATCCCACGGGCTTGTCAATCTGCAAATAGGCTTGCTGCAGATCGACATTATTCAAAGCATTCAGGCTGGAGCCTTCTTCACCCCAAATGCGCGAGTCCTGCAACTGCACAAACAGTTGCAGCTCATGCTCGAATTCGCGCGAGACACCGAGGCGGATGCGATTGAATACCTGTGCTGTGCCGTCGAGGCGGTCGGAATTGAAATCAGCGTTGTCGCGCACCTCCGCGCGCATGCGCAGCTCACCGGAAAACTTGAGGGCTTCTTGCGCAGAGGCGGCTACAGCCATCGCGATGAAAAGACTCGTTATAAAAACCCATGCGCGTCGCATAGCTACTTCTCCTCTTTTCATATTGTTAAAGCCGCGGACCTGCCATTCTTATGCAAAGAATATAACACAAAATCCCGCCGATGCAATCGCAGTTTTAAGAGATGGCCTGGGAAGCAACTGCAACGGCGCAGCACTGTGCGAAACCGCAAAAGCACCAGGGAATTTTCGCTTGACAATTGTGAGCTTTTGTTTTATACTCGCAGCACTTTTAAAGAGAAGAATATGGCACTCGAACATCAAATCATGGGTGAGATCGCGGTCGTCAATCTCACCGGGAAGCTGCAGGGAGGCACTCCCGACTCGCAAGAAATGAAGGATGCGATACAAAAGCTGTTGGATGCGGGCGTAAAAAATTTCGTGCTTGATTTGGCAGAAGTCAAGCGGATGCATAGCTCGGGCCTGGGCGTTTTGATTTCGTTGCTGACTTCGATTCGCAATCGCGGCGGCGATCTCAAACTCGCCGCAATCAACGAAACAATGGAAGGGATTTTGGCGATTACCAAACTCAACTCCATTTTCGAAACTTTTAAGACCGTAACCGAAGCGACGCAAAGTTTCGCCAAATCGTGAAGCCGAAAGTTTTGTTTTGCGAGGCGACGCCATACTTCTCCTCGACTCCGGCCTTGCACCAAACGATTCCCCAAAACACCAAGTCCCGAGTTGAGCTTTTACCCCCGTCCGAATTTTCCAACCTCTTTGTGATTGGTCTTTTCCGGTAAGCATTCATATCCTCTCGCAGGCCTTATGGTTGCTCGTTCATTGCTGGACTTTTTGGAAATTTCCTCCGTAAAATATGCGCGTGCCGATGCGTTCGTATATGGCGAGACGCGCCTGACTTACCAGTATTTTGCCGGCGTCGTCAGTCGCCTGGCCTCCGGCTTCGCTGGCTTAGGCTTGCAGCGCGGGGACCGGATCGCGATCATGATTCCCAACCTGCCGCAGTTTCCTCTCGTTTATTATGCATTGCTCACGCTCGGCGTGCAAGTCATTCCCCTCAATATTCTCGCACGTGAAGCTGAAATCGCAGCCATTCTCAATGAAACGCAAGCCGCCGGATTTGTGGCATGGGAAGGCTTCGGGCGCTATGTAATTCCGGCTGCGAAAAAAGTACCCTCGTGCCGGCTTTATGTAATACTCGGCAATTTATCCGCGGAACAACGCGAAGCCAGCAAGCCCAACACGTGCGTCGAGCTTACCAAACTGGTTTCCGAATCGCAGCCTTTAGCAAAGCGGCCCGCAATTAACGCGGACGATACCGCGCTCATTTTGTATACTTCCGGCACGACGGGCGCGCCGCGTGGTGTGGTGCTCACGCACGAAAATGCTGCGGCCGCCGTGCTCGCGTGTTGGGAGGCCTTCAACATTACCGCGGAGCATCGTTTCGCCGCGGCGTTGCCGTTATTTCACAGCCTCGGCCACATGCTAACGATGAACGTCGCACTCGCCGCGGGCGCGTGTTGCGTGCTAGTGCCGCGCATTAACGTGGATGAAATCATTTCAACGATCGCACGCGAGAGGATCACGCATTTCGTGGCTGTACCTTCTATGTTGCCACTGTTGCTAGAGAGTCAAGGCGGCAATGGCAGTGCACAAACCGCAACTGAAACCACCGAAGCTGTCGTTGCCGAGGACCCGCTCAGCTCCTTGCAAGTTTTCCTCGTCAGCGGCGCGCGCATGGAAGATCATCTTCGCGAAGCTCTGCTGCAACGTTTCGGCAAGCCGATTTACGAAGGCTACGGGGTGGCGGAATGTCCGCCGCTCATCACGACGAATCGTCCCGATATCGCAATTAAATCCGGGTCGGTCGGCAAACAACTCCCCGGCTTGGAGGTCACGATCTTCGACGCGCACGGCATCGAGCTCCCGCCCGGCCAGGTGGGCGAGATTGTCGTGCGTGGTGGAGCGATTATGAAAGGCTTTTACAATCGCACAGAGGAAACGCAACAAGCATTGCGCGACGGCTGGTTGCTCACCGGTGATTTGGGGTGGATGGATACGAGCGGCTATTTATACCTTGCCGATCGCAAAAAGGATATCATTAAAAAAGGCGGCTTTTTTGTTTTCTCGCAAGAAGTGGAACGCTGCCTCATCTCGCACCCTAAAATTCGCGAGTGCGCGGTGCTAGGCATCTCGGATCGCGCTTTGGAAGAAGAAGTGAAGGCTTATATCGTGTTGCGGCAAAACGAGTCCGCGACCAAAGAGGAGTTGGTTTCCTATTGTGCTTCTCGTTTGGCGGCATACAAAATTCCGCAGCACTTCGAATTCTGTTCGGATTTACCGCATGGCCCAACGGGTAAAATTCTCAAACGGATGCTACGCGAACGCAGCTCAAATTAAACCCCAATTTTGAGAGGTGTAACGTGAAGGATTTTTCCACTGCTCATCTGCGCAATATTGGCTTGGCAGCTCATGCAACCACCGGCAAGACCGCGCTCGCTGAGGCGATGCTGTTTGTTTCCGGCGAAATCTCGCGCATGGGCTCGGTCGACGACGGCTCGACGGTTTCGGACTATCATCACGATGAAATCGAGCGCAAAAATTCCATCATTGCCTCGATCCTGCACTGCAAATGGAAAGACCACAAGATCAATCTTGTGGACATGCCTGGTTATCCCGATTTTGTCGGCGAAGTGCGCGGCGGCTTGCGCGCCGTGGATGTGGCTTTGCATGTGTTGAACGCGCAAACCGGCGTGGAACTGGGCACCGAAGCCGCATGGCAAATCGCCGAAGAATATGGCCTGCCGCGTATTTTCTTCGTCAATCGTCTCGACAAAGAGAATGCGAGCTTCGACAAAGCCGTGGCCAGCGCACGTGAAATTTTCGGCAACAAAGTATGCCCGGTAGTGTTCCCCGTGAACAATCATGAATACGTGGATGTCGTTCATATGAAGCTCGTCAACTACAACGCCGCGGGCAAAGCCACAAGCAAAGATATTCCCGCGAATTTGCAGAATAAAGCAAACGAATTGCGCGAGCAGTTGACTGAGCAAGCCGCGGAGGCGGAAGACGCCTTGATGGAGAAATTTTTCGAAGCCGGCACGCTCAACGCCGAGGAACTGAAACACGGCTTGCGACAGGGCATCGCCAAACGCACGCTGTTCCCGGTGCTCGCCGGCATTGCCACACAGGCCGCGGGTGTCGCCGGCTTGCTCGATTTTATCGTGGAATATTGCCCGGCTCCGGACTTTCGAGGCGAGATGCTAGGCCAGGGCGGCGCCAAACGCAAAACCAATGAGGAAGCGCCATTTGCCGCGTTGGTCTTCAAAACCATTTCCGAAGCGCACCTCGGTGAAATGTCTTATTTCCGCGCCTTCTCCGGCAAGCTCGCCCCCAACACCGAAGTTTTCAACCCCAATCGTCAAGCCTCCGAAAAGGTCGGACAGATTTATGCAATGAACGGCAAGAGCCGAGCCGAGATTGGACACTTGCATGCCGGCGATATCGCCTCGGTCGTGAAGCTGCGCAGCACGCACACCGGCGATACGCTCTGCGACAAGCGCGATCCCATCACCTTGCCGGAGATCGTTTTCCCGAATCCGCTCATGACTATCGCGATCACGCCGAAGACCAAGGGCGACGAAGATAAAATGTCAACCGGCCTGCATGCGTTGCATGAAGAAGATCCGGCGTTCAGCGTGCGCATCGATGCCGAGCTCCACCAAGTGCTGTTGCAGGGCCAGAGCGAGTTGCACTTGCAGATGATCGTGAAACGCCTCAAAGAGAAATACGGCGTTGAAGTCAATGTGCTCGAGGCGAAGATTCCATATCGCGAAACGATACGCGGCAATGCGCGCGAGTCGTATCGCCATAAGAAGCAAACCGGCGGCGCGGGCCAGTTCGGCGAGGTGCACTTTCACGTCGAGGGCTATCGCGAAGGCGCACCCTATCCGAACGATCTCACCATTCGCAATTCAGAGCTGACCGATTTACCGTGGGGCGGCAAGTTGGAATTTGTCAGTGCGATCGTCGGCGGCGCCATTGATGCGCGCTTCATTCCCGCGGTGAAAAAAGGCATTATGGAGATTATGGAGAGCGGCGTGATTGCCGGTTATCCCGTCACCAATGTGCGGGTGATTTTGCACGACGGCAAGATGCACCCGGTCGACTCCAACGAAAATGCGTTCAAGACCGCGGGCCGCATGTGCTTCCGCGAATCTTTCAAGCTTGCAAAGCCGGTGATTCTCGAGCCGATCGTGGAAGTGGAAATCACGGTGCCCGATGAATACATGGGCGACGTGATGGGCGATATGTCCGGCCACCGCGGCAAAATTTTGGGTATGGAAGGCCGCGGCAAAAACCAAGTGATCAAAGCGCTCGTGCCGGAAAAAGAAATGGGCAAGTACGCCACGAAACTGCGCTCCATGACGCAAGGCCGGGGCGTGTATCGGATGAAGTTCGCGCATTATGAGGAAGTGCCGCGCGACCAAGCCGAAAAACTGGCGAAGGAATTTGAAGAGGCGAAGGCGCAGGGGAGTTGAGGGAAAGCCAATCCTCTCATAGAGGAACCCAGGCTTGACGAAAATGACCATCCTGAAATCGGCACCGTAAACGCTGTGGCTGAATTTCTGCTTGTGCAAGCGGGTTGCTGTGAAGCAAACCCGCTTGCACAGTTATCGCTTTGACGTCTTCCTCGAGGTATCTTTATGACACGTCGTGGCTTCTTCGAAAAGTTGATCGCCGCGTTGTTTGGAGCGAGCGGCTTGGCGTTTTTCGCGCCGGCGCTCGCGTATCTTTATCCCAACAAAAATTTCTTCTCCGGCACGCGCGAGTTTGTCGACCTCAATGGCCGCACCATTACGGCCGAGGAATTGACAGAAGGGGCCTCCCGCGTCGGCCTCATTCAAGGCTCACCTGCCATTGTCTTCCGCCGGAATAATGAATTGCTCGCGTTTTCCGCGGTCTGTACGCATTTCGGTTGCACGGTCGCATACGAGCCGGCGGATGAAGTCTTCGTGTGCCCCTGCCACGGCGGGGAATATGATATCGAAGGCAATGTCATCGAAGGTCCGCCGCCCAAACCGCTCACCAAGCTCAAAGTGCAAATCGAAAGCGGGAAGATTCTCCTCTCCTAAAACTGAATTGAGGGGTCATGGGATTGTTAAAGCTGTGGCAAGCACTTCACTCTTTGAATTCAACAATCCAGGAATCCGAAAATCCATTCATCCAACAATTCCTCACTTCAAAACGCCTATGCGTATCCGAACCTGGCTCGCTGCAAGAATCCCGCTCGATTTCCTCCGCCGCTTTGTTCGAGAACAACTGGATGATCCACAGCCGCGCCACGTGAGCTGGCTGCACACCCTCGGCTTCGCCGCGTTGCTTCTGCTCTTCCTGCAGATTGCCACCGGCGTGCTGCTGCTCTTTTATTACAAACCCGGCGCATTGACCGCCTACAACAGCGTCAAATTCATCATGGAAAAAGTCACGCTCGGATGGTTCTTCCGGCAATTGCACGTGTGGGGCGCGCATTTTATCGTCATTCTCGTTTTTATGCACCTGCTGCGCGTTTTCTTCTATGGCGCATATAAAAAACCGCGCGAGCTGACGTGGATGGTCGGCATCGGCCTACTGCTTACGATTATGGCGTTCACACTCACGGGATATTTGCTCCCGTGGGATGAAGTGGCATTCTGGGGAACAGTCGTCGCCACCGACACCACCAAAGAGGTGCCAGTGCTCGGCGATTTCATTCTCAAATTTGTTCGCGGTGGAGAAACAGTTTCCGATATCACCCTCTCACGCTTCTTTGCCATGCATGTATCGCTCTTGCCCATGGCGCTCTTCGGACTCATTGCCTTGCACCTGTTCCTCATTCGCTATCATCATATCTCGCCGCTCACACGCACCGATGCGCCGGAGCCGGCACATCGCAATGCCGAGCGGCCATACTTTCCTGAGCACTTCAAGAAGGAAGTGCTCATCGCATATGGCGTGCTCCTGCTCATGCTGGCATTTGCGATTTTCACCAAACCGCATTTGGGCAAAGCTGCGAATCCCATGGTCACGCCGACGGGCATTAAGCCAGAGTGGTATTTTCTGCCGGTGTATCAAAGCTTGAAATACGTGCCGGGCTGGTTGGGGGTGATTGGCAATGGCGTGTTTGTGTTCTTTTTGCTCGCGCTGCCGTTATTGGATCGCAATCCTGAACGCCATCCGGCGCGCAGAAAATTTGCGACGTGGGTGGGGATTGTGCTCGTGCTCGGCGGAGTCGTGCTCGGCGTGCTTGGTCACCTCTCCGACACGACGCGTACGATCTTCGGCAAGAAAGTTCATTTCGATATTAGGGGTATTCCGCGAATTCTAAAGGAAGAGGCAAAACCGCAGTGAAGCGCTTTGCAGAATGACGAAGCCCCCCAGAAAAGACTTTAAACGAACTGGCCGACCTGGGCGCGCCTCGCACCCTCGTGTTTCGCATTCAGTTTCGTATCGAGAAGGCTATTAAAGGCCATGAGGAACGCCTCGAAACAATGGTTGCAGATATTCAGGTGCTTTTCAAGCAGCGCCTTTTTGGACGGCTGCGTCGAACCATCCAAGTACGCGAACAGTTCGCGAATCTCCGGGCAATTAAACGTGTGCAACGCTGGCATGTGGTCGCTTCTCCCATGAATGTTGGCGGCAGTGCTTGAGACTGAATGGCCAGAGGTATCGACGCGAGGTCATGCGCGTCGGACGCCGCCGGCGCAGGAATTAGGATTTCGATTGAGACGAGAACCAGAGCGCGGTTTAGTGCAGCAATTTTTTGCGCCACACCGTTTCATTTTGCAGGCGCTGTTTCAGACGCGCGATCGTATTGCCGACACCACTTTCGCCGAGGCCCAACCCTTTGATCCGTGCAATTTCGTCGTAGTGATAGCCGTAGATAAAATGTAGCTTGAAGATGATTAGGTTCCGATCCAGGTTCTGTGTGAACGCCGCTTGCTTGCTCCAAATCTCCGCAGCGAAGGTGCAGGCTTCGGGAATGTCGAAAGCGTGGGTGGTTTCATCCTCGTTCGGAATCTGTTCGAGAAATGATTGCGGGCAATCTTCTTCCACCCAACCCGCCGTTCGGCTATGCGCCAAAGGTTCTCTGCAAAAATAATCCCGCACATAGTTGCGCACCATATTCAAACACATGGAGCGCAAGTACGCAAAGATTGAGCTCTCATACTGCATTTCCACGCCGCACAATACCCGGCAATCATTCCGGAATAGGCGATAAAAGATTTCATTCACCACATCGTCGATCATGTCGCGCATCATGGCGCTATAGTTTGTCTTGCCCAAATCGTAAACCGCTTGTGATACCGTGTGCCGTATGAAAGGCTTGTAACGCGCGACGAATTCATTTTGAATGAGACGATTGCGGGGACATTTTGCTATGGCCTGTATCAAATCGTGGTGTTTCATCTTGGTGAGCATGGCACGATCCAAGACCTTTGCCATTGAAATCCTCCGTTTCCTTTGATACGATTGCGACTTCGACCGTTGCAAAAGTGCACTTGCCATTCGTTTTTACAAAAGTCATTCCAGTTACGGCTTAACCAGTGCCGCCCAAACGTACAACAGAAACAAAGCTTGGCTTGATCCGATTCCTATTGTGTGTGGACTTGAACCAACGATATCTCTCAAAATCTCCACAATTTTTTTTTGGGGGGGGAAATAGGCCATCTACCAAGATGAGGAAGTTCACACAAGCTGTGAAGAAGGGTACAGGACCCTTCGGTGAACAGAGGCTACAAACTTTATTTCGTAGAATGCTGCGACATTCACGTCGTGATGAAACAGTACGTGCGACATGAATGTCGGGGTGCAATTAATGGTACCCACAACGAGTATGAAAACGCTTTTAATGGCTTGCCAAAGTTCGGAACCTGACCAAGGATGCACTCCTGGGAATGATTTTTTTGCGTGCCGAAAATCAATATGGCGACAGGCACACGCGTTACTTTTTGAATCATCACTATGCTCGACCTCGGCCAAGACTCTCTCAGGCGTTACCCATATATTCCGTCCCTCGGCTTGACTTTGCGGGGAGATTTGTTTATCATTTGCTCGCAAAGAGGAGCAAATTCTCTCTGTAGGATCGCAAATGCGCTCAGCCTGCCCATCGCTCTGGCCTTCCAACCTAGCGCCGAGGAAATCTTTTTAACTCTTGCAACGGTACGTTCCGAGTTTATAGCATCTCGCAGGAAATAAGCTATGCCTGAAAAAAAAGTCACCCGCGAAAACGGCGCGACGCTTGATAAAATCCAAGTGGTACGCGACCTCATTGCTGGCCCGCAAATTCATGCGCTCGAAGAGAAGGTGGAAAAACTCTCGCGGCAAGTAGGACAACTGCTCGCCCAAAACCACAACGAACGTGCGGAGTACGCTCAGAAGCTAGCGCAACTGCAGGCCGACTTTGATGCCCACATGGAACGAATGGTTCGCCGGGCTGCGCGACATCGTGCGCGCACGACCCTAAGGCTGAATCATGTAGTGCGCGAGCTGCAAAAAATTACAAAGCAATTTGCCGCTGAATACGAAGGCCGCGCCGCATTCGCCAAAACCATGGCTTCCCTTGCGCGCCAACTGCGCGCCCTTCCTTCTCCCCCTCGTCTCAATCTCTCCGCAATAAACGGCAAAAATCACGCAGCCCGCAAGAAGCCTAAATCCGATCAGTCTCATGCCGAGCAAAGCTGAAGGCCAAGCTGTGCTTGCAGGCGGCAACGCAAACGCCGCGGGTGCCGGCTTGAAGCCTGACAACGAATTTGAACGGTTGCGTGCACTGTTTTTGGAGGATACTCTCGCGCAGTTGCAGGAGGTGGAGGAGGAAAACCTTCGTCTCAAGCGCGAACAGCGCGCTATGCTCGCCCGCCACGAACAGCTTGCAGAGGCACATCTCAAACTAACCGGCGAAAAAGATGAGCTCAAATTAAGACATGATCGTTTGCTCGACGAATTGCGGGCGTTGCGCTTGAAGATCGAGGACAAAGAATCGTTCACGTCTTCACTGGAACCTGTAATAGCGAACACGTTGGAGCGCAAGATTGCCACCTCCGGTGAAGAGATGGCGGAAGTGGTTGCGCCCTTGATGGCGCCGGCCATCAAAAAGCAGATTCACGAATCAAAAGATGAAATGGTTGAGGCGTTGCATCCCATCATCGGGCAAACCGTGAAGCGCGCGGTCGCAGAAGCGATGCGCCGGCTGGTGCAACAAATCAATCAACGTCTCGATCGCGCTTTCAATATGCAGGGCACATGGCGGCGAGTCAAAGGCAGACTCACCGGCGTGTCCGAGCCGCTCGCTGTACTGTCGCAGGTTTTGCCGTTTGGAGTGGATGAGATTTTTCTGATCGCGCGCAAAACCGGCTTGTTGATGGCGCACGTTTCGGCGGATGCACAAACCGAATCCGACCCGAAAGCGCAAATGGTGAGCAGCATGTTGACCGCAATTCAGGATTTCATCAAAGATGCTTTTGGAGAGGAGAACACCAGCGATTTGCACGAGTTTCGGCACGGTGAGGGCATCACCTTCGTGATTGCAAGCCCGATGTTGCTCCTGGCCGCGGTCACGAAAGGCGAGGCCCCGCAAGGCTTTTCGAAATCTCTTGAAAGGTTGCTCAGCAAAATTCAAAACTCCTGTTATCACGCCATCGTGAATTTTGACGGCGATACTGCGGAAATCGCAAGCGCGCGGCTGCCGATGCAGAAATTCATTCATGCATTTACGCTTGCGCCGGCGGCACAAACGAGAACGCACCAACAAGCTTCGGTCGCCACAAAGATCGCATGGAGCGCGGCAGGCGTTCTCATATTGGCGTTGCTCGCATGGCTTTTTTTCAAACCTTCCGCCCCAACCGCGCCAGCGCCGTCAACGCTCGAAGCAACGGTGAGCACATTGCCGCCCGGCACCATGCCTTTCCGTTTGGAGGCGCGCATGAACGGTGAAGTGTGGATGCGTTTTTTTCAAAATGAGACCGATTCTACGACGTTTCGTGATTTTAGATTTCATGCCGGAGAGACTTATGCTTGGCGCGCCACCGGGAGAATTCGTTTGCGCGTGGGCAACGCCGGCGAGACTGAGCTTTATCTAGATGGCAAACACTTGGGCGAACTCGGGGCAGTGCATCAACCCGTCACGCTGATCATTGCACACGAGGGTCTGCTGGAGAAAGAATGAGGTGGCCGTGCTATGATTCAAAAAAAGGTATGCACACTCGGCATGTTTGGCGTGGGCAAAACCAGCTTGGTGCGCCGCTACGTTAATCAGCGCTTCGAAGAAAAATACAAAACCACGATTGGGGTAAAAGTCGATCACAAATTGATTGCACTTGAAAATACGAACGTAAATTTGTTATTGTGGGATATTGCCGGGACGGAAGAGGAAACGCCCGCAGCGGACAACTACTTTCGCGGCGCACACGGCGCCTTGGTCGTTTACGACGTTACGCGTCCGGAATCTGTGCAGGCGACAGCGGAATATTGTGAACGCTTCTTGCGCATCACCCCGCGCGCGAAACTCGTGTTCGCCGGCAATAAAAGTGACTTGGTCGAAGCCGGCCGGCTCAATGAAAACGAACTTATCAAGATGCTCGGGCAAAAGAACGCTCAACACTTTTTCACCAGCGCTAAAACCGGCGAAAACGTCGAACGGGCATTCGCCGCATTAGCACAAGCCATGCTCAGTTAGCCGATACACTTTTCAAGAGCCGACATGGAAAAGTATTTGGAAAAACTGTTGCAAGACAATCGCATCGGGTTCGCCCTGCTCGATAGCGATCTGCGCCTGCTGCACTTCAGCGAGCTTTTTGTCTCGTTTGCCTCGCCCGAGCAAAGACCGAAGCTTGGTCAGTCCATAACGGAATGCTATCCCGAAGTTGTCGGCTTAGAAGAAGAACTGGGCAGGCTGAGCAAAACTCCCGCGGAAAGCTTGACGCTTGCCTGTGTTCATCGCGCGCTGCACGAGGGCGGAACGCACTATCTTGATTTCAAATTCGTGGCATTGCCAACGCAAACGCACGAGGAGCCGAAACTGCTCTTCACGGTTTCGGATGAGACCGACAAGCATCAACTTCAGCAAGAGCGACAACAACAGCGCAATGAGCTTCTGTTGTTGCGCGCAGCGTTGGGAGCGCAACAACAGTTTTTGTCGGATAGCCTCTTGGGCAGCTCTCCGGCGATTGCGCGCGTGAAAGAGTTGGTGCAGAGATTGGCGCAAGCGCCATCTGCGACGGTGCTTTTGCAGGGCGAAAGCGGCACGGGCAAAAGCCATCTTGCGCGCGTGATCCATTATCTTTCCTTTGCCGCCAGCGCACCCTTTGTGGAATTGAATTGCGCCGCAATTCCGGAAAACTTGCTCGAAGCGGAGTTGTTTGGCTATGAGAAGGGTGCGTTCACAAATGCGATCAAAAGCAAGAAGGGATTGATCGAGGAGGCCGATGGCGGGACGTTATTTCTCGACGAGATCGGCGAGATGCCCTTGAGCTTGCAGGCCAAGCTGCTGCACGTGCTCGAAACGCGCAAGTTTCGCCGTCTGGGAAGCAATCAAGAAAAGAAAGTGCAGGTGCGTTGCATCGCTGCGTCCAATCGCGATTTGAAAGCCGCAGTGGAGAACAAGCAATTTCGAGAGGATTTGTTTTATCGCCTCAATGTGGTGAATTTGGAAATGCCGCCATTGCGAGAGCTTGGGGAAGACATTGTCACTTTGGCCTCGCATTTTCTCACGCTTTACAACCTCGACTTCAAAAAGAAAGTCACCGGCCTGACGCCGGAGGCCAAGCAACTCTTGCGTGCTTATCACTGGCCGGGCAACGTGCGCGAGTTGCGCAATGTGATCGAACGCGCCATGATCTTTTGCGATACCACTGAAATTCGCAGCCGCGATTTATCGCTTCCCATTGCGAACGAACAAATCAGCGCCCCTGCTTCCACCGGCTTTCATTTGCCCGAGGCCGGCATTCAACTCGAAGAAGTGGAGAAATCTTTTCTCACCCAAGCATTGACGCTCGCACAAGGCAACAAAACCCGCGCTGCCACATTGCTAGGCTTGACCCGCGATACGTTTCGTTATCGCCTGGAAAAATACGGAATCGAATAAGCAAACCTTGCGAAGGCAGTAAGCCTCCGCAAGGTTTGTGCAATTATCGCCGCTTGCCGCCGAGCACGGCGCCGAGCAAATCGCCCAGCACGCCCGCACCTGCTTGCCCGCCGCCGCCAGACATCCCCCGCATAAAAAATCCCGCCACATCATCCAAAATATCGCCGTCGCCATCTTGATCCAACAACGAGGCAAGGCCCATTGAGCCTGCACCGCCGGCATCGCGTTTACGCGAGAGAAATCCGAGCACGATGGGCGCCAGCATTGGAATAACTTTCATAGCAGTGTTCATGTCCAGATTAAAATTTTTCGAAAGCATGTTGGCGGCCTGCACGCCTGATTCGCCAAGCAATCCACCCAACCGCGGATCCACGGTTTGCTTCTGTGCTTGCATACCGAACAATCCCCCAATGTCATCGAGCACGCTGGCATCACCATACTTGTTGAGAATATGATCCACGCGCGGCGCACCACCATGGTTTTGCATTTGGCGCTTCAACCCGCCCAGAATCAATGGTGCGACTTGCGGCAAAATTTGACCGGCCACATTACGATCTATTCCGAGCGTGGAAGAAAGTTGTTGCGAAACTTCCGGTCCTAGCGCTCCGAGCAGTTCATCAAACAAACCATTCACGGCACTCTCCTTTGCTTAAGTTGGTCTACCAAACGTTAATTGTGTGCTACTGTTGAACCCAGAAGCTAATTATCACATGGCAACTCACATGCCTGCATGCGCATTCTAAGCACGGCCCGAAGAGAAAGCAAGCACTTATTTTCGGCGGCATGTCGCTTGCCCAGTTTCTGGTATCAAATTTCATATCTTGCACGCGCCATTTCAAATCACAGGTGCTCTTATGCTGCTCCTAACCTGCACACTTTGCAAAAAAAGCTCAAGCTATTCTGCCGAAGAATTATTCGGGAGGTATTTCACCTGCAAACATTGCCACTGGCTGAATTTGTTGGACAGTAAAAATGTGATCCAACCTCTGCAGCAAAAGGGGAATGTAATACTCCCTTCCGCTCTTGACCAAGACTCTTCAATTAAGACAAACAAGGGCCAGGCCAAATCTTAACTACGCGTGCTCGCATGCGTGAATTAACCCAACTTCGTATCCAAGTCGGTGGAGTTACCCCACGTTTTTGCTCCACGCAACAAGTGCGACTGAAAAGGTAACGCCAATCTTGAGTTTGGGGGCGAACAAAGCAGAAGCGTTTATGGCATGAAGATTGAAAAAGTAAAGTTGGGCCGTGCAATACGGTCGGGGTTAGACGTGATGAGGATGACATCTCTTGGCGCTCGCAACTGGTCTTGCCCGATTGCAGTATTGTGGCATTGACTTCCAGCGCAGTATACTCACGGCTCGTGCTATGTTGCTGGCGGCCAATTGATATCACAGCTTGGTTGACAACGGCCGCTGGCAATTTTGCCTCATGCGGGATATTTAGTATTCGATTCGAGATCAAGAAAAATAAATGCGACTCGGCATGCAAGCAGACAGAAACAATCAATGAGAATATGCCCAGCCGGCAAGGCTCAGCAAAGGCCGCTCCTGAAATTCCGCTCTTGACTTTCGCATGCTTAATCACTATGCTCGCGGTGCGTTGGCAGCGACGCGAGAGCGGTAAAGTTCGTTTCAAAGAGGCGGGCTGGGCTTTATTTTCCTCACGCCGCATTTCAGGATTTACCCTCCAGGATGGCCTTTCTTCCTTACTTTAAGCAATACTTCAGCAAGATCAATCTCAGCAAGTGAATACAGGAAAGCTTGCATAATTCATTCTATAGTTTTAATCAACACAAGGAGAAGGAGGTCTTATGTCTCTGCTCTATACTGCCCTCATTGGGCTAGTGGTTGGCGTCGTTGCGAAATTTTTGATGCCAGGAAAAGATCCGGGAGGAATCCTTGTGACTATGGTGTTAGGAATCGGCGGGGCCTATCTCGCTACTTTCTTAGGCCAATTCGTTGACTGGTATCAACCGGGAGAAACCGCGGGGTTCATCGCCGCCGTGTTCGGCGCGATGTTGATTCTGTGGCTTTATCGCCTTTTTATAAAGAAAAAGGCCTAGACTATTTGCGGTGATCGTTTGCTCGGTAAAGCCACGAGAAATACTCGTGGCTTTTTTGTTTATATCAATGCCTGTAGCCGGCTATAGCCCGCACGGCTCACCGGCAATTGCGTGCCGTCATTGAGCACGACGCGGCGGCTGTCCTTCGCATACAATTCGATTTTGGCGATGCGTTCGAGATTGACGAGGTACGAGCGATGAATTCGCACGAAGCGACGCGCATCCAGATTGCGCTCCAATTCAGCAAGCGCAACGGATTTAAGATGCGTTTGGCCCAGCGCCTTGATGGCAACGTAATCATCCTGCGCTTCGAAGTAATCAATCTTGCCCACGGGAATAACGCGCACCTCCGTGCCTACTCGAATCAAAATCCGTTCAAGCGGCGAGTTTGAACCACGTGCCGCCGTTGCCAATTCGGTGAAAGGCGCCACTGGTTCTCTTCCGAGCAGGTTCTGAGCATGCTGCAGCGCCTCGGCAAAACGTTCTGCACTGAAAGGCTTCAAGAGATAATCGACCGCGTGCACAGCAAACGCGCGCAGAGCATATTCATCATACGCGGTCGTAAATATCACTGCAGGCCGAGGTTCCACCAATTCCAACACCTCGAAGCCGTTGAGCTTGGGCATTTGCACATCGAGAAAAATCAGGTCGGGCTGCAATTCCGTGATGGCTTTCACAGCTTCAAAACCGTTCGTGCATTCTGCGACGATTTCGATTTCTTCGTGCGCCGCGAGATACTCCCGCACAAGCTTGCGCGCCAGCTCTTCGTCGTCTATTACCAACGCACGGATTTTCTGGAGAGATTTTTCCGAACTCATTGCTTTTTTCCAAATGCGCAGCAGAACCTATGCGAATGCCCGGGATAGGCTCTACGTCGTGAGGCTCCAACTACACATGCCCACAGGGCAACACCATCTTCACGTGAAAATATTCGGCAAGATCTTCCCATACAATTGCGGCATTGCTGCCATACAAAGTCGCCAGACGCTTCGAGACATTTTGCAATCCCATACCTTCGCCACGACTTGGCGGCCGATCGGGATCGCACGAATTGGTGAGGACAATTTCCAGGCGTTCTGCTCGTTTTTGAGCGTCCAACACAATGACGCCACCTTCTAAGAGATGCGCAATGCCATGATTGACGGCATTCTCCATCAGCGGCTGCAACAAAAGCGCGGGCACCAAACACCTCTCGGTTTCTGCGTCGACATGCTTTTCCACTTGCAAGCGCATGCCGAAGCGTACTCGCTCAATTGCAAGATAATTCTCCAACAATTTCAGTTCTTCCGCTAAAGGAATGCGGGTGTCAGCTTTCATCGCCAAGCTTTTGCGCAGGAACTCAGACAGGCGCAGACACATTTCGCGCGCCGCAATCGCGTCGATGGTCGTGAGGGCGCTCAGCGAATGCAGGCTGTTGAACAAAAAGTGCGGGTGAATTTGCGCTTTCAGATTTTGTAGCTCCGCTTCGCGCGCGAGAAGCTGCAATTGCAGCAAACTTTTTTCGATATTGCGCGTGTTCTCAAACGCGATGAAAAGATAGTGCACCACGGTCATGAGCCAAAACAGCAAAATCGCCGCACCCGCAAGCAACGCCACATTTTGCGGAAAGCGAGCATTCAGGCCATTGAACCATGGAAATCTCGCCAGTGTTTCCGCCCACATTTTGCCGAGGAACAACCAAAGTCCCGCGGAAGAAAGCGCTGCCAAGACGTGCACACTGAACAACTGAACCAAGCCGCTGCGTTCCACCGCAAAGGCGCGGCATAGATACCAAGTAGAAAGGCACACAAACGCATACAACAACATCAATGGCACGACAAACACGAACGCTTCCCGCCCGGACAAGTTTCCCGCGAGCATTGTCAATGCCGCCAACAAGAGGGCGAGCGCCAGCCATGCTGCGAGATAAAGCGCAAGCTTGGCTCTGTGCGCAAGAATCGGGTGCATGCAAATTTCCCGCTGCTAGCTCGCAAAAAACAACGTGAGTGCAAAAACCGCGGCTGTGCTCAAAATCACTCTTCCAGAAAGCATTGCGACCTAATTGACAATCTCCACACCACCCATGATCGCGTGGCCCTTAATGAGCAGCCGCTTCGTGCTGTTCTGTGGATGAAAAGTTTTATCATCAAAACCGCCCAAGATGGGCATGCCCTGCACATCCACGTTCCAATCATTCGGAACCTTGATATCGACTCCGCCCCAAAAGGCAAAAATGTTGATCACCGCTGGGCTGTTTTGCATCGAAGCCTGGCGCAGATCGATTTCACATCCGCCCATGATCGCCGTCAACTCGCCGCGGCGAAAGTCCGGGCTGCTATTAGAGCGTTTCACTCCGCCTAAGATCGCAGCGGCGTAAATATTTCCTTCAACACCGTTGCCGGTCGCCATGTTTCTACTTACCTCCCATGCCCGCCAAACCAAAGACGCGCCAACGAACACCAGAAGCAGCGGCCAGTAGTCCCAAATGTCGAAATAGATGATGCGCAAATTATCCAGCAATAGTGCAACGCCGATGATGGTGAAGACCGCACCCGCGATGCGGCCAGAGGAGCCGCGTGGCTGCACGATTTTGCTCAGGCCAAATATGATAAGAATTGCCGGCCAGAAATCCCAGTAATCTCCCGCGTAAATATACCCTAAATTGTCCAACAGAAAAATCACGCCGAGCACAATCACGCTCGCGCCTAAAATCATTTGCGGCGTAAGACGGAAAGCAGAGCGCTCGTTCATATGACCTCCTTTGCAGTGTGATGACCACTTTGTTTGCTCAAGATACGGCCAGACCCGAAGCGGGATGCGGGGAATTCCGCCAACGGAGGTCTAGCATCGGCGAATGGCGACGGAATTTCTGCCTTGACCTTTTAGAGATGATTCGGTTACTTGGGGCGTGCAAACATGACAAGGAGGAGAATAGTGAACAACCAATATAACGTTGTACTGCTGTTTGGGCCTCCCGGCTCAGGCAAAGGCACATGGGGAAAAATTTTGGGTATGATGCCAGGCTTCTTTCATGTTTCTACCGGCGACATGTTTCGTATGTTGAACGTCGAAAGCAAGCTCGGGTTACGCGTAATGGAGATCGTTCGTAAAGGCGAGTTGGTGCCGGATGATATTACCTTCAATATGTGGCAGGAGCACATGAAAAATGCCGTCTTCGTTGGCTCGTTCCGCCCGCAAAAGGACGTGCTCGTATTGGACGGCCTGCCGCGCACTACACGCCAAGCTGAAATGCTGCAAAGCGTCGCGGCCGTGCGCGCAATTTTGAAATTGGATTGCGAGGACCACGAAATTTTGATTGAGCGACTGCACCGCCGTGCGGTATTGGAAGGGCGGGGCGATGATGCCAATGAAGCAATCATCCGGCATCGCTTTGAAATTTATAACCGGCAAATTCAACAAACCCTCGCTTTCTATCCGCGGGATATGATGGCGTACATCGATGTCACCATTCCGCCGGTGCGCATTCTGGCTGCAATCGGGAACGCTTTGTCGAAATCGCTCACGAGCACGTCGTAAGGCAAAGTCAAAAGCAGTCTCAGAAAAACCCGTTTGGAACGTCTCGCCACTTGACTTTTCCAGCCGGGCGTTGCATTTTGTTGCATCTTCACCAAAGCACCTAAATCAAATTCCTGCTCAACCAATCACTGCCTAAACGAAAGGCGAAACCATGCGAGAAATCAATCAAGCCGGACTAGACTTGGTCAAAAGTTTCGAAGGTATTTTGGACGGCGATCCGACGACCGTCAATCTCGATCCCTATTTAGACCCGGTCGGAATTTGGACTATTGGTTGGGGACATGCAATTCGCGTAGGCAATGATTTTCTGCGCGGGCGTGAAAACCGCGGCCGCGTGAAAGAGATGTATCCCGACGGTCTCACATTGGCACAAGCCGAAACCCTGCTGCGCGCCGATCTACTGGACAAGTGCCGCGACGTGGAGGCGCTCGTCAAAGTTCCGCTCAACGACAATCAATTCGCCGCACTGGTCAGCTTTGCATATAATGTCGGCTCGGGCAATCTCAGCCGCTCGACTCTGCTGCGGCTTGTGAATGAAAGAAATTTCGTAGCCGCTTCACAAGAGTTTCCCAAATGGAATAAAGCGGAGGGCAAAGAGCTGGCCGGGCTTACCAAGAGACGCATGGCAGAAGCGGCGTTATTCATGAAGCCCTAGTGCATGCCGCATATGATAATCTTGCATAAATCTGCCAGGCTTTGTGCTTTCGAAATGTCATCCTGCTCTTGCCAAAGCAATCGCAACCACTCGTGACGCGCCCGCTTCTTTCGCGACGCGTGCACATGCAGAAATAGTCGCGCCCGTGGTGATGACATCATCAACCAAAATCACGTTGCGGCCGTGGAATGCCGCATCATGGTCTGATGCAAACGCATCCGCAACATTGTGTTTGCGTTCCAGCGCACTCAATGAAGCTTGCGAGTCGGTGAATTTCACGCGGCGAATTGCGTGTGGCCACGCTTGCAGATTCCAGAGCTCTGCAAAAACCCGCGCAAGCAAGAGGCTTTGATTAAATCCTCGTTCGCGTAGGCGGCGAGGATGCAGTGGCACCGGAATCAAAACCGGTGAAGACGGTAGCACGTGAGCAAGCTGCTCGCGCATGCGCAGCGCGGCGAGCGCTCCGAAAATTTTTGCGAAAGAAGGATGGTCGCGATATTTCATGGTGGGGATAAGAACCGACATCGCGCCGCGATACGGCCATGCCGCAAAATCGAACTCACAGTCTTCGGCGAATATCGCAGTGGGGGGAATAACACGCCAATTGCGTGGGGGAGGAATCGGCTCCGTTTGCACATGCTGCCAGCAATTCTCACAAAGAAAACGGCAATGCGTTGCTACCTCGAAGCCGAGACACATCAAACACTGCGGTGGATAAACAAGCGCGACTACGTCTTCACGTAGTCGCGCCAAAATTTTCCTCGCCCCCAACATTCTCACCTCTCACTTGTTCCCGCCCACCGGAAAGGTAAACGCCAAAGCCAGTTGCGGCTCGAAGCGTCTTTGCACTTTGTAAGTCTGCGTAGCCCCGTCGAGCCGGAAGGTCCACAGGTAATCCATGTAGAAAATCAGGAAGGGATAAATTTTATAACCAAGGCCGACGCGCGCCGCGGAGTTCTCATCCATCTTGAACGCGTCGGAGAAAGTGTCAATGGCGCGATCGTCGTACATTCCGCGCGCGGCGATTTTCGGCACTGCATCCGGAATCGCGGCTTCGATGTGAAGGCGACCGCTCTTGGGCACGCCGTCCAATCTCTCATAACTCCCGGTGAGGCGCATCGTGTTCAACACATGGCCGTAGAGCAAGCCGTAAGTGCCGCGCGTTTCCTTTTGTTGCGCGTGCAATTGCGCTTCTTTGTTATTCTGCGGATCATCACGCTCTAATTCATAAAACGGTCCGAAATACGCGGGAATGAACTCCGGATCGAGGAAACGCCGCTCCAATTGCGCGCCGATTTCGAATATGCCGCCAATGCCACTCAAATGTAAATCCACACCCGCGGCCTGGCCCTTGCCGTGATCGACGATCTTTGCGAGGTCCGCATAGAGCGCGAGCGAGGCCAGATTGGTTTTGATAATTGGCAGTTCAGCATCAAAACCGAAAATCGCAACATCATCTTCCGTGCCGCGATAGCCGTCGGGGTCGATATCCGTAACGTAGGTCGCGCCTACCGCAAAGTTTTTGAGAATCGGCATATCGACGGCGAGTTGCAATGGCCGATAGTACACGCGCCCGCCGAAGATTTCTGAGCGGCCGAGGTTGTTGGTCATCGTTTCAAAGCCGCCGATTCCGAAATCATAATCAAATTCCAAGCCAACTTTGCGGTCTTCATAGAGCAGAGAATTGTTGTAGTAATTCATGATAAAGCCATGGCCAAGCCGCGCTGCGTCCAATGCGCCGAGCCGGCCATACACCGGATCGGGATTGCGTTTGTAACTGTAGCGCACGTAGCGAATCGCACGCAAATAATCATAGCCTTGATCCCAATCTTCGTTGCGAACGTGGCCGGTCTCGGTGTTGTAGCGCAGATTAATGTCCAAACCGACGCCGAATTTGCCGAGCGCCAATTCCGGCTTCAAATTCATGATGAAATACGGATCACCGTCGATTACGCCGACACCCATTCCACCCATGAGCACACCGCGATCTTGAAGTGTGTTTTCATAGAAGGAAGTTTGCGCCTGCGCGCTGTTCCAACTCCAGGAACAAATCGCGGAGCAAGCGGCCACCCGGAAGAAAGTTCTTAGAGGCATAAACGCGTCTCCATAATTTAAAAGTATGAGAATTGAATTGATGATCTAGCACCAACGCGCGAACAAGTCCAATTGTCGCGTAACATTGGGCCAGCGAACACCTTCAAGCTCGAGCAGGCGGCGCTTGATCGTCGGGCCTGCGGAAAAACCGCCCAGCTTGCCGCCGGCAGCAATCACACGATGGCACGGCACGAATATCGGAATTGGGTTCGCGGCCAAGGCCTGCCCCACGGCGCGCACGGATTTAGGGTTGTGCAAGCGTTCGGCGATCTCGCCATACGTATAAACCTGGCCGTAAGGAATCTTGCTCACCAATTGCAGCACTTGACGCTTGAAGCCCTCCGGCACAAAACGCCAATCGATGGGTATCGAAAAATGCTCGAGCCGGCGCTGAAAGTATTCGCGCAATTCCGCTGTAATTTTCGCCATGGCTTTTTTGTCGCGCACGATCCACGCTTCAGATTGGCGCTCACGCAAAAGCTCTTCGATTTCGAAAGGAGTATGCTCGGAAAATTGCAGCATGCAAATACCGTGCGTCGTGGCCGCCACCCATACCGGCCCGACAAGCGCGTGATAAAAAAGATCGTAATAAATCTGCCGCTGTCGCAACTGCCCTTGAATCGAAGAGCGCAAGCGCGCAGCATGTTGTGTTCCTCCCATTTGCTTGACGAGCGTCTCCACACCCGATAACATTTGGCGATACAAATCGAATTCACGCGTGCAACCCGAGCACTCTGCCACGTGTTGATAGATGCGCTGTTTCTCTTCGACCGAGACATTGCCGAGGTACAACGCCATCACCACGTCTTCATTGATGTGACCGGTGAACTGCATGGCGCTTCTCAGAGTTAGAATCCGACCTTTATCATCCATGACCGTTTTTCGGGTCCTTCCGTGCAGCGCCAAAGAAGATACGCCTTACACAAATATTCGCCATCCGCTTAATCGCTTTTACCAACTTTTGTGACTTCGGCTGCCATAAGTAGTTGCGCCTCCGGATCGAGCACAATATGCTCAGGTTCACGGATTGCATGCAAGAAAAAACTTTGTTCGCGTTTTTCCATCCAAATTTGATGGCTTTCGGCATGCGCGCCGAATTGCGCGGTGATCGCAATAGGCACGCGATAAAAAGAAGGTTTCTGTATTTGGCGCAACACCAACTCGATGCGCTGGGTTTCGGCCAGCCAACGCCATTGTGCGCGTACGCGTGGGTAATCCGACTGAGCCAGCCACTGCTGAAAGAACCATTGCAAAGGCATGCCGCTCGCTTCTTCCATGACTATGCGAAAATCTTGCGTGAGCGCATTGTTCCTTTCATAGCGCGCGTAATAGCCGCGCACGCCACGCCAAAATGCTTCGTCGCCCACGACGTTTCGCAGCATGTGGAGCACCCAGGCAGCTTTCGCGTAATTGTTTGGACTGAGCAGGGCCATGTAATTCGTGATTGTTGAGTCGAGTATTGGACCACGCGCTTGCGAGGCGAAGTTGAAATAATTTTCGCGCTTCGCTTTCATGTTCTCGCGAAATTTCTCGATGCCATCCGCGTGCTCGACGAACAAGGCCTCGCCATAGGTTGCAAAGCCTTCGCTCAGCCACAGGTGATGCCAATCCGCGGCGGTGGCGGAATTGCCGAACCATTGATGGGCGATCTCATGCGCAGTGGTGCCTTCGATATTCCGGCCGTTGCCAATGCTGTTTTCTGCAAAAAAAATCGCACTCGCGTTTTCCATCCCGCCATAACGCGTCGAAGATTGTACGAGCGCGAGCTTTTCGAAAGGGTACGCGCCAAAACGAGCAGTGAAGAATTGCACCATATCCTGCACGCGGCCAAAATTCTCGCGCGCGTGTGAAGCTTCTTCCGGATAAACATAATAGCTAATGGGCAACGCTGCGCTCGTATCGATTGGAATAACCGTGAAATCGGCTGCTCCAAATACCATGCAATACGTCGGAATCGCAACTTGTTCCGACCATTCCCAAGTCTTATTGCCTGGCATTGACTCGCGCACGTTGCGCAAGCGGCCATTCGCAACAACAGTGTAATGCGCCGGCAAAGTCACACTAAAAGAAACGGTGGATTTATCGGAAGGATGGTCGAGACTGGGAAACCAATAACGCGCACGATCGGGCCAGTTATCCGCAAAGATGCATCGTTGCCCAAACTTGTTGTTCGCGATAATCAGGCCGTCTTGCGGCTCGCCGTGATATGCAACGGTAACATCAAGAGTATCGCCGCTTTTCATGCGATCGGGCAACGCAATGTTCAGCGCGCCCCGTTGCTGATCAAAAGCAGCGTCGCGCTGTTCGACGCGGACCTGCGCAACCAACATTTCTTTCAAATCGAGGCGCAAGGTTTCTGGTAAAGTGCTCGAACGAAGCCTGATCGTGAGTTTCGCTTCCCCCCAAATCACGTTGCTGGTGTCAGAGAGCGTCAGCGCAAGATCGTAGTGCAAGGCGTCGTACTGCGGCTGGCGAGGATAACCGTCGTCAACCATCATGCTCCCCTCAAGGGGGGAATGGTTTAGTGCGATGAAGAACGACGCCGCAAATAGAAATGTCGAAACGATGTGCTTCATTTGACGATCATCTTCGGCATGGTGGGATTTTCAGGATCCACCATCAGTGTTTGGGTGCGTGGATGAATCACGACATCCATAGCTCCCATCGGGATACTGCCCAGCAAAACTTGATTGCCCAATACCATCGCATCTGCAACCGTGCGGCGGTTGGCAAATTTAATCACGATCGGACCGACGACCGGCACACTTTCCATGGCACCGCTCGCATATTCCGCTTCGCTATATTCAACCGTCTCTAAACCCAATTGCAAACGAACATGCTCGGGGACAACCATCATATAAACGTCGGAGTCAACTAGCGCATTGACGGTCATACGACGAACTTCCTCACGGTTCATGAAGCCGCGCCGCGCGACTTCAAGATCTCCTGCATTGATCAACTTAATTTCCGCATGAACGAGGCCCATAAATTTCTCCCTTCATTTGATGCTTGATTTGACGCGAATAAAGGCCATGCCCACGCGCGATTCACTCGCCCGCAGTTGCTCGATCACCTCGTCAAAAAACTCATCCGTGACTTGACGAGTTTCTTTGCGTGCGGACGCATGACGAAAGAGTACATTGCCATACTGATCGCGAATGGCAAAGCCCATGTGCGCCGAGAATATGCCCGGCATTTTTTGAATAATGCTGGCGATCTCACCGCCTTGCAGCTTGTCCTTAATTTTCGGCAAGTTTGCGGTTGGAATATACTTGATCGTCATTTGCTGCGGCGCTGGCACATTCTGCAACTCGCTATCCGGCACGCCAAGCTTGTGGAAAAAACCAGGGCGATCGATAACCTTAGACATCTCTTCGCAAAGCGCGCCGCCGAGTTCCGCGGTCACATCCTCCAAAAGCCAGCCGTTGTTCGGAACCCAGTCTGCATGAGTGTAGTGATTGCGCGTGGTGAAGCCGATTTCGCCGTTTTTATAACGAATGCGCAGGAGGCTCGCAAACATTTCGTCGTAATTCGAGGAAATTGACATGGCCAGTATTTGCTCGACGAAAGTTACGCAATCTGCGCGGGAAAAATCGAGCAATGGATCGCGATCGTACTTTGCAGTGGGCCCTTCCCCCAAACAGAACAATGAATACGGCGTGCCTTTCGCCCGCTCGGAATAAATTGCGAGACGCGCAATCATATTCGCCTCTTTCGCACTCACTTCGCGCAGCAGCGTGTCAATATCCTGAGCGAGCATTTCATGGAGCGCTGGCTTCGGCTTCGCTTCAAACTCTTCACGATAGCGCCGGCGCAAGGCTCCCGCAACCGGTTCGCTCACAATATAAACTTCAAGCACAGGCTTGCTGCGAAAGCCCGAATTGCGCGTGAAAGCATTTTCGTTTCGTGTTTCATTGCCAACGAACAAAGCGAGCGTATCTGCGCACGCGCGCCGCGCCTCCTGCGCGAAGAAAAGGCCATCATGAATCTCACCAGAGGGCAGCGCTACGCCATATGCTTGCGGCACGAATAGCACACTCCCGAGCAGGATTTTTGTGGGATCAACTGCGAGACTGCGATACGGCATGAGCTTCACGCTAGCTGCACCGTTGCCGCTCGTTGGCTGCGCATTGTGCACATAATAACTCGGTTTGAAAACTCCGAGAGATTTAAAGGCCGATTTGGGCGTCATCGGTGGAAAAACACTCTGGCCGTATATGGCCGCAGCGGCACTTAGCAGCGCCACCAACAGGGCCGAACGAACGTGAACAAGTTGTCGCATAACATGCCTAGATGAGGTTTAATCTCATTCGAGCTCGACTCCAGAAATGCACGACTTCATCATTCGCCGCTTTCACGAATCGAGTTTTCGTCTTATTCAAATTAAATAGAAGGGAGCTGCCGGAGAACGCGCGCGAATATAAAGAATAATGTTTTCGAACACAAACGCGAATTCGAAACGAACCAAAGGGAAGGAGCAGCCCTGCACAGGCTGGCAGCCGGCGCAGGGCCAAACTTAGGCGAGGGTGAGCTGTGGGTGCAATTTGCTATAAGCCCGGCTCGGCTTCGGGGGTTGCGCCGAGCAAACGCGCCAATTCATTGAAATGAAATTTGGCTTTATCAAATTCGCCGAGTCGGCGATAGTTGCGAATGAGCAGCTTGTGCAAGTTGATCACTTCGTCGGGATCGAGTTGATGGGCCAGTTCGTAGGCTTTCTCGGCATCTGCGACGGCTTGTTTGGGATTGGCCTCCGCGAGCGTGGCCATGGCAAAGTAACTCTTACCTCGTCCGGACCAATTAAGCGAGGCGCTCTGCATGTAATATGTATATGCCAGTTTGCGATCACTTTCACGATTCTCATTACCCAAGTTCACGCACATGGTGGCAAAATTATCGAAATAGTTTTGGCCCAGAGTGTCGCTGCGTGTGGGCACGCCGAGGGAATCGGTTGGAATGCTTTTGACGATGCGCAGCATGCGCTCCGCGGCTTCCGGCTTGCGATTGAGACTGCTGAATTCGATGAGCGCAAGCTTCCAGCCAAATTCATGGCGAGCTGGCTCGGTGCGCAGCTTAGGAATCAAGTCTTCATAAATTTTTGCAGCCTTCGCAAATTCTCCACGTGCCGATAGCGCGGCAGTGCTGTCGCGCATGGTTGCGCCGATAATATTGCCACGATCCCAATCCATCCAACGTTTGTAGTACTCGATCACGGATCGATACTGTGGCGTGAAAGCAACCTCGCGTGCGCGGCGCAGACTTTCATAAGTTTTCACTTCATCAAGCAGCTTGATGTTGCATTGTGACTGATAGTAGACTGCAAGGAACAACACATTGGAGTCAATTGCGGCGGCCGTAGGTTGGGCGGGATTTTCTATTCTGCTTTCTTGCACTTCCGCGGACGCCACCAGCTTTTGCTCCGTACTTTCGAAATTTTGCAAAGCCTTCGACCACGCTTTCACGGCGAAATAATTGTGGCCAAGCTCGTAATAATTCCGAAATTCTCCCGGTTCCAAACGCACGATGGTTTCCCACGTCGTAATCGCCTGGTCATAGTTGAACGTGCTTTTATCAGCCACACGTTGCGCGAGCAGTTTATATAAGTGGGCAAGCATAACGCGTGACTGGGGAAAATACGGATTTAGCGCCACGGCTTTTCGCAAGGCAGTTTCAGATTGCTGCAACAGAGCCACTGCTTGCAATCTCGTTTTTTCTTCCTGCGCTTTCATATACTGCTGCACGACCGGCACGCCTTTTTGCAGTTTGTTGTAGCCATCAATGGTGGCGCGCACAGCGGCAAGGGAATCTGACGGAGAAATGGGCCGGCGACCGCTGGCGGCTTCGTCCAAAACACGCCACAGCGAATCACTCTGCACGCGATACACTTCCGCCTCGACCACCAACGACTCGGCCTCGGCTTGTTGTGCACGCGAGACGAAAAGCTGTTGCGAAAGTGAATCCGCTTGCGCGGCGGTCAAAGGAGTAATGCCGGGCGGGACACGCACGGCATCGAACTTCCGCACTTTCGATTGCGCAAAAAGGCTTGTAGCAACAGCCACCGCTAGTAACGCTGTGTGCAATCCCAAATTTCCCGGAGCCGCTTTCATTCGCCACCGCCCTTCACATAGACCGTGTCGGTCAAAGTCTGCTCGATATAGATCACGTCATAGACTGGCTTGTCCACGTAGACCGTATCCGTGCGCGTGAAAAACAAAAGATCGTGTGCGAATTGATTGACCGATTTCGGCTTTTCTTGCATCTCGCGCCGATCCTTGTAGCCCCAAATCTGCAAAGAAGCGATGCCTTTCTTATCGTCAAACTCAAAAAACAAACTAAGCTTCCGGCCCTCGTAATTATACGTCTGCTCGATCAGCCGCACCATGCCGCGAAAGAATTCTTGCGCCACGGGGAATTTATTTTCAGGGTCCTTTACTTCGATCTGATTGCGCTTATTGCGCTCCCCAATCAACTCAATGTAGCCCGTACGCTTCCACGTGCGCATCATATCCAACGCCACTTCGGATTCACTAAGATTGATGATGCGTTTTGAAGGATAGACTTCCAGCACATCTTTTTCATCGAAGCCGTTGTCGGTAATATCAATTACCAACATGCTGTCGATTTTTTCTTCGGTGATGAAGTATTGTTCCTCGAAAAATTTAATCGTGGGCAAATCGCTAACGACAGCAACAGGAACGGCGCGGCGCGTCACCGCGACTTCTCGGTTCTGTTGCGCCCAGGAAGAGGCGCAAGTCATCACCACCACACCGAGCGCGAATATTGCTCCAATTGCGCCAACAATCTGTCTGTTCATGGCTGACCTCTTATTGCAATTCTCGAAATTTTTCAAAATACAATCTGGCTTTGTCCTGCTGGTTTTTACGCCGATAGGCCTCTGCAAGCAGCCGATAAATCATCTTTTTCTCTTCTAGGTTAAAAAGCCGCTCCCATGCCACAGCGTTTTCGGCATGTTTGAGCGAGAGCTCAATATTGGTTTTTGTAAGCTCGGCCATATTCAAATAACTCTTGCCGCGCTCTTTCCAAGCAACTGCCGCCGCACGCTCGAAATATTCATATGCGACTTTGCGATTGACTTTCATGGTGTCGACCCCGAGGTAATGGCACATCGCGCCGTAATTCTCGAACATGTTGTTGTAAGTCGTGTCAAGCGGAGCGCCGGAAGAATCTTTTGCAATGGTGTTGATCACTTCTCCCAAGCGCGTGACGGCGCTGGCGCGGCGCTTTAATTTCGCGTATTCGATCGTGGCATAATCCCACTTCACGTCATCTTTGGCGCGCTGCGTTCGCAAAATCTTATTCAAGAGTTGATCGTAAATTTCCGCGGCCTGACTGAACTTTGCGCTGGTCGCGAGCGTATTGGCGGAATCGCGCATGACCGAACCCCAAATATTGCGTTCATCCCAGTTGACGTATTTGATATCCGCATCGATCAAGCGATGCCAATTTGAGTCCGCGGTCAGCAGCTTCGCCCGTTCGAGGTGATGCAATGCGGAATCCGCTTCGGGGGTTCTGCCGCTGATGCGTTGCTCCGTTGCGTCTTTGATGAGCGCCTGGCCTTGCGAATAAACCGCAAAAAACAATACTGCCGAATCGAGGCCGGCGCTCACAGGCAGATTGGGACGATCCACACGCACCTGGCTCACCTCCGCGGACGCCCGCATGAGTTGCTCGGCTTGCTGAAAATTCCGCAACGCCTTTCGCCATTGATGCTGCGCAAAGCTCACGGTGGCGAGATTATAATAATGCCGGTACTCACCCGGTTCCAGACGCAACAGATCAGCCCATTGCTCCGCAGCGCGTTCGAACGAAACGTCTCGAGGAAATTTCTCCGCGAAGAGCTTGTAAGTCAAAGCGAGATTGTGTTTCGTAAGCGGCTTGAAAGGATCCAACGACCGGGCTTTTTCCAGATTTTTCCGCGCTTCCAGCAGATTGTAGCTGGCGGCAATCGTCATGCGACGATCAACAATGTCAACCGTGCCGTTGCGGGCCCTTTGCGCGGCGGGATTACTTGCGGCGAGATTGGGGGTGACGGCGCTCGTAGAATCGGTGGCGGCGGGTTTGCTTTGCTGCGCAATTTTGCGCCGGTGCTCTTCCACCAGCTTCCACAATGAATCCGTTACGGTGTAGTGACGAATGCCTTGGGCGCTCAGTATTTGCGCAATTTTTTCACGCTCACGCGGCACGAACAGCAAATCCGCAATCGTATCCGCGCGCGCGGCGACCTCGCGGGAAACGCCGAGCGGAACTTTACCTTTGCTCCAACTCGCACCGCCGCCTTGTGTGCCCGCGCAACTCAGGAGCGCCAATGCTGCCAATGAAACCACGCCGATTGCGGCCCTTTTGCTCCACGTCATGGTTGCTTCGCGCTTTGGGGTTTGTTTTTATCCCACCAGGAAAGAAAAATATTGTAGAATCTCGAAGTCTCTTCCTTGCTCGGATCTTCCTCCGACATGCTCAGCGAGATGACGGATTTGGATTCGTCTTCCAAACCGGCGACGCCTTCATGCAATGAAAAGCTTTTTTTGCGGAAACCGGTATCACGAAGCAAGATCGCCTGCGAATTGTCGCTTTTCAAAACGAGCAACAAGCCAATATCTTGAGACTGCTCGTTTGCCAACAGAAACAATTCATAAACCGAGGGCGGCACTTCGATGGTCACCTTCGAGGTCAAATCACCATTGCGATACCGCATGTAGTGTTTCAACACTTCCGGCAGCGCGTGCTGATTGGCTTTCATCCATTCAATCAACTCGCGAAACAGTTGATTGAAGTCGATGCTTTCGCGCGCCTTCTCAAAGTCCTTTACCGTCACCTTGTTCGTCACCGTTCCCGATTGCGTGCGATCGGCGGCCGGGCCAAGCTTGCCCGTGGAGTAAGCCGGTCCGCCCACGCCGCCATAGCCCACTTTGGCGCTCTTCAATGAAGGGTTATAAACATTGCTCGCCGCGCCCGCGACCGGAATGGCGTCGGAGGCAGTGGAAGCGACGACTGGAACGTCAAACTTGGGGAGGTTCGTGACGCCGACATTGACTTCCGGCAAAGCATTGGGTGAGCTGGCAATGCGATTCAACACCGAAAAATCTTCCTGCATCATCTGTGTGGTTTTCGTCAACTCGGTGAGCTTAGACATGTCGATCTGCTCGAAATCCACCGGCTGATTGGGGACAACCTCCAGGTTTTCCTTGGGAACCTCCGTCGGCTTCTCTACCACTTTACGCTCCGCCTTGGGTTTGGGAGGTTCGTATTTTTTAAAATCGATCTCCGCGATCTTCTCGACGTCGAAACGCGGTTCTTCCCACTGCAATGTTCCGAGATAAATATAAATCACCAGCAAAATGACGGAAGTGATGATATAGGTCCAAAGTTTTTCAGGCTCCATGCGCCGAATACGCGCACGGAGACTATACGCCAGGCTCGACATAGTTTATGCTTTTGCTAAGTTGATTGCGCTCACAAATGTCCAACACATTCACCATGAGTTGGATCGGCGAATTGGGATCGGGCTGAATGAGAAAAACCACGTCCTCTTTTCGGGCTTGATAGTTTTGCTGCATGGTAATCATCTCCTGCTCGACGATGTTGATGTCGTTGTTGCTGAAAACCAACGTCGCGCCATCCATTAGATGAAACATCGGCCCTTCGAAGATGATCACCGATATGGTTTTGAGCTGCTGCGGTGTGCTCACGGCCGTGGTCTTCGCCGGCAGCTTGATTTGCGTTTTTTGCTCGATATCGGCAATACAGATGAATCCGAACAATACGGTGAGCGCGATATCGATCAAGCGGATAATGACGCCGCCGCCTTTACCCATGCGAATACCTCACTTTTTGAATTTCGAGCTAATGCGCACATCGACCGTCTTTAGCACATCGATACGATCACAAATAGTCGCCGCTTGCATGACGAAGCGGATGGGCGTGTCATAATTTGCGCGAATGCGCACGCGCATTTTGTAGCGCGAACGCGTCAACTCGCTTTTCTTCGCCGCCAAAAAGCCTTCGAGCACTGCCGGGTCTGCCGTGCCTTGCTTCTCATCGCCCCACATATAATTGCCTTCTTTACTGACGGCGACATACACCACGATTTCCGGGTCAGGATTGGTCGGCGGCAATTCCACGGTGCTCGGCAGCTCGATTTTGCTTTGCGAGCTCAACTCCGCGGTGCAAATGAAGCCGAACAGGAGAATCATCACAATATCGATCATGCGCACGATCATTCCGGCGCCCATATGCTCTACTCCAGTGCCATAGATTCAAAGGCCGTTTCCAGTTTATGGGTGGTCTTGGACTTGACCACGGCTTTCACAATATTCGCTCCGGCATTTTCACCGAAACGAAAATTAGTGGAAGCCACTCCTTCTTCATCTGTGCTCACCTCCACGCGGGCCTTGTCGCGCTCGAGGCGGCCGCTATTGTATGCGACTTCAAAGATGACAGACTGGCCCGGAACCGGATTACCCGCCGCGTCTTCCAAACGCAAACTCAACGGCTCCGGCGCAACGGCTCCGGCCTTACCGTTCAATAAATGCCCGGACAATACCACGAGCTTGTCCGGCGCTCCGGGACGGCATTCCAACTCAAATTCCTGCTGCAATCTCGCCTTGCCGTTGATGCGCGCGACGATTTTGTGATTGCCGATCAACTTGCCCATGCGCGCATGCACTTTCGCAATACCCACGCTATTGGTTGCCGTTTGTTTCATCGCCTCGCCATTATCGAAAGCGATGAATGAGCCATTGGCTTCAAACACCACCGGAAAATTCGAAATCGGATGTCCGTTTTCATCTTCCAACGCAACTTCGAGGGCCTTGGGCAAATTCATCCCGGCTTCCGCCACTTGGCGATTGCCGGAAAGGATGCGCAAATTGCTCGGCACTTGCTGGCCCGTAGGCATCTTCACTTCCACACTGGGCGCAGCCGCGGGCGTTGGCATCGGCACATGTATGATTTGCGGCGCGACCGCGGTTGTGAGCGCCGCAGTCTGGCCCTTTCCAAAAATATAACGGAACTGGTCCGCCTGCTCTTCGATCGCGGAAAGATGACTCAGATAAACGGCCTGCGCGTATGAAATGCCGAAATTCAAAAAAATACTAACGATCAACCCGCCGATGGTTGTCACCAGCGCGACGCCCATACCATAGATGACTTGCGCGGAATCCAAGCGGCCGGGCATAAAAGTTTGATACATACCCAACACGGTTCCGAGCAGACCCAACGCGCCCGCGGTATCCGAAAGCAGCACCGCGAAGCTGCGTCCAAGCTCATAACTTTCTTTTTGAGTTTCAAGCTCGCCTTTGATTTCAACCTGCAACGCTTCGGCGCTGGGATCGCGGCGCCACAACTCGCAAAGCCTGGTGACCAATTTTCCCAGCGAAGACTTGGTGTCTTTCACGACCTCGGAAAAAATCTCGTCAACACGTCCTCTTTCGCCATGCTCTTCCACGGGTTCGGTCAGTTTCATGGCGACGAA
Organism: bacterium; assembly: GCA_037444905.1. GTDB lineage: Bacteria > Zhuqueibacterota > Zhuqueibacteria > Zhuqueibacterales > Zhuqueibacteraceae > JABWAN01. The sequence continues at coordinate 55,389 of JBBILN010000006.1, read as the reverse complement.
TTGTTGCGTCGCTTTCGCGCGATATTTGTCGAAATAGACTCTCACCACCAAATACACCAGAATGCCGAGGCCGAGAATGAAATCAATGTAGATGGGATACATTACCCAGCCGCCTTGACGGGTCCACTCGCCAAAATCCTTGGCAATGCCGCCGCCTTGGGGCTGAACTTGCGTCGTTGGTCCAACCGGATTCGACGTTTCTTGCAACGCGAACAATGGCCCAGCCCATGCAATCAGCATGAACACGACAATGAACCACCGGGCAAGGTTCGTGATGCGGAAATGCAACATGTGACCTTCTCCTTGAATTGTTCCTGACTTCTAATTCATATGAATGAAAGTTCGGATACGCGTTTGGGGCGTGACCTGCGGCATCGTCTTGCTTAACCGGATTTCACTTCCGATGCGCTGGCGTTCGACGTGCAGTTTGCTTTCGGGGGAGCGATAGATTTTGCCGTCCGCGGATTGCCAGACGATGTAGTAATAGTACGTGCCTTTCGGCGGATAGGAACCGTCCTTCATTTTCCAGTCCCACACTTTGCGTCGCAGAATTTGATTGTGTGAGGAACTATTGCCGACGATCGTCGAATCTTCCAAAACAATTTGCCCGTCCGCGTTTTTCATGATGAACACACCCTGCACCGGCCCCCAGCGTTCGGTTTCTATCATATTGAGGCTGAAACGGAAGGTATCCACCGGAGTATTTACCAGCAAGCCCCGGCCCGGAGCTTTGGCTTTATCATATGTCCGCAGCGCAATGTGATAATCCGTAGGCGAAATTGCGTTGGGACCCACCGTGTAGCGGCGATTGTTTTCGATGGAAGAATCGACTTCCACCGTGACTTTAATGCTGTCGCTCAAATTCGTATAGAGACTCAAAAAGCGCAACAGTAGGTGCGCGCGCTTGGCGTCCGGCGGCGTCACGAAATTGCCCTTCACTTGCGCATTACTGTGCATGATGCGTTGGGCAAAATCACGAAAGGCTGCCATATATGCCGGCGTATGGTTCTTTTTCATCACGTCGATGATGCCGGCGCTATCCGAGGGCACGGTGTATTTGCCCGAAGCACGATCGGCCTCTTCGATCTTTCGCAACAAAGTGGCCGCGCCGATTTTGGGCTTCTTTGCCAATTCTTCTTCGGAGAGAAATATTCTTTCAGGCAGTAAAGGCAAAACACTATCAGCTTCTGCTGCAAAAAAGATGGCGCGCGGCAAATCGGCGAGATGCTTGGGCTCGATTTCCGGAGCGAACGTTCTTTTGACGTATTTTTCGGTGATGAAGAGCGTGTCGTAGGCAGATTCGACCAGAAACGCATGCGCGAGGCTGATGGCGGGCTTGGGGGGAATGCGAGGCTCGGTCCACTCCATTGCATACAAAGAGAGATTCTTATCGAGATTGAAAATCAAGCCGAATTCCGGAGAGCCGCTGCTGGCGGTGCTAAGCTCATTCAGAGGATAGCTGTAGCGCAGATTCAGTGCAACGCCCTCTAGCAAGCGCAGCTTGGCGTCTACAAACGCGGTTTCGCGGCCCAAGCCGGTCATAAACGAGCCCAAGTTTTCTCGAAAACCCTCCACCGCAAAAAGTGGCATAACCTCCCGCTCTTCGTAAGCCACACTCATCAACGCCCGGAAAGAGGTGAGGCTGTTGCCGAAACCAAATGCAACCCCAGCACTGACAGAACGAGGCAGGTTCGCATCTTGCACCGTATCTGAAAAAGCATAACTGGGTTGAGTGAGATGATTGATTCCGATTCCCACCGCAACGTTGCGTGCTGGGATCGCCAGCAAGCCCACGCCAAGATCCGGAAAGATCAACTTAGAGGGGCTCTGTACCAACGGGTCATCCAGCGCCTCCAAAATAAAACTACCCGTGTCAAACGCGCGATTGGCAAAACCCAAATTCATTCCTACAGAAAATTTATCGGACCACTGCTTAGCCAATAGTGCATTAATAGCCACAGCGTTGAACATGGGCGTGTGCAGAACTTGTCCTTGCACTCCGAAGCCAATTTCATCAACTCCGGCCAGAGTATGATGTGAGTTTGTGAACGTGAAATAACTATGAGTGAGATCCAAGCCGTTCCCAGTAGCGCCGAAAAAAAGCGCTCTACTGCCCACACTTAAAAGCCGATCTTGCTCGGCCACAACCGCGGCGTTGGAGAAACTGGCGCGCGGATCGCCACGATCGGCAGGATTGGCGGTAATCAAATACTGCGCTTTCAACACAGCCACAGTTGAAACAAGCAAGATCCCGGCGGCGCTGAGCTTCATTTTCCAAGTATTCAGTTTCATGTCCTCGTTCAACACCACGATGTCTTTTCAAAGCGCAGACACGAACACGCCTCGCGCAAGATAATTTCGCTTTAAAACGGACTCGCGCAAGGCGTGACCATGCTCTGAGACTAACGAATTACGACGATTTGACCGCTCTTGACTTTGCGGCCTTCAGCTTCGAAAATCCAAAGATAAGGACCCGGCAAAACGTATTGCCTCTTGTCATCCTTGCCGTCCCACTTAATGGTATTGTTGCCATCATCATCCTGCAACAAAATGACGCGCAGGCCGCGCATGTCAAAAATGCGCACGACTGGGTTTTGGAGATCCTCTGGAAATGTGAAAACCGCCCAGTCGTTCTTCTCATCGCCATTGGGCGTCACCACATTGGGCCTGAGTGTGACTTCGTCAACGCCAGTGCCCGTGCCGATGAGCACCACCTTCTCTGTAATCCTAGTCTCGGGCTTATCCTTTATCCAAACGTCCAACAACAGCGAATCAAGGAAAACGCGAGAGGCATTTGGCTTGAAGTTCACATTGAATGAATTTTTCTCGGTGGGCACCAATTCAACCTCGCCGTCAAGAGAAACTATAAACGCTTTTTTCTCATTCTTCAGCTCACGAGCTTTAATGACAAGAAAGGTCTCATCTTGAACATCGCAATTCTCAATTTTCAGAGGTAGCGAAGGCTCTTTGCCGACGGCCACTTCACCAAAATTCAATGTATCGGGAAGAGTGAGACAGATGTTATCGCCACTTTCGAGACGACCGGTCAACATTACGTGCTCCGGGCTGTTGTTTTCGGAGTCCGTGCTGTAGACCACCAACTCTCCGGTGTAAACCTTGTCAAAAATCCTTCCCCTGAAAGACACGGTAGCATCAACGCTTACGTCTGGCTGCAGAGTAACGACAGACGGATCCGTTTCCAAGACAAAATTATTTTGCCCTAAAATCACTTCCACTTTCTGGATCGTCAAAGGCTCGCATCCAATGTTCTTGATGGAGACGCTCTGCACCGCATCTTTGTTCCAACGCCCGACAAAACTCAGTACATCCGGCACGACGGAAATTCTTGCGCCTTTCTCCCGCGCATTCCCTACCACCGGGACGGAAGTCGGTGCCGCGTTCGGAGTTCCGAGACGAACCCAAAGCTCGTCCGTATATGTTCCCGTATCGTTCGCGGTAAACTCGATTTTGATCTCCACAGCTTGGCCCGCGGCGAGCACAAGGCTATCTTGCCTCAAAATGGGAGCGATGAGCTTAAAAGGCCGATACTGATCGTTGCTATTCACTTCCGAAGCCAATTGCAGCGGCGGATAGAGAACCAATATGCCGGGACCGTTATTTTCCAAACGTCCTATGATGATCTTGGTTTCGCCTACGCAAGCCGCTTTTGCTTCCAGAGGATTTGGAATAACGGTCAACGCGCCCGGCAATCCGTTGCCTTGCAATTGCACCACAAAAGGATTCGTTTTGCGGTCATTGCTCCAAATCTTCATCTGCGACGTTCTTAGCCCAAGCGCCGTCGGAATGAACCGCACGGAGATTTTCAAGCTGTCGTTGCTCGCGATCGTGGTGTCGGGCGGAATCGTCATGCCCACGACGCTGAAATCACTCGAATCCGCTCCGGAAATCGCCAGCGAATCGAGACGCAAATCGCACGTCGTTTTGTTGAACACGGTGTAGAGCACGGTGCTGGTATCGCCCACGCCGGTTGGCGGGAAGAACAATGAATCCGCTCCGGCGATGTGAGGCGAGAGGCCCCGGCCGATGAGCAATACCGTGTCCGGGCTGCTCGGTGCGTTGCTCTCGATCACGAGGTAGCCTCGATACTCCACAGTATCTTTGGGCGAGAACGTCACACAAATATTCTCGTTGTTCTGTTGGCCGACGCCAAGCTCGAACTCTTTCACCTCGGAAGCAAAAATACCGTCGGGCGGAATGATATACCAATTGCTGACTACCAGATCAAGCGTGCCACTGTTCGTGACGGTGAGGCAAAGCGTGGCGTCCGCGCCGAGGCACACATCCGGGAATTGCAGAGGTTTCGGCTGCAAATCAACAATCGGCGTGCGAGCGTCGCCTTCTCCACGCAACTGCACCACGACCGGATTCTCATTCGGATCGTTGCTGAAGATGCTCAAAGTTTCATTAACTAACCCCTCTATGGACGGCGTGAAAATGATCGTGATCACGCTATCCGTAGAACACGGCAGGGTGAAAGGCGGGGCCGTCGGGCTACGGAAATCCGCGGGCTTGGAGAATACCAAACCACTCACGATCAAATCCTTCGCACCTTTGCTGGCTATGGTAATGAAGAGAGAGTCGGACTCACCCACCAGCACTTTGCCGAAATCGAGGGCGAGAGGCGTCACATCAATATCCGGATGAAAAACGCCTTTGCCTCTCAGCACGACTTTAAAAATCTTTTCGTCGGGGTCGTCGCTGGTGATAAACAACGTGTCGGCAAACATACCGCTGGTGAGCGGCGTGAAAACCAAAGGAACGTCTAAGCTTCCACCCGGAGTAATCTCGAACGAGATGGGAGGCACCACTCTGAACGGGGGCCGCACGCTCAAGCTTTTAAGCGTCAGCGTGCAATTGCCAAGATTGCGCAACGTATAGATGGTCGTTTCGCTCTTCTCCGAGCCTGAGCAGGTTTGCACTTCGACGCTATCAAATAGGGCTTCACTTCCGCCCGCAATGTCCGGCGTGCCTCCAGATCCTTGCAGATTCACAACGACAACCGAATCAACAGGATCATTACTGTAGATCAACAAACTGCCCGCATCGGGTTTTGCAAAGGTAGGTTTGAAAACCACCATAACCGTCTCAGTATCGCCCGGCGCAACGACGAAATCGCGAGCATGCGTCGTCGAAAACGCCACGGGGTTGGTGAAGACCAAATTCGTGACGTGCAACGAGCCTGCTCCAATGTTGCGGACTTCAACGGCCTGTGAATCAACCGCGCACAATGTACCGAATGGAATCACGGAAGGCGAAACTTCAATGTCAGGTTGCGGCGGCGGAGTTCCGTTCGCGCGGAGAATGACAACAAGCGGATTTTCATCGGGATCATTGCTCCAAATCCACAGGGTATCCAAGTAAGCGCCAATGGTTTTGGGCGAGAACGCGACGGTGATCACGCTGTCTTCATTGCACGCCAGAGAGAACTCGCCGGTATCAACGCCAAAGTCCGGGTGCGAAACCGTCAGGTTATCAACGGTCAAAAGGCTCGCGCCGAAATTGGTGATGGTCAGCGGCAACTCTTTGGAGAGTGTGACCTGCACGGATCCGAAGTCGAGCGTATCCGGCTTGGCATCGATATCCGGCTGAGAGATGCCCTCGCCGCGCAGCACGACCTTGAAAGGATTCTTGCCGGCGTCGGGATCATTGCTGAAGACGCGCAACGTATCGACGAAACTGCCGTTCGCTTGAGGCGTGAAGGATAACGTGACCACCAAGCTTCCGCCCGCAGGAATCGTTTGCGGCGTGGCCGGAGAGATCACCGCGAACGGGCCGCCGACACGAAGCGAATCAATTCGCAAAGCGCAAGCGCCCTCATTGTTGATGGTATAGACGAGCGTATCCGCATTGCTGATTCCGGCGCAGACTTGAACTTCGACCGTATCGAAAATAGCCTCGGTTGCACCCGCAATATCAGGCGCGCCGCCTTGGCCTTTCAAAGTGACAACCACAGTCGGCTGCTCCGCGCTCAGAATCGAAAGCGTTCCTGTGTCGGTCTGGCCCTCTGTCGCGGTGTAGAGCACCGGAATGGTCACATTCGCGCCAGGCCCCACGGCAAAGCTCGTGTCGTGAGTCGTAGAAAACGCCGGATTGGAAAAATTCAAATCCGTGACGTGCAGCGTCGTATCGCCGGCATTGCTCACTTCCACAAAGAGCACACTGTCCGCACAAGCCACGCCAAAATCAAGCTCCAACGGTTTCACGACAATAATTGCTTGGGGTGCCGGCTTGCCAACACCGCGCAAGAGCACAACGACCGGGTTTTCGTTGGGATCGTTGCTCCAAATCCACAAGGTATCGTTATACGCGCGCACAAGCGTCGGCGAGAATGTGACGGTAATCACGCTATCTTTCGTGCACGCCAAAGCAAATGCGTTTGTCTCAGTCGAAAAATCCGGATTCGAAAACACCAAACTGTCAACGTTCAAAATGTTTGCGCCGAGATTGGCAATCGTCAACGACCGCTTCACAGAGCGCGTGACTCGCACCGAATCAAATTCGAGCACCAACGGCTTCACGTCGATATCCGGCTGAGACACTCCTTCGCCGCGCAGCACGACCTTGAAAGGATTCTTGCCGGCGTCGGGATCATTGCTGA